>CAZAJG010000036.1:29857-44781 GCA_964485405.1 uncultured Owenweeksia sp. | reverse complement strand
CAGGATTCGAACCTGCGACCTCCTGCTCCCAAAGCAGGCGATTTTAGTGTTTTGTGAATACACATGAATTCATACTAAATGATAATCAGCACTTTATGTTTTATCAACTTCATAATCTTTCTAAAAAAACCATAAATCCTGTGCAAATCCTGTGCAAATTTTCACGACCTTTACATTATGGATGTAGCTATAAACCAAGATACTAGGCAAAAAAAGCAGAATGGAACCTTCCCTATACTCCTGCGTTTAAGTGATGGGGAAAGCGAGCGAACTTTACCGATCCCAACAGGGTATGAAGCGCCAAAAGAATTTTGGGATTCAAAAAAGCGTGAAATAAAGAAAGGATACAAAGGGTATCATTCAATTTTACGGGTTAATAATTCGATCCAAGATAAGAGGAATACGGCTAGGAAATTGATCGACACGCTTGGGGAAGATGGTACGATTGCAACTTTATCCATTCATGATGTCAAAGCTCGGATTGTTAGCACTTTTCGAAAACCACTCGCCATTCAGATTATTAATAAGCTAAGAGAAGGAGGAATCATCGCCAGCGATGAAAAGAAAGACACCCTTCTATCTCACTTAGACGAATTAGTCGACAATGGCACGCTGACCAATATCCCTATGCGAGATTATAAAAAATATTTCTCGAATTACAAGAAATCAGGTTCCGTCTTTGATTTTTTAGATGAGTTAGAGCAAGATTTACGAACAAGAAAAAAGCGCGGTTATGCAGATGTCCATAAGGACTTAAACAAAGCATTGGAAAAATTTGTCGGTCATAAAAACCTATCCTTTAATCAAGTTAATCTCAAATTCCTGAAAGACATGGAAGCATGGCATATGCAAAAGGACGATGTGGAAGGTGTTAACGGGTTAGGCACCTATCTACGCACCCTTCGATCAACCTATAATAAGGCGGTAAAAGTGGGAATTGCCGATAAGTATGCAAATCCTTTTGATGACTATCAAATTAAGAAGCAGGATACGGATAAACGGGCTATTAGCGACACTTATTTAACAAGCATTATCAACCTAAAGCTATCACCCGATGATCATCTTTTTGATGCCAGAAATTACTTCCTTGCCTCTTTCGCCATGTGGGGAATGTCGTTTATTGATCTCGCCTATCTAAAAATTGGTAGTTGGGTTGGCGGGCGTGTTAAATATAGACGATCGAAAACATCACGGCTTTACAACGTGCAAGAAACCGAAATGCTTAAATCCATTCTTGAATATTATGCTAAGAGTAAGAAAAATGATGATTTCATCTTTCCCATCATCAAACGAAAAGATTACGCGGATCAATATCTTGACATGGAAACGGCACGAACCCGCCACAATCGAGAATTAAAAGAACTAGCCAAGCGATGCGATATTGATGAAAACCTAACCTCTTATGTAACACGTCATTCTTTTGCCACTAGAGCAAAACTTCTAAACATACCTGTTACCGCCATTCAACAAATGCTTGGACACTCCAGCATCAAGACCACCGAAATCTATCTTGATTCACTTCCCGATAAAACCATAGATGACTATGCGGATAATGTTTTGGACTTTTCACCAAAAACGAACAAGAAAAAACAAAAAAGCAAAAAATAAAACCCCTCTATCAAACTAATTTTTTCCGATCTTCGGGGTGAAACATTGAATACTCTATGGAAGTTGTTTGCCTGCAAGAAGATGCGTTCTATGCATTATTTGACAAGGTAATCGAGCATATCGATGCCACCCGAAAAGATATCCCCGATAAATGGGTTGATGGTGATGAGGCGATGGCCTTACTTAATATCACGTCAAAAACCAGTTTACAAAAACTGCGTAATGAACGGAAAATCAGGTTTTCTCAACCCCAGAAAAAGGTCATTTTATATGATCGTCAATCCCTTGATGAGTATTTGGAGCAATATGTCACCGAAACCCTTTAACCCATGAAAGACGAAACCACAACAGTCGATAACGATTACAAACAAGCCTTTAATCAAGGCTATGAATTATCGCGTGAATTAGGGCTTAAGCCCGATATCATAAAAGGATTAAGTGCGGGCAATAACCGTATGCAAGCGATGAAAGATGGCATGGAGCAATATGCCAAGGATCAGGAATTAGAAAAGGGAAAAGACAAAGACATTATCCCGCCCCTTGATATGGATAGCCTCGATTCCCATTCCATCGATCTGGACACACGCGACATATCCCGCGATAAGGATAAAGGGTTAGAGAAGTAATCCGTTTTTTATGTGCGTAGTGATGGTGTGATAATCATGTCATGATATCGGCATGACCAAGAAAACACGACCACTCTTCTGGATAGTAACACTTCTTACACTATAATGTTATGGGCAATCGAAAAACAAAAAATAATCAATGGTAAATATTAATGTGTAATATTTAAGCCAAACGCGTCCACTTTCATTTGAAGATATAAAAGCATGCGTATTTCTACCTTAAATCATAAGTACATATAACTATTTTAGTCTGAAAGAAATGATCATTACCCTTTGATTATATATGTTTGGATAAAAACCATATGAATACACTACCAGTTCAAAAAAATGTCTTTGGTTGGAATGTCAATCAAGGACCCCCAAAGATCACAGGACCAGGTCAATTTGGTCCAGACCAGACTAATCACGTGCATATGTTTCCCTCAGACCATGCTTTTGTACCCAGAGAGACCCTTCCTTGGTATAAGGAGCGTACCGAGCATATGCGTATAGTTGAAAAGCAAAATGTAACCATAGAAAATGCTCAGGATTGCTGGAGTTTAGAAGGAGGTGGTAAAGGAGTAATGAAAGTTGAGATGAACGTACCCGTAAAAACTGATATAAGTCTTACGTTTTTGTTGGGCGGAGTTTATCGTAATGGGTCTGTGACGGATTCTGGCTGTGAAGTTTACATCAACAACAAATTGCTAAGACGGATCAATGTCGAAAATGAGGTTCAGTGGAAATGGCACGGTATCACGATACCTGCAGAAGATGTGGAACGTGTCAATGAACTGAAATTTGTTGGCATAAATGGCCGGGGTGGACGTATTCAGTATATCAGAATTTGGACCAACCTACTAAAAATTCGCCCATCATATTACTGGAAACAGATTTACGCTGTAGAACTATCAGGAATAGGTAAAACAACGCATTCAGTAACTTATGACATAGGAAATACACGATCAGCAATTGAAACTAAGTCTTTTGCTTCAAGCCTTGGGGTTTCTGTAACCGGTGAGGTATCTTCAATAGAAGCCTCAATAAGCGCCACACTTTCCGCAAGTTTTACTGAAACCTCTGAATCGAGTCATTCAATCACAATTAGTAAATCGATATCCTTTACTGACACATATGAGTTCGAAGTTCCAAGTAAATACAATCGAATGTCGGCCGTGCTTTGGCAGTTGTGTTTTGGGTTTTACAATGATGAAGGAGGTGAAATGATAAATCAAAGATTGTCTGAGGGAGAAGGTATTATTATACAGGACGTTTATGCGTATAACGGAAATTAATCCTCTTTTCTACTAATACATACTGAATCAAGGCATCCTCGAGGGTGCCTTTTTTCGTTTAGGATTATATCAAATCGAGATTGTCCAAATTGAATCGATACGGCCAGCCCAACAAAACACCCTTCAACTATCTGGTGGTGAACAACAAAGAGCGGATAACAGTCCGAATTCTTGTCAATGAGCCTGTGCTACAAATTGCGGATGAATCCACCAGATCACGATTGGATTGATTGAGTGGATGCTATAACACTCCAACTCACTCAAGCTGCTTAAATTATACTATTAACCATCACCGCAACCATATACATTGCCAAGTCGCTCAAAAACTGTGACTTAATCAAAAGTCATTTTCAGTCCACTTCTTGTTGAAGATTTACAGCAATAGACGGTTATGAGCTTACGCCATGGATCTATTTTTGAGTACATTTTTCTATCAAGCCGGCCGTGCCATGATATTGGCATGATCAAGAAAGCACCCAACCCCATCAGCGAAATAAAGCTAACCTACCGATCCAAGGTTAAGGCCAAAGATCGGCCAAAAGTCTCCTGCTCCGATGATGCTTATCAATTGTTCCGTGAAAATTGGGATGATTGCACCATCAATTTGTATGAAGAGTTTAAAATACTTCTGCTTGATACAAGCAATCGATGCTTAGGCATTGTGCCGATTTCAAAAGGTGGTATCACCGGGACAGTTGTGGATATTCGATTAATCTTCGCTTGTGCATTAAAAGCCAAAGCAAGCGCCATAGTATTGGGGCACAATCATCCATCAGACGGCACCGATCCAAGTCAGGCCGATAAAGGCATCACTCAAAAAATGGAAGTTGCTGGCACCCTCCTTGATATTCCAATTATTGACCATATCATCCTCACCGATGAATCGTATTATTCATTTTCGGATGACGGATTGATTGATACGAGTAGAGGAAAAAATAGTTTGAATTTGGGGTAGTTAACCTATAACCTCAAAATAGTGTTTGAGGCTAAGGCACCACTATTTCTCTAACCCATCTTCTTTTGACACCTTTTGCGCGGTAAGTTCTTTTGAATTGTCCTTAAATTCCTCCCGTTGTATTTGGTAATTATTAAAAACCTTATCGGTTGTTTCCTGATCCATGATTAAATTGAGTTCTGCGGTTGGCTCTTGCTGGGGGTCGATGTCCTTGGCTGGATTTTTGGCCGGCTCCTCTGCCCTATCGATATCATTAAAAATTTGATCGGCTTGGGCATCATCCATTTTTAGATCGAGATCATCAATGTTTAAGTTTTCGTTTGGTGCTTTGGCTTCACGTTCCACTTGCAAGGTGTGTACTTTTTCAACCCCGTTTTCTTCCAAAAGAATACTTAAATCCTCTTGACCAAGATTATCTAACAATTCCACATCATTCTTGGGATGGTTCTTATCAAAATGATCCCGTGCTGTATCAAAGATTTTTTGATCATAGTCTGATTTTAATGCGTTGTTCTTCTCTTGATACTCCTGTCTATTCAACCCCTTTGTTTGCCGTGTTGAGGGTAAAGTCAGGTCATCTTTTCGTGTTAGGCGAGGCTCAGGAACAAACACTGTTTTTGACCGTTGTTTTTGTAAATTTTCAATTGCCTGACCTCTTTCTTGAAAAAGGGTTTTCACGGCATCAATAGGACGAACACTCTCTCGAATATACTCCAATGTATGTTTATCAAATCTTGCCATAAGATGGATTTTGTGATACACTTATTTAAACAATAAAAGGAGTTGATCATGGCTGAACCTTCCCCTTCAATGAATTGGGATTTGATGAATACTTATTTGACCAAGAATGTTGAATTCAAAGATGAATCAAGACAATTAATATCCAATGCTCTTGGGTTTGAACCAAATTTGCACGTTTCCATTATTCCAGAAATTCAATTACGTTCTAGCATTCGTGATTATCAAAACGGTCAATTAACCAAAGAGACACTGAATAAACATCTTAGTAATATGACCCATTTTATTCGTACCGTTATTTTAAAACGGCATCCCCAACAAGCACACTTGGTTAAACCCGACACAGCTTAACCTTCTGGTTTTTCTCCTTCATCCAAAAAGTCATTGACCCAAATATCATGGCTGGCGGAAAAGCTTTCATCAACGATGGAGCAAAGTGTTTTTCGCACCTCTTCATCATCCGGTAATTCAATGGGTAAATACACGCCCTTGGTGTCTTTGCTGGGCTTGCGTTCTATAAAAATATCATGGGTAGCCTTAGCGGAAATTTGCTTGTCAATAACGTCTAAGATCCAATTCCGAGCGGCAAAATACTTAGCAAAATTACGCATAGAAAAGCATAGCCCACAAATAGTCAATAACCCACCCAAGGCGCGTGTCCATGGAAATATTAACAAAACCAGACCAATAACAAAAGGAATCGCTGGCTCTAAAACAAGACGCACATGATATTCAGCAATCGTTGTCTTACGCCATTTTTTACCAATGATCGTATCCCAAAATGGAGCTAGTTCACCATCGGAGAGGCTGAAACGTTTAAAGTCATAGGCGGTGCCATATTTGGTTATTTCCTTGCGGTGCTGAATGGATTTCCACAAATACACGCACATAAATAGAAATAGTATGCTAGCACTAAACACATTTACATCCATTCCATATTCATCAAATCCGATGGTTAATAGAGGTGGCACAACAATAAAGACAAAAATCGATTGCGATAAGGTAATATAGCGCTGGCCAAAGTTTTTCCGCAAGAACACTTCCACAATTGAGCAAGTGGGTGAAATAATAGCAGCAAAAAAACCAAGAGTGAGATTTATAAGATGATTGGTTCGCCCTCCATGAACCTGCATAAAAACATTTCGCTTTTCGGGGTTGTAGGTGTAAAACTGACTTTGTGTACTCATATCTGTTGTTGATTTATTGTGAATAGTGCGTAGTTTTTTCCAGTGCTTTTAAACGGGATCCCTTGGCGGTGGACAATGACCTCAACCAAATAATCGTTCATCGCACCTCCTGTTTTTTGTTGTGCAAAGTCAGATGGCTCAATCGTGAACAACATCGATTGCGATGATCCTTCGCTAAATTGTGGTTGATCGCCACCCATCGATTGCCCCGTGTTATCCACCCATTTTAATTCCTTACCAATAAGATTGGCCGCATATTCGTTGGTTTCCACATCAGAGTTTGCGTGAAAGAATTTGGTACCCAAGTTTCCCGCGAGAGCTTTAAAATGATAGTTTCCATGACTACTCCCGCCCGAAGCATGAAGACTGTAATTCGGTAAGTTTTGGGTCAAGTAAACAGTACAGGCACGGTAACTGCGTGCCGTGGATTGATGATCAATATCATGGTCGTGTAGGAAATAATGCGCCTCATCCACCCAAAGAAAAGTTGGCCGGCTATGATCACGGATTTGCCGCCTTTGCATCGCGCGTTGCCACACATATTTGAACAAAATTTGTCCATCACGGCCGATATTCTCATAAATCAAATACGGTAGATTAAAGACGATTATTTTGCCCTTAATCGTGTCCTCTGGCGTTACATTGGTTTTCGTGTTAAATAAACGATAGAGCGGATCGCGCATAAAGCGATCACCAAAACCGAAAAACATTTGTTCAACAATGCTTCGCGTTTTTTCGGATAAATACAACCAGTTGCCGTAAAAGAAATCCTCAATGCTGTGTAATCGTCTAGCTTTTCGGTCGGTTTCATCCGTTTGCTCCATTTGGATCAAGTTTTCCGCACAATGTTTCATCAATTTAAAACATGGTGAACTTTGTTGAAAGCTGGTACTTGCCAGTTCTGCCTTACTTTTTGGAGCGGATTGAATAATTCTATAAATATGTTCAAACTTGATTTCACGTTGGGTCAGCAAACACAAATCCACGGCATTGACCAACAGTTGTTGTAATGAAGCATCCCAAAATGCCTTATCGGATTCTTGGCCTTCCGAAGCCCCCGCCTTAATTACCGTTTTTAAGGTATCGGCAATGTTGTGCGCGATACCTGTGCCCTTATCGGGTCGGCTCACCTCATAATCTAGGAAATTGAAATAGCGATCCGAACCATGACCAACGATAATAAGATCATGTTCACGGTTATATTTTTTCGCATAGGATTGCCAAAGGGCAAGCTCTTCTTCCTTGGCCGTTAACACCAAGCCACCAAATCCAGTGGTTAAGAATTTCTTGGCCAATAACGCACCGGAACCAGAGGTTTTACCCGATCCCAATCCGCCCATAATCAACACCCCTTCACAGGCATCACGAATGGTAAAGGCATGACCCATTTGCCACTCGATCAGTGGCGTATCTAATATGTTTGACATTCAAGTAGAGTTTGCTTGTTTCAAGAGCAATACTCGAATGTATAAAATATTCAAAAAAAGAGGATTGTTTTTTTTCGAAACTCTTAGGGTGAAATTTTGGAAAAATTCCTTAGCACCGTTAAGGGGAGATGTCTGATGATATTATGCACGTAAAGAGAGCGAGCAAAGCAAAACATAATTTTAGTATTTCACCCCTTATTATAGTGTCTGTTTTAAAGAAAAATAAGGTTGCAGAGGAAGCGAATTTAAGAATTGGCGATGATACATTTGGTATAAGAATATATTCTTGGGCATTTCGATATTTAATTATTTTGGTTAATGAGGGAACAAAAAAAACGGGGCTATTACACCCCTTTTTTCATTTTTATTTTAGCTATTTAGGGTCACCTGAAAATCAGATGACCCTAGTTTTAATTAATACTCATCCGCTAACATTGCTGTTAAAACACGTCTGGTTACTTGTGGATTAGATGGGTTTTCACTGCCAAATTCATAATTGGCATCGTAGTAATCAATCTTCCAGAGGATATCCTGTTTGCTTTCTTCCAGTTGAAAACGTCCAAAGTCATGTTCCCCGTAAGGATCATTTTCGAGAGTGAACGAATTGAATTCTCTAATCCGTTGAACGATTTCAAATCTCTCGTCATAGGATAAACAGTCAATACCACAAGTCACGATGTACCGTCCTTTAATAGGGCTAGGCATTTTGATGATTTCACCAAAATCGGAACGAAATTCATCATTCTGTTTGGCGATTAGTTTTGATGTGTTAGTCATTGTTAAACCTCCTTGGTTTTGGTTTTAAGTGATGAGGCGATGACAACCAGCAAGGCAGAAATCATTTGCCCGGAACCACACGTTTATGCGGGCCAGAGAAGGGCAAATGATTGCGTTGATGGTATCGCCATATCATCAATTGAAACGCCTAAAACCAAGGGGAATAAATTGATACAAACACACAATAAGCCGGTATGTAAAAGCGATGCTTATTCTCAAGAAATGATGTCATCAAAACTTAAGGCGATACTATTCTGGTTTATGGCGATTAATACTCATGCGCTAGCATAACGGTAAGAATACGTTTAGTTACTTCAGGGTTGGATTTATCCTCGCTGTGGTATTGATAGGTTGGATCGTAGTAGTCAATTTTCCACAGAATATCCTGCTTGTTCTCGTCCAGTTGAAAGCGGCCAAAATCATGTTCTTTATACGGATCATTATCCGGTGTGAAAGCGTTAAAGGCTCGAATTTTATCAATAATGTCTTGATGGTCTTCAAGGGTTAAACGGATTATTCCTTGGGTCATTATATATCGACCTTTGATACTGGAATAAATCCCAAAAGGATCACCTATTCGTTGTCGAAACATGTCATTTTGTTCGGCTATTATTTTGGCTATCTCACTCATCATTCTCTCTCCTCATCTTGGTTGAACATTGACTAAGCGATGTAAACCATTTGACGATACTTTTCCCGAGCCACATACAGCTCAGGGATAAATAATCGTCTTGATGGTATCGCTTATTCAGCAATTTGAAATCATAAAACCAAGACAACTTGATCGCTATGCACTCAAAATAAAAATGGCTTAAAACAGTGATCATTTTTCTATCTTCAATTGATACGTTTTAAGTGCGTTTTTTTGATCAGTAAATCCGATTAAACATTGATGACTTACTCACAACTATTGGAGGGATTGTTATGATCCGTATGTTTCAAAGCCAGACCTCAGGGCATGCAAAAAGTTATTTCCGCGATGCGCTATCCAAAGCGGATTACTATATCAATGATCAAGAATTGAATGGCTCGTTTAACGGAGGTATTGCCAAGCAATTGGGCTTGGAGGGTAACATTGTTGATCGTGATACATTTGAACAACTGTGCGACAACATCAATCCTAAAAATGGGGCACCTCTCACCCCGCGCACGGTAGCCGATAGACGGGTTGGCTATGATATCAGTTTCCATGCGCCCAAATCCGTATCGATCCTGCATAGTTTAAGCGATGACAATACGGTAATGGATGTGTTTAAAAACTGCGTTCATCAAACGATGAATGAAATTGAACAGGATATGCAAACCCGTATCCGCACTCAAGGTCAATATGACGATCGTGATACGGAGTCATTACTTTGGACGGACTTTATCCATCAAACGGCTCGCCCGGTTGAAGGCTACCCGCCCGATCCGCATCTGCATTGCCATGCCTTTACGTTTAACGTGACGTATGATGCGGTTGAGGAACGTTTTAAGGCGGGGCAATTCCACAACATCAAACGGGATATGCCGTATTATCAGGCACGGTTTCAAAAACGGCTGGCCGATGCGTTATCCAGTCTTGGTTATGGTATTCGTAAAACTGAAAATGGTTTTGAGGTGGCGGTTATTCCGCAAACCGCGATTGACCATTTTTCCAAACGCACCAATTACATCGGCCAAGTCGCCAAGGAAAAGGGTATTGTTGATCCGCAACAATTGGATGAATTGGGTGCAAAAACACGCGGTAAAAAAGATTCCTCACTATCGATGTCACAGCTTCAGGAACGATGGCGGGAACAGCTTGCAACGCATGGCATTGACGAGTATATCAAGTCGGAAATCAAGACGACCAAAGATGATATGACACCCAAGAAAGCGGTAAACCACGCCATTGACCATGTGTTTACGCGATCATCCGTTAAACGTGAACGACAGATTTTATCCCAAGCCTATCTCCATGCTATTGATAACACATCCATCTCAATGGATGCCATGGATCAAGCGTTAAAAAAGGATAATCGTGTGTTTACCATTCAATCAGGTAGTGATCGATTATGCACGACCGAATTGGTGTTAAAGGAAGAGCGCACCATGGTGCGATTAGCCCGCGGTGGATTGGGAAAAGTAAGACCATTTGCAACGTCACTAACCAAAAATGCTTTCAAGCGATTAGGGCAAGAGCAACACATTGCCCTTAATCATATCCTTAGCTCTCAAGATAAACTCATCATGATTAAGGGAGGTGCCGGAACGGGCAAAACCACCTTGATTAAATACGCGGTCAATGAAATTGAAAAAGCTGACCGTAGGGTTACCCTGCTCGCCCCAACGGCACGAGCGACCCATGATGTGTTAAAAAGTGAAGGTTTTGACAACACCAATACGGTCGCCCGATTTTTAAGGGATGAGGAGTTGCAAAACCAAGCCAACAATCAGGTGATTTGGGTCGATGAAGCAGGCATGTTGGGCACATCCGATATGGCGTCCATTTTAGAAATTGCCAAAGATCAAAATGCACGTGTCATTTTATCGGGTGATCCACGCCAACATTCGGCTGTGGATCGCGGGGATGCAATGCGTATTTTAAAAACCGTTGGGCAAATCCCACAAGCGTCATTGGAGCACATTTACCGCCAAAAACAGGACAGTTATAAACAAGCCGTTGAGCACATCAGTAAGGGTAATATTGCCAGTGGTTTTAAGCAACTGGATTCAATGAATGTCATTCGCGAGGTTGACTATGCCGAGATTGCCGAGCAATTAACCAGTGATTACCTAAAACTGGTTGATGGCAAAAAATCGGCCTTAGTCGTTACGCCAACGCGTGAACAAGCGGATCATGTCAGCAAGCACATTCGGTCGGGTTTAAGAGAACGGGAAATTCTTAAAAAACGTGAAAAACGTATTTCGATCATTGAAAACCGTCACTACACCGAGGCCGAAAAGAAAGACAACCGAATGTATTATGTTAATGATATAATCCAAGCCCATCAAAATATGAAGGGTTTGCCAAGGGGGCAAACTGCGACCATAAATCGTGTTTCAAGTGATCATGTCTACATTCAATTACCCAATGGTAAAATTGATATTTTGGATCAATCTCGTCCTCATCACTTTGATGTGTTTCGACAAAATTCATTGTTCTTATCAAAAGGTGACGAAATCCGCATTACCAAAAACAGCCTTGATGAGCACGGTAAGCGATTAAACAATGGTACAGTGCTAACCGTTAAAAATATTGATCAAGACGGGCGTATCACGGGCATCAAACACTCAACATCGAAAAAAAGCGAATTCACCCTAAGCCCAAATTTCCAGAACCTTAACTATGCCTATTGCTCCACCTCGTACAGTACGCAAGGGAAAACGGTCGATCATGTGTTGATTAATCAACCGAGCACAACATTCCCCGCCAGCAATCAAAAACAGTTTTATGTATCGGTGTCACGCGGTCGTGAAGGTGTGATCATTTATACCGATGATAAAGAGAATCTTCTCAAATCCATAACCCAATCAGGTGACCGTCAAGGTGCCACCGAATTAGTACAGGAAAAAGATTTAATAGGCAAATCCATCGATATCAACCGATCCATGGACATATCCAATAAACCCATCACCCAAAAACCTAATAAAGATTATGAGCGGGATTTATAAAAATATTGAATTATTGAGGGTATGGCTTAAGTCTGATTTTCTATCCTCTTTTACGAGGAGGCTTTTTTTATCATGGCTTTACTTACTGTTTACATACCTGCCCTCAATATGCATTATGTCAATATACCCTCAACCGTTTTTCGTACCTAAATTCTAGTATCTATAATAAAACGTTATGTAAATAAATACCACTCAAAACAATGAGCAAACCTTACAAATTCAAAACCCTATCCATTGTCAACCAAGGCAATGACCAAAAACAGGGAAAAGACGATGAACTCACCGTTTTCACCACTGGAGCCGGAAAAACCATTGATTTACTATTCAAAGACGGCACCCGCCAATGTTTCAATTACAGCCATTTGGTAACGATATCGTATGAGAATGAAAAGCAAGAGGACAAAAGCAAAAGCGATCAATTAACATTGGATGGGCAAGGTGATAATAGCAGTGTTGATTTCACCACCAACACTCAAAACAATCGCATCATCAAACTCACCTTCTCAACCCACACCGTTACGATCAAAGGCTATTGCCTCGAACCCCTCTACAACCACCTAATCAATCACAACATTAAATCCATCACGGAGCATGATAAGCGATATTTGAGTATGGTTGAAGATGGAGGTGCTTTTGTGAAAGAAATCAAAATTGAGAATCTTGAAAATGTTCTCAACTTATAGTCAACAAACTCTAAAGATTGACATCAAAACCATACAGTGTGGCGATATTGACCGCTGTTTTAAGATCAATTTTCGTTTGTTTCACCTTGTTACCTGTGGGGTTAATTAATAGAGAGGTGTTATTTAACAAATTAGCATTTTGTAAATCACATTTACTAAAAATCGAATTATTAAAATTAGTATTGATCAATTTACTTTCTCTCAAATTGCAATCAGAAAACCTAACCCCTTGACAGTCACAATTCTCAATCTTCATCCCTTTGAGGTTTAGCTCCAGAAACTCCATATACCTCATATCGCAGTTAAAAAAATCAGCGGAGAATGCAAAATTAACGCTACTAAACCCAATACCAATCAATTTTGAATGACTAAAAACACCATTTCTAATCTGAGAATCATTAAGTTTAATATTGGACAGATCACAAGTATTAAAAATACAATTGTAAAATTTAGTACCTCGTAAATCAGGAAATTTACAATTATAAAACTCACTATGATAAAATTCTTTATCCACTAAATAGTTTTCATCTAAGGCTTCATCATTTATTTTAGAATTCTCTATAACAATCATATTCAACCCATCGCTGAAAAAATTAATACTAGTGCGATCCTACAATTAGACATTTTATTAGGAGTAGAACGATGAACCACATAACTACGATGTAAAATTACATCTCCTGGGTCAACTGATACAGTTTCAACAGAACTTTTCTCACTATCTTTAAGAATAGCTTCCAAAGCACAATCTGAAATATCACTAATAGGAACATGAGGCAATAATTTCTTATTCTCATGAGATCCTTTAACAAACTGTAAACACGAACTTTCTTTATTTACCGGATTTAGAGGAATCCAACAAGTGATATTATTGAAACTAAATTTCTTGCTACTATAAGCGGGATCCTGATGCCAAGGTGTTTCTTTTCCTACCAACGCAGATTTGTAAAAGGAGTGACTAGATAGAAATTCATAATCTAAACCATCGTCACATAAACTATTAACTAGTTTGGTTGATAAGCTGACAAAGGTCTCCCATATTTGTCCTGAAAGCACTTTCTTAACATCATTAATCCGTAGTGTATTAATTACATCCGCATCATCACCTTTACGTAACCAGAATTGTTGTTGAACTAAACCGAATTTAGATTCCGACATAATCTGAAATACATTAAACAATTCGTAAAAGGTAGATGATACCAAATCTATGGGGTAATAACCTTTTATCACCTCAAATCCCAGATTATTTAATGACATAAGTTCTATGTACCAAGGTATCTAGCAAATTTTTTATTTCCAATTTCACCTCTAAGGTTATCAAAATTTTGATTGATTGAAAAATCTCTAAGTTGTTTGACCAATTCAAAACCATAATCCGTAAAATACTTCTTTTTTTCAATCAACCCGTCAGCACAGACCTTTAACGAATCAGTGAATAAATCACTCAAGGTTGTTTGATTATTTATTTCCTGCATATATAGTAATGGAACAGCAACAACCGCTGAATGAAGGGCCTTATCAAGCGGCCTCAACTCCCCTATCCTAACAGCAGAAACAACTTTCGCATCTTCTCGACCAAGCTCTAAATTAGAAACTCGAAATATTCCATTGACCATATCACATAAGAACAAATTAAGATGCGTAACCTCATGCACAATGCATTCCGCAAAATCTGAAACCTCCCAATCATCATTTGGACTAATACAAATCACACCAGGAAGATGAGAAGCTGACCCTCCACCGTATCTATCGGACTGAAACAGTACCACATCCGTCATTAGAGTGTCCACCAGCCAAGACAATCGGGAATCAACATTTGCAATGTGGATCAATGATTCTTCAATCCTCTGTTTAAAACTGTCACGATTTTCAGTTGTGGTACAAAAGATTTTAGAGAAAACTCCATTAAATATCCCTTCATTCCTAATAAACATTCCCAGAGTATCATCCTCGAAAGATATCTTAAAGTGATTATCAACAGCCACTTCTCTAGTAGTTCCAACAAAATCTCGATAA
>CAZAJG010000036.1:11864-29847 GCA_964485405.1 uncultured Owenweeksia sp. | reverse complement strand
TTGATAATGTACTTGGGGTTGTATCTACTCCTGACGTTGTCTTTATCAGCCTACTTAAATTAGATACGGTATGATGATAATTTAAAAAATACACAATTGCTTAATTAAAACTATGTTTATGCAGATTATGTCCACCCGCCCATCATTGAAGCATTCGAATCCGCGAAGAATTTATCCAAATTTACCTTAACATTATTATTACCTTTTTCGTTACAGAAAGTAAGGCCCTCAATTTTCTCTATAAGAACAGGCTCTTTCACTGGATTAATTTGACTTTTCTTATTCATGACATATTTATTAATTTATCCTAAATATACATTTTTTTAATCAAAATACACACAATAAAATTAACAAAATATACTATTCTATATTGTGAACATTAATCTTTTTTTATCGCTCACTTGCATTTCGATTTCGAAACACCTGAGGGCAATGAATTGGTAGAATAAACTTCCAAATGGGTTAACGATTCTCTATAAACTGTAAAACGACCATATTCCTTCATCCAGCCAATTCTGATATTACTGGGTGCTCCTGGGTTAAAATTTCCTGGGTCATTAATTCTAAAAGATACTGTACCAGGGTTTTCGGGACATGCTCTAAAAGTCTTTTCGATAAAACAGAAATATTTGCGAAAATGATGCTCAGAAATCCAGAACCCCATTAAGTTCCCATTTGTCCTGCCCCAACCAGCCGTAAATAAGAAATAATATACTTGAGAACCATATTTCTGTTTATTCAAACAATAAAATGGTCTTGTCATTAAATTTTCAGCCCCCACATAAGTTTCGAAATAAGATTTTAAGGTCATTTTCGAGCTAAATTTGATGAAATCATGGTCATAAGTTGGAGAGCATACATCCTTTTTCTTAGGCAAATCATTTTCCAATGGATACAAGACAAGATTTTGTGTACCCCCACGATTAAAATCTACAACAATAGTTACAGGCTTTTTAATATCATCTATTGAAAACAGAAATAATCGCTCTTTATCGGTCTGAGTAATTGTCATGCCTTTTTCAAGTAAATCACCCTCTAAAGATTTACAATTTATCAGTTTCACACGAATAACTTCATCTTTCGTTATCCCATATTGTGGCTGCAGATTTAAATGTAAAGTAAAAACATTGTCCTTTGAATTATTTTCCGATCTCAATTTAACTTTTGATTTAATAAGCGATGTTCCGTCTCGGTTAAAACACTTTTCCTTACACCTTAACCAAGCACTTGTTAAATCTCTATTGGCAATTCGTACAAAGGTTTTATTCCAATCCAGACTATATCCTCTTTGGTAAGCATAACTTTTTAAATCATCAACGAGATTTGAATAACTCTCCTCCGAGTTACTATTATTAAAGGACCCTTGAACAGGGATAGCTTCTATTATAGCTGAGATGCCTAAACCAGTTTCAGATTCTGAAACATTGTCCCATTCACTTTTACTAACCCTTGATAAATATGCTATTGCAACTTCTTGCCTTGTCTTCAGATCAGTAGCGTTAATAACGGTCATAAGCTCTGGTGACAGAGCAATATCACATTCTTGACATTTTTGGGCACTTAAAGACATTGTTTTAGATAAGCTTAATCCAATTATAATTAGGTTCAATACTCTTTTCATGATGGTTTTTTTGTTGAATCTATTTCATGGTTTTAATACTTAATAATCTTATTCAAGACCATTGTTGGTTGAATATTATTATGAGATCCACCTCCACCATTTGTTGTAACAGTTTGCGTGTTACCCGCATTAGACATATAGGTTTGAGCGGGACCAACACTATGAGAACGACCTGACAAATAAAAATTATTAGAAAAATTGACGGATGTAGGGGGTATTTCTCCTACTGATAAAGTATGCGTTTCCTCACCACCAACACCTCCTAGTGCATCACCATCGACACCACTACTCTGGTTGGTCAACCTATCGGCCGATGTTCCACCCATGTCATCCTTTCCGGCCGATGCACGACCACGCAAATCCGGAAGATTGAATGTCGTTGATCCATCGCCAGTGCCATATATTGTATCAATCACCGCAAAAAGGGATGCATAGATTGTTCGTGATATTTCCTGTCCATAGCACATTAAATATCCTTGTGGAGCCATTGAGCCTGCATAATCATGGATGACACCAACAGGGACAAAGGATGATGGTTTATTGTTTAAATCATTATAACTACCAGAAAAGGCAACCTGAGCAAAAGATGGCGTGCCGTTAAGATCATTATAATCACCACTAAATGCATTTCCTGAGGTTGCCGCATGTAACGCATAAGGAACACTCAAAAGCTGTGTTGAGCCAAGATTTGTATAAGTTGTACCACCATTTTCATCAAGCTCGATTTTCAGGAAATATTTATCAATTGCCCAGTCAATTGAATCAATCGCGCCAAACAAGTTGTTCCCCGATCCAATATCAAGATTAATCAATCCAAAGGCATTGGTAGTTGGCGAAAAGGTTTCGACAAAAACAGGTGTTCCAAATTGACCGCTTGATTTGAGAATACTTATTTGCAAGCCCACTTGTTGACTGGCTATTACTTGACCATTTGTGTTACGCAAAACAGCTTGGTACTTAAAACTATTTGGTGCTTGGGCGAAAGATGGTGCAGAAAATAACAGCAGTAAAAGGCCTATCGTAGAGGTAAGAGTTTTCATTCTTTAATTATTTTATAAGTTAAAGCTAAACTGACTTTATTGTAGATATTCAAAAAGTATATTCCCGGTACAAGAGATGATAACATCACAGATTGTGTATCACTTTTTAAATCTTTGTTGATCAGTATTTTTCCACTACCATCGACTATCTCAAATCGAGTAAAATCATTTCCATCCTCACTTTGAATAAATAACTCATCATGAACGGGGTTGGGATATAGGAATGCTTGTGGATTATCTAAACCCTCTTCCAATGTCATTCCACTTAAGGGAATAATGGGCTGATGAACACCTTCCGTCCAATTAAAGTTTGTTCCAGAGTAATCAGCAATGCTTATTTCACCTATACTCCAACTTACTTGAACGGTATTGGTTTGGTGATGGGCTCCTGAGCTGGAAAGGAGGTCTTGAGCAAAGATTGATATATGAAACGTGCCAAAGAGGCACAGGAGCAGGAATTTCATAAATAGAGGAGAGTTTATTCTTCATAAAAATATTGCTTTTACACAAGAAAAACATCCCTATAAATAAGTATTTTAATCTCCTATTTTATATCTATGTAAGTAAATACACGTTCTTTTACGGTAAATAAAAATTCAATCAATTATTAATCAAAAAACTAGTATAGCCCATTAATAACATTGATTTTCTAAAAAAACACTACTTAACAAAGCAAAAATAATTTCACACCTCTAGATGTTGTAAACACCTCTCTTTTTGATATCTACTGGTTTATATTTCCCAAACCTTGCTAATCAAGCCCAAAGCTTGTCATCATATTCCAAGCGACCATCTCTATGGTAAACCACACATAGAAATTCTTCAAATCACCTTTGATTTCGATTGGGTATTCGATTTCATCCTCATATTCAAAGCGTAATTCTTCAATCTCATTGTAATATTTATCAAAGAATTTATGAGTATCGGCATAGTAGATCAGTGAGGGGATCATACCACTCACGCATCCGTACTGACTCAATTCAGTGAAAAACTCCTTCGGGTTCTCACTTTCCAATGCCTCATGGGCAATGAAGGCTTTAATAGAGTTTGGTTTATCGTTTATAATATCCTGTAGGGCGTTTTTAAGATTAATTTGGTTCATAATGGCACTCCTTGTTAAAGTTATGCCAGCGCCCAATACAAGGGCGTTGAAAAAGCAAGGAGGAATCGGCACGAGCATTCCTTGTCTTTTGAATAAGGCTTTGGATAGCTTAGGCAATCACTTTAATGGTGTGCTTGAAACAAGCCGATCTTAAAAAACGATTCACATAGCATAAAGGGCGTGATAAACTCAGACCAAATGTTAGACCAGTTTGGTTTTCAAGCAAGTTGAGAAACAAAAAACGTTGAAGATAGTGGTGCTGGTTGCCGGACTTGAACCAACGACCTACTGATTAAAAGTGAGCAGTAAATCTGTTACTCTGATTGTTCTATCTTTTCAAGTCGAATTTTATAGGTATTGATCAAAGGTATTATGAAACTTTGATTTTATGTCTCCATTCACTTCATGGACATAACTAATTTATAACCCATTTAACATTGTAAAGTACCGTGGCGAGAGTTTTAAATTATTAATCAATAATAGAGACGCTTATTAATCCTTTGAATATTCTCAACGGCATATAAAGCAAATCTTGTATCGGGAAATTTTCTAATTATCTCTTTATAAAGTGCCTTTGCTTCGTCACACTTAGCCTTTTTTTCTTGTCGATATTCGGCACTTCCATAGCGAGCATTATCATCCGAGCACGAATAATAGTATTCACAGCAATTACGAAGACTCATAGCCAACCAGTTATGTGCGTTATCCAGCGCGTTACCATCAGGATATTCAACAACTAAAGTATTCAAGGTCTTTCTGGCATCGTTTCTTTTGTCTAAAACAATCGCCTGGATATAAACTATGTCTGCCATTACATCATCACAATATTGAGATGATGGGAAATTTTTAAGAAGAGTTTCTGCTGCACGAATCGCTTCAACAGGGTCTTGATCTCTGAGATTAGCAACCATTAAATATATAAAGTAATCGAGGGGAAAACTTGGATTATTTCCAAATTTTTTTACTGCCAAATCAATAAAGTACAGTGCTAATTTTCGATTGTAGAAATCGTGTCTAAAGCTTATGGCTAGAGAAGCCATATCTTGATAGTTCAATTCACTTTCACTGTAACTCAAAACCAGATCCGTTTGCTTAGCTAAATATTTGGCTCGCTTTTCAATTTCTGTTAGTTCAGTTTTTTCCCAGTTCGAGAGCTCATCATAATTTCCGGAGTCTATGTAGGCATCATAGTCACTTATGAACTCTGAATAAATACCCTTGCTATAAGACCACTTATACTCATTATTAAACCTTTCAACTAACGCCACATAACCAAGCAATCTTTGTTCACCTTGTTGTAAGGTTCTTATCCTTCTTAAAACTGCTGATGAATCTCCAGAATACACTAAGGAATTGATAATCTCATTATAATTAAAGGGAGCAAAACTTTTTTTCTGAACCAACAAGTCGAGAAATCTATCTATAAGATCATTAGGTAACTCGGGTATTATTTTGGCCAAAAAAGTTTCGATATAATAGTTATAATCTCCATTCCCTAAAGAATTAACCTTTGAAAACCAATTTAAAGAAGCTTCAAAATCCCCCGCATTTGAATAAAGAAAGCCTAGCCAAAAGGCAGAATCATCTGCATGTGGTCGGTCTGGATATGTATTGACATAACTTTTAAAGTGATTCACACAATTAATAAAACTAGAGTCATTTACACTATGAACAAAAGCTTTTGAATTGAATTCCCATCTTTTCAACCCATGTGATAATTTTAATTCACTCAATAGCCTATAACCAGCAGCATAAATCAGTACATCTTTGATCAACCCACTTTCTTTTAAACCTAATTCATACTCTTGCAAGGCGTAATAGGCGTGATCAACAAATCTATCCTTAGGGTATTTCTTAATTAATGCCTTTAGATTGTTCACTTGATCATCTGGAATACCCTCAAGAAAATAAAGAGAATGCTCTCCTTTTTCGATTTGCCCTATAATAGAACTTGGAATTAGAGCCCAAAATTTAGAAATCAGTTTACTTCCAAACTTTAATTGAAGGTTTTCAATCAATGAAAATGTTTCGAACAAGGTGTTCCGTAGATTATATCGCCTTATACAGTAAGCTAAATCCAGTTTTAGTGACATATCCCACTTTGGTCGTTCTATATCCCGCTTCAAAACCTCTTCAGCAGCTTTGTCGAATTGTTGATTTCCGACATAGGCAGCGACAAAGTACCCTAATTTTTCATCATCATTTTTGAAATCATCAATGCCAAAAGCGTCCTTTAAGCGATAAGTTGCATTCTCAAAATCACCACGCTCATAATATTTGATGATTTCAGAATACTTCTCGTCAATCTGAACATCAGTATTTAGATTATCAAGTTTTCTATCAATTTGATCAAAAGTATTTGAGTACTCATATTTGTTTTCAATATATCGATCTATTATGGGAGCCGAAAATGTTAGAATTATAAGCAGCAATATGAGAACGAAGGCACATATGACAATTAGACGAAAGATTTTATACAATCCCAATCTACTTAATGCTGAAGTAGTTTCCATTATAAGTGATTTGAACCAATCGTTGTTCTTTGAGAAAATGTAAAAGCCAACAAGAATACAAAGAGCTAAAAAAGACCAAAACAAAAGTGGTGTCTTCACCTCTTTTAACACTTCAACAAGGGTTTTAAGTATAGATATCATAGGTTTCAAAAAGGTGAATTTACCAATATTCACGCAAACATTTTTAAGTGAATGCAGAGTGCATTTTTATTACTAGCAAATCACCCATCATAATGCTTTAAATGCAATAATTTCAGATGCAAGAATCTTGCATTGATTTTCAGTTAACAAACTTGTAAAACACCCCAGTCGATAGGGGTGTTTTCTTTCTAAATTTAAGTGCTTACAAGTAAATCTAAGTTTCTAAAGGATATCCACCCTCTCCATTACCTCTTTCAAATGCTCCAATGAGGCACCCTTCCCGTATTTTGGACGGTGGAATTTATGCCCCATTAATTGGCATTGGATACGGTCAGGGATTTCCAACGCATTCAGTCGATCTTGAAAGCTATGCCGGAAGGAATACAGAGAATGTTTTTGGGTAATTCTTAATCCGTTTTTACCCAAAAACTTATTGACCTTTATTGATAACGCATCAGAATTTCCACGATACCGATCAAACCCGTTGGTAAAATCATGCATCGCCATTAATCCCCCACCAATTATGGGGATTTTACGCTCGCTTTCTTTTGTTTTTAAGGAATATCCCTTTCGTGGCCGAATATGAATATGGGGTACATCATGATCCAGCTTAATATCCTCTGGTGCAAGATTGACCAGTTCTATCGGCCGTGCTCCCGTTTGGGCGCAAAGGTGCAGTAAACACCTTGTTTCGTTATCCAATTGCTCAAGCATCGTTGGATTAAGAATTTTATCGCGAATAAAATCGTTCTCAAACGATGCTCGTTGTCCCTTATCCGTTTCCTTGATATAGATTTTCTTAAAGATCGCCTCAACGTTAAGTTCTAACTCCTCATGGGTCACAACACTATCAATGACACTTTTTAAGTGACCAAAATCCTTGTTGACCGTATTTATTTTAATACCTTTCTTTTCGACCTGTTCCAGCCACCATTCCCGAAAAGTGACCATATCCTGATTTTTCAAGCTATTGACATCTTTGTCACCAACTGCCTTGATAAAATTACGAACAGCTTTGATTTTGGAATTCTTCCATTTTCGTTGTTGATCTTTGTTTTTATTCATCAAAACCGGCTTGGAATAATTCCAGTAGTTCTTCAATGCTTGGGACAATTTCAGTTCAGCTATTTCTTCCTCTGTACCCAAGAGAGCTTTAACCTGTATATCATCTTGGGTTTGTGGTTTTAAGGTTAAAACACGCTCGATAAGGTCAATAATAGGTAATGATCCGCATTGAGAGGTGGGCAAATACGCAAATCCTATCCGTTTCGCGGTTTGAACAATTTTATCAAAAGCCTTTGACGTATGGGTTTGCCCTTGATCAACCAAGCCCATCCAGTACTGTTCAACATTATCGTTTACGGCCACCATGTGTTTCATGGCCGTGCGTTGACATTGTGTATGGAGCGATAACCGCACCCGTGTGCGTTGATCGATTTCGGCAAAGCATTTAGGCACGCGTCTGTCGTAAAAATACCATCCATTTCGGCTTAACAAATATCTCATCTGGCTACCCTTTTGGTTACCACTTTGGTTGACAAATTCACAAAGGGCGAATTCCCAGTGATGCCTGATGAGGTATAAAGCAAATGATTTCAATTGTTTATGCACTTAAAAAGTGCCATAAAATGGAGCGGATGAAGGGATTGAAATATCCTACACACATAAACGCCAAACCTTTGAAATCATTAGAGAATTTTTACTCAATATTTTTATCAGGCTTATTTTGGATGACAACGTGGTTACCAGTTTTTATCATCCAATAATTGGTATTATCCACGATTCAAAAGCGATTGTAAAGTATTTTTGAATTACTGGATCAATAAACTAGGCTGATTAAAATGGATTATATAATGAGAAAACAGCTTTCTCTGAACAACAAGCGAATCATCTAGAGCTGAGAAGATATAGCGCAATAGCGCCCAATAATTGATAATAATATTACCTTTGAATTAAGGAAAAAGCAATCAATGAAAGAACTTAATATTGTTCGTGGAGACTTAAAAAATAAACCAGTATCGTCTAAGCAGCTAGCCGATTTTTTTGAAATCAAAAAAGGAGAACTTGAAGGAACTTTATATATTGGATATCCTATTATTGGGACGCCCCAAGGAGGCTTTCAAATTGACGCAATACTACTCACGAAAGAAAAAGGGCTAATAATTTTTAATATAGAAGAGGGTATTGACAACAGCATTGATTATGCCGATATACAAGACGAGATTTATACCAAACTCAAATCTAAGCTTCTTCAGAATAAACAATTAACAAAGAAGCGAGAATTAGCTTTTGATATTCAAACCTTGACTTATGCTCCAGCTTGGAATTTGATTAACGAAATAGAAGGCTATCCTTGCTTCAACAAAGATGAAGAATTCAATGCGTATTTAAACTCTCTCGATTGGGAGGAGGATCATTATTTTGAACAGCTTCAATCCGTTTTGCAGTCGATCACTTCAATAAGGAAAAACAAATCAAGAGATTACATTCAGAATGTAAACTCAAAAGGTGCTATTCTTAAAAAATTAGAAGAATCAATTGCAAATCTGGATAGACAGCAAAGCTCTGCTGTCATTGAAACAGTTGAAGGCGTTCAAAGAATTAGAGGCCTTGCTGGATCAGGTAAGACAATAATATTAGCACTAAAGGTTGCGTACTTGCACGCAAAGAATCCTGAATGGAAAATTGCTGTTACCTTTAATACTCGATCACTTAAAGATCAATTCAATAAATACATTCGCATGTTCACTTATGAACATACAAATGAAGAACCTAATTGGAGCAAAATTGATGTAATCCATGCATGGGGGACTGCTTCATCAGAGGGAATTTATTTTAATATATGTAAAGATCATAATATAGAATATATAGATTTTTCTACTGCAAAAAAGTTCACATCAATTTATGGTAAAGAGTTCGACAAGGTATGTGAAAAGGCTTTAAATGAGATAAGTACCTTTAAACAGAAGTATGACTTAATAGTAATTGACGAAGCACAAGATTTTTCGAAGGAATTTTTAAGAATGTGCTTAAACATCTCCAAGGCTACTAACAGATTAGTCTATGCTTATGATGAACTGCAAAGTTTGAATGCGAAAATCATGGATTCACCCGAAGAGCTTTTTGGCACAAACGAAACCGGAAAACCTAGAGTATCTCTAATAAACGAGGAAAATCAACCTAAACAAGATATCATCCTTTATAAATGCTACAGAAATTCCATGGAAATACTAACCTCCGCTCATGCCTTAGGCTTTGGGATTTACCGTGAGGAGCTAGTACAAATGTTCGACAATTCAAGTTTATGGGGTGATATTGGTTACGAGATAGTTGACGGCACCCTTGCTGATGGTGAACAAGTCTCTTTAAGAAGAAATTCAGAAACAAGCCCAGATTTCCTTTCCAATCATTCTAAACAAGATGAACTATTAGCATTTCACACGCTTAATAGCAATGAAGAACAAGTGGAGTTTATAGTAACCGAAATAGAAAAAAACCTACGAGAAGATGAGCTAAAACTTGATGACATTATAGTTATTAACCCTAATCCGCTAACTACAAAAAAAGTGGTTGGTGCTTTTAGGCAAAAATTATTCGACAGAGGCATCAATTCAAGTTTAGCTGGCGTTTCAACCTCTCCAGATATCTTCTATAATCAGGACACAATAACATTCACTGGAATTTATAGAGCTAAAGGTAATGAGGCCGCAATGGTTTATATAATAAATTCTCAATATTGCTATGAAGGATTTGAATTAGCTAAAAAACGGAACATATTATTCACTGCAATGACAAGAAGCAAAGCATGGGTTAGAGTTTGTGGGTTTGGAGATAAAATGGTAGGATTAGCTAAAGAATACGAAAAAGTAAAGGAAAACAACTTCTCATTATCATTCAAATACCCTACTAAGGAAGAAAGAACACATATGAACATTGTGAATCGGGATATGTCTGCTCAAGAAAAAAGTAAAGTTCAAAAGACCAATAAAAACTTAACGGAGGTTTTATCAGATTTACAAGAAGGCAAAATTAGAAAGGAAGATCTACCCCAAGGCCTAATTGATGAGCTGAAAAAACTAATTTGATGAAGGCTCAAATTCTTAATCAAATTACCAATATTACATCTAATCTAATAGCTGCAAATCTATCGGAAGAACAAAATTTCCCATCTGACGTTAATGGAACAATTTATATTTCAGGGAATCCGGATTTATCCATCGCTTTAAAAAACATTTCTTATAGAGAAATATATGAGATACTCGAAAGAGAGAAGAACTACAATATTAAAATGGTTGATGGAGCTTTAATTCAAATAATGTATACGTTTGATGCTGATGGGTTATTGTCAAAATATCGCCTTGCATTTTTCCCATCCCCATCTTTAGAAGAATTTCAAAATAACAGTGAAATTTATGAGTTAGACGAAATTTATGCTGATATTCTTGCCAAAAATATTGTAACAACACCTTTACGTTTTGATTATGACCCAAGTAATTTTACCGTTTTAGAGCATCCGAGGTCTCATTTAAGCATTGGACAATATCAAAATTGTCGAATACCTGTTTCAAAACCAATAACTCCATACATATTCATAAATTTTATTTTACGAAACTTTTATAATACCGCAAAGCAGAAATTTTCAGAAACTCTAAATTTTGAAGCAACTAGCTTATTTGAAAATTGTCTTGATGAATTAGAGAATAAAGTATTACACATGTCAATTGATTAAATTGTATCCAACATCAATAACGATGTATAATTCTAATTTAAGGCAAAGGAGGTCTTAACTGAATTTGCTTAAAATTCTTTATTTCAAAGTCAATCAATCTAATTTCCATTTGCTTTAGCCTATATCTTGTACTTCAGAACATGAATCCTGCAACAGGATTCTTAGCACATAAATAAGCTCTTTCTAAGTACCAGAAATACCTAAATACTCCCTACTCTACATTTTAATCAAGTATGTTTTGGTTGACAAGATGAATATTATTTCTTTTCCAAAAGCAAGCGTTGAGCCAATTCCTTATATGCCTGTTGCTCTTTTCGTTTATCGATCTCATCCATGATCCTGATAAAGATTGGCAGATAATGATCACCATGGATTTCAATGATTTTGGCCATGATCACGCTTGCCTCTTCCAACAATTCAATCGTTAAATCGGACTCCTTTAAGGATATCTTTTTCGATGGCATGGATTTTTTTAAGGTTTGATCAAGCTTAAAATCGCTAATCGGTGTCATTCAATGCTCCTAGATACGTGTGCAATTCAATATCAATGCTACACAAACAGAAGAGGCTAAACACCGCACATAAAAAAAGGCCACTTGTATAAGTGGCCTTCCTCCCTCCTCTATCGGCTTCGAGTTTAGCCGTAAAGATCAAGCAAAAATGGTGATTTTTGTGATATGTGCGTTTTCATTTATGATCGTTAAAAAAATAACCCCAACCGTGTTATCAAGATTGGGGTTTTAGTGTTGGTATCTCGTAAAAAACCTTACAAACTAAAATCGAGGATTTGTTGCTCTAATTCGCTTTTACGTTTGACCAATACGTGTTGTACTTCTTGTGTTACCAAATTAATGAGGTTGGTGTTGGAGGTGATAAATTCCAACCCATTGCCATCGGTTATTTTAAAAATGGATGAGTCGCCTTGGTTGTAGCGAAATTTGCTTAAACTGGACAAGGTTTCCACCACTCGTTCACGTTGATTGGCAATCCCCCGCAGTTTTTCAAAATGCTCAATTTTCGCCTCCAAACTGATGGGAGTCATGATGGGTGGCTTTTCCTCCTTTTTCGGTGATGGTGATGGTTGCCCCTTTGCCTCTTCAGCTAGTTTTTGCTTGATGGGTGTTGATGATGTTGCGGGCTTTTTAGGTGTGCCGTTTTGTTTTACTGTTGTTGCCATTGTTTAAAATTTAAAGTGAAACATTATGTTTTGCTTGTGTCTCTCTGTTGGCTGACAGAGTGCCAAAGCGAGGCACTCATTGCCGGGCTGATGGCGAAGGCAAGGCATTGTCGGTTATTTTTTTGCAAAAAAATGGTCGCAATCCCGAAGGGCTTGGCCTTGCAAGCGCGGTTGGCCTCCGGCTACATTTGCTTCGCCTTTGGTTTTTTGGGGCAATAGAGAGACTCAAGCAAAAGGCGTTGACCCCTTTAAAATCAACACCAAACAGGGATGAAAGCAATACGGCCGTATGAGAATGACATGCTTTTTCACATCCGTTTAGATTTTAGTAGAAGAATCCAAGGGATTTCCTTTATAGGCAAGGCTTTGGGTGCATATTAAGGGTGCATCGATGGTGGTAAAACGGTGTTGAAAGGAGACCAAACGATGAATATGAACTTTGACTACCCCTTTAAAGCAAGGAGCGACTTCCTGAAGGATGTTGTTGGCTTGCTGATCAAACGAAGGCATCAGCTGGAATTAACCCAGTTGATGTTAAACCATAAACTAGGTATGACGGATGGAATGATTGCCAAGTGGGAAACTGGAATACGAAGCCCCACCGCATTCCATTTGTATTGCTGGGCGGATGCGTTGGACAGTAAAATGACCATTGTTGCCAATGATAATAGCCCGCTTGATCCGGATGATCCGGCCGTAAAAGCGGTTAATGATAATAAGCCATTTAAGGTTTATAGAAACGATTAAAAATGTGACCGATGGAGTGCGCATACACGATAAGAACCGTATGCGTGCTCCCTCCCCTTAATGAAAACACGATCATTTGTTTGGGTTTTCATGTTTTAATACGAAATTATGCCACTTATCATCTTCCCCCAGACTTCCATAAAAGAAAATCAATGGTAACCTAAATTGCTCTGCCAGTTGACAAACTCTCTCAACGGTTAAAGGGGTTTTACCGCTTTCATACTTCAATATTTGACTTTTGCTTACACCAATTATGATCCCCAAGGTTTCTGCACTTAATCTTGCGCTTTTACGGGCTCTTCTTAAACGTAAACCTAGCTGAGCATTAATATCAACGGTACTGGTTGGAATTATCCATTTTTTTGGCATTTTCAACTCCCTTAGCTTGTGATTAAGGGGATAATGGCTACTTATTAGCCAGATGCAACCAAGCCCCCGAGCACAGCAAGAGGAGGACGGTATTTAGGCAAGCCTTGGACATTTCCGCCCCATCTGGCCAAAACCAGATAAAGCATAAGGGTTACCAGCCCACCGTTTTGGCGGCTGTGCTCTGATCAAAGGGGTTGGTTGTCCCCACATACGGATTTTGCCGTATGCCCAATCAAAATCGCACGAACACCGTTTTAAATCAAGATAGAATTCATACGATCAAAAAATAAATGATATCGTATGGGTTAGCCACCGTGATTTAACCGGATCAAGATTGTTTATTATTATTTCCGTTTTGAACCGGAATTATCTCCTTTCGAACCGCTACCTCCTGATTGTTTAGGTTGGTTATTGCCTCGGCCTCCCCCTGAAGGATTGCCAGTTGTACTTGGCGCATTACGCGGTGTATTACCTTTTGCCATAATTGAGTTTTTTAAATGTTTCTAAGTCTATTGAATATACTAAATTTTCATCAATCCTATTCAATAATCAGTTTTTTAGAAACAGTAATTGACCCTAATACAGCCTCAACCCCATAGGTACCGGAGGGTAGATGAGACACATCAATCATTTGCGTTTGCCCTTGCCAATCCCTTTTTTATTGACACCTGTTTCTTGAATAGCATTAGCATGCACTATATAGGCGAAATTTTAATTTGGCCTATAGATCGTTCTCCGAAATTTATGGAAAAGGGTAACGCTCAGTTCTAAAGATTCAACGATTGTTCAAGATCGTTCAAGTTTTTCAGTCCAAAACTTTGAACTTTAAGCTTTTTATCAAGCAAGGTTATCACGCTAATATTACTAAAATTATAAGGTAATAAATCAAATTCGTACTCGGGATCATATATCCAAGTCAACCCATTTGGTTGACTACTACAACTGCTTTCGCGCCCACTTATTATTATCAGATTGTCGTATTCACAAAGCTTTTGAACTAACTCATAGGCATGCTTAGAACAAGATGTACAGGAATATTGAGAAATGAGGAGATATTGCTTATCTTCCACAAGGTCATACCCCTTACTTTCTAAATATTTTTCTAAATAAGTGGGATTATTCGTGGGGGTTATAAAAAGCAGAGATAATAAAGTCAGTACTCCCATCATAACTGCAGGGACTTTATTGGACGAAACTTCACATCATTTTCTTTATACAAAGCACCTGGAAGCAAAATTCCTTGTTTTGTATTGGTTATTGCGTACCACTCAAGATTCTCCATTTTAACGGAATAGCTTGCCTTTAAAGAAAAGTCTTTGTTTACTAAGAACAATTTCCAATCTATCAAATGAAATTGATTGATACGGTCGTTAACGATAAAGGGAGCCTCGTCTTTCACAAGTAAAAAATGAAGCTCTAGTTCAGGGTTATAAATGTAATTTCTAACACTGGCATTTATTATATTAAATTCTCTCCTTCCAGAAATACCGCCAGATGAGCTACTATCTGGATCAGGTAGATAATCGAGTTCTGATATAGTGTGAACACTTAACTTCCCCGTTTCAAGATTATACTCACGGATTTCATTACTGTGGCGATAAGAGAAAAATATTGTATTCTTTCCATCGTGCGAAAATGTTGGAGCAAAATCCTCAAACCTGAACGCCTGTTTGTATTTTTCCGGCCAAAATTTACCATTAGCTGGTCGTGTTATTTTGCCACTTTTCAAATCGTAAATCAAAAATGGAGGTTTAGAACGTAACGCATTTCTCTCCAGCTGAGTTTCAACTTTTGGATCTTTATTGACTAGGGGAATTATCAGTTTGTTTCTCACTAATGGCATTGGCTGAAACATCCCAACTGAAAGCGCTTCAGAATCTCTCAAGAACGGTTTAAAGTCAACGCTTTCTTGAGATTCTTTTTCAAAATCATATAAAACCAGTTCTCCTCGAACACCATGTATTACCGCGCATTTGTTGAGATTTAGAAATCGTAACCCATCAAAAAAATACTGATAAATCTCTAAAGGTTTTACATCCCTAACATATTGCTCTTTTGTGCTGATATTCGTCAGAATTATACTATCCTCAAAAATCTCAATGTAATGTGGTTCTCCTTCAATAGCACCAAACTTTAACGTGATGAAAGATTTACTTCTCTTCACGGGCATATTGGCCAAAGTTTCGATCAAAAAATCCCCTACCTGCGCAGGGGATTTAGTAAAACTAAGAGTTATCGCAATACAAAGAAGTTTATATTTCAAATGCATAAAAATTGTCTGCTGTTATGTCAATATTTTCTAGATTCTGACCAACCTCTGTTATGAATATGGTTGACAGCTCGCTTTCAGCATCAAATCCGTCTAGTTGAATGGTCATGCTTCCATTCTTTAACCCCTCCCAATAAATAGGAGCATGGTCTGCCAGTGGACTTAAAAAAGTAGACCCGTTGCCTGTGTTAAAGTATGTTTCTATGTCATCAATATTCTGATTTGAACAAAGTCCATGCAACTCTGCTCTTTGCCCGTCATTCAATGGGCTTTTATTGATGCCACTGTCGTATACCTTCACCAAGATAACGCAATTGTTTGTCTCTCCATCGCATCTGCGAGACCATTCACCAGCACCAAGATAATTTTCGATAACCGTTCCCGCATACATTTCGATCATTCCAGAACCAAGACCTAATGCCGATGCCGGAAACGTGGAGATGAAATCAGGCGCTTTTTTGGTTAATTCTAAATTTTCTGTCGAATTTTCTGTCGACTTATTACAGGAAAAGAGTATTAGGCAACTTAAAAAAGCCGCGAGATAAGAGATTTTCATAATAAAATAGAGTTAAATGATATAAAATTTACCACCAATATAACAATGTAAAATCACTTTTCATTGTATCAATGGGGCGCATATTTTATAAAACAATGCATTCTGAACAGTCAAAAACAATCAAATAAATCACATTTATTCTGGTTTTCAAATATTTAAAATATCCAATAATTAGCAAAAAACCTGTAATATTTTCTCACCTCAACATTTCAAACTGGGGCCAAGGTACCAGTCTCAATCCGACTTGTATGGAGGGAAAAGGAGTGAAACAATCTCTGATTTTTTATCAAAAAACGGTGATTTTCGGCCTCTTAGATATTGGCAACCTGATTGATTGACCGGCCTAATCCGGCCATTATTTCACACAAATATAAATAGCTTGGATTGATGCGACCTGCCTCTAATCGCTGAATAGATTGTTGGTCTTTATTCACCAAAGCCCCTAATTCTGCTTGTGTTAGTTTCTGTTCAAGCCTCAATTCTTTGATTCTTTTACCTAACTCCTTCAAATGTTGTTCTTTGTCTAATACCATTAAATGACAAAGTCAAACTTCCACTTGAAACACAATACAACCAATCTGTTGTATTTTGAATAAAACATCTATTTTTGCTTCATAATTGAAATCTCAACTCTTACTATGATCATCAAAGGACGTCTAACCCATTTATCCCGTCATTGTCGGCATGTCGGTTACGGGATGGAATATGATTTTATTCAAATCGGTGATACACGAATTGAGCATGTGATGGTTGACCGTGATATGATTAAGCTATTACAATCACTTATCGATCACGATATCGAGATATCCATTATGCCGAAAAGACTGTTCCTTACGCACCATGTTGCGGTTGTGCGCAGTGTCGATGGCACTGTTTATTATCACAAGAATGCTCTTTTGACCGTACCTCGTTATAAACGATACCTGATTTTAGGGTATCGATTGTTACTCTGGTTTGGCCTGCCCTATCTTATACTATTGAGTCTGGTCATTATTTTGTTTTCCACGCTGGATATTCCCCATCCACCCTATGGATTGCTATTTGGCACTGCACATCTCTTGCTCATTCGCTCGTTTGATCAACACTTAATGAATGCATATCGTATTTTTGATAATCACCTTAAATAAGGTGTATCTTGAAAGAAGAGAAATTTATTAAATAATGATTAATTCCTGTGCAAATTCTGTGCAAATCAAAAAGGGTTTAGAAAAATTAATTTCTAAACCCTTGATTTTCAGTCGGGGCGGCAGGATTCGAACCTGCGACCTCCTGCTCCCAAAGCAGGCGCGATGACCGGGCTACGCTACGCCCCGATAATATTGAATTATCGGTTTTATCAAGATTTCTCTTGAAACCCGTTGCGGAGAGACTGGGATTCGAACCCAGGGTACCCTTTTGAGGTACGCTTATTTAGCAAACAAGTCCTTTCGGCCACTCAGGCATCTCTCCATGTTCTCAATAATCTATAGAACGTTCCCCAATTGTTTAATTGAGGGCTGCAAATTTAATTAAAGCTATTAATAAAACAAGCCCTTTTCTAATGATTTTTTTCCGACCTACTCAGGGTACTGAATACGAACATGATAGATGTTCATCAACATCTTCTTAAAGATTTTCTTTATATCCTTAATCTCCTTTAAGGTAATCTCTGCATTTTCAAATTGACCATTTTCCATTTGATGATTGATAATGGCTTCCACCAACTTATCAATCTTATCA
>CAZAJG010000036.1:0-11854 GCA_964485405.1 uncultured Owenweeksia sp. | reverse complement strand
CCGAAATACTTCGGGCTGCGGCCTCTACACTATCCGCCATCATAAGGGCAGCTGTTTCTTTACTAAAGGGTTTAGGACCTGGATAACTGAATTTAGATCGATCTACCTCACTTTCCGGGAAGTTTTTGATGTATTGTTTATAGAAGTACATAACGGTGGTAGTTCCATGATGCGTTCTAATAAAGTCGACCAACATATCTGGTAGGTTGTTCTTTTTAGCCAGTTTTATTCCCTCTTTTACATGCCCAATAATAATAGATGCACTCTCCTCAAAGCTCAATTCATCATGAGGGTTTACACCGGTACGCTGGTTTTCTATAAAATACATAGGTGAGGTCATCTTGCCAATATCATGGTACAAGGCTCCCGTACGGGCGAGTAAGGCATTTCCGCCAATACTTAATACCGCAGCTTCTGCCAAGTTCGCTACCTGTAGAGAGTGCTGAAATGTACCTGGTGCCTTTTGCGCCAACTCTCTCAACAAGGAACTATTGGTATCACTCAACTCCAAAAGAGATACATCCGATACAAAACCAAATACTTTCTCCTGCAAATAGATTAATGGAAAAGAAAGAATAACCAACAATCCATTACCACCAAAATACGCGAAGGTGAGTAGATTGATTTGATCAAACGAACCCTCTTGAATAATGGCCAAGCCTAAATAAGAAATGCAATACACACCTATAATCTTAGCTGCAGTTAAAAACAGTTGACTGCGCTTGTATAAGTTGCTCACTAGAATAATCGCAAAGAAACCCGCTACAAATTGCAAAAACACAAACTCAAAGCTATTTGGCACTAAAAAGCCCACCATCAGTATCGCGATAATATGCACAAACAAGGCAAAACGCGTATCAAAGAAGGATCGGATAATGATGGGAAGTATAGAAAATGGCGCTAAATAGATGTATTGAACACCGTAATCCATGGCAATTCGTCCCATTACAACGGTTAGCAGAATGTTGAGCAGAATAAAAGTCATCCGAGAAATATCGCTGTACACCTTTCGCTTTAGCTGATAAATCATGAGAAAGAGAACCAAAAAGAGAATGCAAATCAATAAGGTTTGTCCAGCAATGATGTAATACATACTGCTCTTGGTAGAAAAAGACCCTTCGTATGCTTTTTTTAAGGAGTAAAGCTTATCATACTTTTCATCGTCTACCAAATTCCCTTTAAAAATGATGATCTCTCCAAGCTGAACTTTTCCTTGGGTAGGTAAAATATGGTCTAATTGCGATTGTAAATATTTCTGTGTGGTTTCCTCATCAAAGGATATATTGTATTCTAAATTGGCATTTACCACCCCTAAAAGCCAGGCATTCCCTAATGGGTCTAAATCGTTATTTATAAATTCTTCTATCTGTAATGAAGCCTCTTTTATGGAAGAGAAGTCGTCCATAGCAACCGCCTGGTTTACTTCACCTACTTTTAAAAAGATATCGCCATAGGTTTGTGCTAAATCCGAATTTATAGGTTCTAAAATTCCTTCTTTATAAACTTTAGTTAAAGCTTTATTTCCTTTTTCCTTTAAGCGCAATTTCAACCCTTCCTCCTTCTCTTTCTTTTTAAAAGACAATAAACCAATGTATTCCTTATACTCTTCTCTTTCTTTAAAACTTTGCCATTTGCGATTAAAATCACTCTCAAATTGAGCTCCTGCTCTAGGGGCCACACTTTGATCCTTTCTCAAAAACAGGGTCTTATTCGCTTTAAACTGCTCGTTTTCTGTTTCTAAAGCTTCTTCCGTTTTTATGATCGCAAAGTCGAAAGGAGATACAAGGTCCTCATATAACCAAGGCTTACCTTTTTGAAACTCGTATTTAAATTTGGCCTCTCTTGGATTGAGGTAAGCCACAATAGCAACCGACACAATAAACAGAATGGCATTGGCCAAAAAGGTTTGATAGTTCTGTAAATACCCTAATATTTTTTTCATCAACAAATCGGTTTCGGCTGTATTCTGTCACTATATCGGTAATTCAGATATTTTAACAGATAGAAATACTAAAACCCAAAAATAGGCAGAAATGATAGTCCCGGCAATTCGGTCAATTTTTCTGTATTTTCGCGCAAGATTTAAGATCCCTAATAAAACAATAATACAGATATGAAAGAAGTAGTAATCGTATCCGCAGTAAGAACTCCAATAGGAGGTTTTCTTGGATCACTTTCTACCATTCCTGCCACTAAACTTGGTTCAATTGCCATTAAAGGTGCTTTGGATAAAATAAACCTTGATGCCTCTTTGGTTCAAGAAGTAATTATGGGTAACGTATTGCAAGCCAACCAGGGTCAAGCACCCGCTCGTCAAGCTGCTTTAGGTGCAGGATTAAGCACCGATGTTCCTTGTACTACTGTAAATAAAGTATGTTCAAGCGGTATGAAATCTGTTATGATGGCCGCGCAAGCGATAAAAGCTGGAGATGCAGATGTAGTAGTTGCCGGAGGCATGGAAAGCATGAGTTCTGTTCCTCATTATGTAAGCGGAAGAAACGGTCAAAAATTAGGCGACATTAAAATGATTGATGGATTGCTAAAAGACGGTTTGATGGATGTTTACAATAAAACGCACATGGGGAACTTGGCAGATCTTTGCGCCAAAGACAAAGACTTTAGCAGAGAAGAGCAAGATACTTTTGCCATCAATAGTTATAAAAGAACCGCTGACTCTTGGGCGAATGGAAGATTTAGTGAGGAAGTAATTCCCGTAGAAGTTCCACAACGCAGAGGAGAACCTATCGTAGTAAATGAAGATGAGGATTTTACCAAAGTAAAATTTGAAAAAGTTCCTCAACTCCGTCCAGCTTTTGATAAAGAAGGAACAGTTACCGCGGCTAACGCCTCTAACTTAAACGATGGCGCTGCAGCACTCGTTTTAATGAGTGCTGAAAAAGCTTCAGAATTAGGCTTAACCCCGCTTGCTAAAGTTACTTCTTACGCAGATGCTGCTCAAAACTCAGAATGGTTTACTACAGCTCCAGCTAAAGCTGTGCCCATTGCTATTGGTAAAGCAGGATTAAAAGCAGACGATATAGACTATTACGAGCTTAATGAAGCTTTTTCTGTTGTTGGCCTAGCCAATATGAAACTTCTTGGAATAGACGACACTAAAACAAATGTAAATGGTGGAGCCGTATCTATGGGCCATCCATTAGGCGCTAGTGGTGCACGTATTTTAGTTACCTTAATCAATGTTTTAAAACAAAACAATGGTAAATATGGTGCTGCCGGAATCTGTAATGGTGGAGGCGGTGCTTCTGCTGTTGTTTTAGAAGCTGTTTGATCCATTTACGGTAAACTGATTTATGCAATACGGGCTGTGTAACCTAAGTGTAGTGCCTCTTCGTTTAGACCCAAGGGATGCCTCCGAAATGGTAAACCAAATCTTATTTGGGGAAACCTTTAAAGTATTGGAGCATCGTAAAAAATGGTCGCGTGTGCGTTTGTCGCATGATAAATACGAAGGTTGGTTAGATAACAAACAGCTCAAATTTATTAGCGAAGATCAGTACAATGCGATAAAGAGTCAAGCCTCTCCCGTTTGTGCTGAACTTATCGAAATTATATCCCATCCTAAAACCGGGACTTTTTTCCCGGTTTTATTGGGATCTCTTCTCCCCATGATTAAAGACACTAAGGTTTTACTGGGAGAAGATGAATACGAGTTTCAAGGTCCTTTTAATACAGGTGTAAAGGATCGTAAAACGCTTATCGATTATGCGTACTCTTATTTAAATACGCCTTATTTATGGGGCGGACGTACGCCCACAGGAATCGATTGTTCTGGTTTTACACAGATGGTATATCGTTTGTCTGGATATTCCATTCCAAGGGACTCTGGAGAACAAGCCCGTTTAGGGGAAACGTTAAGTTTTATTGAAGAATCTGAGCCAGGCGATTTAGCCTTTTTTGATAACGAAGAAGGACGAATTGTGCATGTGGGTATCATATTAAGCGATAACTACATCATTCATGCCTCCGGCAAAGTGAGATTGGATCGCTTGGATCAAACTGGAATCTTCAATTCAGAAGAAAGAGCACATACGCACAAGCTTCGGGTGATAAAAAAGATTATTCCTTAAACTTTCTAGCCTTTTACTTCTTATATTATTAGCCTGAATTTTAATATTGAAGGGCTATGAATATCAATACCATACACAACCTAAATACGCATGAAACGGGCACTCCTATTCCCTTTTTTGATATGTCTGTAGCCGCAGGTGAGCCCTCCTATGTTTCTCATTCTTTTACCGAAACCATCAACATCAACGATGAACTCATCATCAATAAAAAGTCTACTTTTTGTGTTCGCGTAGCGGGCCAGAGTATGATTGATGCAGGTATTGACGATGGAGACTTATTAATTGTAGACAAAGATTTAATCCCTGAGAACAACAATATTGTATTGGCTGTGATTAACGGTGATTATACAGTTAAGAGACTTTATAAAGATGGGCGCGATTTATATTTACAACCTGCCAATAAAAACTATTCTCCAATAAAAATCACTCCTTTTATGGATTTCAGACTTTGGGGTGTAGTTACCGGAGTGATTAAAAAGCTGCTCTAGCGTTACTTTTTATTTTCTAGTATTTCTAATAATTTATCCAGTTGAGGAGATAATACAATTTCCGTTCTTCTATTCTTAGCCCGTCCTTCTGGAGTGTCGTTGGATGCTACTGGACTGTACTCACTCATCCCAGAGGCCGTTAAACGTTCACCAGGAATTCCATGTTCATCGGTAAGAAGCTGAGTAATGGTAATTGCTCTTGCTGTGCTCAGCGCCCAATTGTTTGCATATTTAATTCGAATGGGCTTATTATCTGTGTGTCCAATAATTTCTATACTGATCTCTCCGTTTTTCTCGAGCACTTCTGCTACTTTACTAATGGCTTCCTTCCCTTCTTTGTTCAAATCTGCGCTGGCGGATGGAAACAATAACTTATCACTCAACGAAATGTATACTTTCCCTTTTTTGATCTCCACACTTAGTTCCTCTGTATCGAAGTTTACCAAAGCATCAGCCATCGTTTTACGAAGAGCGTTCACCGCTTGCTGTTGCTGCTTAAACTGATTCTCTAACGATCTCAATCTTTTGGCTCTATCCTGTAAGGCTTGATCCTTATTACTGAGCTCAGAACTTTGGTTTTCAAGGTTCTCCTCTAATTGGGTAATGCTTGATTTTGACTTTTGCTGATAGGCCGTGTATTCCTGCGAAAGATCGTTTAAAACCTGTTCCAACTCTTTTTTGTGCTCTACGCACTCTTCATAATTCTGAGCTACAGTACCCAAACTTTGTACGGCATCCGTATATTTCTTTTTGCTTACACAACTAGTTGATACAAATACAATTCCTAACCCTATCCACAGCTTTCTCATATTGTTTCCCTAATTAATCTTCTTGAAAAGTAAACCTATAAAAATTTGTAACGTAAAATCAACGATCCACTTTGATGTTTTCACAATCAAGTTGTTGAAAATGAATTCGTAAAACTCTGGATAAATCAGAGTTTAAAAACACCTGAGAGCTTCACTCAAACTGCGTTTGGTTTGATCAGGATTACCTGAGGGTGATCCCTAGTTTAAGACCGAGATCAAGCTTGAAAAATGCCCGATGTTACACATCGGATTTTGTTTTAACTCAAAACTTCTCTCAAACTGCGTTTGGTTCAGTGTTGAGTTAAAACAAAATGCCCTTCTGATAAATCAGAAGGGCATTTTTCAAGCTTGCGGAGAGAGAGGGATTCGAACCCCCGGACCCGTGAAGGTCAATGGTTTTCAAGACCACCGCATTCGACCACTCTGCCATCTCTCCCGAAGGGGTGCAAAAGTAAAAATATTTTCTTCCAAACAAACAACGAATGAACAATTTTGTAGTCAAATTAGTAATTTTACAGTCTAACTCGTTTTTTATGAAGAATTCTATCTGTTGGTTGTTTTGCTTTTTAGTACTCGGTTTCTCCTCAAATGCTAAAAATTTAGGCTTGGATATTTCCTACGCTCAGTATATGACGAGTGACAATGCTCCTTATGTAGAACTGTATTTTGCATTGGACGGGAGATCCGTGAAATTTACCAAAGATGCCAACAACAAATATTCGGGTGGTATAGAAGTGTTGGTCACCTTTAAACAAGATTCGGTAATTAAAGCAGCTGATAAGTTTAGAATTATTGTTCCTGCCGTTGCAGACACCAATTTAGTAAACAGTGTTCTGATTCAGCAAAATCGATTCTCTCTGGAGAGAGGTACGTACGAAATGAGTTTGCAAATTGTAGACATTAACGATGCTGCAGAAAAGTACGACCTGCCTCAAAAGGTGAAGGTCTATTTAGGCATGGATAGAGTATCTGCTTCTGATCTTACCTTTTTAGATCACTACACCCCCGCTACCCCAGATAGTAAATACGCCAAATCGGGCTACGATTTAGTTCCTTTAGTAAGTTCTGGTTCTCATTACTTTCCAGAGTCGGTAGAAAATATTTCTTTTTATGTAGAACTATACAACATCAACAAAAAAATTGGAGATGGTACAGCTTATGTTTTAAAGCGATACATTGAAAATGCGGACAACAGCCAGGTGGTAGACAAGTTGGCTTCTTTTAGCAAAAAGGAAGCTGCTGCTGTACAACCGGTTTTAAGTGGTTTTAACATTAAAGATTTGCCTACCGGAAATTTTAATATGGTAGTAGAAGCTTTGGATCGAGAAGGAAATACCATCATTAAAAAAACGCAGTTCTTTTTCAGGAAGAACGCCTATGCTCAGCCTTTGGCTAGCGATTATATCCCAGACGATATCTCCGGAACCTTTGTGGATGGTATTACGAGCTTTGACTCACTCTATCTCTTTATCAAATACTTATATCCCATTAGTGTAGAGTCTGAGCAGGACTTCCAAAAAAGTCTTTTAGCGAGCAGGGACAAGAAAAAAATGAAAACGTATTTCTATGCTTTTTGGAATACAAAAAATCCCTCAAATCCAGAAAAGCAATGGCGAGATTACTATACAGAGGTTAAAATTGCAAACAGGCTTTATGGTACTAAAATTCAAAGAGGTTACATGAGTAGCAGAGGTAGAGTATTCCTCTCTTATGGAAGGCCTGATTTATTGGAAGACAGGAGATTTGAGCCTAGCCTACCTCCTTATCAAATCTGGCAATACAACCAAATCAGCAGTCCTTACGTAATCCAGCAAAACAACAAGGTTTTCATTTTTGCGGAGTTTGAACCCTCTACCAACGATTATGAACTCATCCACTCTACCGCTTTTGGTGAGTTGAGCAACCGCAGGTGGCAGTATGACTTGGCACAAGGTGTTTTTGGACAAGGAGGGGATATTAACGACAATAGTATTAATCAAGGTGATGACTTTGGTTCTCGCATCAATAACAATATTATTTTCCAATCTGGTGCAGATCGATAATATCTGATATTTTTGACGCATGATTGGATATTACCTGGCCATCGGCTTGGGAAGATTAATTTCTTTTCTCCCTTTTTGGGTTCTATACATTTTTAGCGATTTCCTTCGGTTTTTAATGCAACACATTATTCAATACCGCAAGGCAGTAATCACGGATAATTTGGTGCAATCCTTTCCTGAGAAATCGGAAGAAGAAATTGCCAAATTGAGAGCTGGGTTCTATCGCAACTTTGCGGATATCATTGTAGAATCTTTTAAATCGTTGCATGTTTCTGCATCCACCATGCGGAAACGGTTCGTTTTAAAAAACCCGGAAGTATTTCAACAACTATACGATAAAAATAAAGGTGTAATTATGGTGATGGGCCATCATACCAACTTTGAGTGGACCGCCATGTGCATTCCTCTTTGTGTGCCTAATCCTTGCTTTGCCGTTTATCACCCGCTCAACAATAAGCGCTTTAGCAACAAAATTGTGCAGATACGGGAGCAGTTTGGTTTAAAGCTATTTTCTATGGCAGACACTTACCCTTATATGCTCAATAACGAAGCAAAAGCGCCTCTTTATGTATTTATGGCAGATCAAAGTCCGCATAAAGGGAAAATAAAATATCGTACCCCTTTTTTAAACCGCAACACACCTGTACATTTGGGCGTTGAAAATCTTTCTAAAAAATGTGACCTAGCTGTAGTGTTCATCAACGTAGAGAGAGTAAAGCGTGGCTTTTATGAAGTTACGGCTGAATTACTTTTTGAAAACCCCAACGAAACAACAGGACACGAAATAACGGATACCCACGTGCAGGCATTAGAAAAAGAAATAAAGGCGCATCCACAGGATTGGCTTTGGAGCCATAAAAGATGGAAGCATGTCTAAAACAATAGCGGTAGCCATTTTAAACTGGAATGGAGCAGACCTTTTAAAAAGATTTCTGCCCTCTGTTCTTAAATATAGCACAGAATCAGTAATCTATGTTATTGATAATGCGAGTGAAGACAACAGTTTAGAAGTTTTACAAAGTGAATTCCCAGAGGTTAAAACCATCACCATTAGCGATAACTTAGGTTATGCAGGTGGTTATAATGCGGGTTTAAAGAATATAGAAGAAGAGTTTATCGTACTACTAAACAGCGATGTGGAAGTAACCGAAAACTGGCTTGCTCCGCTTTACAAAAGGTTTGAAGACGATGAGAAGCTAGCCGCCATTCAACCAAAAATTAAAGATCTTAACCAACAGGATCATTTTGAATATGCAGGAGCATCAGGTGGTTTTATAGACTATTTAGGGTATCCATTTTGTAGAGGTCGTTTGTTCTACAAACTCGAAGAAGATCAAAAGCAGTACGAAGATTTTAAAGAAGTGTTTTGGGCTACTGGGGCGTGCTTAATGGTTCGGAAATCTGCTTTTATAGAAGCTAAAGGTTTTAATGAAAAGCTTTTTGCCCATATGGAAGAGATAGATCTTTGCTGGCGCATGCACAACTACGGTTACAAAGTAGCTTGTGAGCCTAAATCCACAGTTTATCATTTAGGAGGTGGAACACTAAATAAACTATCTCCACGCAAAACGTTCTTGAATTTTAGAAATAGCCTCATCATTTTATTACTCAATCTTCCTGAAAAGGAAGCGATAAAGAAAATACTCTTTCGCCTCATTTTGGATGGTATTGCGGGTGCAAAGTTTTTATTAGAAGGTAGACCAAAGCATATGGTGGCTGTAATTAAAGCACACTTTAGCTTTTACTCTATGTACATTCAATTAACCAAGGATAGAGCGCACATTCCACAACGATCTATGAAACTTTTACCAGGAGTGTATCAAAATAGTTTAGTGTGGGACTTTTTTAAAAATAAACGCCAGCATTTTTCTGATTTAGAAACGGATAAGATCAGCAATTATTAATCTCTTTGGTTCAAACAAGCTTCTACCCCTAAGCGATAGCCATCTAAACCAAAGCCTACTATAACTCCCATTGCGTAAGCCGAAATATAGGAATGGTGTCTAAACGATTCTCGTTGATGCACATTGCTTATGTGTACTTCAATTACTGGAGTTGAAACCGCCATTACCGCATCCGAAAGCGCAATAGATGTATGGGTAAATGCTCCTGCATTTAGGATGATAAAATCTACATTCATTTGTTGAATGGCCTCAATCAACTCTTGCTCTCCATTGCTTTGAAAATATTGAAAATCAATTTGGCTGTACTTAGATTTTAGCGTTTCTAAATATTCTTCAAACGAAGTACTTCCATAAATTTCTGGTTCTCTTTTACCCAAAAGGTTTAGATTAGGACCGTTGATAATTCCTATTTTCATGAAGATAATTGGATTTTTACAGCTCTAAAAGTAAGTGTAATTGATGAACTGGTTTCAAGCGATAAAAGACTTTAAACACTATTTGAAATTGGAAAGGGGGTTAAGTGAAAACACCCTATCGGCTTATACACTTGATTTGGAAAAGGTTGCAAACTTTTCGGATGACGAAAGATGGCTTCCCTTGAAGCTCAATTTAGATGACCTTCAGCAGTTTATTAATGAAATGGCAAAACAGGGCATTAGCGCTCGTTCTCAAGCCAGACTTATTTCTACCCTTAGGGCATTTTACAAATACCTTTTGTTAGAAGATTATTTAGAGATCAATCCTACGGAATTATTGGAGAGCCCAAAAGTTGGAATGAAACTCCCAGATTTCCTAAGCATTAAGGAAATTGACCAGATTATTGACCAAGTGGATATGAGCAAAGCGGAAGGACACCGAAATAAAGCTATGCTGGAAGTGCTTTATGGTTGTGGCTTACGTGTGTCTGAGCTTACTCATCTTAGAATTTCTGACCTCTTTTTAAAAGAAAATATTATCCGCGTTACCGGTAAAGGCGATAAAGAAAGGTTGGTTCCTATAAACCAAGAGGCGATTAAGCAGCTAAATATTTACCGTGAAGAAGTAAGGGTTCATCAAGACATACAAAAAGGGAATGAAGACTTTGTGTTTTTAAATCGAAGGGGGAAAAAGCTCACTCGTGCTATGATATTTACTTTAGTGCGTCAGCTCACGGAAAAAGCAGGTATTCAAAAAACAGTGAGTCCACATACTTTTCGGCATAGCTTTGCTACTCATTTGGTAGAAGGTGGCGCCAACCTAAGGGTTGTTCAAGAAATGTTAGGACATGAAAGTATTACCACTACCGAGATTTATACTCATTTGGATCAAACTTATTTGATGGATGTGGTAATGAAATATCACCCAAGAAGCTAAACCATGAAAAGGGAAACTGTCATTAAAACATACTATGAGCCTGATCGAGAAAAACACCTGAGTTTTCGCATCTCAAAGATGGAAGACGCTTTTGACCTAAACGGAGGAAAAGCGGATGATCCGCATCGCCACGACTTCTACACCGTGCTTTTGATAGAAAAAGGAAAAGGGCAGCATTTGGTAGATTTCAATACATATGATGTAGCCAAACAGCAAGTATATTTTATCCATCCTGGGCAAGTACACCAATTGGCGGAAGATGAAAGATCATATGGATACTCTATCCTATTTTCTACAGACTTTTTGATTCAGAACAGTATCCCCATTGCTTTTATTCAAGATCTCAATTTGTTTCACGACTATGGCAGTTCTCCCCCTTTATTACTCCAAGCTGAGGGCCTGGCTAGATTAAAAGCTTATGCTCAGGAAATGATGGAGCAACAAAGATTAGAACTGAAGTTTAAAAGCGAAGCGATTGGGTCACTTTTACGTTTGTTTCTTATTGAGTGTAACCGTATTTGTGCCTTACCCAGTAATACGCAAACACATGAAGCTGGAAATTCGGTATTGAAACAGTTTAAACAATTGGTAGAAGAACACTACCTCGAGTGGCATCATACCTCCTCCTATGCGAGCAAGTTGCACATCACACCAGATCATCTCAACCGAACGGTAAAACAACTTATTGGAAAAACAGCGAAAGAGTATATTCAGTCTCGCATTACCATTGAAGCGAAACGACTACTGTATTTCTCCGATTACAGTGCCAAAGAAATAGGCTATCAATTGGGGTTTACTGAACCGGCTCACTTCAGTACTTTTTTTAAAAATTGCACCAAGCTCTCCCCTTCCAGCTTCCGAAAACAGTCTTAAGATCGGATTTTTATAAGACCTCCTCGCCTTTTTGTATTTACTCATTTTAGGTACGAAACTACTTTTGTCCTATCCATTAATCATGATGGTTAACTTAAAAGATCAATAGCCATGAATACGGTTTTACATAAAGCATCTAGCAGAGGTCACGCCAATCACGTTTGGTTGGAGAGTTACCACAGTTTCAGTTTTGCCAATTATTACAATCCCGAAAAAATGAATTTTGGGGTTTTAAGAGTATTAAATGATGATAAGGTTATTGGTGGTCAGGGCTTTGGTACGCACCCACACGATAAT
>CAZAJG010000035.1:44207-46581 GCA_964485405.1 uncultured Owenweeksia sp. | reverse complement strand
CATCAGGCGAAATCAGAGCGAAAGACGCGATCTCTAGAGCACTGGATTCTCCATTGTTGAACGACAATCACATTAAAGGTGCAAAAAATGTATTGCTCCTTATTGTTTCGGGATCTGAAGAAATCACGATTGATGAAATTGGTGAGATTAACGACCACATCCAAACCGAAGCTGGTGGTAGCGCCAACATTATTATGGGTATTGGTGAAGATGAATCTTTAGGTGGTGATATTTCCGTTACGATTGTAGCTACTGGTTTTAATGCAGATCAACAAGTGCAAGTAAGCGGGAGCCAACCACAAAAAGTGGTACACACTTTAGAGGACGAACAAGCGGTAAGCACATCCATTTACAACAAACCTTTGCAAGCCGAGAAGGAAGAAGACGGCATGGATGATGTGATTGCATACGAGTTAGCAAAAGCCAAAGAAAGAGAGCAAAAAGAAGCTTCCATTCAACCGGATCTCTTTGCAATTCAAACCCCTGAAGCTGCTGTTACTGAGGAAATAATCGAGGAAGAAGAAACCATCATAAACAACATTCAGGATCCTGCAGAGGAAACACTTGAAGAAGAAAAAGAGATTTTTCAACTTGAAGAAGAAGAGGTGGACATTCCAATCCTTCAAGAAGAAACGATAGAGGAAGAGATAGTAAGTGCTCTTCCAGTACCTCCAGTAGAACCAACGGTAACTTTTGCGCTGAATGACGAGGTTGAGCTAAACACGGAAGCTCCTCTGGAAGAACAGACTCCTGTAGAGCAAGAAGCTGCTCCCCAGGCAGAGGTAGATGTACCTGCACCAGCAGAATCTGTATTCTCCATTGACGAAGCTCCTGCTCCAGTTACCGAAGTAGAAAAAGTAGAAGAAGCTGCTCCCGTTTCAGAACCGCTTAACGACACAGGTGAAAAGGTAGTTTACTCTTTAGATGACTATTTAAGTTTAGAAGAGAAATTAAATGCCTCTCAACCAGTAGAAGAAACTACAGAAACCGTTGAGTCAACAACAGCTTCTGTAAGCCCTACGCCCAACGAAGAAAACAACATAGAAGACGATGCTTTGCAATTTGAGGTAAAGCAAGTAGAAACTGAGACTAAGCCAAAAGCATCACCCGAATCAAATTCAGGCAATGCTTCTCCTATGGATCTTACCATTGAGCAAAGTATGCGTTTACGAGCAGATGAAAGACGCTCTAAACTCAAGGCATTTAATCACCGTTTTAAAAACCACCCGTATAACGCGGTAGATGAAACAGAAAACGAGCCAGCATACAAAAGGCAAGGCATTAACATTGATAACGAACAATACAGTAAAGAAGGCCGTATTAGCAGATTTACCATTGGTAATGACGAGGAAGGCACAAATATGAAAAGCAACAATAGCTTTTTGCACGATAATGTAGATTAAAACCCATTTAATTGCAGAATAGGCCAAGCACCATGTGTTTGGCCTTTTTCATTTATAGTCATTCCTTTCTGCTTTCATAACTCATTCTACCACCACTCCTACTTTTTCTTTAACCCATTAAAATAGGTTCTATTTTGAATTCTAACTAAATCGTTTTAGATTTGATCTCAATTCTTTTACCTCACTTGTAATGAGAAATACCATTTTCGCACTTCTGGGCTTGCTCATTTCTCATCAAGTTTCCTTTGCACAAACTCAATTTACACTATCTGGTTCTGCTATAGCTACTGGAGATAGCTGCTTTACGCTCACACCAGATCTTGGTGGCCAGGTTGGCTCCATTTGGAGTACCGATAAGGTTAGTCTCAATCAATCTTTTGAAATCTATGCCGATATATTTTTAGGGCATAAAGACAATAACGGTGCGGATGGTATGACTTTCAGCTTACAACCCGTGAGTAATACAACGGGCTCTCCAGGCGGAGGACTTGGTATGGAAGGTGTATCTCCCTCTCTTTTTATTGAATTTGACACCTGGCAAAATGCCAATTACAACGACCCCGTCTACGATCACATCGCCATGCTCTCTGATGGTGTAATAGATCATTCTGCACCAACAAATTTAGCTGGACCCGTAAGTATGCTTCCTGGCTTTGTAAATGCTGAGGACAGTGCTTTTCATTTGATTCAAATAAAATGGAATGCCCCTTCTCAAACCTTAACCCTATCTATGGATTGTATTGAAAGGTTAAGCTATACTGGAGATATTATCAATTCTATCTTTAGTGGAGATGATGAAGTATTTTGGGGGTTTACCGCCTCTACCGGAGGATCCTCTAACGAACAAAAGTTTTGCTTCCGCTACATTTCCTTTGATGATATTGAGGAAATAACCATTTGCAAAGGAGATACAGTACAGCTTAACACCATACCCGGAACCTGGTTCAACTGGCGCCCCTATGCAGGCTTAA
>CAZAJG010000035.1:6417-44197 GCA_964485405.1 uncultured Owenweeksia sp. | reverse complement strand
CTAGCATCCAAAACCCAGTTGCCACCCCCGATTCTAGCACTCTATATCATGTAAAATACATTGACGTATGTGGGGAATCTAGATTTGATACTATTCTTGTTCACGTTAGAAGGCCCTATTTTGAAACCGATACAAGTGTTATCTGCGAAGGAGATTCCGTTCAAATTGGAAATACATTTTTCCAAAACAAAGGGACCTACATATACGACACTACTTATACCTATGATGGTTGTGATAGTATTGTGCACCAAACCCGTATTGAAATCCTCCGAAACCCTCCAATCCTAGGCTTTGATACTGCATTTTGTCCACCTAATCCCGTTTTACTTTGGGCTTGGGATTCTACCTATAGCTTTAAGTGGAATACGGGAGCTACCACCATCAATATTTTAGTAAACGACACAGGTACCTACTGGGTAGATATGACCAAGAATGGCTGCACCACTCGATCTTATTTTTTCCTCACCCGAATGGAAGTATGCGAAGCGCTTATACAGCCCGCCAATGTTTTCACTCCTAATGGAGATGGCCAAAATGATGTTTTTCCCATTTTCACCGATGGAATTGTTGACTTCCAAATGGAGGTTTTTAATCGCTGGGGCAATCTGGTATTCAAAACGAATGATTTAACCCAAGGCTGGGATGGAACATCAAATGGAGCCAATTTAAGTGAAGGGGTTTACTTCTATCAAATCACCTACAAAAGCACTTTTGAACCTGATCAACCTCAAATCTTACGTGGTTCAATTACTCTTTTACGATGAGATGAACCGTCTCTAAAATCTATACCTTTGCCTCAATTCAAAAAACATTATGAGTTTAGCAGAGAATATCAATAACGAGATAAAATCCGCCATGCGGGCGAAAGACAAAGTTCGTTTGGAAACTTTGAGAAGTATTAAATCTGCCATTCTTTTAGCGGGTACCGAAAAAGGAGCCAGTGGCGAGATGAGTGCGGATGATGAATTAAAAATTCTTCAAAAATTACAAAAGCAACGTAAGGATTCGTTGGAAATATATAATCAACAAGGTAGAGAAGACTTAGCCGTTGATGAAAGAGATCAATTGGCCGTTATCGAGAGCTTTCTTCCTAAACAAATGGACAGTAACGAGCTGGAAAGCTATTTGAAAGCTTTAATGGAGAAACTAGGCGCAGCCGGCCCACAGGATATAGGTAAAGTAATGGGCGTAGCCTCTAAAGAACTTGCTGGAAAAGCGGATGGAAAAACCATATCTGCCATGGTTAAACAAATCTTAGCCAATTAAATATTAAAAAAGGGGTGATGACCACCCCTTTTACTTTTAGCTTAATAGTTATAAATCAGCGGTAGATTAAACCTCCCGCTTCGAGATACCAGTATAAAATTGGTTTGATTACCTGTAGTTTCTCTAATCTTAGTGAGATCAAAGCTCAATTTCTTGGTGAGCAGAGCCTCACATGGATCTCCATGTGCTTCATGTTCTAACATCAAGGTTGGAGGAGGTAAAGGAGGAGTTCCACAAGTAGGATGCACTTGCGAAAGCCTAAAGTCATGATCTGCACATCCTCCAGCAAATGTTACTTCCAACACCAAGCAATCTCCTTGCACTTCTGAACGAACAATACTCACTTCATCATCAAAGTCGGGTGAATTAAAATCATTTAGATCAAAATCACGGATAGGAAAACAACCTAGCTCTCGAATACACGTTACGTCAATCATTTCTCCGGCCATGCAGGTGCCTAAAGCAGCCGTCAACATATAATCAAATTCAACAGGCATCCCAGCCGTTAATTCAAAATCATCTGGCCAACTTACTGGAATAAAATAGCTATTATCCAATAGTTGAATGGCTTTACCACATCCATCCAAACTCATATCTACCACCGTACCCGAAAAAGGATATGTACAGTTACAAGCCCCTTGAGTAAAACTCTTTACGCCTCCCATAAACTTGGCTTCACAAGCATTGCCATAGGTTTTACCATCACAACCACATACGGGGTCATACACGGTAAAGCAGGCTACTTCTTGATTGATTAAACTGTCGTCAATACAGCTATCATCTTTTCCCTTATTGCAGGATGCCATAAAAATTGAAACGAGTAAAAGAGACACGACTTTTTTCATCTTGTAGATAGTTTGTTTTCTCTTTAGATGAAGGAAAATAAAAAATGGTTGCTCTCTACCCTATGGAAATTTCCTCGCCTAAGAACTTAGGTTTGGTTTTGAAGAGGTATAAGTCCAACATCATTTTAACACGAGCGAGCACCTCTCTTACTCGTGTTTTAAAGCCATATCGATGGTTTACATCCTTGGCGTTAAAGCCATAAACATCAATACCAAAATGTTTAGCAAGGTATACAGCTCGTTCATTATGGAACTTTTGCGAAACACAGATAAATTCGTCTAAACCAAAAACTTCTTTGGCTCTAACCATGGAGTCTAGCGTTCTAAAACCCGCAAAATCCATCACAATGCGATCCTTTGGAATTCCCATTTCCAAAAGTGCCTTTTGCATTTCTTCAGGTTCGTTATATCCTTTTTTTCGATTGTCTCCTGTAACGAGAATGTACTTTATTACACCCTGCTGATAGAGTTTAAAAACAGCTTGCATCCGATACCGGAAATACAAATTTTCATGTCCGTTAGATAGATAGCGGCTCGTTCCCAAAACCACAGCTACTTTTTGAGAAGGAATGGATTCAGCTTTTTCGAAAAGGAAAGGGCTAGAAGCACTAGCTGTTTGGTAATATGAGAATATGGATAAACCTATACAAAGTATAAGTCCGAAGAAAAGTAAACGCCAAACTTTCTTCATTCACTTCTATTTCTCTGGTAAATAGTCTTCAATCAGCTCTCTTTTCGTTTCAAAGAAGTCTTCTGAGCGATAATTATGACGTTCAATAAAGTCGTTCAAATCCCTTTGAGTGAGCTTATACTCCTTCTCCTCCATAAACTCATTTTGCAAATTGTCCGTAAGCCCTCCTAAGTTTTCATTGAGCTCTACCTCCATTTCTTCGATGTATTCCGACATCTGATCGTACAAAGCGGTTTCTCCTTCAAAGGCATCGTAAGCCTTTAATTCTTCCTTGGATTTGATTACGGCCCTACGCATCTCACTAACCACATCATTCAAACTATCTAAACTTCCTCTTTCCACCAACTTAAGGTACATTCTTACTTGTGCATCTATTCTAAAAAAAGAAAGCGTCATATCCCTACTGTATAGAGTCACTTCATCTAAAAGCGCGTATTGCTCTTCCATCTCCTCATCTCTAACTACTTTTAGATAGTAGGTACGTGCAAAATGGTCTTCTGCACTTTCAATTTGAAAAGCAGCGGTAAGCATTTCTTCTTCCGCTTTTCCCACGGCTTGATAATACTTCTTTAAATCTTCATAAGAGTTGTATCGGTTCTTACTTAATTCGTCCGCTACACCAAAGTTCTTCTCAAAAGCATCGATATACATTTGCATAGCTTTTACGTATTCTTTCTGAAGAATATCGTAATCCTTGTATGGGCCGATTCTGCCTACAGAAATCTTGCTCGATTTAGCCTGATCCAGCACCACCTGCCTGAACTTATCTACTTTTCGCTGATCGCTAGATTTTAGGGAGGCTTTGAGATATCTAAGATTTTTGATTCTCAGTTTGCGGTTTTCATTTTGGAATTTTTTGAAGTACGCCTGTGGATTTTTATAACGTTGCGCGTTTAACTGACAAGTGAAACCAATCAAAATAGCGACTAGGAAATATCTGAACATGAAACTAAGTGTTTTCACAAATATAACTCTGGTAATGACAAGCACAAAAAAACCCCGAAAATTCGGGGTTTTAACTTTTATTATGAATTAGGAATTCTTACATCATTCCTGGCATTCCACCGCCCATTCCTGGAGCCATAGGAGCTGCCGCTTCTTCTTTTGGAATTTCTGTAATGGTAGCTTCAGTAGTTAACAACATACCTGCCACAGAAGATGCATTTTCTAAAGCTACACGAGTTACTTTGGTAGGATCAATAATACCTGCCGCTAGCATATTCTCGTACTTTTCTGTTTTGGCGTTAAAACCGAAGTCATCACCACCTTCTTTTACTTTAGAAACTACAACTGATCCTTCCAAACCAGCATTTTCTACAATCTGACGCAAAGGCTCTTCTACTGCACGCGAAATAATCGCCATACCCGTAGTCTCATCATCGTTATCACCAGATGCGTCTTCTAATACTTTAGAAGCGCGCACTAAAGCAACACCACCTCCAGGAACGATACCTTCTTCGATAGCAGCTTTAGTAGCAGCAAGAGCATCATCCACACGGTCTTTTTTCTCTTTCATTTCCACTTCAGAAGCAGCACCTACGTAAAGAACAGCAACACCTCCAGCTAACTTAGCCAAACGCTCTTGTAACTTCTCACGATCGTAATCAGAAGTAGTAGACTCGATTTGAGCTTTAATCTGATTTACGCGTGCTTTAATATCCTCTCCATCTCCAGCACCGTTAACGATAGTTGTATTGTCTTTGTCAATAGCAACTTTTTCGCTTGTACCTAGCATATCGATGGTCGCATTTTCTAGTTTAAAGCCTCTCTCTTCAGAGATAACTGTACCGCCAGTAAGAATAGCGATGTCTTCTAACATAGCTTTTCTACGATCACCAAAACCAGGAGCTTTAACTGCAGCTACTTTCAAGCTTCCTCTAATCTTATTTACTACTAGAGTAGCTAAAGCTTCTCCATCTAAATCTTCAGAGATGATTAATAAAGGCTTTCCAGATTGAGCTACAGGCTCTAAAACAGGAAGTAATTCCTTCATGTTACTGATCTTCTTATCGTAAATAAGAATGTATGGGCTTTCCAAATCAGCAATCATTTTATCAGAGTCAGTAACAAAGTAAGGAGAAAGGTATCCTCTGTCAAACTGCATACCTTCAACAACATCTACATATGTATCTGTTCCTTTAGCTTCTTCTACCGTAATAACCCCTTCTTTCTTCACTTTACCCATTGCCTCAGCAATAAGTTTACCGATTGTACTATCGTTATTGGCAGAAATAGAAGCTACTTGTTCAATTTTCTCATTGCTATCGCCAACTTCTTCTGATTGAGACTTTAAGTTCTCAATGATCTTTCCTACCGCCTTATCAATACCTCTTTTGATATCCATTGGCGAAGCTCCAGCAGCCACATTTTTCATACCTTGGTTGTAGATAGCTTGTGCTAAAACCGTTGCTGTTGATGATCCGTCTCCGGCAACATCTGCAGTTTTAGAAGCTACTTCTTTTACCATTTGAGCACCTAGGTTCTCAACTTTATCTTCAAGATCGATTTCTTTAGCAACCGAAACACCATCTTTAGTTACCGTTGGAGCACCAAAAGATTTTTCAATAACTACGTTACGTCCCTTTGGTCCTAAGGTTACTTTTACAGCATTTGCCAATTGATCTACCCCTCTTTTCAAGGCATCTCTGGCTTCAAGATTAAATTTTATTTCTTTAGACATGGATTAAATTTTTTTCAAGTTTTAATTCGATTGGATTCCTTTTTTAGCCTACGATAGCTAAAATGTCAGATTCACGCATCATCAAGTAGTCGTTTCCGTCTACTTTGATCTCTGTACCTCCATACTTTCCGTAAAGAACAGAGTCGCCTACTTTAACCGTCATAGGCTCATCCTTTTTCCCGTTACCAACAGCAACTACAGTTCCTTCTTGTGGTTTTTCCTGAGCCGTATCAGGAATGTAAATCCCAGAGGCAGTTTTAGTCTCAGCAGCTTTTGCCTCAACGAGAACTCTGTCTGCCAATGGTCTGATGCTTAATTCAGCCATGTTTGATATGATTTTAAGTTATACTTAGTTTAAAATGAACAACCTTTCCGTGGGCAGAAAGTATGCCAAGCACACGCTTTGACATATATAATGACAGCATGACATTTTTGGGTTAAAACCACAAAAAAAGCCCTGTAAAAACTACAGGGCTTTTCAAATTATCTTATACTATTTTATTTATTCTGCAGGATCTTCTGGCACTGGCTCTGGAGTAAGGTCATTATTCGAAGGAGGCAATGTGTTTGTAGTTGGAGGAAGAGCTACAGGAGCATCGCTTAATTCTTCTGAAATAGAAGATTCGCGTTGTTGCCCTTCGGCTGTTGGAGCACTGGTTACATTGGCAAATAATACCAAGGCTACTAAAGCAATAGCTAAAACCCAAGTTCCTCTATCTAAAAAGTCAGTTGTTTTTTTAACACCTCCAAAAATCTGAGTGCTTCCGCCTCCTCCGCCAAAAGAAGAACTTAAACCGCCCCCTTTAGGATTTTGAATCAGTACAATGAGTATCAACAATGCACAAACAATAATGATCAATACAGAAAGTAATAACATCATAACGCCTTCTTATTTATTGTTTTTCAGTTTTTTGATTTCCAAAATTCGGTCGGCAAAGAAACCATTTTTTTCGGGATATTTCAACTGTAAAATTTGATAAGCTTTAATCGCCTTATCAAAATGCCCTTGTTGAATGTAAACTTTGGCCAAAGTTTCAGTAACTAACGATCCACTATTTTGTGGCGGCTGCACCGGAATTGTTGAAGTTTTAGTGGAGCTTTCTAGTCCTTTCTTTTTTATTTCTGGCAGTTTTTCCACAAAAGAGTCAAATAGCTTAAGCTTTTTATCGATGGTTACGGGTTCTTCTTTTATAACCTCTTCCTCAGTTTCTCCAGTCTTTTTATTTCCTTCAGATTTCAAGCGATTCAACCAACCCGAAAAGCTGTGTTCTTCATCTTCTGAAATTGGAGTTACCTCTTCTTCTGACTCTAAACGTTCTTCCTCATCAATCGTAAAAACAGGCGCAAATTCCGCTTCTTCTTTTTCAATTGTGGGTTCAAGGGCTTCTACTTCCTCTTCCTGTAGATTAGTGTTTTCAGAAATTTGTTCTTCCGCTTCAATTACCAAATTTTGCGTCAAGTCCAGTTTTTCCTCCGTGCTTAAATCTGGTGAGTCTCTTAAATCATTCTCTAAGTTTTCGGAAACGTCTTCTTGACCCTTTTCCTCTTTCAGAGTTTCAGCCAAAGGCTCTTGAGTTTCCTCTACCACAGGAACCTCTTCTTCAATCGAAGGCTGATCTTCTTTTCTATTCTTTTCTTTTATTTCCTGAAGTTTATCTCGGATGGCTTTTACTCTTTCGTTTGCCTCGTCTTCAGGTTTCTTATTACTATCAAACTCTTTTTGAATCTTTCGGCTTTTCTCTAGAATAGCCTTAATTCTTTCGCTTGCGGATAATTTTGAAAAATCTTCTTCCACAGTTGCTTGCTTAGGTTTCGCTAAAACTTCTTTCTTTTCTTGGTCTTTTACAACCCTTTTATGATCGTTCTCTTGCTGCTTTTTCTCAACCCTCTCTACCTCTTGTTCTTTATATTCCGAAGGAGGTACTGCGGTTTCTTTCTCTTGAACAGGCTCTTTTATCGGATCTTCAGCCACACCAGAGTTTTCAATTCCTTCCTTCTCGGGTCCATTTTTCAGTTTGGGTGGCGCAATGGTCTGACTAGTTCCTTCAAACAAATCAAAGAGAACAGTTCTATCCGTTGTAAGGATAGAAGCACGCCCCAGTTGTTGTTGAAACAAATGTTCACTTGAATTTTTTAATCGGATAGCATACAAGAGTTGGATGGATTGACTGTAAGGGTACTGATGCGCGATGCGTTTGAGCTCAGCCGAGTCAATCTCATGAACCTTTTCCGGGTTTCTAATCCATTCTGTAAACTTTACCGCATCCACTTACCAATTACCTATAGCTTGGTTTAAAACATTCTCCGCCAGCTCCTCTACAATCTGATCCAGAAGTTCACTTTCTACATCAGACAGATTTTGTGAGGCATCGAAATCTGCAAATCGGGAAAAACGTTGCTCAAAACTCTTTTCCGTTTCCGTCTTGTTCGTAAATATAACATTTACAGCAACAGTTAAACGGTTCTGCGCCACTGCTCCCAACTCATCTGCTTGGGCGTTTATTGGCTGAACGTTATAATCTACAATCGCTCCTTCAAAATGGAGATCTCCATTTCTCTCTTGCAATTCCAGCTGGGTTTGTCTAACAAAAATATCGCGCAGAGCCTCCGTAAATTTTTGACTTAACTCGGCTTGAACCAAGTTAGAATTGTTTGGAAAAAAGTCTACCGAAACCGTTTGAGCGCTACCCGTATCCCCTCCCGTAAAGGAATACCCTCCTGTGCATGCTGTAGCGATTAATACTAAAAATAATTGCAGAAATACTCTCACTATAAATTGTATTGTTTAATTTTTCTGTACAAAGTACGTTCCGAAATTCCGAGCTCTTTAGCTGCATCTTTTCTTTTACCCGCATTTCGCTCTAAAGCTTTCAATATCAGCTCTAGCTCTTTGTCTTGCAACGATAAATTTTCTTCTTCTATAGTTTCATGATCGGCCTCATACGTACTATGATGCAATTCGGTATCTCCCTCTTTATAAATAGGTAAATACTTCGGCTCTTCTGCAAGATTCACTTCAGGCTCATCCGCTGGCTCATCTCCAAAAACCTTATTTATCAATTGACTGTTGTTCTCTTGAAACTGATCCGACATTCCGCTTTTCATTAACTCCATGGTCAACTTCTTCACGTCATTCAAATCCCCCCGCATATCAAAAAGGATTTTATATAAAATCTCTCTTTCATTACTAAAATCTGAAGTGCTCTTTTGCTCTTTGTTGTATACAGCCGGCAAATCAGTTTGTCCAATTCCAGGCATATACCCCATCAATACATCCGCACTAATCTCTCTGTTTTGCTCCACTACAGAAAGCTGTTCGGCTAAGTTCCTTAGCTGTCTAATATTACCCGGCCATCTGTAGTTTTTAAGTAGTTCAACAGCATCCGCAGATAAGCGAATAGGTGGCAAATGGTATTTATCGGAAAAATCGGAAACAAACTTTCGAAAGATGAGATGAATATCATCCTTACGTTCGCGTAAGGGTGGTATTTTTATGTCTACCGTATTGAGTCGATAGTATAAATCTTCTCTAAACTTACCTCTTTTAATAGCATCCAACATTTCCACATTGGTAGCTGCCACAATACGTACATCCGTTTTCTGGGCTTTAGAAGATCCTACTTTGATAAACTCTCCGGTTTCTAAAACTCTTAGTAATCGCACTTGAGTAGACAAAGGCAGTTCACCTACTTCATCTAAAAAGATCGTTCCTCCGTTCGCCTCTTCAAAATACCCTTTTCTAGTTCCTGTTGCTCCCGTAAAAGCGCCTTTTTCATGACCAAACAACTCACTGTCAATGGTTCCCTCTGGAATAGCGCCACAGTTCACGGCAATGTAGGGGTTATGTTTTCGATGTGATTGATGGTGAATAATTCTAGGAATAGCTTCTTTACCAACTCCACTTTCTCCGGTAATGAGAACGGAAATATCGGTTGAAGCTACTTGCAGCGCCTTGTTTAATGCTCTATCCAGTAAGCTGGATGATCCAATTATACCGAACCTCTGTTTTAGTTCTTGTAATGAGCTCACTTTATATAATGCTTTGTTTCGATGGCTTTATCTTGATATATCCTATTTCCGGTAAACCTATTGGTTACCCAAGGTTTAAAAGCCTTAATTATTAAATATCTTCCTGTTGGAAGTGCTCTAGGCAATTGTAATTCCTTTGTTTTACCACTCGCTATTCCCGTCCAAATTTCCTTATCCTCTGCATTGTAAATAGTCACTTCAACTCCGGTGCTTAAATTCTCAATACAAGCTTCCTTGGTTGTATCGAGTATGCAAAACATGAAAGTTCCTTTCTCCTTTATTTCATCTTTTTGAACTTTAAAAACCAGGTTATTGTCAATCCAACGATTTCCAACTCTTTCTTGTGCCGATGCGAATAAACTAGCTCCAGCGAGAATAAATAGAAGATAAATACGATACATATTTGACTTTTTAATCAACTCTGTTTCCTAATAATGTAGCTGTAGTACAGCTTTCAATTTTCACATTTACAAAATCACCCGGCTTCTCATCTCGTCTAGGGAATACTACCACGGTATTTTGCGAATTCCTCCCATACCAATCGTTATCCGATTTTTTAGAAGTTCCTTCAATCAAAACTTGTTCAACTCCACCAATGTGTTTTTGATTGTTCTCTAAAGAGTGTTTTTGTTGAAGATCAATAATCTCACTCAATCTTCGTTTCTTCACTTCTAATGGAATATCATCCTCCATTTTCCGTGCCGCATAGGTATTTGGTCTCTCTGAATAGTAAAACATATAACCGAAATCATATTTTACTTTTTCCATTAAGCTTAAGGTATCTTTATGATCTTCTTCGGTTTCGGAAGGAAAGCCAGTTATCATATCGTGAGAAATCCCACAATCCGGAATGATCTTCCGCACACGATCGATCAAGTCAAAATACTCTTCTCGGTTATGCCCTCTATTCATCAGCTTTAAAACACGACTGCTTCCAGACTGAACAGGTAGGTGAATATAATTGCAAATGTTTTCGTGTTTGGCAATCGTATGTAATACGTCATCAGACATATCCTGTGGATTGGAAGTAGAGAAACGAATTCTCATCTCAGGAACCGCTTGAGCAACCATATCTAATAAAACAGAAAAGTCTACCGCACTCGCTTTAGCTGCTTCGCTGGCTTGAGCAAAGTCCTTCTTTAAGCCTCCTCCGTACCATAAATACGAATCTACATTTTGACCTAGTAAGGTTATTTCCTTGTAACCATTCACTGCCAAATCTCTACATTCTTCAACAATGGTTTGAGGATTTCTGCTTCTTTCTCTGCCCCTTGTAAAAGGCACTACACAGAAAGTACACATATTATCACAACCTCTTGTTATAGAAACAAAGGCTGTTACACCATTGCTTCCTAACCGAACCGGGCTCACATCTGCGTAAGTCTCCTCTTTAGAAAGGATAACATTTACCGCTTTTCTTCCAGAATCAACTTCTTTTACCAAGTTTGGCAAATCGCGGTAAGCATCTGGGCCCACTACTAAATCAACCAGTTTCTCTTCATCCAAAAGTTTACTTTTTAAACGTTCCGCCATACAGCCTAAAACGCCTATTTTCATTTCCGGATTTCCTTTTTTGATCTTGTTAAAACTGGTGAGTCGTTTTCTTACGGTTTGCTCCGCTTTATCTCTAATGCTACAAGTATTTAGCAATACAAGATCAGCCTCTTCTACATTTCTAGTGGTTTCAAAACCTTCTTTAGTAAGAATTGAAGCTACAATTTCACTATCTGAAAAATTCATTTGGCAACCGTAACTCTCTACGTAAAGCTTTCTTGCCGCCACATCCACTGCATCTCCTATTTGGCTTGGTGCCGTTGTTAAAGTACCATTATGTTCATTTGGGTTCTTTTCTTTCCCATTCGAAACGGCACTTCTCATATCTTCCATATACATTTACTTCTTTAGAGCGATATTGCTAAAACAGCGCAAAATTAACCAATTTGGGGCTTGGAGAATCTTAAAAACAGACAAAAAGTCAGTTCTCTTTAAAATCAGAGTGCTTCTTAGGCCTAATGTCGCCTATTTATGCATCAAAGACTTCAAAGCTACACCCTCATTTTCCTACGATTCAGGTCTTCATAAACACCCAAAGCTTTAGCCAGTATATCGTCTGAATAAGCTTCTTTGATCTCTTTTGAATTCTGAAAAGAGGGCTTTGCTTCTACTCTTTGATCAATACTTATACCATCTAAAAGATGATTCAAAAGCTCTGTAGGTTGTTGACAAAAATCTTCGTAGGAAATTAACTTGGTTTTATTTGTCTCAGGTATTGTTAAAAGATATTGATAGTAATTGGTCCATTGAACTAGCCAATAGTCCAAACTATTCTTATCCAACTGGCATGGCTCTGCCTCTTCTGCAAAATGAAATACTCTTTGCCCCATACCAAACTCATGGTGTCCTAACCAGTTCATGTACTCCAAAACAAAGGCGTCTTTTTGCTGCATGGCCAAGTATTGTCTATGCTGCTTTAATAGGGAGTAAGCATGTTGTAAAGGATGGCGATACATAAACACGCACAAAAAGTTTGGATTTTGTGAACGTAGAGATTCGTATCGTAGAAGAGCGTTATTGTTTTTGGTTAAATAGCGATCCCCTTTTTCCTTAAGAAGCAGGTTTTGATATTCAATGTAAGATTGATAATCGCTCTCTTGAATGGAATGTTTTTCTAACGCGTTTTCTTGGATGTATGAATCATTCAAATGTGCTTTAAAAAAGTACTCTTCTAAAGCTTCAGCTGAGTTTAAACCTACCTGAATGCCATCCGCATGTGCTCTTTCCTTTTTTTTCTTCCCTTTGGGTGAATAGAATTTTTTCCAAATGTTAGGCCCTAGGATAAGCGGCATATTTGAATAATCGAGGGACTTAAATGCTTTAATTTCATTTAAACCCAACATAAAGGCTGTAGTTCCTGCTCTGGCCAAACCGCTAACCATAACAAAGTCTTGGTTCAATTCTGTTTTAGCCTTGAGATATCGTTTCTTTTCTATCTGAAATAGTTTTTTGGAGACATTGTAATTATCCAAAAATAAACGATGAAACAATTTGGATAACTCTGAATAGGATAGATCATCCTTTTTTTGAACCGGAATGAAAGGAATAATGCTCCCTAGCGATATTCCCAATAAAAAGTACCAAGAAGATAAATCTACCTTTATTTCAAAAGCCTGGTCTAAAATAATTAAGGGCAAAGCCGCTGCAACCAGCACCATTAAAATTAAGGCAAAGAACCTAACCAAAGCGGCCAGTAAACGAGTTAAGTTTTTTTCTACCAGCTTTACTTTCTCATCTGTTTCCTCGGGAATGAGCAAGCTATCTAGTATTTTTAAACTCGCCTCACTGAGAGTGAAAATAGGTTTATGATACCTTTTGATTAAAAAGAGGAGTATAAATCCGGATAAGACGGATACAAAAAGTACACTCATTTTTTCTTTTTAAACATTTTTTTTATTCTCGCCCATAAGAGGTAACCAATGCTTAGTACGACCAATCCAAAAATAAGGAGCACTAAAATTATAGTTCCTGTTCCAAGGCCAGGACCAACATACATCATTACCATTTTCTAATTATTTAAGTATTACTCTAGTCCAGTTCAAATCTTCTCTAAAACCCACCCATTGAGACTCAAATTGATTTTTATAAACTACCCCCGTGTCACTTAACACCCATAGGATGCCATCGTTTTGCTGCTCTACCAACATATTTCCATTTGGCAATATGGTGTATAAACCCTCAGTTTTGGTGTTTATTTTATTCTTTTCAAACTCTTCTTCCATTAATGGGCTAAAAGATTCATCCTGATAATTGAAAAGTAAAACATTGGAATGGGTTAATGAGAACTCAGGATCCCCATCCGTTGCTGCATGGTTCGGTCGAACGGCAGGTTTTGAGTTAAAGTTTTTATGAATGTTGTTGTTGAAGATCGCGATTGTATGTCCATCTATAAGGTCTACATCGTGTTGATAGGCAAATGGCCCTTTGATCACTTTAATTATTGAATCGTTGGATGGGCGATAGTGAAAAACGGTATGAGAATTCCTTAAGCTGACCAATATATCACCTTGTTCAAAAAAGCCGGTGTCTTGAAGAATAGGTTCTACGTCATTCAAATGGAAAGGGTCTCCTAATAAGATGGCTTGTTGAAATAAAGCATTAGTCAAATCATTTTCCAGCATCAAATCGGTTAATGATTTTCGATACATCACCTCTCCAGTTTCGGCATTCCATTTTATAATCTCATTATCCTGGTAAGTCAGTCGTCTCTCCTCTCCAAAAGATTCAAATACTTTGGGTATAATTTTCCCTTTTGCCTTTCGGGTAACACATCCCCACACATTGCCTTCGTGGTCAAGATTTAAGGAGTGATGCGCTACCAGTTCTGGATCGGCTTGCCAAACATAGTTTCCATTTTGATCTATTCTTTTCAATCCTGAATGCTGAACGATATTATAAATGAGATCCCCGTTGGGCATCATCAATGGATTTTTCACCCGAAAACGATCCCGAAAAGAATCTTTTAACGTCCATGTTCTAAGAATTTCATTGTTCTTCAGGTTTTGCAATAAAACATCTCTCCCTCCATCTTTATTGGTGATCGACCGCAGTACAATTAGATCTTCTTCCAATTTGTTAATCGGAACAAAATCTTTTTGCAAAGGCTTAAACGATCTTCTTTGCTCCACTTTCTCTTCAAAAACTCGCATCAATAGATTTGGAAACTCTGTGGCAAATACAACCGGTTTGGTTAATGGCCCTGCATCACCCCCTTTACTCACATGCTTTACCAAAGCACCATATAGAGATAGTAAAAAGAACACAACACAGGTGTACGCAAAAAATCGAATGATCTTTTTCATAGATCAGGCAAAGTAAGGGATAGTTCAATTGGAAACCAAGTATACCTTATTATATCAGACGCATGGGTAATGAGGTTATAGATTGCCCGTTTTATGGGTTTTCCGTCCACACACCAACCCCTATTATGTACCATTCCCCCTTCTCGTCTAAATAATATAGAGAATAACTGACAGATAACATCAACCACCTAATTCATCTGAAAACAAAATAGTTACACAATCAAAAATCACAAATCTCACTTCACCAAACAAAGTCATTTTGTGATATTCGAAAACTATTGACTTATTTTGGCGGTTGAAAGAAAACGGAAAAGCTTTTCATAAGATGCCAAAAAACTTAGTAATAGTCGAGTCTCCAGCAAAGGCCAAAACCATTGAAAAATTCTTAGGTAAGGATTTTCAAGTGGAATCAAGCTATGGACATATCCGAGATTTAATTTCGAAAGATATGGGTATAGATATCGAAAACAATTATGCTCCCATTTACGCTATCCCCAAGGAGAAGAAAGATGTTGTGAGCAAATTGAAGAAACTCTCTAAATCTGCTGAAACAGTTTGGTTAGCATCGGATGAGGATCGAGAAGGAGAAGCTATAGCATGGCATCTAGCAGAAGCTCTCAGCTTAAACCCTTTAACTACTAACCGGATTGTTTTTCATGAGATTACCAAATCTGCGATCGAAAAAGCGGTACAAAATCCGAGAAGAATAGATCAAAACTTAGTGGACGCTCAACAAGCTAGAAGAGTTCTGGATAGACTTGTTGGTTTTGAACTTTCTCCCGTTTTATGGAAAAAAGTACAGCGTGGACTGTCTGCAGGAAGAGTTCAATCTGTTTCGGTTCGACTCATTGTTGAACGAGAAAAAGAAATTCAAAACTTTAAAAGTGTATCCAGTTTTAGAGTAGTGGGTGATTTTACTACGGCCGGTGGCAAAACTTTAAAAGCCGAATTAAATAATCGATTTAATACAGAAGAAGAGGCAAACGCCTTTCTTGAAAAATGTAAAGGACATTCCTTCAACATTCAGAGTATTGAAACGAAACCTGCAAAAAAATCTCCAGCAGCACCGTTTACTACTTCTACGCTTCAACAAGAGGCTTCTAGAAAACTATATTTTTCCGTAGCACAGACCATGTCTGTAGCTCAAAAACTTTATGAATCTGGGCTCATTACTTATATGCGTACAGATTCTGTAAACTTATCTGATTTAGCGCTCAATCTTTCGAGAAATGAAATTGTTAGTCATTACGGAGAAGATTACGCTCAAACTCGAAAATATTCAACCAAAAATAAAGGTGCTCAAGAAGCACACGAAGCTATTAGACCTACCTATCCAGACAAGCATTCGGCTGGTTTGGATGCTCAGCAGCAGCGCCTGTATGATTTGATCTGGAAAAGAACCATCGCTTCTCAAATGAGCGATGCTAAACTTGAAAGAACCGTATTAAGAATATCCTCACCAGAGGCCAGTATGGACTTTGTTGCTAGAGGTGAAGTAATCAAATTTGAAGGTTTCTTAAAAGTTTATCTAGAAGGAACGGATGATGAAGATATAGAAGAACAAGAAGGTATGCTTCCAGCCACTTCTAAAGGTGAAAACCTTGGTCTTCAGATTATCAATGCTACACAACGCTTTACAAAACACCCTGCTCGATACACGGAAGCGAGTTTGGTAAAAAAACTGGAAGAGCTAGGTATTGGAAGACCCTCTACTTATGCTCCTACTATTTCTACTATCCAAAAAAGGAATTACGCAGAAAAATCTGATTTAGAAGGCGTAGAAAGAGAGTATAGCCAGCTTAGCTTAAAGGAAAACATCATTCAGCAAAAAGCACTGAAAGAAAGAACTGGTGCGGATAAGGGAAAGCTGATTCCTACGGATATTGGCATCGTAGTGAATGACTTTTTAGTAGAACATTTTGAAAATATTCTGGATTACCATTTTACCGCGAACGTTGAAAACAGATTTGACGACATAGCACACGGAAAGGAGAAATGGGATCAAATGATTGATAGTTTTTATCAAGATTTTCATCCACACCTTGTTGAAGTGGAAGAAACCTCAGATCGTGCCACAGGCGAACGTATTTTAGGTACAGACCCTAAAACCGGTAAGCAGGTAAGTGTTCGAATTGGACGATATGGCCCTATGGCACAAATAGGAGATCGGGAAGATGAGGAGAAACAGTTTGCCAGTCTTCAGCACGATCAAACTCTCGGTACGATTACCCTTGAAGAAGCACTTGATCTTTTCTTGTTACCCAAAACCTTGGGAAGTTATGAAGAAGAAGAGGTAATCGTATCTAATGGAAGGTTTGGTCCATACATTAAATACGGAAAAATGTACGTGTCGCTCGATAAAGGGGAAGACCCCATGAGTGTTAATTTGGATCGTGCTACGGAGCTTATTGTAGCCAAAAAGAAAGCAGACGCTCCTGTTGCGCATTACGAAGAATTGCCTGTACAAAAAGGTGTAGGTAGGTTTGGACCCTATTTAAAATGGAATAACATCTTCATCAACGTGAGTAAAAAGTATGATTTCGATAATCTTACGGAAGATGATATTGCAACCATAATAGAAGAGAAAAAGCAAAAGGAAAAGGATAAAATTTTACACGACTGGAAAGAAGAAGGCATTCGTGTTGAAAAAGCCAGATGGGGTAGATCTAACATAATTAAAGGTAAAGTGAAGGTAGAAATGCCAAAAACGGTAGATGCTACTAAACTGACTTTAAAGGAATGCATAGAAATAATCGAGAAAGCGAGCCCAAAGTCTAAAAAGAAAAGAACGGCTAAAAAATGATGCTACAAGACTTTCTTTCTCCGGTTCGGGATAGTCTTATTTCGGATTATGAGAATCATCATTCGCAAGCCTTTGTGCATAACATCCTCAAGCACACAGAGCTTGACGGTCTACCTGACTTAGAAGGCGTTAAACTCGCTTTGATTGGGGTTATGGAAGATCGAGGTTCCACCAATAATGAAGGTTGCGACCAAGCACCCGATACGGTTAGAGATTATCTCTACCCTCTTTTTGTGGGTAAATGGCCACACAACACGGTAGATCTTGGCAATATTTACAGTGGCGAATCGCTAAAAGATACTTATATAGCTCTGAAAGAAGTTGTATTTGAGCTTTTAAAGAAAGATATAGTGCCTATCATAATAGGAGGCGGACAAGATCTGACTTATGCCAATTACCGAGCGTATGACGGTATGGAGCAAACGGTAAACCTTGTCTCTATAGATCCTAAGTTCAACTTAGGGGATCAAAACGAAACCTTAAACTCAAATAATTTCTTGAGTTCTGTGGTGCTCCAAAAGCCCTACATACTTTTCAACTACAGCAACATTGGCTATCAAACCTATTTTGTAAATCAAGATGAAATTGATTTGATGGAACGAATGTACTTTGACATTCATCGCCTTGGCCTTTTCCGAGATAACATTAGAGAGTCGGAGCCCATTTTAAGGGATGCGGACATTGTGAGTTTTGATTTATCGGCAGTTCGCCAATCGGACGCACCTGGAAATTTAAACCATTCGCCCAACGGTTTTAGTGGGGAAGAAGCCTGTGCATTAAGCCGATACGCAGGCATTAGCGATAAGGTTACATCTTTCGGTATTTACGAGTTAAACCCAGAATACGACAATGAAGGCCGGACGGCTCATTTGGTTGCCCAAATGATTTGGTACTTTATTGAAGGTTTTAATAATAGAAAGGGAGACTATCCATTTGGCACCAAAGATGACTACGATCGTTTTACGGTTTTGATAAATGATGGAGAGCACGAACTCGTCTTTTATCGAAGCAACGTAAGCGAACGTTGGTGGGTGGAAGTACCTATTAAAGAGGAGAATAACTTAAGTAGCAAGCGGCATAAATTAGTCCCTTGCTCACACAACGATTATTTAAAAGCGTGTGAGAATGATGTGCCCGTAAGATGGTGGCAAGCTCTCAATAAAGCATTATAGAAAGGTTAAGGTTTCCAGAAATTTATGGATTTTTTACAGTGAATTAACATTTTTTTGTTCAAAATTTTATCTTTGGAGATTCCAACGCTAACCCTACACTAAAAAAGACCCAGCGTTTATGAAGAAAATTTACGCGTTTGCACTACTACTGTTACCGCTATTCGGGATGTCTCAACAAGGCGTTCAGTTTACACAGTATATGTTCAATCAAATCTACTACAACCCTGGAGTTTCCGGTAGTGGTGGAGCTATTTGCGCCAACCTAGTCCATCGCAGTCAATGGGTAGGTTTTGAAGGAGCTCCTACAACTCAAAACTTCAATCTTAATGCTCCTATTCAAAAGCTTCATGGTGGTTTATCCTTAAGTGTGGCTAATGATCAAATCGGGTTCTTCCAAAATATTGATTTTGGAGTAGCCTATGCTTATCAGCTTCAGCTGTCCAACGGTACATTAGGAATCGGAGTCGGATTAAACCTGAGGAACAAAGCATTAGACGATGCACAATGGGTGCCGTCAGAGAATGATTTTACCGATCCATCTTTGGCTGCTGGCGATGCTTCGGCATTATCCTTTAATCCAAGTTTTGGAGTATACTATGAGAGTTCCACGCTTTGGGCAGGTGTTTCAACGACTAACCTTACACAATCGACAGCGGAACTAAACAGCGTAAGAAATACAGTTATTGAATATACAAACGCTCGTCACTTTTATATTATGGGCGGATACAACTGGGAAATTCCTGCTACAAATTGGGTTCTTATGCCTAGTACTTTAATCAAAACAGACCTCAATAGCTCACCGAGCTTAGACGTTAACTTGATGGGGATGTACAATAACAAGATTTGGGGAGGCGTTACTTATAGGCTTCAAGATGCTATCGCGGTAAATGTTGCATACCAAATATTGCCAGCTTGGAGGCTTGGATACTCATATGATGTAGGTACCTCAACCCTTGCAACACAAGGATCATCAGGTAGCCATGAGATTATGTTAAGATATTGTTTTAAAATTGAAATTCCTCCCCGTCAAAAAGGGAGTTATAGAAATCCAAGATTTTTGTAATATAGCAGACTTGCTTTTAATTTAAGCTTACGCTGTTAACAAACAAGGTAGAATATGAAAAAACTGATTGTCACCACCCTTAGCCTAGCGATGCTGGTTGCTTGCAATAGCAATCCACATGGTGAGTTAGTCGGAGTTCAAAATAGACCTGAATATTATCCATCAGAGCCTTATGGTATGGTATACTTACCACAAGGATCTTACAATATGGGTAATGCGGACCAAGATGTCCCTTATTCCTTGACTTCACCCACAAAAACCGTTTCGGTTCCATCGTTTTGGATGGATCAAACGGAAATAACCAATAATGAATACCGTCAATTCGTACAGTATGTTAGAGATTCCATCACTAGGTTTCGCCTTGGTGAGGATGGATTGGTAGAAGGATATGAGCTTATTGACATGGCTGATCTGGAAGACCCTACTTTCTATCAAGAATATGTCGCTTTGAATTACCCGGATTCCATGCAGAAAAGAATCAATTGGGAACCTTATTTGGAATGGGATAGAAATAGTTATCCTTCGGCTGAATACACCGAAATTGTTGAGAGTATGTACCTTCCTCCTGAAGAAATGTTAAACGGTAAAAAGATAATTGATGCTAGACAGCTCAATTATGTTTATTACTGGATCGATAAGCAGAAGGCCGCAAAGAAATCGAATCGTGTTATTTTTGATTACGATGATTCTGACGCAGATGGAGAGTACTTTTCTTACCGCGATTACATCAAGGAGAATAAAGAAATTTCTGATAGAAGCTCTTTCTTCGAAAAGGCAACGATCAATATTTACCCGGATACATTATGCTGGATACATGACTTTACCTATAGTTTTAATGATCCAATGCATGATAAATATTTTTGGCACCCGTCTTATGACGACTATCCGGTTGTAGGGATTAGCTGGAAACAAGCTCAGGCCTTTTGTAATTGGAGAACTAAGTTTAGAAATGACTTCTTACGCACGGAACAAGTTCCAGATGAACAAGCCTTTAGACTTCCTACCGAAGGCGAGTGGGAATATGCAGCTAGAGGTGGAGAAGATTTGGTAACTTATCCTTGGGGTGGTCCATATGCGATGAATAGCTCTGGATGTTATTTAGCTAACTTTAAGCCTTTACGCGGTAATGTTACAGCAGATGGCGGGTTTTACACCTTAAAAGTAACAGAGTACAGTCCTAATGGTTTCAACCTTTATAACATGGCTGGAAATGTAGCAGAGTGGACAAGTACGGCTTTTGAAGCAGCATCCTACTATTACGTAAGTGACATCAGCCCAAATTTCGAATACAATGCTTTTGACAATGATGAAGAAACCCTTAAGCGTAAAGTGGTAAGAGGTGGAAGTTGGAAAGATGTTGGTTACTATATGCAAGTAAGTACTCGTGATTATGAGTATCAAGATACAGCCAAGTCTTATATTGGCTTTAGAACAGTGCAAAGTTTTATGGGTAGAGACCTTAGAGACTATTAATCTATTATTTTAATTTAAATTTTCAAATACGATGGCGTTAATCGATGTAAACGGTAAAAGATTTAAGAATTTTATGGCCAAGCTTTATGGTTTGGGGGCAGCAGTTGTGATTTTAGGTGCGATGTTTAAAATCCTTCACTACCCTGGAGCAGATATAATGCTGGTAGTTGGTTTAACAACAGAAGCTGTGATTTTCTTTTTCTCTGCCTTTGAAAAACCGCATGAAGAATATGACTGGACACTTGTATATCCTGAATTGGCAGGTATGGAAGATCCAGATGAAGAAATGATTCGTTCTGGAAACCAAATTTCTCCTACACAGGAACTTGACAACATGTTGTCTGAAGCTAAAATTGATGGTGAATTGATTGAAAGCCTAGGAAGCGGATTAAGAAAATTCGGTGATGCTGCTCACAAACTAAATGAAACTGTAGATGCTGCTGCCGCTACATCTGAATACGGTGAGCAACTTACTTTAGCTTCTAAAAACATGGAGTCGTTGAACGCCTTGTATGCAGTTCAATTGGAAAGTTCAGCTAGTCATATGGAGGTTCAAAATAACCTAATGGAAAAATTAAATTCTTCTTTAGGTGATTCAGAAAAACTTGCAGAAGAAGTATCTAGTTTAGCTTCAAATATGGGTCAATTGAATAACGTATATGGTGGAATGCTTTCCGCTATGAACGTGAACAAGGGCTAGTATTGTAAGCTTACGAAATAAAATTTATAACTAACTCAAAGAAATAAACTAAGACTATGGCCGGTGGAAAATTGTCCCCAAGACAGAAGATGATCAATATGATGTATCTCGTATTGACTGCTCTTTTGGCCCTTAATATTTCGAAAGATATTTTGGATGCTTTAACCAAACTGAATGCCAGTTTGGATAAAACGGTTCAAACTATTGACAAGAAGAATGCGGTTATCTACAAGGCTTTTGATGATGCGTTCAAGGAAAATTCCGAAAAAACCAGAGAATGGCGAGATAAAGCTTTGGATGTAAAGAAAGAATCAGATGCCTTATATACGTACCTAGCTGACCTTAAACACAATTTAATTGAGGAAAGTGGCGGTTACATTGATGGTCAAGGAAAAGGCTCTGATTTAGCAAAAGCATTAGACGCTCGTGAAAAACCAGCTAATTATCTTTTGAATGGTGAAAAACATGCGACTAAGTTAAAAAACAAACTAGACGCTTATAAAAATGCTGTTTCTGTTTATGCTGGTGCTAATTTAAAAACATCCATTACGGATGCTTTTGATACCGGAAAGCAACCCGTAGGTGAGGATAAGGTAATGACAGAATGGGAAAATGCAAATTTTGAGCATACCCCATTAGCTGCTATGCTTCCGTTTTTAACAGATTATCAAGCTAAAGTACGTAATACCGAATCTGATCTAATAAGTGAGCTAAAATCTCACATTGGTGATGCAGATATTTCTTTCACAGGCATCAAACCGATGGTTATGCCTAAATCAACCTACGTAACTCAAGGTGGTGAATATGAGGCGGACTTTTTCGTAGCAGCATATGATGATACACAACAGCCTACCATAACAATCAATGGTGAGCCGTTAGCCGCTGATCAAATTGTAGATGGTGTTGGTAAAGTACGTATCAAAGCGAATAAACTAGGTGAGCAAAAATGGGCTGGTGTTATTACCATTAAGCAAATGGGTAAGGATCCCATTGTTTTCCCTGTTGAAAGAACCTTTAGAGTAGCTCCTCCAACTGCGGTTATTTCCCCTACCAAGATGAACGTGCTTTATCGTGGTGTAGATAACCCTCTTGATATTGCTGTTCCTGGTGCAGACCCTGCTAAAGTTAGAGTAAGTGGTCAAGGTGTTAGCGGTTCCAATGGCAACTACATGGCTAACGTTACCAACATCAAGGGAAAAAAGGAAATAACGATTAATGTTTCCGTTGATGAAGAGGATGCTGACGGTAATAAAAAATCGGTTTCTTATGGAAGTAAGAAATTTAGAATAAAAGGTTTACCTCTTGCGGAAGGATCTATCTATGGTAAGCGCGAAGGACAAATGTCTAAAGGCCTTTTAAAGAAGGCTAAAATTGAAGCTCGCTTCCCTGACTTCCCATTTGATATTAATTTAAAAGTTACTGGTTTTGAAATTGCTGTTCCTGGATCCCCTCCCGAGCGTGTTAAAGGAACAACTATTCCTAGTTCAGTAAGAACTAAAATCGATAAATTAAAGCCTGGTTCTACGGTTTCTATTCGTAAGATTAGAGCTAAAGGGCCCAAAGGTTTAACGGTTACTAAAATTGGATCAATTTCAATTGATGTAAACTAGAACATTTTAACTCGAGATTATGAAAAGGATTGTAATAGGAGTGATTTTACTGGGCTGTATGGTGTTCTCGAACACTCTAAGTGCCCAAGTTCTTAGCCCTCAGGATGATGGAATCATCCCGGATGCACCTAAGCATTACCATCACAACCAAGTATTCCCTTATCCTCATTTGAGAGAAGCGGATATGTTGTGGAGCACCCGTCATTGGGAGCGTATTGATCTTAGGGAAAAAATCAATCATCACCTATACTATCCTGTAGTTCCTATTCCAGATAGAAAATCGTTATTCGATGTTCTTATGGATGGCATTATGAATGAAGGTACTATTGTTGAAGTGTATGCAGATCATAGATTTGAAATACCTCTAACACCAGAACAAGTAGCAGGTTATGCTTCTAGGGTTGATACTTTAAGAGACCCAGATGATGAATCTATCGTACTTGCTGTTGATACCATTCGTATCCGTCCGAAAGATGTAATTGCTTACGAGATTAAGTCCGATTGGTTTTTTGACAAGCAAAGGGGAGAAATGAAAAATCGTATCATCGGATTATCTCCCGTGGTTCGTGATCCTCAAACCAAAGAGGTTTATCCTTTATTCTGGGTTTGGTTCCCAGATGCACGTTATGCATTGGCCACCAACGTTGCTTTTAACAATCAGAATTACTCTCAGCGCTTAACTTTTGATCAGGTTTTTCATATTCGTTACTTCAACTCTGTAATTTATAGAGAAGACAATGTTTACGATCGTAAGATTGCTGACTACAAAAGAAACTCTCCTATGGAGCAACTTTTGGAAGGTCAGAAAATCAAAGAAAACTTGAGAAATTACGAGCACGATCTCTGGGAATATTAAAACATTATAATTTAGAAAAAAGCCCCGCTGTGCAACACAACGGGGCTTTTTTGTTTTATGAATTTATATTATGCCTAAATACCTCATCCTCGGGCAAGGGCTTGCCGGAACTGTTCTGTCCATGCGACTTCATGAACAAGGCATTGATCACCTCGTTCTAGACCAACCTCAGCTTTCCACTTCTTCAAAAATTGCAGGAGGTCTGGTCAACCCGATCGTTCTAAAGCGATTAAAAATGGTTCATCAAGCAGATCTCTTTATGAGCGAAATTGAGCCCTTTTATACCAAGTGGGAATCGATACTTGAGCAATCTTTTTTTGTTAAGCAACCTATTGCTCACTTAATACATTCTCAAGAAGAGCAAAACCAATGGCTTGAAAAATCATCCAACCCACCTTTCAATACATACTTAGGAAACATTGCCCCCAATACATCCACATCCATTATTGCTCCTTTTGGCTTTGGGATAATGCAGCATACCGCCTGGCTAAAAACATCATCTTTTCTTTCTTCTTATCGAGTCTTTTTATCCGATAGAAATCAACTTATTGAAGAAACTGCCGAAGCTACAGACTCAGATACACTTAAAGAATACTACCAAGTAGATTCAATCCTAAATTGTACCGGCCATTTGTTTAAAGATCAACTGCTTCAACAAAAGGTATTTACTCCCACTCGAGGGGAGCTTATTGTTATTAAATCCGATGACATACCTGAGGAGTACCTTTATCATGCCGGTGTTTTTATTTTACCCCTCGGAAACAAACTTTTTAAAGTAGGTGCTACCTATCATTGGGATAATTTATCAGACACACCTACCGAAGAGGGAAAACTGAAGCTCATTAACGGTTTGGAAAAGATCTTTACAGGCTCCTATGAGCTTGTGGATCACATTGCCGGGGTAAGACCTAATATAAGCGATAGAAAACCGCTCCTAGGCTTTTACAAGGATCAATATGTATTTAATGGAATGGGGTCTAGAGGTGTTTTAATGGCCCCCTTATTATCTAAACTTTTTGTTGATTATCTATTGAATGGTACAGAGCTTCCAGAAAGCTATAACTTAAACCGTTTTTTGAAATAAGCAAAACAACCTTATTCTTTTGATTTCCCTATTACTTTTGCAGCCATATGATCGGAATACAAAACTTACATCTTCAATACAACGACAGAAAGATTTTTAATGGCATTTCATTTTTAATCAACCCTTCTGAGAAGATTGGTTTGGTAGGAAGCAATGGTGCAGGAAAATCTACATTACTTAAAATCATAAACGGAAGTATCAGTGCCGATTCTGGTAGCATTGCAAAGCCTAAAGATTTTACACTTGGTTATCTTCCTCAAGAACTTCCGCTATACGATGGGCGAACAGTTTGGGAAGAAGCAGAATCCGCCTTAAGTGAGGTTAAAGAAATTGAGAAACGACTGGCTACTATTAATGAAGATTTAGCCTCTAGAGAAGATTATGAAAGTGACGGTTATCTCAAACTGATTGAAGATTTAAATAATCTTACCGAAAGATTTAATCTCGTTGGTGGTTACTCTTACCATGGCGATCTTGAGAAAATATTACGAGGATTAGGTTTTGTTTCTGAAGATTTTAACAGACAGACTACGGAGTTTAGTGGCGGTTGGAGAATGCGGATTGAATTGGCCAAACTACTCATCAGCCCCAACGATCTTCTCCTATTGGATGAACCGACCAACCACTTGGATATTCATTCTATTGTATGGTTAGAAAGCTTCCTAAGCGAGTATGAAGGTGCCATTTTAATGGTGTCTCACGATAGAACATTTTTAGATCATATTACAAAGAGAACCGTTGAAGTGGTAAAAGGGAAGGTATTTGATTATCCTGTTACTTATACCGCATTCACTAAGCTGAGAGCCGAGCGTAGAGAGCTACAAATGCAAGCCCTCAAAAATCAGGATAAAGAAATCAAGCATACCGAACAACTCATTGAAAAGTTTAGATATAAAGCCAGTAAGGCTTCTTTCGCTCAAAACCTGATTAAGAAGCTCGATAATATGGAGCGTATAGAAATTGATGAGGACGATTCCAGAAAAATAAGCTTCCGCTTTCCTCCTGCTCCGCGCTCCGGAAAAGTGGTTATCGATGCGGAAAACTTGGGTAAGTTTTATGGTGAAAAGAAGATTTTTGAAAAAGTTGATCTAGAAATAAACCGAAACGACAAAGTTGCCTTTGTAGGCCAAAACGGTCAAGGAAAATCTACTTTGGTTAAGATCATTGCGGAGCATCTAGAACATCAAGGTAAATTAGAGACTGGACATAATGTTGATATAGGTTATTACGCTCAAGAGCAAGCCAAAACGCTAGACGGTAACATTACCCTTTTGCAAACCATTGAAGATGCCGCTCCCGAAGACTTGCGGAAAAGAGCTAGAGACTTTCTGGGTTCTTTCCTATTTAGTGGCGAAGATGTAGAAAAGAAGGTGAAAGTTCTTTCTGGTGGTGAAAAAGGTAGACTGGCTTTATGCAAACTTCTACTTCATCCACATAACTTATTGGTTATGGATGAACCTACCAATCACCTGGATATGCGGAGTAAGGAGATGCTTAAAAATGCGTTGTTGAACTATGATGGAACACTCGTGGTTGTTTCACACGACCGTTATTTTCTTCAAGGTTTAGCGGATAAAATATTTGAGTTTAGAAACGGAGCAGTAAAAGAGTTTGTTGGATCTATAGATGAGTACCTTGAAGCGCGCAAGTTTGAGGACTTTAGACAAGTGGAGCACAAACAAAAGCAAGAAGAGGAAAAAGCAAAAAAAGAGAGTTCTTCAAAAGAGGACTATGAGGCTCGAAAGCAGCGTGAAAGAGATTTAAAAAAGGTACAGCGAGAGATTAAAAAGCTAGAAGAGCAAATTGAGCAACTTGAAGCGAAACTTAAAGATTTAGATGCGAAACTAAATGATCCGGAAGAATTTAAGGAGCTAAGTAAGGAGCCCGGGTTTTACGAAAAATACGAAGCCGATCAAGCCAGATTGCTAGAGATGATGGAAGATTGGGAAAAGTCTCAACAAAAACTTGAAACCTTAAACGGATAATAAAAAAGGAGCAGTAAATACTGCTCCTTTTTTATTATTGCTATTTGAGGAATACCTCTATTCGATTAACATTTTGGTTGTAGCTGTTTCGTTTCCGGATATAATACGCACTAAATATATACCTGATTTTAGATGATCAATAGCTATGTGCTCTTCCGTGATAAAGTTTCTCTCCAGTACAGGTCTTCCATTCAGATCATAAATGATTACAGAAGCTGTTTCTGCTTCCAGTCCATCTACACTAAAATAAGATTGTGCCGGGTTCGGGTATAAAGAAATTAACCCTTTTCTCAGTTGCTCTTCCAAGCTGATCATAACGCATTCTGTATCTAAAGTCTCAAAGAAGCTTAAAGCCCCGCCAATAGCTGGAACAACACAACCTCCATGATCTAGTGCACCTTGATTAACTGCTACAACACTACTCGACCCATTAAGTGTCATCTGGTTTGCAGCATCTATAGAGTTATTAAAGTCTACCTGCTCATCTAAGGTGCAGTAATACAATTCCATTGGAAAGTTAGGTGTCCAATCGTAATTGTCATTCTTTAGTAAGGCTTGCCATAAAGGATGCGTTCTTCCAACACTATCATTTTTAAAGTTGGCTAAGACTGTATCCTGCATAAAGTCTGAAAGCTTAGCAGGTAGACGAGCATTTACTGAATCCATCGGAAAAGTTCCATCAAAATAAGGAGGGATTATTACATCGTAAGGAGATTTTAGAATATCTGAATAGTTGTTATAAATGTTTCCGTAAACCCGGTTTAAACCAAAAAGTAAATAGCACACATAACCTGGGTTGGAGTAAGGTTGGTCTGACACCAATACGGCTGCTTGGGTTCCACTTAAATTATAAGGTCCTGAAGCAGGGCCGGCACCAACAATATTAAACTCACTATTTAAACTATTGTCTTGTATATACTTTGCCGTAGCCATTGCTGCATGGCCCCCTTGAGAGTAACCCGTTACAAATACTTCTCCGTTAAGGGAAACATTTAAAGAGTCTTGAATAAACTCACGAGCAGCACGCATCAAGTCTATAGATGCCGTAGCTTGAGACTCGGCATGAAGATATGGGTGCAAACCTGGGTTATCTCCCAAGCCTAAATAATCTGCAGCCACAGCAATTCTACCTGTACTCGCTAAAATTTTGGGGATAAAGGACTCGTTATTATTTCTGGACGGAACATTCTCTCTTTCCAACACAGTTCCGTGGCTGTATGAAACTAAGGGGAAAAGATCACAGCCTGAGTTTACTGGAACCATCAATGCGCCACTCGCTGTAGTCGGTGTGCCATCTATATCGGTAGTATTGTAGATAATTTTGTAGCTATTTACATCATACAAAGCCGCAGGGTTTACAAACACTAAAACTTGAGCTGAAACCGTATTGGTTAATTCACCGGACACTAAATATTGTGCTTTTCCACTTAATCCTAAACCAAGAAACAATAAGGAGAGTAAAACTTTTTTCATATAAACCTCTAATTAACAAATCTTAGGTAAAGTTAACCTATTTGCTCTTATCCATAGATTTGCCCTTGTAAACCAAATATAGAGCACAGCAAGAAGACCATGCTCCATATTGAATAGACTATAATCCTTAGATTTGTTTCAATGATGTCTATAAACTTGCCATGGATTGAATCTCCTTTTTTTGAAAAAGAACTGGAGAAAAGAAGCCACTTAACCGATAAGCAAAGGGAACAAGCTCGCTTTTACCATGAAAATGGTTATCTCATATTGGGCAATGCTTTAGACGAAGCTCAAACTCAGAATGCTTTATCGGATTTAGACGGCAAACTTGATCATCATTTTAGTCCTGTAAAACCTAGAGCGCTCAACCTCTGGAAAGAAAGTAAGGCTATTCAAACCTTAGCTGTGCATGAAAGTATATTGGAACTGCTTGAAACCTTGTACGACCGAAAGCCTATCCCTTTTCAAACCTTAAATTTTAAATACGGTTCTAAGCAAAAAGGTCATTCGGATACGATACATTTTAATAGTTTTCCTGAAAGGTATATGTGCGCGAGCTGGATGGCTCTAGAGGATATGGATGAGGAAAATGGTACGCTCTTTTATTACCCAGGCTCTCATAAACTCAACGTATATGGTTTCACTCAATTAATGAGTTCGTTTAAAACCGAAGATAATCTTGAAAATAGTGCCAATTACAGAAAATACTATGAGCCTTTCATCGAAGAACTTATGGAAGCACACCAACTTGAACGTAAAACACTCCATGTAAAAAAGGGAGATGTTTTAATCTGGTCCGCTAACCTAATTCATGGAGGGCTTCACGTAAAAGATGAAAGCAGAACACGATGGTCTCAGGTAAACCATTATTTCTTTGAAAACTGCCTCTATTACACACCCATGCTTTCTAACCCTTTATCAGGAGAGTGGTTTTTACGAAAAATTGAAAACATCAAAACCGGTGAATTGAGCTGGGGTAGTTACAACGGCTATTCGCCCAAACGAAAATCTGTTCCTGGCCTTAAATATTTAATATCGAATCACGCTTCTTATAATTTTCAGGATTTCAAGTTTGCTTTTACACGCTTGTATCATAAGATTTTTAAATAAGCTTGAGCTATTAAACCATGAACTCAAAGCTTGAAAAACTCCTACCCGAATCCATCAAATACAGACTTATTGCATGGTCGAGCATCTATCATTTTAACCAGGAAAAAGAGGGCGTTCCTGCCCGCATCCAAGTAAAACTCAAGGATATTTCTCAGAAAAAATATGATCCTGTTCTATTTTCAGGTTACATTAAAAGTGGCAATACTTGGCTTAGGTTTTTAATTTTTAACTACTTCAACTTACTACAAAAGGCAGATAGCAAAACACTGAGTTATTCCGAGCTAAACCACATTCAAAGCGATCAATTGAATGCTTTGGATGAAAAATCTTTGCATGGACCCAAGCCTCATTTCCCATACATAATAAGAACGCATGAGCACTACCGAGAGGCTTTTCAGGTATTCAACAAGTGTATTTACATCTACAGAAATCCTTTAGACACTTTGGTATCTGCCTACTACTTCAGAAAAAAACATGCGGACTTAGAGCTTGGCTTTGAGGAGAGTAGATATACTAACCCTATAGACCATTTTGTGCGCTATAATCTTAAACTGTGGGAATTACATATCCAGTCTTATCAAAAAGCTAAAGGTGTTTTAACGCTTAAATATGAAGACTTACACCATAAGCCTCTGGAAGAACTAAAAAAAGTAATTGAACATCTAGGCTATCCGTTTGATGAAAATTTGGCACAGAAAAGTGTCCAATTATCTTCTTTTCAAAACATTCAAAAAATGGGAAGAGAAAAGAATGAGCAATTTGGAAATGGTGGCACACAGTTTACGGGTGAGTTTACACGGAAGGGCTTGGTTGGAGGGTATAAAGATGAGCTTCAAACTAAAACTATCGAAGCTGCAAAGCCTTACTTTTCACAATACGGCTTCCACTTTGATTCTTAAAAATTAAGATCCCATTGGTTCTACCTTAAAACTTGGTTGATCGGAAATTTTTATTCTATAAAATGAATTTCGCCTTCGTATTTGGATAAAAACCCCTTTGCAATATCATCTACAAGGCTATGATAAGCACACCATGCCGCATACACTTCTTTGCCCCATTTCAAAATCCATCGTTTCGTCTCTTCTTCCGTTTGTGTGTGAAGCAAAACATCAGTTGTTCTAATTTTTCCTCGTTCTAATAGTGGAGGTGGTTTTAAAAACTCTTCTGCATTATCCTTCTTATAGCCGTTTAAGTGATCACTCAGTTTGGGAGATAGTTTATAACTCCAATTACACGCATAATTGAAAATCAAATGTTGTCGGGTTAAATGAAAGTGATTGTTCCAACGTCCATGAATTTCTGAGTGCTGTAAGGTGTGGGCATCCACACAAACAAAGCGAAAAAGGTGATTTTCGGGTTTTGTGTAATCGAGACATGGAAAACCTAGGTTAAAAATCTCAACACATTCGTGAACCCCTCTTTGCGTTGATGCTCCACAGAATTGACAACTTCCTGAATCACGAAGTTCAACACCATTTTTTTTCGCAAAGTCTAGGTAGTCCTGCATTCAGCTGTTCTTATAAAACTACAAGTTTAGGGTAAAACCCTGTTCCGCTATGTGATAACCGGCCTCTAAAACTTCTCTTTGTGCTTTACTATCCTTTTGCAACAAAGGGTTTGTATGGTTAAAATGAATAAAGAAAATCTTGTTCTTCTCAAATACGGGTAGGGTTTCAAAGAGTTTTAAGCTTTCTTCTACAAAAGGATGTGGAATTTCTGACATATCCCTGTTCCCTACTTCTCCATTCTTAAAAAAGGTAGCATCCAGAAAGGCATAATCCACTTGAGCTATTTCATTCAAAATGTTTCTATCCCACTTGTTCCACTTATCAATATCCGGAATAAAAAGCACCTTTTTGTCATCTCCTTCTATTCTAAAACCTACCGTCTCGGTATACTCTCCCCTATGAGGAACCAAAATTGGTGTAACGTTCAGCCTGTTTGTTAAAGAATGGGCGCTATCCGCTTTCATTTCTTCTAGTTCAATATTTTCCAAATCTACCAACTGGCTCCACGGACCATTATTCTCTAGATAGTTCTTCATCTTGGGCATGGCAAAAACCTTAACTTTATTGGCGTTCATAGCTTCTCTACCCAAGTGCATTAATCCAGTATAATGCCCCATATGGCCATGCGTTAAAAAAATCCCATCGGGCATTTTAATCCCTTCATTTCCCGCGCTTTCCGATAGAATTTGAGTTTGATGTTTAAAATCTGGAGTAGCTTCAAAAAGCCATGTTTTGTTGTTCTTAGAGTCTATTAAACCTAAACTAGTAATGAAATGCGTTGGTCCGCTTTCTTCCCATTTGTTTGCACAACAGGATTTTACGCAGCCAATTTGGGGGTAACCTGCATCCTGAACGGTTCCAAGCACAACTAAGGACAAATCACTTGTGGAAGGAGAAACCTTTTTTTCTTCTTCCTTCTCGTTCAACGTACAAGCGTTTAGAAAAAAAAGAATTAAAACTATGTATGCTCCTATCTTCATGCTTTAACCCTCATGGGTTGGGGTAAGTTGTAAAAAGTAGCTCCGCTAGGAATCGAACCTAGATCCTGGGTACCGGAAACCCATATACTATCCATTGTACTACGGAGCCTTATATTTTGCAAGCCGCCTCTTTAACGGGTTTACAAATTACTGTAGCCCCGGGCAGGATCGAACTGCCATCTAAAGTTTAGGAAACTTCTATTCTATCCATTGAACTACGGGGCCAAATATTGGATACAAAACAATTAGGCTTTTTCTTGCCTATTACCTCTTCAAACTTAAAAAGAACTAACGAACTATAGATCCATTCTCTATTGTGTCCGTAGGGGCGGCAAATGTAAGTTTCCCATCTGAATCTTCCGCCATTAAAATCATTCCTTTAGACTCTACCCCTCTCAGTTTTTTAGGCGCCAAATTGGCTAAAACTGAAACTTGTTTACCAATAATTTCCTCTGGTTTAAAATCTTGAGCTATACCCGAAACTATTGTCCGCTTTTCTACTCCAATATCCACCAATAATTTGAGGAGCTTATCCGTTTTAGGCACTGCTTCAGCTTCAAGAATCGTCCCTGTTCGGATATCCATTTTCATAAAATCCTCAAAGCCTATTTCATCTTTTAGCGGACTTACCTTTGTATTTTCCTCTTCCAATTCGGGTTCTGGTTTTAGTTTTTCCAACTGTTTATCCACCTCTACATCTTCAATTTTTTGGAATAGAATTTCTCCTTTTTCCAATGGAGATCCACTCTTCACGAAATCATAGGTTTTTATGTCCTCCCATTTCAAGAGCTCTAACCCTAAGTATCCTCTCAACTTTTCTGAGGAAAAAGGTAAAAACGGCTCTCCGGCTTGGGCCAATAAACCACAAACCTGAGTAGCAACATACAGAATCGTTTTTACGCGCTCCTCATCGGTTTTAATCACCTTCCATGGCTCTTGGTCTGCTAAGTACTTATTTCCTGTACGCGCAATGCCCATATAGGCTGAAAGCGCCTCTCTAAACTTGTACTTTTCTAAAGCGTCTCCAATTTTTCCAGATTGTTGAGCAATGAAGTCTAAAACTGTTTTATCCTCTGTGGTAAATGCTCCTGGCTCCGGAACAACTCCATCAAAGTAACGAGCCATTAGGTTGAGTACTCGGTTTACGAAGTTACCATACACCGCTGCCAACTCATTGTTGTTTCTAGCTTGAAAATCTTTCCAGGTAAAATCGTTATCCTTTGTTTCTGGAGCTGTAGCACATAAAACGTATCGCAACACATCTTGCTTGCCCGGAAAATCTTGCAGGTACTCGTGCAACCATACTGCCCAATTTCGGCTTGTAGATATCTTTTTACCCTCTAAATTTAAAAACTCATTAGCGGGTACATGATCCGGTAATACGAATTCACCATGCTCCATCAACATAGCCGGGAAAATGATACAATGAAAAACGATGTTATCCTTTCCAATAAAGTGAACCAAAGAGGTATCCTCATCCTTCCAATAATCCTCCCACTGATCTCCTAAAAGCTCTTTAGCAGCAGAAATATAACCTATGGGAGCATCAAACCATACATAGAGAACTTTGCCTTCAGCATCTTTTAAAGGCACGGAAATTCCCCAATCTAGGTCTCTCGTCATAGAGCGCGCTTGCAAACCTGCTCCGTCATCTAACCAACTCATGCATTGACCATACACATTGGGTTTCCAATCTTTATGTGATTGGATGTAGTTTTTAATTTTTTCCGATAAGTGATCTAGCGGTAAAAACCAATGTTTGGTCTTTTTCTTTATCGGAGCAGCACCTGATAATTTTGACTTTGGATTGATTAAGTCCGTAGGATTAAGCGAAGTTCCACAGTTTTCGCATTGATCGCCATAGGCGTTCTCAAAATGACAGTTCGGGCACTCTCCTGTAATGTATCGATCCGCTAGAAACTGATCCGCTTCTGGATCATAATATTGTTCAGTCTCTTTTTCCGTAAAAGAGCCTTTTTCATACAATTTCAGAAAAAAATCTGAAGCCGTTTTATGATGACTTTCTTTAGATGTACGCGAATAAATATCGAAACTGATACCGAACTCATCAAAAGCGGAGTGCATAATACCGTTGTACTTATCTACAATTTCTTGTGGGCTCACTCCTTCCGCTTTTGCCTTCATAATGATGGCTACTCCATGCTCATCCGAACCACAGATAAATTTTACATCTTTCTCATTTTGACGCAAATAGCGCACATAAATATCTGCGGGTAAGTAACATCCTGCTAAATGACCAATATGTACTGGACCATTAGCATATGGAAGGGCGGCCGTAACCGTATATCTTTTTGGTTTAGACATTCGTATTTTCGCGATTTAAAGGGCAAAAGTAGAAATAATGCTCGTAGAAAAAATAAACCGATAGCGTAAAGGGAATAAAGGCACACTACATGAAATTATATTCTAGAATTTTAGGAGAAGGGAAACCCCTAATTATCATGCATGGCGTATTTGGCATGGGGGATAATTGGCAAACTTTAGGACGCCAGTGGGCTAAAGAATATCAGGTTCATTTGTTGGATATGCGAAATCATGGTCGCACAGAACATAAAGATGAATTCTCATATGAATTGATGAGTGACGACCTTTTAGAGTATATGGAAGCGCACCAAATTGAAAAGGCCTTAATACTGGGCCATAGTATGGGTGGAAAAGTGGGGATGCTCTTTTCCGTTTTAAACCCAGAACGCGTGGAGAAACTCATTGTGGCGGATATCGCTCCAAAAGAATACGAACCTCATCATCAAAAAATATTAGAGGCCCTGCATGCTTTGGATTTAGAGGTGATTAGAAGTCGTGGCGAGGCCGAAAGCCAGTTTTCAGCGTATATTAAAGATGAAGGAACTAAGCAGTTTCTTTTGAAAAGTCTTTTTTGGAAAGAGAAAGGGAAGCTAGCTTGGCGATTCAATTTAAACGCTATATCCAGGGAAATCAATCAGGTTGGAGATGCACTCCCAAATACGGCAATCTTTTTCGGTAAAACCATGTTCGTACGAGGAGGAAATTCTTGGTACATCAAAGACGAGGATGAAGATTTAATTCTGGATCATTTCCCGGATGCAAGTTTAGAAACCGTAGCTGGTGCAGGACATTGGCTGCATGCTGAAAAACCCAAAGAATTCTTTATAACTGTGGATGCTTTTTTAAAAGATTAAAGCACTTTCTCCTTTAAGGTAATGTTCTCACCAAAAAAGTTTTTGGCAATTCTTGAGAAAGCCGGTGTTTTTTCGGATACATAAAAACGATAGTCTCCTTGCTTTTTAGTGCTCAATAGTTTCGCTTTAGATAACGCTCCATCGAGATACTCTGCAACCAATTCCGGAGAGTCTATCACGGTAGTTTCTCCTCCATAAAAAGCTTCTATTTCAGGCTGAAGCAATGGAAAGTGGGTACACCCTAGAATTAAAGCATCCAGTTGAGAAAATCGCTTGTTATTCAAGTAAGCTTTAATAGCCCCTTTACTTAAATCTGTATCTATAAACCCTTCTTCTACCAAACCCACCAATAAAGGAGTAGCTTTTGCCTCAATGCTAAGGTTTGGGTTTTTTAAAAGCAGTCTTTTCTTATACTCTCCAGAACTCGTGGTAGCTCGAGTAGCAATGATCCCTATTTTCCCTTTTTCAAAACGCGCTACATACTCCACAACGGGATCGATTACGTTTATGATGGGTACGTGTGGGTAATCCTTTTTAAGCTGCGTATAGGCCAAGGCTGAGGCAGTATTACAGGCAATAACCAGTGCTTTACAGTTGTGCGAAAGTAAAAACCGACTAATGGCATCCGAATAACGCCTTATGGTTTCTGCAGACTTTTCTCCATAGGGCGAGTGGCGTGTATCTCCAAAATAGATGAAGGATTCACCGGGAAGTTTTTTCTTAATGGCAGAAGCTACAGTAAGCCCTCCTACTCCACTATCAAATATGCCTATGGGTTGATTCAAATCTTTTGTAAATAAAACATCCGTTAACACTTAGTGCTAACGGATGCTAAATTAAATTTTATTTATTGGAGCTTGGCTTATTGAATACCTAATTTAGCTTTCACCTTATCCATAACATCTTCTCCACCATCCACATAAATTAAAACAGCTTTACTTTGAGAGCTATCCATAATGTAGTTGAACTTACCTTCTGCAGCTACTTCTTTTACTGCATTAGTAGCTTTTTCAATAATTGGGTTTAATAACTCAACTTGCTTTTGTTGCAAATCCAATTGTGCTCTTTGAGAATACTCTTGAATACGCACTTGAAGCTCTTGAATCTCTTTCGTTCTAGTTTCTTTAGCCAAGTTGGTCATCATAGGCTCATCTCTAATAAAAGCCTCCGTTTTTGTTGTATACTCAGCTTGCATATCTTGAAGATCCTTCTCCAATTGCTTCCCGTAGGCTTCAATTTCTGTTTGAGCAGCTTTAGTTTCTGGCATTTGCTGTAACAATGCTTCTGCATCAATGTGTCCTAGTTTCTGGCTTACTGCATTAAAGCTTAGCATCATTCCTAGTGCTAAGGCTAAAATCGAAATTTGCTTTTTCATCATAATAGTTTATTCGGTTTTATAAAATTTAATATCCTAGTTTGGTCATAACATCATCACTGATGTCCGCTTTCTTGCTATTGTATAATACAGTTAAGTCACTGCTTTTATTAAAAACTACGTCTAGCTTTTTTCTTCGAGCTACCTCCTGAACGGCATTATATATTTTGTCTTGGATGGGTTTAATCAATTCTTGTCGCTTTTTAAAAATTTCTCCATCCGGGCCAAAATATTTGCGCTGAAGGTCAAGTACTTCTTGCTCCTTCGCTTTAATAATGGCCTCATTTTCTTTGCGTTTTGCTTCGGTCATCAGCACTCGTTCAGCATTGTATGCCTTCTGTAGAGCTTCTTTTTCCGATTGAAGAGATTCCACTTCTCCTTGCCATTGTTGTGATAATTGGTCAAGTTGGCTTTGAGCTTGCTTATACTCCGGCACTTTTGTCAATATTAATTCAGTATCTACAATACCAAATCGTTGCGCACTTACCTGAGTTCCAAAAATCAGACCAATTAAAATAAATAAGTAGTTTTTCATCTTTAAAACCGTTGTAAACCTAACTTATTGATCCGTTTTGATTTTGCAAACATGTGGAAAAAAGCCAGGCGAAATTAGTTAAATTAAAATTGCTGACCAATAATGAAGTGTGTATTCCAGCCGGACGGAACTAGGCCTCCGGGTATAGGATCAAATCCATACCCAGCGTCTATCCCAAGCAGCCCGAACATTGGCATAAAAATACGCACTCCGGCACCGGCCGAACGTTTCAATGCAAAAGGTTGATAATTCTCAAATGTGTCAAAATTATTACCCGCTTCCATAAAGGATAGGACAAAAATTTGGGCACTAGGGTTTTCGGTGATCAGATAACGTAACTCCATGGTGAACTTATTGTACAAAGCACCACCAAGATTCGTAGAACCTAAAGGAACTAATGAATTATTTGGATACCCACGTAAACCTATAATCTCACGTCCATCCAAAACAAAGTTTTGTAGACCATCTCCTCCCAAGAAAAAACGCTCAAAAGGTGGTAAACCAATA
>CAZAJG010000035.1:0-6407 GCA_964485405.1 uncultured Owenweeksia sp. | reverse complement strand
CCAATATCATCATTGTAAGCGCCCAAGTATCCAAATTCTCCAGCTGTTTTAATAACCGTTTTTGGTAGAATCTCGGTAAAGAAACTTCCGTTCACCTTTACCTTATAGTACTCTAACAAGTTGTACTTATCATCGTCTGCTAGCACAGTATAGTCTCTTCCATTTACCAGAGAGTAGGGGAATGTAGCCTCAGCTGTAGCATTAAACAAAGACCCTTTTCTTGGATAAATTGGGTAATCGGTACTATTTCTTCCAAAAGTAAGGCGGTACGAAATGTTGTTTACATTACCATCCGTAAATTGAATTCCTGCCAGAGGATAGTTTCTCAGGTTATAGCGCTGAATATCCACTGCTTGATATAAAGTAAAATAATCATCTGGCCATTTAAGTCTTTTACCCAAACCTACTGTAAGACCTGTAATATTCAAAGATTGCCTTAACGGATCGTCCGTTCCCCTTCCGTTTAAATTCTGAATATTATGATAAACAGATACCGTTAGAGAGTTTGGTTTTTTTCCACCTAACCAAGGCTCCGTAAATGAAGCACTATACGATTGAAAAAACAGTCCATTACTTTGAGCTCTTAAATTAATCGTTTGCCCATCTCCAGCAGGAAGAGGTGTCCAAGCCTTTTTGTTAAAAATGTTTCTAGCTGAGAAGTTGTTAAAGTTTAAACCCAATGTTCCTACAATTCTACCAGCTCCCCAACCGCCTTGGAGTTCAAGTTGACTGGTTGATCTTTCTACTACAGAGTACTCAATATCTACCGTTCCCGTTTCTGCATTAGGTCGAGGATTCACATTCAATTCGGAGGGTTCAAAATACCCTAACTGTTGCAGTTCACGTAAACTTCTTTGAATATCCGATCTTCTAAAAAGCTCTCCCGGTTTGGTTCGCAATTCCCGCATAATTACATGATCGTTGGTACGATCATTACCCACAACGGAAACTTTACTGATAGTCGCTTCTCTTCCTTCTCTAACTCTCATTTCAATGTCTATAGAGTCATTCTCTACCAGCACTTCTACGGGGTTCACATCAAAGAATAGGTATCCATTATCTAAATAAAGAGAACTTACATCTGCCCCATTAGGATCAAGAAACAAACGCTCTTGAAGGTAAGCTGCATCGTAAATATCTCCCTTTTTAATATTCAAAATTTGATCTAGGGTTTCACTGCTATACTTTGCATTACCTAGCCAAGTAATGTTTCGGAAATAGTACTTCTCCCCTTCCTCAATTTTAATTTCAATCTTAATGCGGTCGCTACTTACCTGATACATTGTGTCACTTATAATCCGTGCATCTCTGTATCCATTTTGGTTATACTTCTGTATAATCAGCCTTTTATCTGCTTTGTAGTCGTCCTCAATAAAGCGAGATGATTTGAAGATATTAAGAATATGTCTTCTCTTGGTTTCTTCCATCGCCTTGCGCAAACGACTATCGCTAAGACCTTCGGTTCGGTTAAACCAATCAAAAAAGTGTTTTTTAGGTCTTTTAAAGGTTTTATTACCAGAAAAAGTAATGTCTTTGATTTTAACCTTTGGTCCTCTATTTACAATAACTCCAAGAATTACAGAGTTACTAGCTGATGTATCTGCTCTTTTAATTACCTCCACCTCAGCGTTGAGATAACCTTCGTCAATAAAAAATTCTTTTGCTGTATTCTGGGTATTTACAATCAGGTTTTCGGTAACAATCAACCCACTGCTTAAATCTAGCTCTTCCCTTAAATTATCTTGTTTTTTACGTTTTAAGCCTTTTATGTAGTACTTGCTAAGCTTAGGGAGTTCCTTCAATCGAATCTCTAGAAAAACTAGCTCTCCTCGTATTTCAGATATATAGATACCTATATCATCAAAAAGCTTTTGTCTCCATAAGTTCTTGATTGCTCGTGTGGTTTCATCTCCAGGTAAGCGGATCTTATCTCCAACCTTTAATCCAGAAATTAAAAGAATAACCTGACGATCTAGATTATCAGAGCCTGTTACGGTTATTCCTCCCAATTCGTATTCCTTATCTCCGGTAACGGTAAGCTCCTCCAGACTTTTACTGGTAGATATTTGAGCGTAACTAATATTAAAAATAAACAAGGTGATTACACCTATCAATAACTTTCGCATTTCCGGATTCAGGAATTTAATTGTTCACTGATTTTACCAAAACGTCTTTCTCGGTTTTGATAGTCATATATAGCATGGTACAGATCTTCTTCCTGAAAATCGGGCCATAATTTATCTGAGAAATAGAGTTCAGAATAAGCAATTTGCCAAAGTAGGTAATTACTAATTCTCTGTTCCCCACTGGTCCTTATAAGTAAATCAGGATCTGGCATATCTTTAGTATAAAGCTGATCCTCAAAATCTTTTTCGGTTAATTTTGAAGGATCAAGCCCTTCATCCAAAACCTTTTGAGCTGTTTTTTTAACTCCTTCCATCAATTCTTCTCTACTGCCATAGCTCAAAGCAACGGTTAAAACCATACTCTTATTGTTTTTGGTTTTTTCCATTACTTCCGTTAACTCTCTCCTACATTTTTTGGGAAGATTTTCAATATTTCCAATAGATTCTAATCGGGTATCGTTGTCTTGTAGAAACTGTAATTCTCTTTTTAAGCTGGATACCATTAAACTCATAATGGCATTTACCTCAAGTTTGGGTCTATTCCAATTTTCGCTAGAAAAAGCGTAAACAGTAAGGTATTTAACACCAATATTCACTGCGGCTTCAGATGTTCTGCGCAGTGAGGTTACTCCATTTTCATGACCTATGGCTCTCAAAAAACCTTGTTTTTTGGCCCATCTGCCATTGCCATCCATAATAACAGCAATATGTTTCGGTATCCTATTTAAATCAAGTTTTTCTCTAAGGCTCATTTACCTAAAAAATACGCGCATTTCTCCACCAGTTCCCCAAATTTAAACTGCAAGGTAATACCGGTAAAAATATACCAGTCTATATTATCTGGGTTCCCCCGCAGTAAATCTTCTTTATCGCTTGCAATTCGGCTTCTATCAGACAAGGCTCCAGCTACAGATCCGTTAGCAGCAGCCACATCATCAGGATCAGCATAAAAACCACTCACATCATCTAAATAATCTGTCCGCGTCCTTCGAGCCGTACTCTCAATTCCAATGGTGGTAAACTTATTTACAGAAAATTTATACCCCATTCCAAACACAAAAAAGGAGGATCCTAAAGCATATTTTTGAGAATTTCCTCCAATTCCCTGCCCTTCTGTACCCAGAGGTTGAAGTTCATACTCCTGCCCTTGAAAAGTGGTTTTTGGGTTAAAGCGAAATACTCCAAAACCTCCCATTAAATAAGGAGTATGATCGTGTCTTGTTCCTGGCTTATATTTCAAAAAGTTAAACTCAGCCATTACACTACCTTCTAAAATGGTAGATGTAAAATTTAAGTTGCGATTTTTACGATATTCAAAATTCGAAAGACTATCGGCATTTGCTATTTTACCATAGTTTACTTGGAGTCTAAAACTCCATCTATCGTTGAGAACATACCTATAAAAACCACCAAAGGAATATCCCTGTGGAACATATAGTCCATAATTGCCTACATCTCCTACAAAATGACTCCCTCCACCATACACGCCAACCTCAGAATATTGGGCATGCATAGAGGCACTCAAAAAGAGGCTTAATATTTTGATTATGAATATTTTAATCTTCATTCATTAAAAATGAGCGCAAATATAACTAAAACCGATAAAGGCATTCACTAACAGATTGTTAATTCCGTCTATCTAAACCCCAAAGCAATTTATTTCTTAAGGTTTCGGCAAAATTTTGCACTTCTGTTTTTATCATTTTAATCTTAAACGACCCTAAACTCACATTTAGTTCAGAGCTGGAGTCTAAAGCATAAATCCTAGAATCCAAAGAAACCAGAAATTGCTCTTCTCGTCCTTCTACCTTAAGGCGGATGTCGTAGTCGTTGGGAATAACGAACGGGCGTACGTTTAGATTGTGTGGAGCAATAGGAGTTATCACAAAATTCTCGGAGCCCGGCATTATTATTGGCCCTCCACAACTCAGAGAATATCCTGTACTACCGGTGGGTGTTGCTATGATTAAACCGTCTGCCCAATAACTATTCAAGTACTCATCGTTAATCCAAGTATGAACCGTAACCATCGAAGTGGTATTCTTACGGCTTACTGTTACTTCATTCAAAGCAAAGTTCAAATCAAGATTGAGCAGCTCTGTTTTCATATCCAAAACAATCCGCTCATCAATGGTGTAGTTTTTTGTTGAAAGTGCCTCCACAGCATTGGTTATCTTTTCCTTACTTACGTTTGAAAGAAAACCTAACCTACCTGTATTAATTCCTAAAATTGGGATACCAGAATCTCTAACATAAGTTACTGCATCTAGGATGGTTCCATCTCCACCAAGAGTAATTAAACAATCTGGGGCATACTCTTTTAATTGTAAATGATCGGAAAATTCTTTAAAACTAAGACCTAAATCACAGTGGCTCTCAATAAAACGGTTGAGAGGCTCAAACACCATTATCTCAGCATTTATCTCTAAAAGATTGCGATGAAGGGTTTCTACAAATGGCCTTGAGTCCAAGGTGATCTTTTTTCCAAATACAGCTACTCTCATTAAGCCTGATTTTTGATGCGTTAAATATCCAGGTACTTCATTAACGACTCATATCGCTGATGAGCCGAATCATCAAACATACTGGTATGGAAAACCTGCTTTATATTATAACTGTATCGTTCGAAGGATTTGACGATTCTACCAAGATCTTTTTGATTGATCTTTAAAACAACATCAATACTATCGGTTTCGTCAGAAGACATGAGCCAAAAACCTATAATCCGAGCATCTTCACTCTCCACAATCTGCACAATTTGAGAAAGCTGATAGTCTATGCTTGGGATTTGTAAAACCAAAACTCCACCTTCTTCTTTAAAAGAGAGTTGACCGCCTAAGTCCTGCACCAACTCTAGAGGAGAAATATAGCCTCGATACACTTCATTTTGGTCGATGATTGGGACCAAACTCAATTGTCCTTCTCCTGCTACTTTTACAACATTAAAAATGTGAGAATCAATAGGCACGGAATAAGGTTTTAAAAAACGAGCTACTTCAGATAGCTTTTGTTCCTCATTTTCCACTTCTAAGAGGTCATCCTCGCAAATTAAGCCGAGGTAACCATTGTTTTCTTCCACCACAGGGAGGTGACAAAACTTGAGCTCTTCCATAAGGTCTAAAACCTCTCTTACCACTTCATTGAGTCCCAGTGGTTTTACATCATTAGATATATGTTCAGCAACATTCATAAGCTAAGCAAACATAAGGTTTTTATCTTTGCCCATATGACAAGATTAAGCGTAAACATTAATAAAATTGCCACCTTAAGGAATGCCCGAGGAGGCGATAATCCAAACCTATTATTAGCTGCAGAAAGATGCGAGCAATATGGGGCACAAGGAATAACCGTCCACCCAAGACCGGATGAAAGACACATTCGATATACCGATGTTACCGAACTGAAAAACGTAGTGAAAACTGAATTTAATATTGAAGGCTACCCAAACCAACAATTTATGGATTTGGTACTAACAACAAAGCCAGAACAGGTTACTTTAGTACCTGACCCACCTGGAGTACTTACTTCAAATGCAGGTTGGGACACAATCTCTAATGCCACCATGCTAAAAGAGGTAATTCAAGAGTTAAAAGCAGCTGATATACGCGTTTCTCTTTTTATGGAATGTGAATCTAAATTTATAGAGCATGCTAAAATTTTAGAGGCAGACCGAATTGAACTTTATACGGAAGAATACGCAACTCTGTATAGGAACAACAAAGAAAAAGCCATTAAACCTTATATAAACGCTGCTCTAGTGGCTGAACAAAATGGTTTAGGTGTAAATGCTGGGCACGATCTTGACTTAGAAAATTTGGCGTATTTCGCCAGCTCTATCCCCAATTTATTAGAAGTATCTATAGGCCATGCTCTAATCTCGGATGCTCTATATTTTGGCTTAGAAAACACGATTCAAATGTATTTAAGGAAACTAAAAACAGTTTAGTATTTTGATAACACCTCCCCCTTTAAAAAGAGGAGATACCATTGGCATCTTATCTACTGCTAGAAAAATAAGCGAAGAAGAATTAGCGCCTGCGGTGCGTATTTTTGAATCTTGGGGTTTTAAGATTAGATATGCACCAAATCTTTTTAAAGAAGATCGTCAATTTGCAGGAACAGATGCTGAAAGAGCCTCTGATTTGCAAGCTTTTATGGACGACCCTTCTATTAAGGCCATTGTAGCCGCCAGAGGAGGTTATGGAACCGTTAGAATAATAGATCAAATAGATTTTTCCCTTTTTAAAAGAAACCCAAAATGGGTTGCAGGCTACAGCGACC
>CAZAJG010000034.1:0-47096 GCA_964485405.1 uncultured Owenweeksia sp. | reverse complement strand
CAGCATTCGATATTCGTTATTCAAAAAAACGAAAACAGAGTGAAGAACCGCAGAACTCCGAACAGAAGAACGCTGAATTTCGAAGTTCACAAACAACCACTTCAACATTCGTCATTTAACATTCGATATTCGTTATTCAAAAAAACAGAAACAGAGTGAAGAACCGCAGAACTCCGAACAGACGAACATCGAATTTCGAAGTTTACAACCACCACTTCAGCATTCGTCATTCAACATTCGATATTCGTTATTCAAAAACACAGAAACAAGATTGAGAACCGCAGAATGTCGAACAGACGAATATCGAACTTCGAAGTGTAAAACAACCCCTTCAGCATTCGATATTCGTTATTCAAAAAAACGAAAACAGAGTGAAGAACCGCAGAATATCGAACAGAGGAATTTTGAATTTCGAAGTGAAAAACAACCCCTTTAACATTCGTCATTCAGCATTCTATTGCTTATTTAAAAAGTAGCGTCCCAAATGGACAAACAGACAGACAAACTTGACTTTGACCTAGAAGAATTGGAACGGATGGAGTCTGAGTTGAAAAATCAGACACGAGATCGTACATTCGGGACCATCATTTTCATAATGATTATGCTAAATAGTGTGCTCATTATCTTCAAGGATCTCGATTTTCCTAGTGGATCCGAACCTTTCATTGCATTGCTGCAATCTATAATACAATACTTTATCGCATTTCCTATGATCGGCTTTTTCTTGGCACTAATTCCCGCAGTATTCCCATATAAAAAACTAAATTTTGGCAGAAAATACTTCAACAGTTTCTTGTGGATTATGATGGGAATAAATGGAGTCGCGCTCGTTATAAACATTCTCTTGCTGATCGGCTTCCTTCAAATATCGGCAAATTAAAAGCCCTTAGGGTTAGCAGCATTTCTTTACTCAAAAACACGAAAAAAAGGAGAACCGCAGAACTCCGAACAGAAGAACGCTGAATTTCGAAGTGTAACCCCCCCCTTCAACATTCGTCATTCAGCATTCGATATTCGTTATTCAAAAACACCAAAACAAAATTGGGAACCGCAGAATTCCGAACAGAAGAACGCTGAATTTCGAAGTGTACCCCCCCCTTCAGCATTCGTCATTCAACATTCGATATTCGTTATTCAAAAACACGGAAACAAGATTGGGAACCGCAGAATATCGAACAGATGAATTTTGAATTTCGAAGTGTAAAACAACCCTCTTAATCATTCATCTGTTCGTCTGTTCGTCTGTTCGATATTCGCTTCCCCTTCATTGGTTTACTCACAATTCGGTGGACAAGCGCCTACATAGTCGTAATACCTAAAATAATTGCTGGCGATGCCTGGTCCAGAGAGCTTTAAAATCAAAGTGAAAAAGGGTTGTTCTACCACCCCGTAATTTAGATTAATACCAAACAAGATTTCCAAATGGTTTAAGCCGGTGGTGCTAAATGCAGCTGCCATATCTTCTACCGTTACTTGATTAACGGTGTAGTACCTCACTCGGCTAGAGTTTGGCGCATAAAAAGCTGTTTCTGCAGTGCCTTCATACACTTCCCAGTTTTTCACCAAGGCTTGCCGGGCAATAAAAGGAATGCGTTTGGGGAAACTGCTCACAGGTTCATTCATGGTAAATGGGGAGGGGGCTATTGGATTGTTACTGGTGTAATAAACCGAAGAGCCAGGTTCTGCCTTGCATACTTCTAAAATTAGGTTAAACCCACTTTCGGTTTTACCCATGTGCAAGCGTATTACAGTAGCATCGGTAAACTCGTTTTTCACTTGTCCAAAATTAAAACCGTTAAATCGGCTGTTTGGGGGGTTGCTGTTGAATAGATTCAATAAATTTTCGGTAGGCTCTTCTTGCCATTTTTGAGTTTGACCTTGAAACTCCTGTGCAGATATATCGTTCATGATATTAGAATTAGATTATTATTTACGTAAGAAATAAGAGAGATGCTGTTTTACTCGCAGTTGGGTGGACAGGCACCCACATAGTCGTGATATCCCCAACTTTTGGCATCAAGAAGTCCATTGGCTGCTATTAAAACGGTGGTAAAGCGCGGACGATTGCCTACAGAACCGGGACAGATCCCAAAATAAATCATAAAATTATCTCCGCTGTTTGTAGCAAAGAAGTTCTCGATTTGTTCTGGAGACGCATCTTCCAAATAATAAAAACGTACGCGCTCATTGGGCTCAGTACTGCAAAAAGCAGCCTCCGCTGTTCCTGTATAGTCGGTCCATTCCTGAACCAGACCCTTCATTGCATCGCAATCAATTTTCTCTTTGCAACTAATTTGAAGAGTTAAAGGATATTCCTCTCCACTCGGTTGATAATAAGTGCAAGTGTTTGATCTAATAATTTCAAGGATAGGGACAAACCTATTGTTTTCAACTCCCATATGTATGTGGAGCTTTTTTGCTCCTACAAACTCATGCTCCACAGTTCCATATTTAACCCCAATAAACCGTGTACCCTCCTTGTTTTTGAACAGATTCAACAGATCTACTTCCGGGCAAGCCTTCCAATTGTTTTCTAAAACTTCTACTTGCGTACTGCTTATAACTTGCATCTTTTTTGAGCTTTATGTTAGATGTTTCTTTTCTGTAGCAAAGCCCTTCGCTTTACTTTCTCAAAACTGCATGTTATACCAGAGTTTTAAAAGACCCAAAACCCTTCCTTTTAAAATTCACGTATTTATAAGCGTTTCTGTAACGTATAAATACGTGTGTTTTAAGCAAAAAAAAGCCCATCCTCTACAGATGGGCTCTTTGTATCTCCATAATGGTTTCTTCTAACTGGAGAAGATCGCCATGATGATGAAATACACCGTTTTGACCTTTCAAAAGTTTAAAAAAAGCTTTAATCTCAAAAGCGTATTAATGCTCGTTTTTTAGAAATGGGTATGAATACGGCTTAGCTGGCTTGTGGCTTCTCTAGTTTTCCTTTAAACAAGTAGGAGATAACTAGTAAAACTATACCCATTAAAGCACCCGCAAATTCTCCGTCATTGGCGTTTATATGAGCGCTAAAAGCCAATAGTAAATTGAAAGAAAAACCGGCATAGGCCCATTCTTTTAAAACTTTAGAAGAGCTGGTCCAAATAACGAGTAAGCCCAATAGCTTAGCCACGGCCAAAGGATAAATAATAAAAGTAGGAAAGCCAAGACCCAAAAAGGTTTCTTGCACCATAGCGTTTTGAAGAAAATACATGCCAGCACTAAACAGCATTAAGACGCTCAGCATTCCGGTAGCAATCCGGTAAATTAATAGATTTCTGTTTTTCATAATTGTATGAAATTATTTTATTTACCTAGGTAAATATTAGTTAAAAAAAATTTTATCCTCTTAGTTTATCCAAAATGGCGCTCAGCTGCTTCGCTTCCTCGTCTGTTACATTGTTGGTAAACTGTATATATGATCCATCGTCTTGATCATCAATATCTTTTAGGAGCTTTAATCCTGTTTCCGTAATTCTCAACTGAACCACTCTTCGGTCTTCTTCAAACCGCAACCTTTCTAAAAGCTGCTTCTCTTCCAGCTTATCGCACAAACGTGTGGTATTGGGTGATTTTTCCACCATCCGTTCTTTCATCTCATTCATGCTCAACCAATCTTTTGCCCCTCTTAATATTCTTAAAATATTAAACTGGGGAGACGATAAGCCAAAAGGCTTTACAAACTCCACAAACCCACTCGTAATCCAGTTGCCCGTATACACGATATTCGCCAGCATACGATGCTTATCGTGAGCAAATTTGGTTTTCATCTCTTCCTCTATCCGAGCCATGGTTTTGAATGTGTTCCGCAAATGTACATTTATTTACCATGGTAAATAAATTTCAAAAATCACCCAAAATCTTTCTACAATCCCAAACCAAGACCTCTCAGGCGTCCGAGCCTGTCGAAGATAAAGGCCGAATAGCGGACACAAACTTTCTTTACCCCAGATTAACTATCTTCAAAATCAAAAGGCAACCATGTCGTTCTATCAAAAACTAGCTGAAGTAGGTACCAAATACATTCCCAAGCATAAACTGTTTAAACACGGTTTTAATCTATCCCCCATGTATAGGAGAAGCACGGGTCGGATACTCTCCGTTTCGGAAGATTTACTCCATGTACGTATAAGACTCCCCATCAGCTATAAAAACCGCAACTATGTAAACTCCATTTTTGGCGGCAGCTTATTCTCTGCGGTAGACCCTATCCCCATGGTGCAGCTTATTAACTTACTGGATAACACCTATGTAGTTTGGGACAAGAGCGCAGAAGTGTATTTTAAAAAACCTGCCAGAGAGCATCTCTTTGCTGATTTTACCTATGCTCCAACAGAGCTGGAAGAAATCAAAAACCAGGTCTCCCAAAACCAAGAAACGGAAATCATTAAAACTACCCAGCTCACCAACCAAGAAGGCACTCAGGTATACTGCGAAGTGCGCAAAACCATCTACATAGCCAACAAGCAGTTCTTTAAAGAAAAGCGCAAACAGCGTGCAGACCAATAAAAAGCATCAGCTTCTTTTGACCGTCAAAAGAAGAGGGAAAGTAATGGCCGAGCTTTCAGGCTTGAGCAAAAGCTTTCACTAAAAACTAGCTTTCATAAGCCTTTACAATCCCCGTTTGAATGGCATACTTAATAATCCCCGCCACGTTTTTCACATCAAGTTTGGAGAGTATATTCTTACGGTGCGTATTTACCGTGTGTTTGCTGATAAAGAGCCTATCTGCAATTTGATCGGTACTGCACTCCGCATAAATAAGACGGATCACATCTTTCTCTCTTTCGGAAAGTTCCACATCTGTCGGTTTAGAATAGGTATGCACCGATTTAAAAGTGCTCATCACCGTTTTGGTGATCTCTCTTTCGTAATAAGGTTCCCCTTTAGCCAGACTTTGAATGGCCTCCAACAAAATATTTTTCCCTGAGTTTTTGAGCATATAACCATCCGCTCCCGAGGCAATCAAATTTTTTACGAACTCCCTACGGTTATACATGGTGAGGATGAGAACCGCCACCTCAGGGTGCAGCTCTTTTATCTCTTTGGTGGTTTCAATGCCATCCTTTACGGGCATATTGATGTCCATCAATACCATGTCTAATTCTGGAAGAGATTTTATTTTATCCAACACTTCTTGTCCGTTGGAAGCTTCACCCAACACCTCTACCCAATCCTCGGGTAGGAGCAGAGATTTTAAACCATCACGGACCAATTCATGGTCATCCGCTATTAAAATTTTGATCAGTCGTTTCATAGAGAGTAAAGTTTATAGTTGTTCTCGTTCCCTTCCCCTTGATTGAGTTACAACACCAATTCCCCTTAAATTTCTTTACCCTGGTTTCTATATTTTTCAAGCCCATTCCGTGTTTTACCGCATTTATATCAAAGCCATCCCCATCATCTTCTATTAATATTTCTACATCTTCATCTACTCTTTTCAATGAAATATTAAGTTGACTCGCCTGAGCATATTTTAAGCTGTTGCTTACCAGCTCTTGTATAATTCTATAAATATTGAGCTCCAGCTCCGCATTCAGTCGCTCATCCAGATTCTCATAACTCAAGCTAAATTGCAGATCACTCACTTCTTCTACTGTGGCTTTAAGATCTTCCAAAGCCGCTTCCAAACCAAATTTAGTCAATACCCCGGAAAGCATATTGTAGGCAATATGGCGGGTTTCGGCTATCGCTTTATCCAATAACTGATACGCCTTTTGGGTTTGAGGAGCAACACTAACTTCTCCATTAGCAGACGACTCAAAAAGCATACGCGTTGCGGTAAGTGTACTTCCCAGACGATCGTGTAGATCTTCGGCTATGCGTTTGCGTTCGGTGTCACGAACTTCCAAAAGGTTTTCCATGGATTGAACCTCTAGATTTTTTAGTTTTTGTTGATTTTGCTGATCCTTGAGTTTTTTATTTTTCTGATTAACCTGATAAAACCACGCGAAAAGAACCAGCAAAAAAATGGGTATGCCAAATACCAGATAAAGCATTCTGTTCATCCTCACTTTCTGAGAAATGACTTTATTTCTTTCCTGCTCTGTTTCCAACTTGGCTCGCACTACTTCAGTCTGGGTAATGGCTCCCCGGGTTACAATTTTAGATTGCAGCCGGTTCATCTCTTTTTGATAAGTCAATGACTGCTCGTGTTTCCCGGCTGCTTCATTTATCTCAGACAGCTTTCCCAGTGTTTTGAGTCTTAAATTTAGGTCACCAAGTAAGTACGTAAGTGAGTCTGCCCTTTCAAAGTGAACTAGAGCATTAATTGTATCCTTAAAATTGAGGTATATGCCCGCCTTTTCGAGCTCATTGTAAGCCTCTCCTCTGATATCTTCCACACCACTTGGAACACTTTTTAGCTTTTCTTGGTAATAATTGACGCTATCTTGATTCTCAAGCGTTCCATAAAAATTGATAATCGCAAAAATGGCATCCCTCATTTCAGAGGAATCCCTTTCCATAGCATAGTATCTAAAAGACCTATGATAGTTACTCAGCGCTGCACTATCTCTGTACAGCATGAAGTTTGTTCGCCCTATAGAGTAATGCGCTAGTCCGAGACCGAGAGTGTCTTTAGCTTTACTATAAAACTCAAGCGCTTGTTCATGAAATGTCAGCCCTGTTTCGAAACTCTGCTCGGATAAAAGACCTGAATCAAAAAGCTTATCCCCTCTCTCCACATAGGCTTATTTACCTTACGAATTTCCAGCGCCTCTTCCATGAGCGCAACACCCTCTTCCCAAACACCCATTTTATGAAGAATAAACCCTTTCCTGGATAGTATTCTTGCTTTTGATTCAGGCTTCGTGATTCTATCCCTTTCCGCATAAGCTCTATTAATGCAATCTAAAGCTATACCTAGATCAATATCTGAATAGGTAAAGGCTTTATCTGCCCATACATTTACTAAAGAGTCTAGCATAATAGACTCTTTAATTTCACACGAATCTTGATCATGGTTTTGGGAAAAAACCAGATTAGAAATAAGTAGAAAAAAAAGAAAAAGGCTACACTTCATGTTTCATGATAAAAAGTGTAGCCTAAATATACTCTAAAATTCGAGGGATCCTCCCCCTCCAGACTTCACTTTAGGCCCTAGCCTTTTCTTCTTCACCGCTCCTTCTGTTGCATTGGCAACAAAAATCCATACATTCTTATTGGTAGATCCTTGGGTTTCGTGAAAAAATGCCGTATTTCCGGCAATAATCTGTTTGGGTAAGCTTGGGTCTTGCGGTACCCTTTCCACATTTACTCTAAGACTAAACCGATTTTTTTTATCACCAGTCGGAACGCATTCTAAACTGGTATCTGCACAGTTCGCAATCTCACTTATTTCGGTCATAAACCCCCAGCCTTTTTGAACTTCTGTGCCGTTTACCAATTTTAGAGTTTGATTCGGGTTCTCAATGATCACGAAAAACTGTCCATCGTCAAAATTGAAACCATATCCTGAAATATCATATTCTGCCATAATTATTTTGTTTTTAAGTTGTTAAATTGAAAAAGGTCTGGTTCGCGTTAATGCAGCAGGCCGATGCCCCGGATAATAATACCAACGCGGATGTTGAGGCTCACTTTGATTGCAGTTGGTTGGTAAAAACAGCTTTCGCTGAATTTTCTCATAGAATTCTTCAAAATTCAATTGGCTCATATCTTCTTTAGAATACACCTCCTTGTATACATAAGCAAACACCGATAAATCGAACTTTTCTCCAGCGCACTCCTGTGCCTCTCCATCGTCTGAAGTAGAAGCAATAAACAAGAATGTAGCTGGAACTTGAAACTCCATAGGCCTGCTCACAAATGACAGTATAGGTAGGTACCCTTTTATATTCTTATCGAAGAAGTCCAACCTTCTCTCACTTTTTTCACTACCAGCAGTTCCGCCACCACCGGCATAACAACTATCGGCAATAATTACGATTTTAACTCCAGCTCTAAACCGTCTTGCCAATTCCCACAGCTCCACAAAGAACAATATTCTATCGTAAAAGCACCACCCCTCTTCGTCCCTCAACTTATATTTTTGCTGCCTACGTGGACTAAGCTGATAACCATGCCCACAGAAGTATATGGCCAAGGTATCTCCATGATCGAGCTCATTAGCTAGCTCCTTTAGTTTACCTATAAAATCGTCAACTTTGGCATCTTCATCTTCGTAACAAAAAACGTTCTGTTGCAAAAAGCCTAAATCTTTAGTAAAATGATCTTGAAAAAAATTCATAGAATTAATCGCTCGAGAGAGTCGTTTCTCCTCTCCATGGTAGTGACCATGGGTATCCACTTTGTTTAGCCCCACGCAAAGGGCATACTTTTTTTCTTTTTTTTGCATAATTGTTTGATTATTAATTTGTTTCAAATATCTAATTTCAATGAGTCAATATGCTTCACTAAAAAAAGCCAATTCCAATCACTAGTTTTAGTGAAAGGAAAAGGCTCCATTTCAATCAGCTTTTTTCAAACAATTATGCTGCTGATTCACTAATTCAAAATTCCAACCGTTACGGTTCTTCTCAACCCTTACAATTAGCCAATCTTAATACTCACTTCTAAGTTATATGGCCCACATAACTCTTCCAAAAATCAAAAGAAGCTTCCCCAAACCTCATCCTCCCTCCCCAAATTACAGGTTCCTGAGCTTGTAGAAGGGGCGATTTGAAAAAGAACTTTTTATTCATTTGGGAATAGTGCTATCTTGCTGAGCACTGTCGAATCGAACTATCCCAAAATGAAATTTACTAGAGTTTTTCTTTTCCTTGCTTTTACGTTTAGTACTCTGATTAGCCAAGCCCAAGATGTAGACTGGTTTACCTACCATTCTAAGAAATGGGATTATTCCATTGAATTTCCGGAAGAGCCTGAAGAGAGTAAAGAGTGGACCGAAACTATGGTTGGCTCCTTAAAGATGTATGTAGCGATGTATCAAACGGAAGAAAGCAGCTACATGACAAGTGTAACCTCTTATCCAGAAGCGATGCTAAATCTGTTTGCTAAAGCTAAAGACGGAGATCCTTTCTATGATGGATTGTTCAATGGCCTTTCTGGTTCATTGGAAGGAACCGTAGAATCTCAAAAGCCTATACAATATGGTGCGTATAAAGGACGAGAAGCACGTATCCATGCCTTTGACGAATCTGCATTGGTAACCGTAAGGGTTTATGTTATAGAAAACGAAGTTTACATGATACAAACTATGTATGCTATTGATGCAGTTCAAGAAGAGAATATGAAAAGGTTTTTTGATTCTTTTAAACTGGTGGAAGATTAGGTGCAAGAAGCATATTGGTTTAAAATGTAAACCCAAACATGGAAGAACAAGAAGATAAGCTTGATTTTGATCTAGAAGCCTTCGAACGGGAAAAGCTTTATGCCCGCGTAAGAAAGCAAAACCGTATGTTTCTTTTCATCAACATAGGGCTTAGTCTGTTGGGGTCAATCGTTCTTGAGCCCAAAACAGAAGCTTTTATAGGTCATTTCCTCGCATTGCCAATTTTAAGTTTCATTTTAGGGCTCATACCTGCGGCCATTCCAAGTAAAAAACTTCCTTTTAAAAAGAGATATTTAAACACTTCACTTTTTCTGTTAATCCTATTGAATGCAATAGCGGTAATCGCTAATATTTTAGAGCACTTCGTTTAGAAAACCTACACCGAAACAGATGGGTTAAAGCGGGTATGGCACTCTGTATGGGTTATTGATGAAGATGCGTCATCCCAGAAGTTTTTAATGATCATCCGGCCTATAGCCAACATTGGATTGGCTTTTGTGCTTGCCTTTTTCTTAAGCTTTACACCGTACCAAAAACTACCCTATTAAAAAGAAATATCTCCGTACTTCCTATATTTCCATCGTTATACTTCAAATTGCTAATATTTATATGTTGCTTTATAGCTCATATATTCGCTGAATCTGCTTTTTCCGACAAAAAACTTATCCATTTTGGAGAGTATAAACTTTTTGGATAAAGCAGCGGAAAATTGAATACAAAAAATTTGAACCACACTTCATGTCAGATGATCAAAAAAAGCAGTTGGAGCGGGAGCTTTGGGGAATTGCCAACCTACTAAGAGGGAAAATTAGTGCAGACGATTACCGGGATTACATCCTGGGTTTTATCTTTTACAAATACCTCAGCGAAAAGCAATACCTATACGCCAATGAGTTACTGCAAGGCGAAGCGGTTACCGACTATAAAGCGGTTAGCGATACCGAAACACTGGAAGCCATACGCGAAGAGTCTCTCTTAAAACTAGGTTACTACCTACAGCCCAACGAACTCTTTTCCGCCATAGCCGCTAAAGGCAAAGCCAATACGGAAGACGAAAGCAACTACATACTGGAAGATTTACAGGCCGTAATGAACCACATAGAGCAAAGCACTATGGGCACCGAATCTGAAGATGATTTTACGGCTTTGTTTGAAGATTTGGACTTAAACTCCACCAAAATTGGCCGCACCCTAGGCGCTAGAAACGCCATCATTGTGCAGATACTAAACCATTTGGATAAGATTGATTTTAAACTGAGCGACATAGAAGCCGATGTACTAGGCGATGCTTACGAATACCTGATTGCCAAGTTTGCCGCTGGAGCGGGAAAATCTGCTGGAGAGTTTTATACCCCTCAACAGGTTTCTAAAATTTTAGCCCAAATTGTAACCACAGGCAAAACCAAAATAAAATCCGTTTACGATCCTACTTGTGGCTCCGGTTCTTTGCTGTTGCGCGTGGCCCGCGAAGCGGAAGTAAACGAGTTTTACGGACAAGAGCTAAACCGCACCACCTACAACCTGGCGCGGATGAACATGATACTGCACGATGTGCATTTCCGCCAGTTTGATATACGGCAAGAAGATACCCTGGAAAACCCGCAACACCTCGAAAACCGATTTGAAGCCGTAGTAGCCAACCCCCCTTTTTCTGCGCATTGGAAAGGCAATAAAAACCCACTAAACGAAACCGATGAGCGCTTTAGCCAATACGGCCGCATAGCGCCCAACACCAAAGCGGATTATGCCTTTTTGCAGCATATGCTCTACCATTTGGCCGACAACGGCATTATGGCCAGCATTTTTCCGCATGGCGTATTGTTTAGAGGAGCAGCCGAAGGCATAATTCGCCAATACCTCATTAAAGAAATGAATGTGCTGGATGCCGTAATTGGCTTACCCGCCAACATCTTTTACGGCACCTCCATACCTACTTGCATACTGGTGCTTAAAAAGTGTAGAAAACAAGACGACAATATTGTATTTATTGACGCCAGCGGAGACGACCACTTTATAAAAGAAGGCAACCAAAATGCGCTACGCGATGAAGATGTAGAACAGCTCATACACACCTACCGCCAACGCCAAACCCTAGACAAATACAGCTACGTAGCCACTTTAAGCGAAATAGCCGAAAACGACTACAACCTCAACATACCGCGCTATGTAGACACTTTTGAAGAAGAAGAACCCATAGACCTGGAAGCTGTTTCCCAACAACTCAAAACCCTAGACCAAGAACTGGAAAGCACCAACCAAAGCATAGCCACTTTTTGCGAAGAACTCAACATTTCAACCCCTTTTTAAGATGGAAGAAAAAGCATTGGTACCTGAGTTAAGGTTTCCTGAGTTTGACGGTGAGTGGGAAGAAAAACACCTTAATGATTTACTGTATTTTAAGAACGGAGTAAACGCATCAAAAGATGCTTACGGCAGTGGATACAAGTTTATTAATGTGTTAGATATAATCGAAAACAATTATATCACACATGAAAATATTAAGGGGACGGTTAACATAGATGAATCAGAATTTGAAAAAAACATTGTCGAATACGGAGATATCCTTTTCCAAAGGAGTTCTGAAACAAGGGAAGAAGTTGGGCAAGCGAATGTTTATCTAGATAAGGAGCAACCTGCAACTTTTGGCGGATTTGTAATACGAGGAAAGAAAAAGGTTGAATACGACCCTCAATTTATGAATGGGCTTCTCAAAACTTCCGCAGCTAGAAAGGAAATAACGGAAAAAAGTGGGGGTAGCACGAGATATAATGTAGGGCAAGAAACTTTAAGTAAAGTTCGTGTTTATACCACCGTTATAGCAGAACAACAAAAAATAGCCACCTTCCTCACCCGTATAGACCAACGCATACAACTTCTCCAACAAAAGAAAACCCAGCTCCAAGCCTACAAAAAAGGCATGATGCAAAAGCTATTCTCCCAACAAATTCGCTTTACCGATGAAAACGGAAGAGCCTTTCCCGATTGGGAGGAGAAGAGGTTGGGGGAAATATTTCAAATTGGCAGCGGAAAAGACTATAAGCATCTCCCTGATGGAGATATTCCGGTTTACGGAACAGGTGGTTATATGACCTCGGTTAATTCATTCTTATATGATGGGGATAGTGTTTCCATCGGAAGAAAAGGAACAATTGATAAGCCTATGCTTCTTAAAGGGAAATTCTGGACAGTGGATACATTATTTTATACGCACTCATTTAAAAAAGTTTTGCCCTATTTCGTATATCTAGTATTTCAAAAGATTAATTGGAAGAAACACAATGAAGCTTCTGGTGTTCCAAGCCTTTCAAAAAGTACAATTGAAAAGATCAAAGCAAACGTACCATCCGTCACTGAACAACAAAAAATAGCCACCTTCCTATCGGCTATAGACGAATCCATAGAAAAGGTAGAGGCGCAAATACAACACAGCCAACAGTTTAAAAAAGGCCTTTTGCAAAAAATGTTTGTGTAATCATGAAACCCCAAAAACCCACCCCCACTCTACCCACAAACCAAAACCCTCCCCTCTCGAGAGGGGACCGAGGGGTGTGTAATTGTAACACCCAAAACACATGAAACGCAAAATCATACCCTACCACCCCAAACTAAAAGAATACGCCCGCCAGTTGCGCAACCACAGCACCCGCAGCGAAATAAAACTCTGGAAATACCTAAAAGGCAAGCAAATGCACGGCTACGATTTCCACCGCCAAAAGCCCCTGCTCCGCTTTATAGCCGATTTTTACTGCTACGAACTTAAACTCGTAATAGAACTAGATGGCTACACCCATCAGCTGGAAGAAGTGATGGTAAAAGACCGTATTAAAGAACAAGAATTGCAAAAAGTAGGCTTGAGCGTAATGCGGTTTGCCGATGAGGAAGTGATGAAAGGGATAGATAATGTATTGAGACGGATAGAATTGTATATTGAGGACTATGAAACACACACCCCTAACCCCTCTCAAGAGGGGGATGTTGGGGAGTAAATTGGACGGGAAATGACTACTCAGCCGGAGCAAATATTGGAGAACAATCTGTTGGCACAGTTGGTAAAACTGGGCTATGCGCAAGTAGCGGTGCATAATGAGGAAGAATTGCTGCGCAACTTGAAGCGGCAACTTGAAAAGCACAACCAAACTACTTTAAGCGATAACGATTTTAGGCAAATCCTAAACTTTATAAACAAAGGCAACATCTTTGAGCGTGCCCGTATTTTAAGAGATCGCGTGCCTTACCTCAACGATAAAGGCGAAAACAAAAGCATTGAGCTCATCAATCAAATCCATTGGTGCAAAAATGAATTTCAGGTAACCCAACAAGTTACCATGGAAGGCACCTACAAAAACCGCTACGATGTAACGATACTCATAAACGGTTTGCCACTGGTGCAGATTGAACTCAAACGTAGAGGGCTAGAACTTAAGGAAGCTTTTAATCAAACCAATCGTTATCAACGCCACTCCTATGGTGCTGGGCAAGGCCTGTTTCAGTTTATACAGTTGTTTGTGATCAGCAATGGCGTAAATACCAAGTATTACGCCAATGGCCCCATTAAAGCACGTTCCTTTAAACAAACCTTTTATTGGACGGATGTAAAGAATACCCTCATCACCCAACTTTCCAATTTTTCGGAAGTGTTTTTAGAGCCTTGTCACCTCTCTAAAATGATCACCAAATATGTGGTGCTCAATGAATCGCAAAAAATATTGATGGTGCTCCGCCCTTATCAGTTTTACGCTACAGAAGCCATTGTAGATCAGGTGAAAACCACCACCAAATACGGGTACATTTGGCATACTACCGGCTCGGGGAAAACGCTTACTTCTTTTAAAACAGCACAAATACTCACCAATCTACCACAGGTTCACAAAGTAGTTTTTGTGGTAGATCGTAAAGACCTGGATTACCAAACCACCAAAGAGTTTAACAGCTTTAGCAAAGGCAGTATTGATGGCACCACCAACACGCACACCTTGGTGCAACAAATGGCGGATGACAGTAAGCTGATTGTTACCACCATACAAAAGCTGAATACCGCCATTAGCAAAAGCCGCTATTTAGGTAAAATGGAAGCCCTGCAAGACAAGCGCATTGTTTTCATTTTTGATGAATGCCACCGCAGTCAGTTTGGTAAAACGCACGAAGACATAAAGTCCTTTTTTAAAGCTTGCCAAATGTTTGGCTTTACCGGTACGCCCATTTTTGAAGAGAATGCAGGAACCAACGAATACGGCAAACGCACTACGACCATGTTGTTTGATAAGTGCCTCCACAAATACGTGATTACCGATGCGATAAGAGATGAAAACGTACTCAAGTTTTCCATTGAATACATCCGCACTTTTAAAAAGCGGGATGACATTGTAGATATTAATGTGGAAGCCATTGATGAAGCGGAAGTAATGGAGGCTCCACAACGCTTAAACCATGTGGTGGATTATATTTTAGCCAACCACCCCCGCAAAACGCATGGAAAAGAATTTACCGCCATCTTTTGTGTGTCCAGCGTACCTATTCTCATTCAATATTACCAGCTTTTTCACCAGAAAAAACAAGAAGGTTTACACCACTTGAAGTTGGCCACCATCTTTTCTTACCAAGCCAATGAGGAGGATAAAGAAGCTCAAGGAAGTATGGTAGGAGAAGAATTTTCGGATGTTACGGAGTCTGGACTAAACCTAGCCGCAGAGGAACAAGCTTCTTATGGAATTCAGCATTCACGAGATCATTTGGAAGATTTTATTGGCCATTACAACCAACAGTTTAATACCAATTATACGACCAAAGACAGCCGTTCCTTCTACAATTATTACAACGACATTGCCAAACGGGTAAAGCACAAACAAGTGGATGTTTTACTAGTGGTAAACATGTTTTTAACGGGTTTTGACAGCAAAACGCTCAACACCCTTTACGTAGATAAAAACCTGCAATATCACGGGCTTATTCAAGCCTTCTCGCGCACCAATCGCATTTTAAACGATATAAAATCGCAAGGCAATATTGTTTGTTTTAGAAACTTAAAAAAGGCTACAGACGATGCTATTGCGCTCTTCTCCAACCTAGAGGCTAAGGATGAGATTATTATGCAGCCTTATGCCGAATATGTGGAGAAGTTTAATGACGCCTTTATTGCGCTACTTCAAATTGCGCCTACCGTAAATAGTGTAAACAACTTGGCTAGTGAAGAAGAGGAGCTGGATTTTATAAAAGCCTTTAGAGAATTGATGCGTCTAAAAAACGTGCTCTCCACCTTTACCGAATTTAGCTTTGAGGATCTTTCTATGGATGCTCAATCTTTTGAAGATTACAAAAGCAAATACCTGGATTTATACGATAAGGCCAAACATCATAATCAAAAGGAAAAGGTTTCCATTTTGCAGGATGTAGATTTTGAGCTGGAACTTATTCACCGAGATGAAGTGAATGTGGCTTACATTTTAAAATTGCTGGCCCAGCTCAAAAATGCCACGTCAGAAGAACAGGAAAAACAACGTCAGGCGTTAGTTGATCTCATTTCGGGTGACACCAAACTTAGAAGCAAGAAAATACTCATTGAGCGTTTTATACAGGAAAACTTGCCTCTTATTGAAGATGCTGACGATATATCCGAACACTTTGAATCCTACTGGAATACAGAAAGGCAAAAGGCCCTACAAAAGCTAAGCAGCGATGAAAATCTAAATCCTGAAAACCTACAGCAACTTATTGGGGATTACCTTTTTACTGAAAAGAAACCCTTGCGAGATGACGTCATCAGCATGATGCATACCCGACCCGCTTTAAAAGAAAGAGCCACTACCGCAGAACGGATAACTGGCCGGATTTTAAATTTTGTGGATACTTTTATTAGTGGAATGTCGAGCTAAAACCGAAAAAACTCTACCTCATGCCTATACCCAAACACGATGAAATACAAATCCCTGCCTTGCAAGCTTTACAAGACGGGGAAATACGAAATGCCATAGCCATGGAAAAGCTATTGGCCCCTGTTTTTGAGTTAAGCGAAGAAGAACGCGTGCAGCTGTATGAATCGGGTAACGGCCCGGTTTTTAAAGACCGAATAACTTGGGCATTGAGCTATTTAAGCATGGCAGGCTTGGTACAAAAACCCAAAAGAGGGTATTACCAAATTAATGAGGAAGGACAAAAGCGGCTAGCGCAACCCAAAAAGCTAAAGGAATACATTAGCCAAAAAGTAAATTCCAGATACGGCAAAGCCGAAAAAACAAAGGCAACAAAAGCCCAACCTTCCAAAGTCCTAAAAGAAACGGTAGATTCCAACACTCCTGCCGAACGTTTATACAACTCCTTTCAGGATATTAAGGCATCCATTTACCGCGAAATTATTGATACCATCTTATCCAAAACCCCAAGGGAGTTTGAGCGATTGGTGGTGGAGCTACTCCAGAAAATGGGTTACGGTGGCGAAATAGAAAACGCGGGAGAAGTAACCCAATACGTAAACGATAAAGGCATAGACGGCATTATCCGTGAAGATATTCTCGGTTTTGGCCGCATCAACATACAAGCCAAGCGCTATGCCGTAAGCAACAATATAGGCCGGGAAGACATTCAAAAATTTGTAGGCGCGCTTGCCGTTGCTCAATCGGATAAAGGGGTTTTTATCACTACTTCAGATTTTAGTAAAGGCGCTTATGAATATGCCGAAAGCCTCAATTCTGCTTCTAAAATAGTGCTGATAAACGGAGAGCGTTTGGCGCAATACATCTATGATTTTAACCTAGGCATGCAAAGCGAAAGAGTAATCGAAATCAAAAAACTAGATAGCGATTATTGGGATGATTTGCAGGATGAGGAAAGTTAAAAGTTTTTTGGTGTTTTGTGTTTGGAATAACTAATAGCCTCGTCTGTTCCTTTGCTGTAGAAGCACATTGGTACAAATCGATACTTTAAAGAAAGTCTCCCGCTAATTCAACGATTCCCTTATGGGGAATAAATATGGGCTTCTTCCACGAACTTACGCTTGGCTTTCAAGGAAATTCAGTTACAAAAGTTGAGCGAAAACTCTTTAAACCATGAAACTATGAACGTTCACCAATTAGATTACATTTTAAAGCCCAATATTGATTGGGCTTTAAACTACATTGATGTAAATGGTATTCCTAAAGAACATCAGTGGAACGAATATTATATCTGGAAGAATCAACGCAAGTACCCTTTTAAATATAGCGTTGAGTTAGCGAGTTCACATGCGGGAAAGACCATCAAAACCACCCACTTTACCAGTAATGTTAGTTCAAGAAAGTACATTGCTTCACTTGGGTTTCATATTGCCTTCACCGACCATGCAAATAAGGAGCACATTCCAAAGTATTGGGTAGGTGCCAGTAAATATGGTGCGTGGGAGAATCAAATAGATATGTATCAGGATTTCATGAAACACAATTATTGGGCTACTGACCATGACTTAAGTAAGGGTACTGGCCTAAGAATTGCCAAGATCATGCATCAGGTTGAGACGAATGATCGCATCTGTATACGTTATCTTGATAGAAAAGGCGGAATGGTGAGTATCCCGGCTATGGGGACAGTTTATGACATTCAAAATGCAAAGAATGGGCGAATTGGTGTTAAATGGGACTACAACCCCCCTAAGTATAGAGGTCTCAAACCAACCGGAAAGGGTTCAGGAAATTGGTGGGGAACCTTTGTACGCATGTCTCGCCCTCAAGACATTAACATCATATTTAGAGTCGATCATCGAGAAAAGCGAATAGCTCGATTAGCTTGGAACAGCAATGGCTGGGTCTTGCCCTCTGGCCCCGATGGAAAAAGCGATCACAAGGATTCCCATGAGGCAAAATACGGCTATGGTCACGAAGAATGGCTCTTTGATACCAGCAAAATAATTGAAGGTTATCATTATGCGTTTCTAGAACCCATAAGGAAACAGCAAACAGCTTATTGTGGCAACAGCTATGACGTTTGGCTGTATAGCATTGACGGGATTTCCAAAAAAAGATACTGGATTGGCGAGATCTTAAAGGTAAAGGTAATTGACGATGCAGAAGCGTCAAGGGTTAAATCCATATATAAAAGTCGGGGATGGTTAGATGAAATGGAGCAACAGGTAAAAGATTCGGGAGCCAATCCAAAAGGCTTTTCCAATTGGGAGGGTGTTGACTTGTTCAATGTGCGATTTAAAGTGGAAGATATCAAGCTCAATGATGATCCTTATGTAATTCTTCCTGCTGACCATCCTATAGCTAGCCAAACCCGATATGTGTTTGGTAATTATGATCTTGCCTTTAATATTAAAGAGTTCCAAGAAGAAGAGGGGGAGGGAAAACCCTTTAGCTTTGAGGCCGATGACTCTGATCCAGACGAGACAAATTCTACAGTTAAAAAAAAGAAATCTTTTAGAAAACCCAAGGCGGTTGAGATAACCTATTTACACGAGGCTATTAGTAAATCCATGTTTAAATACCTTAAAAAGGTAAAACGATTCGAAGCTAGAAGAGAGCATCCAGCCGGCCATGGAGCTACTAGAATTGATATGGTTGCCAAAAACGGTAAAGAATTAATTTTTTACGAAATTAAAACCTATCATAGTCTTAGAACCTCTATCCGCGAAGCTATTGGTCAATTAATGGAGTACTCGCATTGGCCAGATAAAAGCAAAGCAGATAAGTTGGTTATTGTAACTCAACGGCATGAAAGGTCCCAGAAAGCTATTAAATATGTTCAACATTTACGTGATTCGCTTCAAATTCCACTGTATTATCAATGGTATGATTTGGAAAACGAAGAGCTCTCAAAAGAACATTAAACTTACATTCTAAAACCGTCTGTTCTGGCACAACTTGTGTGGCTTTCAAATCCAAAAAGCACCGTATGAAAGCACTCACTACCCTCAGCTTATGGCTTATACTAGTAAGCACTGGTTTGGCTCAACAAGAAAAGAAAATCACCGATCGGGAGGACGCCATCATCCAGAAATACCTGAAAAATGGGGCTTGGAAATACAACTACCTCCGCAAGGAGTGGGGCGAGTGGATCGATAAAGGTTTGGCAGAAGACTCCACCGTAGCGTATCTGTGGCAACAGAAGGCCATGCCCTTGTGGAAGAAAAAGAAGTACCAATTGGCCATTTCGTATCAACAAAGAGCGGTGGATTTAAAACCAAGACTCTGGAAAGCGAGGCTTGCTTTTCTGAAATGCATTTTTGCCAAAGATTATCAAAATGCTTTGGCCGATTTTATCAGTTATAAAAAGGAGTTCGGCTCCACCTTTGAGCAGGATCACGCCATTGAGTTTTACATGGGCATCTGTTACTTACAACTCAATCAATTTGATGCCGCTTTGGAAACGCTTAAAGCCAATGTAGAAGATCAAACCGCCCAACATGGTGCCGATTGGGTGCACTATTTGGATCGTTTTTATTTGGCCGTAGCTTATTATGAAAAAGACGATTATAAGGCGGCCGCTGCTCAGCTGGATTTAGTGCTGCAAGACTATCCTAATTTTTCGGATGGCCAATATTTTAAAAGCCTGTGCTTAAACCAACTGGGTAAAAAAGAAGAAGCGAAAGCTTTAATGCAACTCGGCAAGGCCAACTACAAAAAGGGACATACGTTTAATGAAGATTCCAACCCCTATGAGGTATATCCATATCAACAAACCTGGCAATGGAAATCAGCCCTTTCCATGCTCCATTAGGTTTGAGTGTACGGGTATGCTTACTTTTAGATCTTCATATCCTCTAAAACCCAAAACCATTGGTACTAAAAACTCCAAAAGAAAGACCCGGCTTAGCGCAAAACAAAAAGCTGCAAAAGCGGTATGCTCTTTTTAATACGCTTGTGGAAGAAATAAAGAAGAGAGACTTGCCTGAACCCATTGTTGCTACCATAAATACGGAAATCGATGCGTTAAATGCAATGTCAGATACCGATGCCAGCTTAACAAAAAAGATCCGCTCCGCACAGTTGAATATGCTTAGACTGTTGGAAAAGGAGTTGAAGCTGGTGGCCAAAAATCATTATAGAAATATGTGGTTCGCCATTGGAATAGGGGCTTTTGGGGTTCCTATAGGAGTTGCTTTTGGGGTGAGTTTAGGCAATATGGGTTTAATAGGACTCGGGATGCCTTTGGGCCTGGTTATTGGCATGGCAGTAGGTATGGCTATGGACAATAAAGCCAAAGAAAACGGCAACCAATTGGATGTGGACTTAAACGGTTAACGAGATATTTGAGCTCTATGAAAAAGCATCTTTTCTTTCTCCTTGTCCTTTGCTCTACAAGCTCGTTTGCGCAATACGATACGTTGGTAAACATCAGCAGGCAAGTGTGCGACTCTTTGCACAGCCCAGAGCAAGCCGCGAGACAAGCATCGCCTGCGGAAACAGGAAAAGTGATGAAAACGATGATTATGCGGAATCAAACCGAATGGATGCAAGCCTACCAGAATTCTAAGGAGCGAAGTGGAGAAAACCTGATCAGCTTTGGCGCCTATTTCGCCTACATCATTAAAACCCATTGCCCCAAGTATAGAGCCATTCAAAAGCCAAAAGACACCTACCTGAAAAACAAGAAAAATCTACGGCCTTTGTATACACAAGCTCAAGCATTTATTTGGGATTTAACAGACAGCTTGGCTACAGATAGCCTTACTGTGCATTTAAGCGATAGTCTAAACCAAACGAGCACCTATCCACTCTTAGACTCTATAAAATCTGAGTTAGGAAAACAAAAACGAAACGCTGTACCTAGCATTCTTTTAGCCTACCACAAAGGCTATACTTTTAGAGTGCGGTATTACAGTTACACCTCCAACACCTTGGAGTATCAAATAGATGTGGTTTTTAAAAACACCGCAGATTTACGCATTGATAGCGTAGAACGTAAAACCAAAACACAGCTTTTAAAGCAGCCGGAACAAGCAAACATCCGTTATGAGGTGGAAGAGTCTTTTGTAACGCCCTCCCCTGATTAAGTGAAGCTTCAATTTCGTGCCCTGCGACAACCGGAAAAGGGATCAAAACTATATCGTGGAATTTCGGAAAAGTGAGTTGGAGCTTCAATAAAGGTTATGTTTTCAGCTCCTTCTAGCCCTGTATGGATAGGGCCAAGTCTGCCTTTAATTCAATTTACGTAGCCTCCTACTTAAATTACGTATCTTTGCTTTATCGAATTGCATAATGCTATGAAAAACCAACAAAAAGATTTCCTTCAAGAACTAGGTTACCTAGGTTTTACCATGCGTTTAAAGCGCATTAGCGACCAGTTAATGCAGGATGGCCGAAAATTGTATCAAAGCTTAGGTTTAAACATTGAACCCAACTGGTATGGGGTTTTACTCTTATTAGATAAGCACGGTAAATTGGGGGTAATGGAAGTAGCCGATCATTTACAATTGGCGCACCCCTCTGCCATTTCTATCCTCAATAAAATGGAGAAAGCGGGTTACCTATTGGCCGAAAAAGATCCTGAGGATCAACGCAAACGGCATATTTCCCTTACTCCCATGGCTCAGGAGAAATTGGCCATCCATAAAAAAGTATGGAGCGCAGGTACAGAAGCAGTACGACAGTTAACTGCCCACACCAATCTCTTTGCAGATCTCCGCTTGTTTGAAGAGCACTATCAACAAAATGACTTTGCAGATCGTACGCTTTCTGTTTATCATCAAGACCAAAGCACGGTTAATCCACAGGAACTCACCATCGTTCCATTTTCCGAGCAATACGCAGACGATTTTGGTCGAATCAATTATGAGTGGTTGCACATGTACTTTAAAGTAGAACCCCACGATTATGAAATGTTGGATAACCCAAAATCCTATATCATCGATAAAGGCGGACAAATCTTTTTTGCCTTGTGTGACGGCTTTGTGGTAGGAACAGTGGCTTTAATTAAGCAAGACAATAATGGATATGAGCTCGCCAAAATGGGTGTTTCGCCCATGTACAAAGGCAAAAAAATTGGCGAAAAGCTGCTGGTTCATGCACTAGATTACATTCAACAAGTGGGCGAAAAAAGGGTATATCTAGAATCGAACTCCAGCCTAGAAGCAGCATTGAGCTTGTATCGAAAAGCTGGCTTTACGGAAGTGGAACCCGACCCCAACACGCCATACCAACGCTGCGACATTCGTATGGAGCTGGTTTTTTAACTCTTGGATGCGTTCAAATCGCTTGAAATAGCAGCTCTAAATCATCAGAAATAGGGATATGTGCTAGGTGTGTTTTTGTACCTTTCGCCTACCAATCCAATTAAACTGATGTCACTAAAAAGCTTTACCCTCTGTATGGCTATGCTCTTTGCTCAATGCGGCATAGCCCAAATTTTAGATTCCGATCCTTTTACCAACAATCAAGCGCGCGAAGCACTCATGCAGAGCTTAGGCAACTACCGCTCTACTTTTAACAACAGCCGGGCACTTGCTTTTGGTGTGAGCGTAGGAGCTGTTGTTGAAATTGGCCGGAAAAACAACAATGGTTTCCGGGTATTTGTAGCCGGTTCCATCTTAAAAAACTTTGCCGCAGACGATTTGAAAATTATGGCTGCTTGGCAATCGGAAATCGAATTGTTTAGAGGAGGTATAGGAAGCTCTGAGTTTAAAGGAGAAAATGCAAAATTCAACATAGAGTGGCGAAATAATCCTCAATTCATTATTGGAGCCAACAATGGCAACCCAATCATGGGGCGTCCACTTAACCCATCTTTAGGACAGTCAATGAGTTCCTTGTACGATCCTTTAGACTACTCCCTGAACTTAGGCTGCATATTCATTAATGGCATTAACCATAAACGAAATCAACAATTGGGTTACTTCCAAGTGGGTGTGGTGTCTTTTCAAATGTCGTACATCAACGATGGACCTCCATACGATAATTGGTTTTTGCCTCTTGGCGATGAGTTTGATCGCTACTGGACGGGCAATTTGGATATAGGCTTATACTGGCTCAGTCAAGATTTTTATGTAACCAATTTAGGGTTTAGGTACACCCGCTTTACGGGTTATGAAGAGAACACTTACGAGCTGAGCGATAAGTTCAAACTGAAAAACCTCTTGTACAGAGACCCTACGGTTCAATTCCAAAACAAGGGTAGGTATCAGTATAGACTTGGGTTTTTCAACCTTGGCACTTTAAATATTTCCGCTTACCAGCCGAGTAAAACAGGGCTTCAGGAATACATTCACTATAAACTAAACTATCCTTTTCACCCCAACACCACAGATACGTATTGGACAGTTGGCACGGAGTTTAACTATAAAACGATTTACCTTGACTAGAAATATACCCTTCGCCCTGCTTTTACTTGCGATGCTCTACTCTTGCGCTCCTATTACCAATAGGTTTAGCGAAACCAGCATTCCTCAAATAGAAAAGCCAGAACTATACACCAAGCATTCCTTTAATACTTCGGATATGTATGCCATTCGCTTAACACGGGAAGTAAAATTGAAATATGAGAGCCCTCGTACGCAAGAGCTGGAATATTCGGATACCCCTTACCCGGTTTATAAAGTGGTGGTTAAACCCAATGATTCACGTCATGTTATAGAAGAGAACTATTTCATTTTAAATGGCTTGAGTAGTGGTAAATCGTCTGGAACTTTATTGTTTCTCAGCTCGTATTATCTAAAAGACTACAGCTTGCAAGAAGTCTGTTTCAATAAAGATTTTTATACCACCTATGCGGTTCAGTCTGCAGAGTTTGGGAAATGGAACAAACAAGGAGATGTGGTAACTTTAGTCGTTTCACGAGGGAAAGAAACCGTTCATTTTAAAGGCACTGTAAATTCGGATAAGTTGGTCATCCTAGAAACAGAACACCCCAAACAAAACCCATCTTCCTTATACGCCAACGAACAACCTCTGGTAGCCGTAAAAGATATATTGAACCTTGAAGAACAAGAAGGATTGATATTTCTTTCTCAAGCCGGGCGTAAGCTTTTGTACCCAGATTGGGATGCCTTATCTTGGTTTAAAATCGCCAGCGGAAAGCGCCTTCAAAAAGCTTTGCCAAAAGTTTCGCAACAAAGCTTTAACGAGCTCTGGTTGAACACCTCTGGACAAAAGGGAAGACAGTTTATTCTGGTAGACACCCAAACGAAACAGGCCGTTCGGTACAAGAAAAAAATAACATGCTCACCTTAACTAAAAGAGTTTAATCGTCTAGATCTTCACACTTAAAGCCCAACCTACGAATGAGGCGGACAATCTCCGTCTCTTTTGTGTTGTGCTGTGCTTCTACCCGTAGTACTCGATCAATATCTTCTAAGTCTATAGACCATTTAATGAGCAATGGGTGTTGATTTAAAAGGGGCTTTACCGATTTCAACTTCTCTTGGTTTTGAATGTTGGTTTTCAAAATAAATAACTCCATAAGTTCATATTTGTTTAAACCCCTGCAGCTAAGAAAGAAAAGGCTTCAAAAACTAAGAAAGCCGGCCACACTAAAGCTTTCAAAAAACCAAGCATACCTCCCCAAAAGGTGGTAGAGGCCGAAATGTAAAAAACAGCGGCTCCTATCATCCCTAAAAAGTATACACAAGAGGAGGATCCTCTGGAGTTATGGCTTCTATGCTTTTTCCATCTTTTGGCCTTGCTTTTTAAAGGTTCTGCGTTTTCTATAGTGTCTGTCGCTATCATGATTTCGTTCGTTTAAAGATTTCGTTAAACAAATGTGTACAAAGCGCACTAGCGCTGCAATTCTAATTGGTGAAGCCAAAAAGTATATCTGCAAAACCCCGTTTTTGATCGGTGAAATATTTGACTAATCACTCTGCGATAATTGATGTACCCGTCAATGCGACCTCCCTCAACGGATCAAACTTACCTTTACGTAGGTCCCTGAGCTTGCCGAAGGGCCGAAGTATACCCATGGAGTTAAATGACTTTCGCCAAGGTTTTTCTCTTAAAAACACCTAAACCCCACAAACCTCTACTTATGCGCTCAGGATTCATGTACATCTTAAAATGTAGCGATGGGAGCTTCTATACAGGAAGCACACAAGATTTAGAAAGGCGTTTTCAACAACATCAAAATGGAGAAGGTGCACAGCACACAAAAAATCGCCTGCCCGTTGAGCTGGTATACTTTGAGCATTTTGCTAAAGTGCAGGACGCGTTCTACAGGGAACATCAAATAAAAGGTTGGAGTAGAAAAAAGAAACTTGCGCTTATTGAGGGGCGAATTGATGATCTAACCGGCCCTTCGACAAGCTCAGGGACCTCCCTTTAAGAGGATTAATTTAATTTGGAGGATTGTGAATGATGAAGTGAGTCGTTTGGGTAGTCTGGATGAGCTATATAGCTTTTAAGCTTATGCTCAACTTATGGTTTTGTTATTTAGAGACTTACAAAAAATGTTTCACCTCAAAAAACAACGCCCTGAGCTTGCCGAAGGAAGCTTGCCGAAGGGTGTTTTTGAAAAACATTATCCCCCTATCAAACTAAAAAAAGCATCTCGGTAGGTTTCAGAAATAGGAATGTGTTGATCACCGATGCATATTCTGCTCCGTTCAATAGAGTCTATTTTAGAGAGGGAAACCATATAGGACTTGTGTACCCGGCAGATGATATGAGATGGAATAAGAACTTCGAGTTCTTTAAAATTTTGGAGGGTCATAATACGCTTACTTCCGGTATGTATTCTTCGATAATCGCGCATTCCTTCAATGAAAAGGATTTCATTTAAAGCTACTTTTTCCAAGCGGTTCTCCGTCTTAATAAAAATAAAGTCAGGCTTACGTTCTGTAGGAGCAGTTGTGGTAGGTAAACTCTCTGTGGCTTTGTTTACGGCTTGCAAAAACCGTTCAAAGGTGAAGGGTTTTAGCAAATAATCCGTTACGTTGAGCTCATACCCTTTTAACGCATATTGTTGGTAGGCGGTGGTAATAATAACCTGACTGGTAATTTTACTTCTTTCCAGCAATTCAATGCCTGTAAGCTCATCCATATTAATATCCAAAAAGAGGATGTCAATAGTGTTGGAGTTGAGATAGGCGAGGCCGTTTAAGGCATTATCAAAAGTTTCTTTGAGCTCTAAAAAGGGCACTTTTTCCACAAAGCTTTTGGTACGCTCCAAAGCCAATGGTTCGTCTTCAATAATGATACAACTCTTTCTATCCATGATCGATCCTTAAAGATACATGGTATTGGTTTTCATTCTTCACCACTTTTAAAGAATGCCTTTCCGGATACAAAAGGTTTAATCTTTTTTGAATCAGTTCGTTCCCTAATCCTCCATCTTTTTTGGGTCGGTTATCCAAAGGATTAAAACTGTTTTTACATTCAAACCAAATTCCGTTGGTTTCTATTTTGATGTGGATGTCTACCGCATTATTCACCTTTTTGTTGGTAGCGTGTTTTACTGCATTTTCGATGAAGGGAATAAACAACATGGGAGCAATTAAATGCCCACTGAGGTTTCCTTCCACTTGCAACTGGATATAGTTGGCGTTTGCAGTACGGATGCGCTGAAGTTGAATGTACTTTTCGATATACTCCAACTCCCGTTGCAATGAAATCTCATCCGATTTAGTTTCATACAGCATAAACCGCATAATATCAGAGAGCTTGTTCAGGTAATCAGACGCTTTATCTGCATCTTTTAAAATGAGCACGTCAATGTTGTTGATGGTGTTAAAAAGAAAGTGCGGATCGAGCTGAGATTTAATCAAAGCCAGCTCTGTTTCATGATTCTTTTTAGTGAGTTCTTCTCGTAGTTTTAACTCCTCAAACCAGGTGATAAAACCCTTCATCATTAAAGCGATTACCCCACTTATTTCTGTAACCAACGACATGAAAATCAATGCCCCAACCGCTTCATTGTCTTCTGATGAATCGGTGCATAACTCTCCATAAAACTCTCGTAAAAGCAAATAGCCTACACCGGCTGAAAGCACAGCTACCAAGGTTCCGTACATAGCCGTTTCAATAAAGCGTTTTTGCTGAAAAAACTTGGGAAATATAAAGAGGTAAAAGCTGTAAAACGATAAAATGGACGGAAGAAGGGCAAACATCAAAATCGCCTCAAATGCTCTTTGAATACGCGCTTCATCTACACTTTCCTCGCGCCCATACAGCATGCCAATAATCACAAAGATTAGGATTAAATAACATACCCAAAAGGCAATATGTAAAGCTACAACCGCAGATTTTTTCATGTGTACTCCTTTCTTACAAAAGCAATTCACAAAAATGTGACTTTCCTTTTACTTTAGAAAAGCTCAATCTGCAAAACGGGAATATTTATCTGCGAAATGGATTTAACCCCCTTCTATTTGCTGTCCATTTGTTTGGCAACATCCGTAAAAGGGTATAGTTCAGACTCTTCAAAACCACCAATTCTGAAGTCTTCTATGTTTATCCGATGCAAGTAATCGTCTAACGACTCTGTGGTGAGCACACCATCGTTTAGAAAAACACTTTGCTCCATGGCCACTTGCATGCCTTTTACTTTTTGATAGTTGTGATAGGCAATGGATCCGTAAAACTTGCGGCTTATAAAGTTTGCATTTTCCCTTATCGTAAAAACGGCATACTCCAACAAGTGGGTTTCTTGACTGATGTAAAGAAGGTATTGATCGTGTTCTTTATTGGCCTTCTCACTTCCCCAAGTCGCAAAAACCAAATCATATTTGCTTCCTTTAATTTCTTTTTCTCCGTAATACCTAAGAATAGGGGCTTGCCTTAAACGATAGGGGAGTTCGTTAAAATATTGAAACGCTGCCAGCCCAAAAACGTGCTTTTTATTGGCTTTTTCAGGGTCAATTTTCTTAGGGCTATTCTCTCCTTTTACCTGTTCATAATAAGTCCAGCTCTGCAAACCCACTTCCGTTCCTTCGGATTTACCATCTAAAAACAAGAGCTTTCCATCAAAAGTGTTGAAATGATATTTTGCGTTAAAACGTATTTTGGATTCCGGCCAAAGGCTCGCTATTTTACCTGTAAAACCTGGCCAATCGTCTGTTGCGGTATAAGTATAAAGCGGTTGGTTTTCTAAAACTACAAAGCCCTGCATACGTACAGCTTCATCCAAAACCTGTATTGCTTTTTGCTCTGCTTGCTTTGTTTCCAAACTGTATGGCTGACTGATATCCGCATACTTACATTGGGTAAGGGTAAAGGCCAAGGCTAAAACCAAAAAGAAGGGTTGTTTCATGGTTGTGTATCTAGTAGACTGCAATATTAACCTTAGTAGTTAAGCCAAAGTGTAGATTGTGCGACAAATAATTATAAGTAAGCCTCCTTGCGTTAAAAGGAGGCTTACTAACCACAAGCGTGGTACTATTCAAAAGGAAAGCAATAGGGTTTAGTGCATTACGGCTTTTCCAGAATGTAAGAGTTGATCGTTTTCCATCAATTGGTAATAGTAAACACCAACGGATTGACCTGAAGCATCAAAAACAAATTGATCGGTTTGTGTATTGGTCATTTCACGAATGAGTTGTCCTACACTGTTGTATACTAAAAGTGTGTACCGTTTCCCCGTTTTATAGGGGTACTCCACGGTAAAGCTGCTAGAGAAGGGGTTTGGATAAAGCTTTACGGTTTCCGTTGGCGCTAAACCAAGCGTTGAACCGGAATAAACAGGAGCCTTTTTATTGGAGGTGCAATAGTAATCTTCTACCCAAATTGCTCCACTTACAGCTCCGTCATAGCTATTGGCGGTTTCATCAAAAGCCACTGTTCCAGAGCCTTCTTGGAATCTCCAATAACCTTCTAAATCGGTTTCGTTTGCCGGGTTTAAAATTTGGCATCTTTTGTTTTGCACTTCCGTTTGGGATAAAGCTCTACTCCAAAAGCGAACCTCATCCATAAAACCGGTAAAAAAGCGGATGCTTATATTTCCCCATTGGCCTAAAGCGGTGATTTCCGTTCGGGTATCTGTAGGTGCGGTAGAAGGATCTGTATCGGTTTGCAGAACGCCATCTACATACATCCGCATACCAGATGTGCCATCAATTACGCCAGCTACATGATACCAAACTCCGGCTGTCCATGAGTTGGAATTAGAAACTACTTCTCGCATCACGCCTCCATCTCTTCTTAAAAATACGAGTCTCCCTTCTCGGCCTACCCAGCTCGCTGGCCCAATGTAAAGACCGAACTCTGCATTTTCGGTTCCATCATTTCGGATAACTAACGAAACCGGTGTGGTTATAGTGGAATCGTAATTTCTTTCGGGCATAAACCACATTTCTACTGTTCTTAAGCCATCGCCTGCATCTGTTCCCAGATCCACAAAGTCATTTGATCCATCGTAGGTCAATACGTAGTTTTTCAGATTGGCGCAGTATGGATCTTGCAGCCATTGTGCTCCGTTTACGGTTCCATCATAATTGTTGGTGGTTTGATCGAGAGCTACAGTACCTGTTCCTTCTTCAAATCTCCAATAGCCTTGCAAGCCGGTTTCGGATGCAGGGTCTAAAGTGTTACACTTTTTGGTGTCTATTTCGGTTTGAGAAAGGGCTCGGTCCCAAAAGCGAACCTCATCCATAGAGCCATCAAAATGACGAATATTTGCATTTCCCCAACGGCCAAATGCGGTGATCTCCGTTGCCGTACCTGTAGCGTTGGTAGAAGCATCCGTATCCGTTTGTAAGGCCCCATCTATGTATAAACGCATTCCGCTTGTGCCATCAATTACTCCGGCAACATGATGCCAAACATTGGCTGACCAAGAGTTTGAATTGGACACTACTTCATGGATAGCGCCATTGTCTCTTCTAAAAAAGGTTACTCTTCCTTCTCTTCCCGCCCAAGTTGATGATCCAATATAAAAGCCAAACTCATCATTTTGAGTGGCATCGTTTCGGGTAATCAGGGCAATTGTACCACTCAGTGTATTGTCATAAGTTACATCGGGTTTAAACCAAAACTCTATAGATCGAAGTCCGTTACCCGCATCGCTGCCGATATCTACATAATCATCTACACCATCAAAGTCGAGTACAAAGTTGTTTTGACCCGTGCCGCAAACGGTTTCCAATTGCCAACTAGCGCCTACTATACTGCCATCATAATTGTTGGTGGTTAAATCGTTAGTCGTGGTACCTGTTCCTTCCTCCATTCTTAAATACGTCTCCAAATCCGTTTCCATGGAAGGATCAAGAGCGGTACATTTTTTATCTTCAATTTCAGTTAGAGACAATGCTCTGCTCCACAAACGTACATCATCAATGGAACCATCAAGATGGCGGATAGCCGCATTTCCCCAACGGCCAATAGCTGTAATCTCTGTTGCTGTGCCGGTTGGATTGGTTGATGCATCGGTATCGGCTTGCAATACACAATCTACATACAGGCGCATACCTCCGCTAGGGTCAATTACCGCAGCTACGTGATACCAAGTGTTGGCCGACCAAGAATTGGCATCCGAAACTATATTGTGTAAGGTTCCATTTACTCGTCTGGAAAATACCAAACGCCCTTCTCTTCCTGCCCAAGAAGATGGCCCAATGTATAAACCAAACTCTTGATTTTGAGTGGCATCGTTTCTCACGAGCAACGATACGGGTTGAGCTAGAGTGCTGTTGTAGGTTACATCGGGTTTAAACCAGAGCTCAATGGTTCGTAAACCATCTCCTGCATCCGAGCCGAGGTCTACATAGTCGTTGGTTCCGTCAAAGTTAAGGACATACTGCTGAGCGTTTACTGGCGTAGCCAGCATAGCCAGTAGACACAGGCTAATGCCTATGCGAAATAGAGTTTTCATAATGTTTTGATTGAGTAGATTAATATTAGGAACTACCTAGGGTAATTCCAATTGTTTCAGAATAGAAAGGTACGTATTATCAAGGCTCAAAAAGGAGTACATTAAGGCCCTAAGTGCTTATAATATAACATTTTCCGTTTTTTTTCGGGTTCCTAGAAACGGTGTGTGCTTCACACTTTTAACGAATATTCTTAGTTTGAAGCTCCCCCAGAAACAAGCGCCTACACACTCATTTTCAACAAAAAAAGTTGGCTAATTTTAGTGGGGTTTTACAGATTCTGGCTTTCTGCTATTTCTTTTTCAATGGTTTTGAGGTATACTTTATCCACCTGATGCGTATATACATCCCTCATCATAGAGCCCTTTTTATACAGTTGCTGCGCTTCTTTTAAACTATTTTTATACAACTCCATTTTTCCCAGTTCTTTATAGCTAAGTGCTAAATAATACAAACCTTCGCCTATGGGGTTTATCTCCATTTGGGAGGATAAAGCCTCTACAGCCTTTTCGTATTGCGCACTTTCCAGATACAATACCCCTAAGTGGAGGTAATCGTAAAAACCAATGCTTGAACTATCGGTTTCCATTTGTTTTTCTATGATATGCAAGGCCTTCTCCCTTTCCCCCATCATTTTATAACAGAGTGCCCGTGCTATTTCTAGATGGTACATTCCATTTTGCGAGTATCCAATATCGCCTCCTACCATCTCTTTTAAATGCTCTAAATCAGCAATCGCCCCTGGGTAGTCTCTAAAAAACTGAAAGCGACACCAGCCGCGATAGTCTAGGTGGTCTTCCGGCTTTATCTCTACAGCTTTGCTGATTATCTGGTACCATTGCACAAAATCTCCTGTTTTAAGATAGGCTACAGATTTAGCGCGATAGGCATCACTATATTCCGGACATATCTCTATGGCTTTATCCATGATTTCATGAAACTCCCGCAGCAGTTGAAAATAAGCTGGTGCTTGCTCCAAGTAAATACAGGCCTCATATCTACAGCTATCGCCTTCCCATAAAAACACATTGCAATTGCGTTGCCCCAAGAGTGAAGTACCACTCAACATCATCAAACTATACAAGATCCACTTCTTCATTAGGGCATGATTTCAATAAGTTCGCCTTTCTCCATTTTAAAAACGAGATACATATAATAATCCCGCGCTTTACCATTGGCTCGCATAATCCTCCAACCGTTGTAGGCTTTTGTAATTTTTCGCAATTGTTCTGTAACCTCTTTAGAAAACTCCTTGGGTTGATAGTGGTTATCCATACCCATAACTCTAAACCTTCCTGCTAAACCAGCACAATTCACCGCAAAGCGAATGCGAATTAGTCCTGTTTGAGATTCGGATAAAATAGGGCGATACTGCTTTTTAAAAACGGTTTCTAAATGACCTTTTTCTTCTACTATGGGCTTTTCATGAAAGGCATAATATTGAAGAATTTCTTTTTGGGGGCCACAGATTTTAAAATTGGGGTTATCCCTGTCTTTTTGAAAAATCTCGCCCACTGCATGAACGATTTTACTGTCTTCCAAAGGCTGTGTTTTACAGGCCGGTAAAAGCCCCAAACATCCTATGAGAGTGGTACAAAAAAGGAAAGAAAAGCGGATTTGCATGGTGGTCAAGATACTAAAAAGCCGATGTCCGGCTTACGAAGATAAGGCTACTATTATTTCCTTATATTAAGTGATTCAAAATGTTTTGCAATGTCTAAAAAAGTAAACCTTACTATTTATGTACTAGTAGGCTTAGCCTTTTTGGCGCTAGGTGGCTTAGCCTTCTTTTTTGCGGGGGATCAAAACCCGGTGCAAGACGGGGAGGCCATCTTAGAAGTAAATCACATTATTCGTGAAGCCGGAGCTGCCCACATTTTTGTGGGCTTAAGCTGTTTTTGGTGTGCTTTTAATTTTAAGAAATCCCGAGGTTTTCATTACGTTTTACTCTTCTTTTTTGGTTTGCTTTCCATCCAACATTGGATGGATTATATGCACGATTTAAGACCCCTAAGCAGTGGCTTAGTTAACTCCATTCCCTTTTTCCTATTTCTCTTGATAGGGAGAGGAAAAAGAAAAACCAAACCCGATGAAAGCACCCAACCTTTTTAAACGAACACTAGCCTACTTTATAGATACTTCCATTGCGTTTGGTATAGCCATGGTTCTGATACAACTACTATTACTCTATCCTTTTAGAGAAAGTTGGGGCATAGATGAAGCTTTTTTTAAAGACCCCTGGAATATGGAGCTTTATGTTTTGCTCACCATTTCTCTACCGATTTGGATGTATTTCACTCTCCTAGAGTCCTCTCGTGTAAAAGGCACTTTAGGTAAAAAGTGGTTGAAAATTCAAGTGGAGAATACAGATGGTTCTAAACTAACTTTTGCCAAAGCTTTTGTACGCACACTTTTAAAGCTTTTGCCTTGGGAGCTCGCGCACATTGGCGTTATTTTTCCTACACCTATGTATTATTTAGAAAACCCAAACCTTAGGGCACTTACTATGGTGGGTATCATTTTATTTATCATCTACTTTTTGAGCATTTGGTTTTCAAAAAAATCACGAGCGGTTTATGATGTTGCCCTTGGTGTTCGAGTGGTTAACGCTACACCATAAAGAGGTATCAGCTTTCTGAGTGCCTTGTATTTGTTGAATCTTAAAAAATGGAACAGGCTTTGCATAAAACCAACTAAACCTTAAACCATGTACCCCATTTTCTTTTGCTTAGTGTTGTTCTTATCTGGCCACCCAGAAGAGGAAAAAGCATCTCCTATCCGTACACAAAGTTGTATTACGCATCATGTAAAAACCTTGCAAAAGGAGTACGCTTTTGGCGATACCATAAAGGTAAAAGCAAGAGGCCTTTTTAAAACCAATGGCGCATGTAAAATCGCGTTTGGCTTGGTGCAGAAGAAGGAGGATTGGAACGTAATCGCAGATATAAAAGACCATACTGTGGTTGATCTTTGTATGCCTGAAGAATACTATAAAAATGAAGTATTGGAGTTGGTCCCTTTAGAGTCCTATTTTATCCGTTCAAGCTTTTCTTGCCCTATAAAACCACAAACCCTCCCACCGGGCGAATATCGATTGACCTTTATTACCGCGAAATGGGGAAGAGTGATACACAGCAATCGTTTTATGCTAACGGATAGTGTTCAAGTGTATTAATCGTTTTATGGTGCGCTATATCCCATATTATTGTGAAAACTTATCTCCGCTAAAATGAGTGCTAAGGAGAGACTCATAGGGTTAATTTTAGTTTGGACATTGGTTCTACTAGCATCAAATTGTACGCTGGCGCAACCAAATGTTATGGGCCCTTACCGCATTGAATGGGATACCCTTAAGCAGTCTACATTTTTGTACAACTCTATTACCAAGGAGCGAAAGGAACTGCCTGTTCGTTATCCTAGATATGCTGGGCGATTTTTTGCCGAAAAATTTGTGCTGGTGGCTTCTTCAGATATGCAGTGCTTGTTTGATCTTAATGGAAACCGTGTGCTCAATGAGTCGCACTACATTAAATACCTCCCCCAAAAAAACATTATTCAAGCCTGGGTGTGTACCCATGGCATTTGGATTTTTTTAGATCAGGATGGGGATACACTTTCGTATGGACGTTCTGGTCATCATTACAAACCTAAACTGGATCGACAAATCAATTTTGTACAGGTAGGAATTGACTCTAAAAACCTAAAATGGGGCGCTCTGGCTCCCGATGCAAATTGGATATTCTCGCCCATATTGCATGATACCTTGACTTTTACCAATGGGCAAGCTATTGCTGAAATTAACGGTTATTCACTCACTTTTTTTGAGCGTTTTTTTAAAAGGGGCTACTATGTGGATTTAGATACTCGTGCTCACAATTTAGAGGGCTTATCGCCCGAGTTTTTACTGGCTGCCAAGTTGAAAAAAGAGGCCCCATTAATCCCTTCTAAGCCGTCAACCTTAAAACCAAAACAAGACTCGGCTCTTTGGGGTAAGGCAAGACCTCCCCGTTTTCCTGGAGGGGAATCTGCTTTAATTGATTTTTTAACCGAGAACTACAACTACGCGCTTTTAGATTCTACAGGAATTAAGAACGGTTCGATTTATCTACGGTTTACCGTAAAAGCAAATGGCAAACTAACTGATTTTAAAATCCTGAGAGGGGTTCATCCTATCCTTGATGCAGAACTGACGCGAGTGATGAAAAACTCACCTCAATGGCTTCCAGCTATTTGCTATGATATCGATCCGGGACAAGACACACCTCCAAACCAGTACTGTAGCGCACCGTTTACTATTCCCTTTCGCTTAAATTCAAAACCAAAATGAACATGAAAACCTGTATTCATATCATTGCAGCCCTACTGTTCGCCTTCACTGCAAAAGCACAGGAGTTGCGTGTGGTAAAAGACAACATTAATTGCACTTACGGCCTTAAAGATGAGGGTGGAAAATGGGTGGTAAAAGCCAAATACACTTCTATCCGAGCAATTGATATCGGTTTTTTTGAAATAAGTGATGGCGTAGAATATGGCCTATTGAATCGGAAAGGGAAACTCATTATCCCCATGGAGTACGAAGAGATCAAACCGCTTTTTCATTCCTGGATTCACGTTCGTCAATTATCTCCAAAAGCCCCCAACACCAAACCCCTAAACCTTTTGTTTAGGGTAAGAAAGCAAAGTGAATATGGGCTTTTGAATAAAAACGGAAAAACCTTATTTCCTGTAAAATACGAGAGCATTGTAAAAGATGCGGGCGCCTCTATATTGCTTCACAAAAAGCATAAACAAAAATACCGTTCCACTTATGCCGACAGTTCTGGAAGAGTGCGAATTGATACGGAAGGCTACTTAAATCCCTTTAGAAAAAGCCGGTTTGCCGTAATTTCTGATTTAAAATACATCCCCACTGGAGTAAACGGCAACGCGGGCGTAATGCAAAAAAACGGGAGTTTGATTATTCCGAGAGGAAATGAGAACGTTTACATCAATCATGAACGAACGTATAACAATCCACAAACTTTTATTGTGCTAAACGATGGCAAAAGGGAATATCTGGATGCTCGCGCACAACCCATAAAGTCTCCTCTTTATCGTGTACATAGTGAATCGTACTATGGCAGAAGGGAGCTTGTTTCGCTCAACGCTAAAGAGATTTATGTAATATCCGATAGCAGCTCTCAATATGGCTTAATGCGGGGTGACGAACAGATTGTGCTGAAACCCCAATTCAGTTGGATTAAAAAGCATTCTACCGCTGCTCATTTTTCAGATTATTACTATTGGATCGCTTACACTAAAAATGGAAAAATGGGGGTGCTTTCTCCTGCTGGAGAAATATCCATTAAACCCATTTACGATACTTTATTTCCGGTAGCTGTTGTAAGAGGAGACGATAGGCAAAAAGCGGGGCAGCGTTATCATTTTGTGGTGCGCCAAAATGGAAAATATGGTTTAATTACAGAAGAAGGAAGGGTACTAGAACCCCTGCAAAACCGTCAGTTTTTTCGTGCTTGGCAAGCTAGTGGTGAATATTATTATTTTGTGAACGAAAACGCCATTAGCTCCTATCAAACCACTACGTACCCAGCTATCAAAAAAAGCTTAGAATTTGTGGCTCGTCACGATTTTATCCTCCTTTACCGAGGTCAAGATGGTTTAATGCCCTTTATTCAAGAACCGCATCCCAGCTATCAAATATCCGCTCAAAAATCAGAGGCGGTAACCTACAAAACCTATGGTGAGTTGTTTACAATGACCTATAAAAGACGTTCCTATTTGTTTTATGAAGCGGACGGAAGGGTATGGTATGGAAATAAAGTGGTTTCCATATATGGCAATAGGGATTTACTTATTATCAAAGATGCAAATGGTTTGAAAGGTTTGGTGGATGGTAAAACCGGAAAAATGATTGTACCTCCTAAATACTACGACTTTGAACTCAACCAAAGCAGCTACAATAAAATATGGGTAAACACTCTAAATCCTAAAACCAATCCTAGCTACTATTGCGGAAAATGGCAATTGGTAAATCGTAAAGGTGAATTCTTATCTCCTTTTGTTTTTGATAAACCCACACGTTTGAGCGGCATTACTTACCCTTCATCCAATGGGCTGAGAGGAATGTTTGATGCAGACCAAATGAAATGGATTATTCCGCCTCAATTTTGCTCTGTTTACAGCTTACCCAACACCCATGTTTGGGTGGCTACAGAAAGCGGAAAAGTAGGTTTAATGAATGCTTCCGGGCAATGGTTAGCAGATACCATTTACGAAGAGCTGGTTCCCATTTACAACTCAGACCCACCACACCGAAAAATGCGAATTGGGCAAGAGGATTATGCAAAAAGCTGGTACGAGCTTAAAACACCTTTAGCTAGTGTTTTTATTGATCAAGACGGAGTGTTTTTGAAAGATTCCGTCCAAATGGACTCTATAAAAACAGCTTCTGCTTTTTACAGCTTTCTGGAACCAAGCGAAATGCAGAAACGCCTAGAGCCCTATAGAATCCGAGGTGAAATTGTACATTTAACAAAGGCTAGACATTACTGCCAAGAGTGTTTTAGAGTAGAGGTAAAATTAAAAAGTTGGGAAGACCTTAAAAGATCCTCTTTAAAAACAGATATCTACTATACCATTCGTTCCTCTATTCCGCCCACTCCAGTTAGTACCCCAGCTTCCAAAAGAGGAGTGGATTGTACTTCTTGTCCATACATACCCAACACCATTCGCAATCGATACCCAAATACGTTTACGCTTGATTTTGTGAATGATTTCAGTTTTAGCTTTCAGGAATATCAGTCTTTAAGCCATACCGATCCTCTAGGAATGCCCGTAATGACAAGCGAGTTGAGTCAGGTTACTTATAATTACATAAAACAAAAGGATGGGTGGCAAAGGGTAAACATTGAGGATGTTTTTGGTAAAGGAGATCTTTTGCGCGAAGAATACGAACTAGCCGTTTCTCAAAGGGATGATTTGGAATTGGATTGCAGCAATCTCGAAAATGTTGCTGCCTTAGTAGCGTATAAATGGACTTTTTCTAAATCCGGCATTTTAATCTACGTAAACAGTCCTTCTCAAGGCCAACAGCAGCCCAGCTTGCTTGTTCCATGGGGAAACTTGGTTAAGCATAAAGAATCTAAAGCTTTTGCAAAACGGTTTTTATAGAGTACTACACTTCAATAATTTTTTCTTTAATCGCCTTTACAATCAGACCTGCCGTATTTTTTACCCCCATTTTTTCGATGAGCCTTTTCCGGTGGCCTTCTGCCGTACGCTGACTAATAAATAGCTTTTCTGCAATTTCTTTGGCTGTAAATTGCTGGCAAATCAGCTCTAGTACTTCTTTTTCTCTTTCGGAAATACTCTCTGTATTACTGAGTTTTGGTTTTTTGTGGGAAGGTTTTTTTAGCCTGCCTACCATCGCTTTGGCCAACTCTGCGTTTAAAAAGAAACCTTCCTCGTGTACTGTTTTTGTAGCTTCTTCTAACTCCTCTGTGCTGCAGTCTTTTAAGAGGTAGCTAGAGGCTCCAAGCTCCATTAAATAGGCCATCATTTTAGGGTCGCTATGCATGCTTAAAATGATCACTTTCACGTTTGGATGCGTCTCTTTAATCAGTTGAACAATTTCTATCCCATCCTTGTCTGGTAAATCTAAATCTAGCAACAGCACATCCAAACCTTCTGGCTGCTGCTCCATAAAATGGTTGTAGCTCGATGCTTCATATTTTAAGGAAACACCGGGCATTTGCTTGAATAAAAACTTAATCCCTTCTCTAAAAAGTTTGTGATCGTCTATAATCGCTACTTCAATTGTTTTCATCGTTTCATTTTTTGGAGGTAAGCTTCATGTGCAAACCCTTTTTATCCTTTTCTATAATCTCTAAATGGCCGTGCATTAGTTTTAATCTACTCTCTATATTTCGCATGCCCAAGCCCGCCTGCATTTCCGAGCCAGCTTTTAGTCCAATGCCGTCATCTTTGTACAACAAGCAAACGGTATCGTCCTCTTCCAAGAGTTTTAAATAAATGTTTTTCGCCTGAGCGTGTTTCAACGTATTGGTAATAAGCTCTTGTACAATCCGGTACCAGTTTAGCTGATCTTCTTTGGCCAGTGTTGCCTCAAACGAAGCATCAAAATCCAACTGAATTTCTCCAGAATCATTCACTTGATCTGCCACATTGCCAATCGCTTCCACCAAACCCAAACGCTCCAAAACCACCGGTCTTAAATCATGAGAAACCCTTCTAATGCTGGTCATGGTCTCATCCATAAGGCCCAGTGTTTTCGCCTTCAGTTCATCAAACTTTGCGGCACCGGCCTCTATATTCATATGGCGGAAGTAGAGCTTGGCGGTGGTTAATACTGCACCTACCTCATCGTGTAGATCTTTCCCTATCCGGTTGCGTTCCTTTTCTTGGCTGAGCAAGCTTGCTCTTAACAGTTGCTGTTGGTATTCATTCTCCTTTTGTTGATGCTCTTTTTGTTGACGCATCAGTCGCTTTTGATAGGCAATAAAAATGAACACTATGGCCGAAGCCAACAACAGCATGGCTGCCATTGCCGTGAGCATTACATCGCCCCAATCGCCTAACTCTTGGTTCGTATCCAAAGCGATAGGGTATAAAAACAGTTCAACATAATATTTAGAAATGCATTAAAAGCCCAAAGAGAACCAATCGTTTCTGATGATGAACTAAGGGCTCTTTCTATAAACACAAACAACAACAGGGCGCCAGAGCTATAAATGAGTATCCCTGAGTTAAACCAAAACATGGGCTTGTTCTTCCAACTTAAATCTCCAGCCTTATTTAACCATTGATAAAAATAAGCGACCGAGAGCACCATAGATACGACTAAGGAAACCGTAATGGTGTTGGAGTGAAACGTATGAATGGGCTGCCAAAAAATCACATTTACAAGAGCAAATAGCACAAACGAGACCAATAAAATATTTAAGCTCAGCTTAATGTATTTCCACTGTAATATTTCGAGGTATATTCTATTCAGAAAAACAAACAGAATGACCACATAGATATTGTACACCGCTAAGTTGCTATCAGCTAGCTGGTTAATATTTATATAGAACCCTAAAGCCTCGGTAAGAAGCGATAGAGTAACCAAACCCAGCAGAAGCAGTTGCTCCACGGATTGTTTTCCGCTTCGGCTAATGCCTATTAAAAAAGGCAACAAAATAGAGGCCTGCGATAGTTTAAAAAACATCCCATAAGTAGAGTCCATGTCCCGCGATAAATGCGGGTATAAAGTAGTAAAAATTCATTACCGAATTAAGCCTTTAAACCTCTTCACAATTGGGAGGACAAGCGCCTACAAAATCTAGATAGGTGACATCTGAGCCTTGCTTAAGTTCTAGTATAAGGGTAAACATATCTTTATTTTCTAGGATATCTCCGAAGTTCACACCAAAGTTCAGGTTTATCTCATCTACTTTATCGTCATTCATTAAATTTATGAAGCGCGTAAGGTTATCCCCCGTAATGCCGTAATAGTGGGCCCTTACCCAACTCATGTTTCCTTGCTGTTTTAAAGATTTCTGAGGGTTTTTCGTACCTAAGGAATAAAAGAGCGACTTAAAAGGAATAACGTTAGCTATCCAGTTAAAGACAAATTGATTTCTTAATTCTGGTGATATTCCATAACGTGGAACAATCGATTCGGTGGCCACATTATTTATATTAAAATTGGAAGAACTCGTTGCCGGATCTGATAAATAACGAACTCCTTCAACTATAAATTCAAACACCACACAAAACCTCTCGTTATCATTAATTGCCAAATGCATATTAATTTTAGAAGCGTTTTTAATTGTGTTTTTCGTGGATTGATCCAGAGTGCCATAGTTAATGCCTACCGGAAGGCTCCATTGGTTTGGATATCCATTATTACCGGATCCATCGTCAAAAAAGTGGAGAAAGTATTTTTCAAGTAAATGAGTTTCTGCTCTTTTCCAAAGGGATATGCTCTCCTCCGCACTGTTAAAGTTGTCCATACCAAAAGTTAGCAAATTCATATTCTTCTAGAGTTTTCATGTTTCCTACTCTGTTTAGGCTTTTCGGATTCCACCACGGTTTCAAAAACCTTGTTCGAAACCTTGAACTCAAAAGTGGATATATAACCCCTTAAGCAAAAGAGCCTAAACCCAGATTTTATAAATACAGGAACATCTACGCAATTGGCGCGTATAAATACTTATGGTAAATCTTTAAAGAAATTTGCACCTTGTTCAAACAGCTCTAAAATCCTCGGTTGCGATTGTTTCTTTCTTGGTTTTTCATGGAGGCTTAAAACACCTGATTATATTTGTTGGTGCAGCCTCTGTTCTGTTGAAGAGATTTATGGCTTTGCCAAGTAAAAAAGCATGTTTTTTAACTCCATAGACTTTGCCTTATTCCTGCCCATTGTTTTTGGCTTATACTGGTTTGTATTCCACAAAAACCTAAAAGCGCAAAACGGGCTGGTTGTTGTGGCAAGCTATTTTTTTTATGGCTGGTGGGACTGGCGCTTTTTAGGTCTTATTTTCTTAAGCACTTTGGTGGATTATTGGGTAGGAAGAGGTTTAGCTACAGAAAAACAAAAATCCAAACGCCAACTGTTGCTTTGGGTGAGTATAACCGTAAACCTGGGTTTACTTGGCTTCTTTAAATACTATGATTTTTTTCTAGACAACTTTGTTTCGGCCTTCTCCTTATTCGGCATGGAAATTCAAGGAAGTTCATTAAATCTTATCCTTCCTGTAGGCATTAGCTTCTATACTTTTCAAACCCTCAGCTACACCATCGATGTTTATAAAAAGAAGCTTGAACCGACCCAGGATTTTGTGGCCTTTACCGCTTTCGTTAGCTTTTTTCCGCAATTGGTAGCCGGCCCTATAGAAAGGGCAACCCACCTTCTACCTCAATTTTACAGCAGGCGAAATTTCCAATATACTGGAGCCGCAAGCGGGATGCGACAAATCTTATGGGGCCTGTTTAAAAAGGTAGTAATCGCAGACAATTGCGCGCATTTTGTAGATGAGATTTTTGCAAACGCTGGTGCTTATTCGGGTAGCACTTTAGTGCTCGGAGCGGTTCTATTTGCTTTCCAGATTTATGGTGATTTTTCCGGCTACTCAGATATTGCCATTGGCACTGCTCGCCTGTTTGGTTTTAAGCTTATGCGCAACTTTGCCTTCCCGTATTTCTCCAGAGATATGGCTGAATTTTGGAGAAGATGGCACATTTCCCTTTCCACCTGGTTTAGAGACTATGTTTACATCCCTTTAGGCGGAAGCAAGCACCATCGAATTAGGAATGTATTCATCATATTTTTAGTAAGTGGTTTTTGGCATGGAGCCAATTGGACTTTTATTGTTTGGGGGGCTTTACATGCCCTTTTCTTTCTTCCTTTAATTCTCACTCAAAACAATAGAAATCATTTAAACGTAGCAGCGCCTCAGCAGATATGGCCTGGCTTTAAAACCGTTTTACAGATCTTACTCACCTTTAGCTTAAGCACTTTTGCTTGGATCTTTTTTAGGGCAGACAGTTTGGAAAGTGCCTTGCACTTTATTGGAGGGATAATGAGCACCTCTCTGTTTAATACTCCAGAAATTTTACCGCTTCCGCTGTTCGTTCTTATCGGCTTATTTATAGCAGTAGAATGGTTAAACCGTGAAAAGGAGTTTGCCTTGGAGTTTGACCCCATAAAAACACCCCGGTGGATCCGATGGGGAACCTATTTGGTGATCAGTTATGGTGTGGCTGCATTTTTCGGAAAAGGAACTACTTTTATTTACTTTCAATTTTGAGGATGAAGTCTTTCTTGCAAAAAATCGCCCTGTTTGTTATCCTCTACCTTTTGGTTTCGGCTGCTATTTTTCAAATTACGCCTTACCATTGGGGGAACCCGTGGTATAGTGCTAAAATTCAGTTTTTAGAAAAGCAGGATGCTCTCCCCTACAACACCTTCTTTTTTGGGTCGAGCCGCATTTACCGTCAAACCAATCCGGAGGCTTTTGATCAAAGCTTTAAACCACATTCTGATACTCCTATGCGCTCTTTCAATTTAGGCGCTCCGGCTATTTTTAATCCACAATGCTATTATGTATATGAGCAGTTTCTAAACTCTTCCCTCTCGCAAGAAGCCGAGTATTGCTTTATGGAGCTGATGAACGTAAATCTGTTAGGAGACTATTTTATGCATGAGGAGCGTACCACCTATTGGCAAAACCCTAAAGACCTTTTGTTTGTGGGAAAAGCCTTTTACAATAACCCTACCCTCAGCCGAAAACGGAAGTTTAAAGCGTTAAAAAACTACAGTATTTCTTATGCAGAGAATCTTTTTCATCTTGGCCACTTTGGACATCAATGGATGAAGGACAATTACTACGATGAAAACTATGTAGGCTTCTCCCAAACCGGATATTTTCCCTTAGAACACGATTTGAGTGTTACGCGCGATTCCATTGTAAAAAAGGATCTTTTACAAAGAAACCAAGCCATAAAAGAGCATCCAGAAATTCTTGCTGAAAACAGGCGTAGAATGCTTCAAGCCAATTCTCCTTCTAACCAAGGTGTATACGATAAAATACACCTCCAGCGAATCAATGAACTCATTGCCAAATCCAACGAAAAAGGCATTCATCTAGTCTTTGTTTTACCACCCAACTCAGGAGGAAAAGCTCTGAACAACCTAGGGAAGAGAATCCCTCAAGCGCATTTTATCAACCCCAAAACATCTTTGATCGAGGGCATCTAAACCTAAAAGGATCTGCTTTGTTTTCTGAAGCTTTGGCTCGAGAGTTTGGAAAGGTTAAATCTCATAAAACCCCCTAAACCATGGCCTACGATCAATACTTAGGAGAACGCATCAGCACTATGCTGGACAGAAAAAAACTGAACTATTACTCCAAGAAAATGATGGGCGGCCTTCTTTTTATGGTGAATGATAAGATGTTTTGTGGCATCCACATCGATAAAAAATATGGCGACTCCTTATTGATGGCCAGAATTGGAGAAGAGGCCTACACCAAAGAGATTGAGAAAGAAGTATGCCTACCTATGGATTTTACCGGAAGGCCCATGCGCGGTTACATTTACATTTCTCCACACGGTTTTGATTTGGATGATGACTTAGAATATTGGATAGAGCGGTGTATCGATTTTAACCCGATCGCGAAGGCGAGTAAGAAGAAAAAATAGTTTCGAGAAATTATCCGTTTCGAATGTGGCAACTCTTCCAATAAATTAGGTCTAAAGGGTTAGTTGTTAGAAAATTGCGGTTCTAACCTTAATCCAAAACCAAACCTCAAAACGATGAAAACGCTTTTCATTTTATCCCTATCTCTATGGAGCTTTATCTCCTTTTCTCAAGCTTATGACATTTACGTGAGTGATGCTGGAAACTTCAACAATCCTCCTTGGCAAATATTGAAGTATGACAGTAACGGAGAAAACGCAACAACTTTCATTTCTTCCAATCTTAATTGGCCGCAAGACATTCTTTTTCTGGAGGATTCCAGCATCGTACTCATCTCCAATTTGGGCACAAACAACATCAGCCGATACCACGCAACTACTGGAGCGTACATCAATGATTTTGCCACTGGCATTAGCGGGCCTACCCGCTTTAAAGTGGGCAGGGATGGCCTACTATATGTTTTGCAATGGTCTGGAAACGGCAGCGTAAAACGCTACCAAATGGATGGAACTTATGTGGACGACTTTACCTCCATTGGAGTGCCTCAAAGCATAGGTATGGATTGGGATTCAGGTGGGAATCTTTACGTTTCTTCATACAATGGCGACTTGGTAAGAAAGTTTGATACAGCCGGCAACGATTTAGGAATATTCATCAACTCCAATTTAGTTGGTCCAACCAACATTTGGTTTGATACCAATGGTGATTTACTTGTAACGGATTACGATGGAACTGCAGTAAAACGATTCGATTCAACAGGAACATTTCTTGGAAACTTCATGACGGGCTTAAACAATGCGGAAGGAGTGGTTATTCTTCCAAATGGAAATTATCTAATTGGTAACGGTGGCAGCAGTAGTGTTAAAGAGTTTGACGGTTCTGGAACCTACATCAGGGATATTATTCCATCCGGATTGGGTGGTTTATTAAAACCAAATGCAATCGTTTTAAGGCCCTTCTCCAACATTTCTGTTCCAGAAAACGAGCTAAATGAACCCTTTCTATACCCGTCACAAGGCACCTATTTTAAACTAGACACCGAGTTGGCACCTCAAGTTGAGCAAATTACTGTGCTGGACTCTTCAAGTAAATTGATTTTAGAAACCACTAAGCCTTATTGGCAAGCAGACGCTTCTGTAGATGGATTTTATTTTGTTCAAATCAAACTTCGAAATGGCAAAATACGCTCCCAAAAAGTGCTGGTGAAGCATTAACTTCTGTTCAACAAATGGCTTTTCGAGATTTGTGCGCACTAAACCCTAAATTGTGTTCTGGAATACACTCTATTAAACAGACCTTTGAATATTCAATCAAAGAAGGGAAACATGAGCGAAGAAATCTTTCAAATCAAGAGCATCACACAAATGCATAATCTGCTAGGTTTAGAAAAACCCAAGCACCCCTTAATTACAGTGATAAAGAATCACGACTTTAAAGCTCCGAAAGAGATGCTGGGCATGCGGCTGTCCGCGCACTTTTATGGTATCTCTTTAAAAGGCGCGCATTGCGGAGTAACCTATGGTCGTAAGCATTATGATTTTGAAGAGGGTGTTTTGGTGTTCCACCAACCAGATGAAGTAGCAACCATTACCGATGATATTAACGACCCCGATGAAGCGGGTTGGAGTCTCTTTTTTCACCCGGACCTAATCCGTACTTCTCCCTTAGGTGGTTATATTGACGATTATACCTTCTTCCACTACAATTCGCATGAATCGCTTCACCTTTCAGACGATGAGAAAAAGGTGTTGATGGATTGCTTAACCAAAATTATTGACGAATACGAGCAACGTATCGACAATCACAGCCAGAGAGTGATTGTTTCCAATTTAGAGCTCATGCTCAATTATTGCTCCCGCTTTTACGAAAGACAATTTAACACACGTAGTGCTCAAAATCAAGACATTGCAAACAAAGTAAAAGAGCTTTTGCGGAACTATTTCCAAAACGAAGAGCAAACAGCTAACGGTTTGCCGAGCATCCAATACGTTGCGGACAATGTGCATTTATCGCCCAACTACCTCAGCGACTTACTCAAAAAAGAAACCGGTAGAAGCACCAAAGATTACATCAATGACTTTTTGGTAGAAAAAGCCAAGCGTTTGCTGTTGAATAGCAACGATACCGTAAGCAGCATTGCGTATCATTTAGGTTTCAACTACCCGCATTACTTCAGCCGTTTGTTTAAAGCAAAAACAGGAGTTTCCCCTAATGCGTATCGGGAGGTGAATTAAACATTACAATTTTGCTTCTCGTACGATGCTCTCCACGGCTATGGCCATATCGGGGTGAAGTTTTTGCAAGAATGATTCTTTTTGGCCTCCTTCCGCGTATAAAAAGCTATTGAGTATAGCTTCCACCATTACGTTTATTTCTGTGCTATCCGAATGCATGTTTTGGATTTCACCGCAAACGTCTTTCAATAAGGGAGCAGATACTTTCATCTCTAAAAGGCCAATCAGAAGATAACGCAATACATCGAAGCTATTTATACCCAAAATACCTTTGGTTTCCTCTATTTTATGTAAAATCAGTTGGGCCATAGCGAAACCCTCCGCTATCCCATGCTTTTTTTCCTCAAAAACAATGGCGTCTCCTGTTTCTTTGATTACCTGAACAAAACCCAAATGCCTAAACCTGTCCTCAAACATATAATCCCAGGCTTTTTTCTCTTTCATTAAGAGTCTTATACATACCATTTGCCCTAAATTCCAGACTTGTCCATCCATATCCCCCTGTTTTTCACGTAAAGCCAAAGATTGCTCGTGGTAGGAGATCGATTTTTCATATTCTCCTAACTGTCCATGGCTCCAACCCAACTCTCCTAAGTTCCAGGCTTGCCAATCAATATTCCCCTGTTTTTCATACAAAACCAAAGATTGCTCATGGTAAGAGATCGATTTTTCATACTCTCCTAACAGTTTATG
>CAZAJG010000033.1:47471-48094 GCA_964485405.1 uncultured Owenweeksia sp. | reverse complement strand
ATTTGAGAAGTACAAAATAATTGGTAACGATATGGGTTTTAAGTATGTAGAGAGCGGTCCGTTAGTGAGATCTTCTTATCATGCAGAACAACATTTATTTTAAGTTAAAATCAATTATTTGTAAATTATATTTGTAGCCCTTGTTGAATAAAGAAAATAACAGTAGATGAAGAAAAATATACTATTCGTTGGTTTTATTGGTTTAGCTGTAACCCTATCAGCGGTCTTTTTAAATTCAGAAAAAAAAGACGGTTCACCTTACTACCAACCGAGACAAGAAGTAATCCTTGAAGATGGTGCTCAAGGTGGTATCGACTGGATTAATGGCATGAGAGCCAACCAGAATACGGGTTTAATAGCAGCTGAAGATGTTTTAGCGGCTAGAGATCAAGCTCAATCCTTAAAGCGAAAAAAAGGATCTGCTTCAGCTCTAGGGCTTCAGTGGAGAGATATGGGCCCTGCTAACAATGGTGGTAGAACAAGAGCGATACTTTTTGACAAAGACGATCCTAACATTATGTATGCGGGATGTGTAAGTGGTGGATTGTTTAAATCTACTACAGGGGGGTCTTCCTGGACTGTAGTAAACGACTTTCAAGATAACCTAGCGGTTGTAAGTCTTG
>CAZAJG010000033.1:42770-47461 GCA_964485405.1 uncultured Owenweeksia sp. | reverse complement strand
CAAGCTCCTAATAGCGGTGATATATACTTTGGAACTGGAGAAGGCATGTATTATGTTTCTTCAGGTTCTAGATCTCAAGGAATTTTAGGTGCAGGTATCTATAAATCTACTGATGGCGGTAATACGTTTAATGTATTGCCAAATACAGTACCCAATCCAAATGTTACAGGTGCCGCTTTTGGTACTGTAGGAAAACTGGCTGTTGATCCGAGCAACGATAATCGAGTTTATGCCGCTACTATTGGCGGTTTATATATCTCTGACGATGCAGGTGATACTTGGACTAAAGCACGTTCAGGATCTGTTAATAGAGCAACAGATATGGTTGTTGCAACAGACGGAACCGTGTGGTTAAAAGAGGGAGCTGTTATTTATAAGTCTACTACGGGAGATGTTGGATCTTTCAATGCAGTAAGTAATGTAACCAATTTACCTTCTTCCGGGCCTAGAGCGAGAATTGCAGTATCTCCGCAAGATCCTAACTATGTTTATGTTGTTTCTACAAATAACAATGGTAGTTTTAACGAAGCGTGGCAGTCTAAAGACGGAGGTTCTAGTTGGACGTTAATTGGTACAAGTAGTTCAACTCTGAATCCGCATGGTACACAAGGTACTTTTAACAATGCTTTAGCTGTGTCTCCTATTGATAAAGAAAGAATTTTTGTAGGTGGTGTAACTTTTTGGGAGTGGAGTGCTTCTGGTGGATGGCAGCAGGCCGCATCTTTAAATGATTCTCCAACGAATCCTTTTTATGTGCATGCCGATAATCATGAGATTGTTTTTCACCCAACTGAGCCGACAACCGTTTTTGTAGGTAATGATGGAGGTATTTTTAAGTCGACCAATAATGGTTTTACTTGGACACACGAAGTGAGAGAATACGTTACTACTCAATTTTATAATATAGCGATAGGTGTTAATGGGGAGATTATGGGAGGTACTCAGGATAATGGTACTCTCTATGTAGACCCAAATGGCCCTCAACCGAGAAATGCAATCCGTACAGCTTCTATTAGCTTTAGAGGAACTTTAGTTGATGGAGATGGAGGTTATGCGGCAATATCAAGATTAAACCCAGATGTTAGCTTCAAAGCAATGCAGTATGGAAGAATTGGTAGATCTATTGATGATGTAGAATCTTTCTCTTTCGTATTAAGTAATGATCTTGATCCAGAGCTGATTGCAGGAAACCCTGGATTCTCAGCTTTCGTAACGCCTTTTACCTTGTGGGAAAAATTAGACGACCCTAATAGCCAAGATTCAATCACTTTTAGAGCTGATAGTGCTACTTTGAGTGTTGGATTTGGAAACGGAGGAGCAACCTACACGGGTACTGTAGCACTTCCTCAAGATTCTGCAGAATTTATTCCGGATGGTTTTGTTATCCGCGCTGGAGCTTTAGAAGTAAGATCTGATGCTTCTGGAAATTTAGTAGGAGATGGTACAGGTAGTTTTAATCCGCTAAATGGTGATTTCTCAGTTACTTTCTCTGCAGGTATAAACTTAGAAATAAGAGCGAAAGCGGCAGTGAGATATGATGCAGGTGGAATTGTTAATGTTTCAAGTGCCATTAATGAAATGCCTATAGAATTTACTTTGCCTGGGAACTTAGAATCAGGAGATAGTATTAAAATTCAAGATCCTGTTCAGTCTATGTTCTTTGTAGGCTTATCAGGTTTACCAGCAGCTGTTGGAGCAGTTGACGGTAATGAGAATGGTGGGGTTTGGATGACGAGAGGAGTTCTTTCTAATATCAACTTAACACCTACTTATTACCAAGTAGCTAAGGTTGGCCCAGGAGTTACACCTTCTATTATAGAAGTAAGTGCTGATGGCGATATTGCTTGGATTGGTACTACTGGAGGTCAGGTGATTCGTCTTTCTAACCTAAACAATGCTAGAGATGAAGCTTCAACCTCTGTTAGAGATACATATGTTTCTGGATCTATCACAGCACCTAATACAAGTGTTATCATAAGAAGAAATGTTTCTGTACCAGCTGGCGGAAGAACGATTACAGATATAGCTGTTCATCCAAACGATCCTGATCGAGTTGTGGTAACAGCAGGTAATTACGGAAACAATCAATATGTTTACTATTCAAGCAATGGAGCGAGTCCTAATCCAACATTTACCTCAGCTCAGGGTGACTTACCTTCTATGCCTGTTTACACCGCACTATTTAATGAAAAAAGTGGTAATAGAGACCAACTCATAATTGGTACGGACTTAGGTATTTACACTACAGAGGATATCTCTGCTGGTTCAAATGTGAGCTGGACTCAAGAGAATAGCGGTTTAGCCAATGTTCCGGTATTTGATTTGGTTCAAGATAGAGCAGTTCGTTTTGACCTTAAAGACTCTGATGATTACGATGGCAGTATTTATGCTGGAACACATGGTAGAGGAGCATTTAAGTCAAATAGTACAGCAAACTTTATTAGTGTAGAAGAGCCATATGTGGTAGCTGAAACGAAAAAGGCGAAAGGTTTAGACGTTTATCCAAATCCTGCTTCCAATAGGGTGGCTGTTGGTTTAGAGCTTAGTGAATCCACGGATGTTTCAGTAACCATAAGAGATTTGAACGGAAGGTTGGTTAAAGCTCAAAAATTTGGTAAGCTGGATAGAGAGATAACTGAGTTGGAATTGGATGTAAACCACTTATCTGTTGGTAGCTACATTATTACCTTGCAAGCTGGAAAAACAGTACGGTCTCAAAAGCTTGTTATTACTAAGTAAAAGTTTTTAAATATATATAAGGAGTCCCGTGTAAGCGGGACTTTTTTTTTGTGATAAACCTTTGCTTTTGAATAGAATTTTGTAATTTATTGAAGTTTGTGAATCTTATTTTTTTATTTGGAAATGAGTCAAAAACCTTTTAATAGAGTTGCCGTTGTGCTCTCTTCTGGTTTGGAAGAGGAACAATATTTGGCGAAGACATTTGAGCTAGCTCAAGGTTTGGCTGACAGTATTTCCTACCTATCGCAAGGAGAATCCTTTTTAAAGGAGCAGATCAAAGAAAGTTATTCAAGTGATATTCAAGTTGAATTAAAACCGCTTAGTGAGAATTCTGATGCATTTATACAGGATGTTTTAAAATTCAATTTGGAGAAAAATACAGACCTGCTCATAGTACTAGCCGAAAGAAAGCAGACTGAGTTAGAAAGGTATTATGAACATTCCATTTCGCGTCAGCTTATCAGAAAATCGTATTGTTCTTTACTGTTAATTAGCAATCTTACCAATATTTTTTATCAGAAGGCTCTTGTCGAGCGCTCTACGCACCCAAAAAACAGATCTACTCATGTTATGGCAGAATTTGTTTCCGAGGCAATTGGGATACAGGATATAAAGACTATTCCGGATCAGCTTAACTCTTTGAATGCAAACCGTAATGATTCAAAAAAGGCGAAGAGTATAGCATACCCTATGGAGCAAGGGTATTCAATTGCTGAAATGGTTCGATCTAGTGGATCAGATTTGTTGATAATCAGCTCACCAGACACTAAACTAGGGTTTGCAGACCGTGTGTTTTCGGATGCTTTTGAATATCTTATCTCTGAGCCTCCATCAGATATCCTAATTGTTCATAGTACGAAGAAGCTCCCCTTATCCCCAATTTGATTTTTAAGCTGATCTTAATCTTATAATTCAATAGTTTTGCAATACAAGTATTGTATTAAAACAGATTAATTATGTTGAGACTGAAATTACCAACCGATCCTAGGTGGGTGAATATTGCCGAAAAAAATATTGAAGAAATACTTACTGATCATGCTTTCTGCGAGCAAAAAGCTGCGTCAACAGCGATCTCTTTGTTAATTACTTATCCTGAACTGTCCGAACTTGTAACGGAAATGGCCGCACTAGCTAGAGAGGAGATGAGTCATTTTGAAATGGTACACAAAATTATTCTAGAGAGAGGTTATGTTTTGGGTTGGGAGAGAAAAGATGAATATGTGGCAAGAATTACCACTTTTTTTCCAAAAACACCAGACCGAAATGAGCGGTTAATCCATAGGTTATTGATTGCTGCTTTAATCGAGGCAAGGAGCTGTGAACGTTTTAAGGTTCTGTCAGAGAATATTAACGATGAAGAATTATCCAAGTTTTACAGCAATTTAATGGTGAGCGAGGCAAATCATTATACAATGTTTTTAAGATTGGCAAGAACCTATGGAGAAAAGGAAAAGGTGGATATGAAATGGAATGATTTGTTAGTTTTTGAGGGAGAGGTAATGAAAGATTTTGGAACAAAAGAGTTGATACATGGCTAGTAAATAGCGCTCAACTCATTGTTTATAAACTCTTGGTTTTAATACAGATTAATCGCAATGCTTTGGGAGAGCTAGAAGACCTTCTTCCATGTTGATACTTTTATTTGCTCGCTTTGTTAGAATGTTTTTTATTTACTTTAATTAGCAGCTTTATATCATATAGCTATTTTGGGAGATGTTTAACTTCCGAAACCAACATAATGAGTTAAAATGAGCACCAATTTGGTTTGCATAATAGATGATGATAAAATTTATCGGTATACAATCGAAAAGTATATCAAGATGCTCAATCTTGCGTCAAATGTTATTGTGTTTGCAGACGGGGAAGAGGCTTTAAGTTTTTTAAATAAGGAAGCATTGAACAAACAGAATCTACCGGATGTAATATTTTTAGATGTTAACATGCCCTTGATG
>CAZAJG010000033.1:18404-42628 GCA_964485405.1 uncultured Owenweeksia sp. | reverse complement strand
TTGATGACCGAGATAAAGCGAAGGCAGAAAGCATTCAAGATATTGATGATTTTATTGTTAAACCCATTGAGGAGGAAAAGCTAAAAGAGTTATTGCTAAAAGACTAAAAGTTCAAACTTGATAAAAAGATGAAGAATACCGCCCTTACAAATACCCATATTGAACTAGGCGCTAAAATGGTACCCTTTGCAGGATATAATATGCCTGTTCAATATGAAGGTTTAAACGTTGAGCATCATACTGTGAGAAATAATGTTGGTGTATTTGATGTTAGTCACATGGGAGAGTTTATGGTGAGTGGTGATGGAGCGTTAGACTTGATTCAAGAAATAACCTCAAATGATGTTTCTAAGCTTACCGATGGTAAAGTTCAATACAGCTGTTTCCCAAATGGTAAAGAAGGTATTGTGGATGATTTATTGGTGTATCGCTTGGCAGAAGATGAGTATATGCTTGTTGTAAATGCGTCCAATATTGAAAAAGATTGGAAATGGATTGAATCGCATAACTCCTTTGATGCGGATTTAGAAGATAAAAGTGATGAAATATCTCTTTTAGCGGTTCAGGGGCCAAATGCGGCAAAGGCTTTACAGACACTAACAGATGTCAATCTGGAGTCAATGAAATACTACACTTTTGAAATTGGAAATTTTGCCGGATTTCAAGATGTAATTATTTCTGCCACAGGTTATACCGGTTCCGGAGGTTTTGAGATCTATTTTAGAAACGAACATGCGGAGGAGATTTGGAAGAAAATTTTTGAAGCAGGAAAGGATTTAGATATTAAACCAGTAGGCTTAGGCGCAAGAGATACACTTAGGTTAGAAAAAGGCTTTTGTTTGTATGGAAACGATATTGACGATGAAACCTCACCTATAGAAGCAGGTTTAGGCTGGATTACAAAATTTGGCAAAGAGTTTATCAATAAAGAGGAGCTACTTGCTCAAAAAGAGAATGGAGTATCTAGAAAGCTTGTTGGTTTTGAGATGATAGATAGAGGAATACCAAGAAAGGATTATATAATCTTAGATGAAGCAGGAAATGAAATCGGTAAAGTAACAAGTGGTACCCAGTCACCAACTCTAGGGAAAGCTATTGGCTTAGGTTATGTAACTATTGATCATACAGCGGCAGATACTGAAATACAGATTCAAATTAGAAACAAAGCACTCAAAGCAAAAGTAGTTAAGATACCTTTTGTAAAGTAGAGTGCTGAAATACGTAAAAATAAAAAGCCCACTATAAATAGTGGGCTTTTTTTATATCGAAAAGAAAAAGACTAGTAGTATCTCTTTCTTCTTACTTCAGCAATGTATTTACTTAATCTAATAACCTGGCGTGTATAACCGTATTCGTTATCATACCACACATAAAGCACAATATTCCTTCCATCAGAATCAACAATGGTAGCTTGGCTATCAAAAACGGATGGACAAGAGTTCCCAACGATATCGCTAGATACCAATTCGTTGCTTAAAGAGTAATTGATTTGTTCAACTAAATCGCCCTTTAAAGCAGCTGTTCTCATAATTTCGTTTAGAGCTTCTTTCGAAGTGTCTTTACCAACGGTAAGATTTAAAATAGCGAGAGACCCGTTAGGAACGGGAACACGGATGGCATTTGAAGTAAGCTTTCCTTCTAGAACCGGTAAAGCTTTAGCTACAGCTTTTCCAGCACCTGTCTCAGTAATTACCATGTTCAATGCCGCAGCACGACCTCTTCTATACTTCTTGTGCATATTATCCACAAGGTTTTGGTCGTTTGTATATGCATGTACGGTTTCAATATGCCCACGAACTACTCCCAAATGATCTTCTATAACTTTAAGAATGGGCGTAATGGCATTAGTTGTACAACTTGCTGCCGAAAATACATCTAGCTCTTTCGGAGAAAAGTTGGTTTGATTTACTCCATGTACAATATTAGGAACCCCCTTACCAGGAGCCGTTAGCAAAACTTTAGAAGCACCTTTGGTGAGGTGCCTTGATAATTCTTGAAGATCTCTAAAAGCACCGGTATTATCGATAACAAGGGCATCAGAAATACCATAAGCGGTGTAATCAATATCTTCCGGCTTGTTGGCGGCAATCATTCTTACGGTTCTGCCATTAATGATTAAAGCTTTGTTGTCATGATCTGCTTCCACTGTTCCTGGAAATTTACCATGTACAGAGTCTTCTCTTAACAGAGAGGCTCTTTTCTCTAGGGTAATATCACTTTCGCCACGTGTAACAATAGCTCTTAGTCTTAGTTGTTCTCCCATTCCTTCTTGAGCCATAAGCTCTCTCGCAACCAAACGACCGATTCTTCCGAAACCATATAAAACTACATCCTTAGGTGTAGTTCTAGCCATATTGTCGGATCCAATAAAAGAAGATAGTTTATCTTCTAAAAAGGCTTTCTTAGAAGCATAGTTTGTGTTTTCTTTTAACCATTCACTTGCTAATCTTCCAAGGTCCATTCTAGATGGAGCTACATCCATTTGCACCAATTCTTTGGCAAGATCCAAAGTATCCGATATCGTAATGTTTTGTCCTACAAACTTTTTAGCATATTCATGCAAGTTTAAGATTTCACTACTTCTTTGGTCAATGAGTTGATTACGGAATAAAACCGTTTCAATGCCTTTATCCAAATACAGATCGCTAATACATTTGATCAATTCGGTAGCAGCTTTTTCCATGGCGATTCTCTGTTTTACAGAATCTTGATAATCCAATACTTCAGCCATAATAATGGTTTAGAAAATAATAAAATTTTGAGGCTGCAAATTTACATGTTTTGTTAGAGCTTAGCAATCTTATATAGAAAAGACAAAAGCCTCTGAATGAGGCTTTTGATTAATTCTTAAATAGTGTATTTTATACACTTATTAATATCCGAAAGCATAATATTTTGCTCTACCCGTAGGTAAGTAACCCTGTAAAACAACGGGGTCATCTTTTTGTAAACCGTTAACCGATGTATTTATATCGTCTAAAGTTCTGATTTTGTTTCGGTTGATGTGTGTGATGATAAAGTTATCAGGTACATTTAGCTCATCTAATATTCCGCTTTTAACACTAGTAACTCTTACACCATAAGTGATTCCTAAACGAGCTTTTTCTCTTTGTGTAAGTACCGAAAATGAACCACCAAGTTGAGTCATGAACTGAACTTCATCTAGTTTTAAAGCGCGAGTGTTTCCATTAATGTTTCGAAGTGTAACATTAAAGTTATTGATATCTCCATCTCTATTCACAGAAACTTTCACTTCATCACCGGGGCGTTTACGGCCGATTATTTCCTGTAGTTCACTGCTCTTAGTCACCTTTTTATTGTCAATCGCTACAATGATGTCCCCTGTTTCAATTCCAGCATTTTCTGCAGCACCATTTTCAGTAACTCCGCCTACATAAACGCCATTGGTTTCTTTTAATTCTAATCTCTCAGCTACCTGAGTAGTGATGTCGGATATATTTACGCCAATAAATGCTCTTTGTACCGTTCCGAACTCTAATAGATCTTCAATAACCTTTTTTACAATGTTTGAGGGTACAGCAAAAGAATAACCTTCAAACGAGCCGGTATGAGTAGATATAGCGCTATTGATCCCAATCAGTTCACCTCCAGTATTTACAAGAGCACCGCCACTATTTCCAGGATTAACAGCGGCATCCGTTTGAATAAAGGATTCAATTGCTGCACGATCATCAATAACGCCAATATTTCTACTCTTGGCACTTACGATACCCGCAGTAACGGTAGAAGTAAGATTAAAAGGATTTCCAACGGCTAATACCCATTCGCCCAATTTTACTTCATCTGAATTACTAAAAGTTAAAAAAGGCAGATTTTCGCCTGCTATCTTTAGTAAAGCTATATCGGTTGTAGGGTCTGTGCCTATTAGATCCGCATCATAATCTCTTCCGTCATTCAAAGTGATTTGTACTTTTTGGGCACCTTCAATTACATGATTATTGGTTACTATATACCCGTCTTTGGATACGATAACTCCAGATCCTGAACCCATTTGTATTTGAGGCCTACCACCGCCTGGAGCACCGAAAAAGAATTCGAAAGGACTAGAAGGTTGTCTGTATTGAGATTGAATGGCCGTTTTTACATGGACGACACTGTTCACTGTCTTTTCAGCTGCAAACGTAAAGCTGGTTTCAGCTAAAGGGCTAACTATTCTAGAATTAGTTTTTACCGCTGAGTGAACTGGTACATTTTGAATAATGGTTTCCACTCTAGGCTCTTCAAAAAGGCCTTTATACAGCCCTAGCGTAAGCACTCCTCCAAGCGTGGAAATCAGAAAAATCTTAGCTATATTCTTCATACTTTTTTTGAATTAAATTAAATAACGATATTCGGTTTTTTAATTTCAATAACTATTCCAAGATAGATCAAATTGCCATACTGGCGTTGATTTAACAGGACTTTAACTAAAACAAAAAAATGCTCTTAAAGTTTTATAAATACCAAGGAACGGGAAATGATTTTGTGATGATTGATAATCGTTTGGAAGGAATAAGACTGGTTAGAGAGCAAGTCGCCTTTTTATGCGATAGACGTTTTGGTGTTGGAGCTGATGGATTAATACTTCTTGAAAATGAGCCTGGGCATGATTTTAAAATGGTTTATTACAACTCAGACGGCAGAGAAAGCAGCATGTGTGGAAATGGAGGTAGATGTATTACTCAATTTGCTTTTCACTTGGGAATAAAAGAAGATGAGTACCGCTTTTTGGCCATTGATGGATTACATTTAGCAAAAAGAGAGGATAGTGGTATTATAAGTTTGAAGATGATTGATGTAGGTAGTGTATCAAACGTGTTAAAGGCAAGAGGCGTATTTGTAGATACTGGCTCACCTCATTATGTGGAATTTCAAGAAGGTATTGATGAACTCAATTTAGTAAGCGAAGCGAGAATAGTTCGTTATTCAGATGAATATAAAGAAGAGGGTGTAAATGTGAACTATGTTGAATTGCAAGATAGTGAGCACCTAAAAATGAGAACCTATGAAAGGGGAGTTGAGGATGAAACATTTAGTTGTGGAACCGGAGTTACAGCCGCTGTTTTAGGGGCGTATTCAAAAGGTATTGTAAAAGAACAGAGGATTCATATAAAAACCAAAGGAGGAGACTTGTCGGTTACGTTTAAGCCTGACGGAAAGAGCTTTAAAGAAATTTGGCTTACAGGAGCGGCAGATTTTGTTTACAAAGGAGAGATAGAGCTATGAAATGGTTAATCGGGAAAAAGATAAGGTTACGAGCAATTGAGCCAAAGGACCTCGATATACTGATGGAATGGGAAAACGATAGCGAAAACTGGAAAGCAAGTGGTACACTCACGCCATTCAGCAGGGATACGATGAAAAAATACGTGGATAATGCGCACTTAAATATTTATCAAGCTGGTCAATATCGCTTTATGATTGAGACACTAGAAGGACGAATAACGGTGGGAGCGATTGATTTGTTTGACTTTGACCCATTTCATAAAAGGGCAGGAGTAGGTGTTCTCATCGGATCAAAAAATGATAGAAGGCGTGGATATTCAACAGAGTCTTTAAGCCTTTTAAAACATTACTGTTTTGAATATCTTGAATTGCGTCAATTATACTGTAACATACTTGAAGATAATCAAGCGAGTAAAAGTCTTTTTGAAAATGTAGGTTTTAAGGTTTGTGGGGTGAAAAAGGATTGGCATCGCTCCGAGCGGGTATATAAAGACGAGTATTTTTTACAGATAGTAAATACAACAGAGGCGGGATGAAGCGAATCTTGGTGCTTATTGGTTTTATACTTTTTGTTCTATTTCTATACAGATGTCAGCTTGAGCCAAAACAACAAATTGTAGAAGGTAAGTACCTAAATCATAACAATACAGTCGCCTATGTGGGTATAGATGCTTGTAAACAATGCCATTACGACAAATATGAATCCTTTATTAGAACTGGAATGGGTTCTTCATTCGGCATGGCTAATGCCGAAAAAAGTGCAGCAGAGTTCACCTCGAGTCATGTGTTAACAGATTCTCATTCAAACCTATCTTATCACCCTTACTGGAAAGGGGATAGCCTTTATTTAAAAGAATATCGTTTAGATGAAAACGATACCATATACAGCCAAACCAAGAAAATAGATTTTATTGTAGGTAGTGGGCAGCATACAAATTCCCACATTTTTCAAGAAAATGGATATCTGCATCAAGCACCATTTACTTGGTATGCACAAGATAAAAAGCTTGATTTACCTCCCGGATATGAAGGTGGTTTTAATTCTCGGTTTAATCGGATTATTGGACTGGAGTGCACGAGTTGTCATAATGAAATGCCTACACAGTTTATTTTGGGATCAGAGAATAAGTATGGGAAAACACCTATGGCCATAAACTGCGAGCGGTGCCATGGTCCTGGGGAGGCACACATAAAAAAGATTCAAGCCGGAGATTTAACAGATACGTCAAAATACATCGACTATTCCATAGTGAATCCTAAAAAACTAAGTGTAGAACTTCAGTTCCAAGTTTGTCAAAGGTGTCACCTGCAAGGCAATGCGGTTTTAGCAGAAGGCAAAAGCTTTTTAGATTTTAAGCCTGGTATGCACTTAAAAGACGTTATGGATGTCTATTTACCAAGGTTTACAGACTCTAAAGAGAAATTTATAATGGCTTCCCATGTGGATAGATTTAAAGCCAGTAAATGTTTCATAAATAGTAAAAGTTATACATGCACAAGTTGTCATAACCCCCATGTTTCGGTGAAGGAAACGAATACAATTAAGTTTAATCAACAGTGCAAAAGTTGTCATAGTACTGCGAACAAAGGAATCTGTTCTGCCTCACAAATTGAGCGGGATAAGAAAGACGATAATTGTGTAAGTTGTCATATGCCACCTTCCAATTCAATTGATATTCCACATGTTACGGTACATGATCATTTTGTACGTAAGGACTATAAGGTTGTTGATACAACAGGTATTCGAAAGTTTATTCAGCTTGTGGCTATAAATAATGATAAACCTTCTTTCCGAAGTAAAGCTATCGCCTATTTGCAACAATATGAGAGGTTTAATGCCGAAGAATACTTTTTGGATAGTGCATTGACATTCTTAAATAAGTATGATGTACATCAAACAAACGTAGAGCTATGGGTACATTATTTTTATCTGCGAAATGACATGGAGTCTATCCATCTTTTAGTTCGTAAAAGAGGGGGAGTAGGTGAGGTACTAAAAACATTAAATTCAAAAACTTACAACAATCAAAATGCTTGGACCGCTTATCGAATGGGGGAAGCTTTTTCGGGATTCAATGGATTAAAAGAAGCCATAAGGTGTTACCAAAAAGCTATCCAGTTGGCACCATGGGTTCCAGATTTTAAAAATAAGTATGGAACTTCTTTAATGAGTCTAGGTAATTTTGATGACGCTTTATCCCTCTTTTCTAAAATGGTAAAAGAAAACCCCTCTTATAAAGAGGGGCTGAATAATCTTGGATATTGTTATCTTAAAAAACAAGAGCTGTTAACCGCTGAATTATATTTTAAAAAATCTATTCAAAAAGATCCAGATTATCTTTTGGCTTGGCTTAATCTATCTAACGTGTATATGCAACAATCGGATGTACCTTCTCTTAAGGTCAGCTTAAACGAGGTTTTAAGAATAGATCCTGAGCATGAAGCAGCTCATCAACTTATGCAGTCGCTTTAGTTCAATTCAGGAAGTTGGCTTGGCTCGTTTCTAAATATTAAGCTATCATTTTCTGTGTCAATGAGTATTAAACTGTCTCTGACTACCTTGTTACTCAATATATCTTTAGAGAGCTGATTCATAATTCTCTTCTGAATCAGTCTTTTTACTGGTCGTGCGCCATACTGAGGATCGTAACCTACATCCGCAAGGTAATTAATAGCATTACGTGTAACATCTATATCAATTTGCTGTTTTCGTAAGAACTTTTTCAGGCTTTCGATTTGAAGTGAAACTATTTCTCGAATATTCGTTTTATCCAACGGAAGAAACATGATGAGCTCATCAATTCGGTTCAAGAATTCTGGCTTTAAGGTTTGTCTGATCAAGTGAAAAAGATCTTCTCTTGTTTTTTCAAATTCTACGTATTTATTTTCTTCCGTTACATTATCAAATCTTTCTTGAATCAAGGATGAGCCAATATTGGAAGTCATAATGATGATGGTATTCTTAAAATTCACTAATCTCCCTTTGCTATCTGTCAAATGACCTTCATCCAATACTTGCAGAAGAACATTAAAAGTATCTGGATGTGCCTTTTCAATTTCATCTAAGAGCACTACAGAATATGGTTTTCTTCTAACGGCTTCGGTAAGTTGTCCACCTTCATCATAACCTACATATCCAGGAGGGGCGCCAATTAAACGGCTCACCGCATGCCGCTCTTGATATTCGCTCATATCAATTCGAGTTAAGGCACTTTCATCATTAAAAAGAAACTCAGCTAATGCCTTAGCCAGTTCCGTTTTACCTACTCCGGTAGTTCCAAAGAAGACAAAAGAACCAATAGGCTTATTCTCATCTTGTAATCCAGCTCTGCTTCGCCTTACTGCATCAGAAACGGCAACTATTGCTTCATTTTGTCCAACAACTCTTTTATGCAGCTCATCTTCCAGCCTCAAAAGCTTTTCTTTATCGCTTTCTAGCATCTTTGAAACGGGTATGCCCGTCCATTTGCTCACTACATCTGCGATATCTTCATAATCTATTTCCTCCTTTATCAAGGGAGATTTTTCCTGTATTGATTGAATCTCTTCTTCGAATTTATTCAACCGCTCCTCCGCTTCTTTTACCTTACCATATCGGATTTCAGCAACTTTTCCATAATCACCGGCTCTTTCAGCATTATCTGCTTCAAGCTTCAATCTTTCAAGATCTTCTTTGGCTTGCTGAATACCATCAATTGTCTCTTTCTCCTCCTCCCATTTCGCGGAGAGTGTTTTTCGCTTGTCATTTAACTCAGCTAGCTCTTTTTTTAAGGCATTCATTTTTGAGGAATCGCCCTCTCTTTTTATCGCCTCAATTTCAATTTCGATCTGCATAATTCTGCGATCCAATATATCTACTTCCTCGGGTTTGGAGTTGATTTCGAGTCTTAGTTTAGCTGCTGATTCGTCAATTAGATCGATCGCTTTGTCTGGTAAAAATCGATCAGAAATATATCGTTGTGATAGTTCAACAGAAGCGATTATTGCTTCGTCCTTAATCCTTACTTTATGATAGGTCTCATATTTTTCTTTGATACCTCGTAAAATAGAAATGGCCGATTCCGTATCTGGTTCCTGAATCATCACTTTTTGAAACCGCCTTTCCAGTGCTTTGTCTTTTTCTAAATACTTTTGGTATTCATTAAGCGTGGTTGCCCCAATAGCTCTAAGCTCTCCACGGGCCAATGCCGGCTTTAAAATATTTGCGGCATCCATGGCTCCTTCGCCACCACCTGCACCGATTAAGGTGTGTATTTCATCAATAAACAAAACAAGTTTCCCATCGGAATTAATGACTTCTTTTACTACTGATTTTAATCTTTCCTCAAATTCACCCTTATATTTTGCGCCTGCAACTAAGGCACCCATATCTAGGCTGTAAATCTGTTTCTCTTTTAGATTATCCGGAACATCACCGTTAATAATCCTATGCGCCATTCCTTCAGCAATAGCCGTTTTACCAACCCCGGGTTCTCCGATTAAAATCGGATTATTTTTCGTTCTTCGAGAGAGTATCTGTAATACTCTTCGAATCTCATCGTCTCTACCAATAACAGGGTCTAACTTGCCTTTTTGGGCTAGCTGATTTAGGTTTTTGGCGTACTTGTCTAAAGAGTTGTAGGATTCTTCTGCACTAGCAGAGGTTACGCGTTCCCCTTTTCTTAATTCTTCAATGGCCTGTTTTAAGCTTTTTGAGCTTATTCCATTATCCTTTAGCAACTGTGCTATGGTATCATTTCCTTCTTGTAGGCCTTGTAGTATGTGCTCAAGTGATACGTACTCGTCTTTCCAATCTTTAAGCTTAAGAATAGCTCGATTAAGTGCTTCGCTACTCTGTCTGCTAAAAATAATGTTCCCATTCTCAGTTTTAGGATAGGATTTTAGTATTTGATCCAAAGCTTTATGAAATACATCCACATTTACACTTAACTTTTTTAAGATAAAGGGAAGTACATGCTCATCGGCTTCCATAATTGCTTTTAACAAGTGTGCAGGTTCTATGGATGGATGACTCATCTCTAATGTCAACTGCTGAGATTTGGCAATTGCTTCTTGAGATTTTATAGTGAATTTGTTAATGTCCATGTAGTTCTTTTTTCAATGGAAGAGTCAATTTTGGTTCCAAGCCCAATGTTCATTAAAGAATAGGTCAGATTGACATTCTAAAATGGTTTGATCTGAATTTTTGACATAAAAAAGGCCTCGATAAACATCGAGGCCTTTTCTATTCTTTAAAAAGTATCTTGTCTATGTTACCTTGTTAAAACAAGTTTTTTCGTAAATAATTCGTTTTCGATGGAAATTCGAACCACATAAATTCCTGAATCCCAATTTGATCCATCCAGTTGAATTTTGTTTACACCATCCATGAGATTAAGCTCTCCAGAATGCATAAGCTGCCCAATAGAATTTACGATCACATAACTTCCAGACTTAGGAGTAGGAGAGTAAATAGCCAATTCACTAAAGTCATTTGTTGGGTTTGGAGAAAGATCAGCAATTACCAAATCTTCAGGTAATGCATATTCTTCACGACCAATTACTTGTTGAGCATTTGTGTCAACTTTGGTAAAACAGAATTGGTCAATAGCCCAACCTGGACGGTTGATGTCATAATCTGCAGCAAATCTAAACCTAAAAATAGCTTTAATTCCATCTGTTTGAAATGCAATTCTTTGGTCTGCATACTTCCAATTGTTAATGGTATCGGTCCAACCCGGTTTGATAACATCCAGCGCGGTTACAAATTGTGTATTATACCAGTTTGAATCGGTAGAGTTATAGATTCCAACTGGATCCCATCGCTGACCACCATCAAAACTAATTTCAATATTTCCTCCATCATGGAATTCTTCCGTATCATAACGATGATAGAAACTCAGATCATACGTTTGACCACTGTCAACAATAAAAATAGGGGAGAACAAAGAAGAATTATCAAGAGTTGTGTAGACACTATCTAACTTAGTCATCCAAGCATTGTTTCCATTATAAGCTGTACCAAACTGAGTAGGAACCCCTTTTTCCCAAGAATGGTTTTCATTGTAAGTTGATGAATTTAAAGCAAGCCAGGGGAAAACTGTCGGATCGTTTCCTTCAAAATCATTACAATAATTAGAGTCCATTCCAGTAGTCATATCTACTTCATCAAGCACTACAATGTTTACACGCAATGTATCATCAAAAGGAATTTCATCAATTCTATTACTCGGGAGGTGAGTGATAACCATAACGTCATGACTTCCTGATGTTACTGAGTTCCCTGGCCAAGGGTGGTTAAAGTCAATAACTGCTGTTTGGCCTCTTACCATAAATTGCGGCATTCTGTAAAAGTCAATAGTTCCGATAAGTGCTCCATCAATTATGAGCTCAATTTGACAGCTATCCAGAACTTTAGCTCCGGTATTCTTAATGGTAATTTCAAAATTTTGGTCTTGCCCTGGAATAGGAAGAGGAGATATGGTTTTAATGGCTATTGGGCTAGCACTACGCTGTCCAGGTACAAACAATTCAAAATCATCAATAGCCCATCCATTTCTTGTAGATCCTAAGGGAGTTGTTATCGGATCATTGGATCTAAACCTTAACCTTGATCTGAATAAAGCATTTGGAGTACTATTAAATTCATTCATGGTGTATTGGCTGAAAATCCATCCATTAGACGAACCTTCAAACCCAGGACCATTGAATACGGCTGAACTTTGTGTTCCAAATTGACTTCCGAGCCAGTTTATACCTACATTTTGGTTAATGTTTGTACCACCTAAAGGAACCCACTGGTTATTTTGTCTAAACTCAATAGCACCCGCAGAACTTGCTGGATTATTATTATCAAAATCCATCCAGTGCCAAATTCTAAACTCAGAGAAGTTTATAGAATCCCAACCCGCTAAAATGGGCAAGGTCAAAATCTCTTCTGTCTGTGCATAGTAGTTCCCATCTAAGTTAGTTGCCCACACATTAGGAGAGCTATGAGCGGAATTAATGATGGATGCGGTAGGAACCCCTAGTTCCCATTGATAGAATGTTCCGGATGCAGGCGTGTTGAAACCTACGGCATCATAATCACAAGGGTCAAAATTCTCTGCAAATGGAACATTATAAATTTGAAGACCATTTGAAAGTCTACACACCGTATCATTAAAAGAATGATTATCGCCACTTAAAGAAGTGTAAGCACACATTTCAAAATCACCTACTGGCCAAGCAATATTCATAGAGCTTAGTGCGGGAAGAGTTACTGTTGCTCCAGCTGCTATAGTAACAGATACTGTTTCAGAATAAGTGGTGGTAACTCCTTGATTTGGTCCACAAAGAGGAGTAATATCCATTTTAACTTCCACATTGGTGATGGTAGAAGTTCCAAAATTGGTTACCTGAACTTCTGGGCTAGTGGGATTAGCATTATAAGTAATAACACCACGATTCGGTCTATTGATTAAATAAACTCCAGCATCGTTTGCTATTCTATCATATACCATGATTTTATCAATCGCCATATCGGCCATATCAGTACCAGCATTTCTGTTGGCTTTAAATCTAAGTTTTATAGACTCCCCAACATAAGCTGAAAGATTCACTCTTTTAAATGACCAATTATCTTTCTCTTCCGTTTGTCCTACACCAACATTTGAACCTGTTATTGTCGTCCAAGTATCTAAATCTTCACCAGATCTAGAAACCTGAATTTCCATACCTCCTATATCAGAACCGTAAAAGTGGTAGTAAAAATCCAAGGTAGGATTCGTCATGGTTGATAGATCGATACAAAGAGACCTGAAGAATGTACTTACCTGTTGGCCAGCACCATTCGTTTCTGTGTATAGATATTTACCTCCAAAATGATATCCTTGTAATGGTCCGGTTTGACGAGTGATAGTTAGCCCGTCTCCAATTTGCCAACGGAAATTAGGGTCTAATCCATCAATAAATCTCCAGTTGTTGTTACCAACACTTTGTAGACCGACACTTCCGGATTCAAAATCTTCGATAAATGGGAAGGAAGAAATCGTTGGAAGGTGTTCAAGGGTTGTGCTAAAAACCGTATCATTAGATGGATCATTGTCACCAGGCATACTAGACCAAGCTTTAATCGTATAAGTACCAAAGCTGGATAAATCTACTGTTGGGTCGAATTGGTAAAAAATGGTATCACCAAGACTTAATGGATTGAAAATAGTATCTAAACTAGTAGTGGTAACTGCAGGTCCACCGGTTTGGGGAATAAAGCTTACTTCATAACCCACTGGAATAGCAGATGTGGTAGAACAGCCATTACTTCTAACAATAACCGAAACCGTATCATTCGGACTGTAACTACAAAATCCATTTACAGGTGCTTCAAAGGAAATCATTTCAATTTCACTTGGGTCTGGCTCAAAAATTCTGAAATCATCAATACCCACATCTGATTTATCTCCGAATGGTGTGGTATTGGCCCTTCTAGCAAACATTCTGATGCGAATAATTTGACCATTAAAAGGCTCAAGAGATATGATGCCACGCTTCCATGCTTCCGTTGAGGTTCCTTGTTGCTCATCACGTATAACATCGTATCCATTGTACCAAGCTGAACCATCAGAACCTGTGTCAATATCAATTCTCAAAACACTAATATCACTTCCAAACATATGGTAGTAATATTCAAAGGCATAACATTTTGTGCTTTGAGTTAAATCGATACAGGGTGTAATAAGCTGACTAGAAATACTGGTACTGGTAGAAGATTCTGTGTAGATATATTTTGAACCACCACCAGGAGTATTGTTGCTGTTGGGCCCTGTTAAAGCTGTAGAAGTGGAGTTGTTAGCAATACTCCATGCAAATCTATTTTGATTTGAGGTAGCCGTAGAAGGAGCCACTACCCAATAATCTGTAGGAAATATTGGGAAAGTACCTCTATGTTGATTATCTGTTCCTGCAGTGGCACCATTATTACCGGGCGCCCATTCAGCACCTTCAAAATCTTCCGTCCATGGGAAATTGGTGCTTGAAATCGTTCTGGGTAGAGCACCACAAAAAGGAGAACCACATTTAGCTGGTAGACCGGAATCTATCCAAAAACAATAATCTCCAGCAAAAGCATCTGGACTTCTAGTAACATTTGGACAACTTAAATCAGTTGCCACGACATACCATTTGACTGTATCACCAGGCATAACGTTTGTCATATTTGCCGTATACTCTCCTGTACCAGCATTAACCAAAGTCATAGTTGCTGTATCAATTACACCAGCATTGTCCCAAACAACAATAACGCTGTCTATTCCTGCACCAATATCGTTTGCTAAAAGACTCACAGGATAGCTATTCGAAGGATCTTCAACCACCCCTAGCTCAGGCTTATCTAAACAAACAGAACCACCAATGTTGAAATCAATAGTTGGTGGAATTAACTCACAAACCGATCCGATACAACTAATAGTATCAATAAACCATCCATCACGGAAACTGCCAGAGCCAGCCGGATTGTCGAAATTAAACCTTGCTCTGAAGCGGAAACGAACGTTAGCAAAACCTACATTATTAATGGTATCGTAAGCGTAACCTCTTAAATCAAAATTTTCTTGTACCCACCAGGATGGGTCAGGTGTATTGTCTTGACCTGAAGACCAAAGATTGTTAGCTGCAAAATAAGCACCTTCATTGAAAAATTCATTTGTAGGGTAGAGCGTACTTGTGCCTATGTAAGCAGTATCATTTAGAATTCTCCACGAGTTACCTTGATCCGTTGAGATTTCAACATAGCACGCGTTAGCTAGAAATATTTTAGAAACATGTGTAAACGTTAAAAATACATATGGGAAACCGATGGTACTAAAATCGGTGGTTTCAAACCATACGTCATTTAGAGTTGAGGAACCTTCTACATGGTAACATCTTTGTCCCTGAACAACATGTGCCGTAGTATCTTTCCAGCCAATTGTTGCTGGAGTACCTGGAGGGGTTGTGGTTATACCATTTACAACCTGATACACTTGGTTTGGATCTTCGAAATCCTCCATATAAAGTTGTGTGATCTGGCCAGCGGCAGAAACCGATATCAATAGGGATGAAAAAAGGAGTAGGAACTTCCTCATAGTTAAAAAATTCGTTAAGCAAAAAATATAAAACTAGACAAATACAAATATAACAAGACAAAGCAATTGACAATGCTTGAATTTCTTAAGACCCGGGTCTGTTTATTTTACGTTTAGCTGAAGAACAGATTTGTTTTCTAAAAATAACTCTAGGCGGTCGTTAACTTCGAGTTTACCAACACCAGCAGGGGTTCCCGTAAAAATCAAGTCTCCGATTTTTAAGGTGAAAAAAGTGGATATATGCGCTAAAAGCTGGTCTATACTAAAGATCATTAGGTTTGGTTGACCTTCCTGTTTTAGCTCATTGTTGATTTTTAAGCTGAATTTTGGATTAACAGGCTGTTCTAATTCTTTAACGTTAATAAAATTTCCAATAGCTGCTGAACCATCAAAAGCTTTTGCTTTTTCCCAAGGCAAGCCTTTATCTTTTAGTTTTTTTTGAATATCACGGGCCGTAAAATCTAAGCCAACCGTTAATTGAGAGTAGTACTTATGGGCGAATTTCTCTTGGATATTTTTTCCGATACGATTAATTCTCACTACCAATTCTGCTTCATAGTGAACATCTTCAGAGAAATCAGGGAGGAAAAATGGATTCCTTTTTGGAACAAGAGCGGTTTCAGGCTTTAGGAAGATTACAGGTTCTGTAGGAACTTGATTATTCAACTCCTTAGCATGGTCTGCATAATTTCGTCCTACACAAATAATTTTCACCCTTGTAGCTTTCTGAGTTTAATGGATGTGAGTATTTTTTTAGTATATAATGGAAAGTCTGATTTTTGAATCCAACCATAATAGCCAGGATCTTTATCCAGAACTTCTTCTACTTTTTGATTTTTATATTTCCCAAAGCTGAATAATTCGTTATCGTTTTCATCAAGAATTATAAAACCGGCAAAATCTGCAGCACGAAAACGGTTTGAGTAACTTGATAAGAAGTCAATATCGTTTTCTAAATCTGGATACCTTTCCAATTGGGCCTTGAGGATTTCATAGGTAGCTTTGGTATCTGCTTCTGCCGTATGTGCATCTTCTAAGTTTTGATCACAATAAAAGCGATAGGCTGCAGAGAGTGTGCGTTGCTCTTTTTTATGGAAAATATTTTGAACATCCACGGCTTTCTTTTTGCTGAAATCAAATTCTATTTCTGCTCTTAGAAACTCTTCCGCCAACATAGGAATATCAAATTTATTGGAGTTGTATCCAGCTAAATCCGCATCCTTTATCATCTCATGAACTTTTTTCCCTAGCTCTTTAAAGGTAGGTTCATTCGCTACTTTTTCATTGGTAATACCATGAATAGCTGTGGTAACCTCAGGAATGGGCATTTCTGGATTTACCAACCAAGTGCGGCTTTCATGCGTTCCGTTTGGATAAACTTTTAAAACACTGATCTCAACAATACGGTCTTTTACAACACTAACTCCAGTTGACTCAATGTCGAAAAAACAGATCGGTCTTTTAAGTTTTAATTCCATGTTTAGGTATTAGATACTTCGGTTCGGATCAAATTCTTCAAGGTAATCGGCAACTCTTCTAACAAATTGTCCACCTAAAGCACCATCCACAACACGGTGATCGTAAGAATGAGAAAGGAACATTTTATGACGGATACCAATAAAGTCTCCTTCTGGTGTTTCAATAACAGAAGGTTTCTTATTGATAGAACCGAGCGCAAGTATAGCTACTTGTGGCTGGTTAATAATAGGAGTACCCATTACATTGCCAAAAGTTCCTACATTCGTTACTGTATAGGTGCCTCCCTGAATTTCATCTGGTTTTAGCTTATTGGCTCTAGCTCTATTTGCTAAATCATTAACCTGCTTAGTAATTCCCAATAGGTTTAACTGATCCGCCTTTTTTATTACAGGAACAATTAGATTTCCAGAAGGTAAAGCTGCTGCCATTCCTACATTGATATCTTTCCTCTTGATGATAGTTGTACCGTCAACCGATACATTGATCATTGGAAAATCTTTAATGGCTTTGGTTATAGCTTCAATGAATATAGGCGTGAAAGTAAGTTTTTCACCTTCCTTCTTCATGAATTCACCTTTAATCTTATTTCTCCAATTTACAATATTTGTTACATCTGCTTCAACAAAAGAGGTAACATGAGGAGATGTATGTTTAGACATTACCATATGATCGGCAATCATTTTACGCATACGATCCATCTCAATAATTTCATCCCCTTCATTCATAGAAACGGGTGGAGCCTTGATCTCAGTTTTTGCCGCTGGAACAGATTTTGGAGAGGAGGTCGCTTTTGCTGCCGGAGTTGGAGTTGCTGTTGCTACACCTCTATTCTCAACAAAGCTTAATATATCTTTCTTGGTTACTCTTCCTTCAGCTCCACTACCTTTAATACCTTCCAATTCTTCTAAAGAAATACTTTCCTCTTTAGCAATACTTCTTACCAAAGGAGAGAAAAACTTACCATTGGCACTTCTTGGAATATCAGCAGTATCTTGTGCTTGCGCCACCATTTTTTCAACTTGAGCTGCTTCCTGAGGCTCAGGAGCAGTTTCTTGTCCATTTACTGCTGGCTGGCTGGCAGCAGTGGGAGTCGCTTCCGCTGCATCCGCATCTGTTTCTATAATAGCAATAGGGTCACCTACTTTTACAACATCGTCTTCATTGAAGAGTTTCTTTTTCAAAACTCCTTCGGTTGGAGAAGGAACTTCACTGTCTACCTTATCCGTGGCAATTTCCAGAACGGATTCTTCCAATTCGATGGTTTCGCCTTCTTCTTTTAACCACTTGATGATGGTAGCTTCGGCTACACTTTCACCCATTTTGGGCATAATAAGCTCTACTTGTGCCATTTATATCTTACTAGGTTGAAAATCTTTGTTCTTAAAGGAGTGCAAAGGTAATGATTATACCCTAAAATCAGTCGAACAATACCCTCTAAGGCCATAGAGTGGGACGTTGTGTGATCTCATGATAGCATATCACATCTTCCGCGTAATAGTGTAGAACCATGCTTTTGCGACTCGAATCTGTCTTTAACATTTTGCTTCCTCCATGAATAAGGTTGGCATGCCAAATCAAAATATCTCCTTTTTGAGGTAGAAAGGTTTGAGCTGCCCATCCTTTTTCGTCTATGATCTCAGCAATTTTTTTCTCATAAGCAAAATAAGGTTCTTTACCGAGCCTAAAGTATGAGCCACCATGATCAAAATCTTCGTTGCTGATGTAGGGTTGTTTGTGCGATCCCGGATAATAGGTAATTGGTCCGGAGTCTTCATGAATATCTTCCAAAGCAATCCAACTTGCAATTAGATATCCTGTTGGATAGGTGCTCATATGAATGCTGTCTGAATGCGCGAGTTGCTCACTTCCTTGGTAGAAGTTAATACTTGAGAAGAGGTCTGCTTTTTTACCTAACAAAAAGTTGAGCGTTTGGGTGAGCTCCGTTTTGTTGAGAATTTGTCGGATTTTTTCAGAGTGGCGATAGGCAAACATTAGTTTTTTATTTCCGTACAACCATTTCAACGTTCCTTCTTCTACAAGTCTTTCAATTTCTTGATTTATTGTATCCACATCTTGATTTGAAAATAAGCTGGGAATAATGGCAAATCCATCTTCTGACCAATTTGCTATACTTTCTTGTATGCGATTGGGTAAGGCCTTAAATTCATTATTGGTAGATGCTATGGATTTTAAACTACTGGCATCTAACCAAGCTTTTTCATCCGGTAGGTGCTCTAGCAACTTACTTGATATAGGAAAATAAGCAGGTCGTTTAACTCCATATTTTTTATAAGCTCTTTTGTTCCTAAGCAGTTGCTTTTGATGAAAAAAGTTATAAATGATGTAGGATAGTTTAAGGTTACCCAACCAGGCTTTTAGCTTTTCTTTCATTGACCTACTTTTTGGAAGTGGTTAACTAGAAAGTTGAAGTCACTCCATACTTTATAATCTTTAGCGTAGAGTTGGTTCATGTGGTTTTTGGCGAGTTCATCGGATGAGCTCAAGTTTAATGCTGCAGATGTAGGTAGCACTCCAGTTTTTAGTTTTGGAAGATGGTTGGTACTTACTGAACCATCATAGGCGATCCAGGTTTTTTTCCCTAAGAGTACATTGTAAACATTCTTAAAATAGTTCTTTTTGGGCTTCACTAACCAAATGAGTATAGGCGAGAGTAAAAGCATTAAAAGCGCACTGCCAAAATCAAAAATGCGTTTCGCTCTTTTATTAGTAGGACGCGAAATATCGTTGAACTGAACACTATACCAAGATCCTTGATTGTCGATAGAGTTACTACCAATAACAAACTGGCTTTCAGAAGGAGCAATTTTTATTTCGAGTTTAAGCGTATTGAGCTCACTCATTTTTTGTAAAATCAAATTACTACTTATATCTCGGGCACAGAATACAATTTCGTTCACATCAAATACTCGTGCTATTTCTGTTATTTGATCGATAGATCCAGAATATTTTGGATGTTCATTTTCATAATCAGGGGGGCTTACAAAGCTTACATAGGCTAGTTGACCTCCTGCTTGTTTGATCATGCTTTCTACGCGTTGAGCTTCGTCTTGTTTACCAATAACGATTACTCTTTTGTTTGGATCGTTATTCACCAATAGTTTTAAACCTGTAATTTTTTGGAGTATAATTCTTGAAAGTGGGATGGACAATGCTGCCCAAACGGCTCCTAATAAGAGTATGGCTCTAGAGAAACGATACTCTTCACTTACTAAACTGTATCCTACAAGTAGGATGATGGATCCAATAAATATACCCCTCAAAAGCTGAGAAGCACGAGTAGGTTTATCATAACCACCATTCACAAATATTCCAGCAATCCAGCCAAGCGCATAAAGAGGAAATGCAATCTTAAGGAGGTCAAATGAATATTCTCCTCCAACTACAAAACGGTGATTATGTTCCCAATATTCTTTGATGTAATAAAGGCCGGTTATCAAAATGGTAGCGTCCATAAGAGGGAGCGCAATAGCATTGATTAACCTTTTAACCAAAGAGAGTCCTGCTCTTAAATAGATGGCCATGAGTATGAAAAACCGAAAAAAGAAAGCATACGAACCGCTAAAATGTTTTTCTGCGAAAATGATCATCGCTTTATAGAAAACGTACACATAGTTCAAACTGCCCTTTTTAGTGCTTTCCCCTTTGTAGTGTATGATACTCGTATCCGCGAAATAATAATTCTGGTATCCACTTTTAACAATTCGGTAGGAGAGATCAATATCTTCTCCATACATGAAAAAAGTTTCATCTAGAAGCCCGGATTTGTCCAATGCTTCTTTTCGCATCAACATAAAGGCTCCAGCTAGAATTTCCACCTCGTTGGTTTCGTTCTCACTCAAATGGCCCATGTAGTACTTGGCAAACTTTTTAGATTTTGGGAAGAAAGAGGAGAGACCAAAAATTTTATAAAAGGCCACCCAGGGTGTGGGTAATCCTCGTTTGGATTCAGGAAGATAGTTTCCTTTTCCATCAATCATCTTAACGCCTAAAGCTCCGCTCTTGGGATGCTGATCCATAAAGGATACAGTTTTAGTAAAAGTCCCTTCTTCCACAACTGTATCCGGATTTAGGAGCAACACATATTCTCCTTTGGATTGTTTTATAGCTTGATTGTTAGCTACCGAAAAACCAACGTTATCTTTATTTATAATGGAGATAACCGAAGGGTATTTTTCGGCAACCATTTCCATACTCCCATCTACAGAATTGTTATCCACCACAAAAACCTCTGTTTCTAAGTTCTTAGTGGCAGCAAAAACAGAGCTTAAGCACTGATCTAAAAAGTGCTTTACATTGTAGTTTACGATTACTATTGATAGTTTCATCAAGGGTTTAATAAGGTCCCTAAGGAGTCCGCAAGATAATGAGACTGACTTTTATGATTTTCCTCATTTATTTCAGGAAGGTAAAATATAGAATATCCGTTACCGTATGCTTCATTTAACTCATTTTCAGTACTTAAATAGTCAACTTTAATATGTGGGGTTTCTGCTTTTTGGCGTAAAACAATCTGAGGCCAATACCACCCGGCAATTAAAAAAATAGGCTTTTCTTGTTTCTCCATCCAACTTAAAACGGAGGTTACAAAATTCATCTTTACCAATCTTTTTCTATAATCAATCATGGCTGGCCCTTGTATGGGGTCAATGAAGATACTTTTTCCACCAGCTTCAAATTGAAGAGCAACCTCGGATGGAGGACTTCCTCTTTCTTTACTCACATAATCAAATCCAAACAAAAAGCAGGATAGAATAGCTATATAGGGGAGAATTTTGAGCTGGTTTTGTGTTAAGTAGTATCCGAAAAAGAGCAGAAGAAAGGGAAGTGCCGGAATTAGAAACTCAGACTTGAAAGGAAGTCTAAAGAATACAAATAGTTGCATACCAACTATGATAAGTAAAGACCATTTGAAATATTGTGGTGTGCTGACTTTCGCTTTGTACTTCAGGCTCCTGAATGCTGTAGTGAGTAAAAGGTAGAGAAACAAGAGCAATCCCCAGATTCCGAAAGTGAGTTTGAAAATGATTTTTGCCCAACTGGCGTAAGGAGGTTTATGAAAATCAAGAAAGCCCATGCCGTATGTGAGTAAAGCTGGTGAAAAACTCAATGTGGCTATAATAAAAGAGCTCAGCCCAAGCTTAAAAAGAAAAGGCCAATTTTTAGGATGTGGATATAGCAATATCCAGGGAAGGATAAAACCGAGCGAAGAAATTCTAAAACCCGTGGCAATGCCTAATAAAACCCCCGCCCAAACCACCTGATTTTGAAGCAATTTGTAGTAGGATAAAAGAATGAAGAGTAGAGCGAAGTTATAATCGATGGTGTAAACACCACTTATAAAAACAACTGGAATAAAACCTAAAGTGAGGCCTAATGTAAGAGCCGATTTTAACTGCAATTGTTTTGCAATACGATAGAATAACACAACACTTAATGCTGAAACTAGTGTGCTGAGACTGTTGTATAGGAAGTAAGAATGATCAAGTGGCCAGAGAAGAGATAACAATACTTCATATAATGGATGCCCCGGTAAACGCGATACTTCATATACTCCTGTTTCTGAAATTATCTTGGCGTTTAATGCTTGAGACCAAGCGTCTTCCTCTCTTCCATAACCTGCATTTAGGAAAGGTATTCGGGCCAACACATTTACCGAAAAGAGAAGGATTTCATTTCTCCGTTTTGTTTTCAAGTCTAAGTGTTTTTATCCTGCTGAAAAGATGATTCGTAAGGAACTCGGTTCGTTATGCTTCGAGCTAATGTAACTTCATCCGCATATTCCAGTTGATCGCCTACGGCAATTCCTCGTGCAATGGCAGACAATATCACGGAAGCACCGGCTAGCTTTTTGTAAAGATAAAAGGTTGTTGTTTCTCCTTCCATTGTAGTACCTAAACCAAAAATGATCTCTTTAATATCTCCAGATTCAGCTTTTGTTACTAGAGTTCCTATGTTCAATTCAGAGGGTCCTATTCCTTCCATAGGACTAATAATACCTCCTAAAACATGATATATGCCTTTATATTGTCCAGTGTTTTCAATAGCCACTACATCTCGTATATCTTCCACCACACATATTAGAGAACGATCGCGACTGGGATTGCTACAAATTTCACAAAGCTCTTTATCAGATAAGTTCCCACACGATTGACAATACACTACTTTCTCTTTCAATTCGGTAATGGCATTGCTTAAGCCAAAAACCTGTTCTTTTTCTTGCTTGAGTAAATGAAGGGCCAAACGCAAAGCTGTTTTTTTACCAATTCCGGGCAAGTGAGAAATCTCCTCTACAGCTTTTTCTAAGTATCGGGATGAGTAATTCATAGAAGGTCTCAAAGATAGCGACTCGGCATTACAAATTATTTTATTTTTTATTTGCTAAAAATTGCAAGTATGTCCGCGAGCCTTATTCTAAGCATTGTCTTGGTTTATTTTTTGATTTTGGTAGGTGTTTCCTGGTTAACTGGAAGAAAAGATGATAATGATTCTTTCTTTTTAGGAAACAGACAAAGCCCCTGGTATGTGGTGGCTTTCGGAATGGTTGGGGCGTCCCTTTCTGGTGTTACTTTTATCTCTGTACCCGGTTGGGTAGAGGCGAGTAGCTTTTCTTACATGCAGGTTGTGCTGGGGTATTTGCTCGGTTATGTAGTAATTATAAAAGTTCTTTTACCTCTTTATTACAAGCTAAATCTAACTTCTATTTACACGTATCTAGATCAACGCTTTGGCTTTTATTCTTATAAAACGGGGGCTTTCTTCTTCTTACTATCCAGGGTTATTGGCGCTTCATTTCGTTTGTATTTAGTAGCAGAAGTTTTGCAGTACGCCATATTTGATGAGATGCAAGTACCTTTTTGGGTTACCGTGCTCATCACAATTCTGCTTATTTGGGTGTACACCTTTAGGTCTGGTATTAAAACGATTATTTGGACAGATACTTTGCAAACTACCTTTATGCTATTAGCGGTAGGAATTAGTATTTGGTTGATTAAGGATAAAATGATTCCAGATACCTCTTTGATAGATTATATAGCAGATTCCTCAAAGTCGCAGATTTTCTTTTGGGATGGCTGGAGCAGCGATAAGTTCTTCTTTAAACAGTTTTTATCCGGAGCTTTTATTACCATCGTAATGACGGGCTTAGATCAGGATATGATGCAAAAGAATTTGAGTTGTAGAAGTTTAAAGGATGCTCAAAAAAATATGTTTTGGCTCAGCCTGGTTTTAGTTGTTGTAAACCTTGTTTTTTTATCACTCGGTGTTATGCTCTACGATTATGCAGGTTCAATAGGTATTCAGGAAACCGGAGATCGACTTTTTCCGGCCGTAGCTTTAAATGGAGGTTTGGGAAAGGGAGTAGCTATCTTCTTTATAATCGGTTTAATTGCTGCCGCTTACAGCAGTGCTGATTCTGCACTT
>CAZAJG010000033.1:14742-18394 GCA_964485405.1 uncultured Owenweeksia sp. | reverse complement strand
CTTACAGCACTTACCACCTCATTTAGTGTAGATTTTTTGAATATTAAGGAAAAGGATGCCAAAGCGGGTAAGCGTATACGAAAGAGGGTTCATCTTTTATTCTCAGGAGTACTACTGATTGTAATCTTAATTTTTAAGTATAGTATAGAAGAGAGTGTAATTAAAGAGCTATTCGTAGCAGCAGGATACACCTATGGCCCTTTGCTCGGTTTGTATGCTTTTGGATTGCTTTCTAAACGTGGTGTTAAGGACAAGATTGTTCCATTTATAGCGGTAGCTTCTCCTATTATTTGTTACATCCTTAAGCAGAACTCAGAAGAGTGGTTTGGTTACAGTTTTGGTTTTGAGCTACTCATTTTAAATGGAGCCTTAACTTTTTTAGGTTTATGGATTATCAGTAAAAAAGAAACCCTTAACTAGCCGAGCCAGATAAGGGTTTCTATTATTTTGAAAAACCAGATTTACTCTTTAATCGCTCTTAGCGTTCTGGTTCCTGTTTCTGTATTTAATCGAAGGAAATAAATTCCCTTGCTCAACTCAGAAAGATCGAACTCCAACTGGTTGTTTCCAGAAGAAACCTGGTAGTTGATATCCTTAACCTTTTTCCCAGTGAGATCTAGAACATCAATTTCTAAATTTTGTGGAACATCACTGCTAAAACTTAAATTGAAAGCTCCTTTACTTGGGTTAGGATACAATCCTAAATTGTCTAAACCAATTTGCTCTTCCAATCCAATACCTTGAACTACAACCTGACGTGTTCTTGTAGAAGAACCGCATCGGTTTCCGCTGATTAACTCTACGGTATAGGTGCCATCTTGAGCATAGGTATGAGTTGGATTTTGTACGCTTGAAGAATCTCCATCACCAAAATACCACTTCCATTCGGTAGGATCGTTTGTACTTAAATCGTTAAACTGGATTGTTTGTACCGTTTGGAAAGTTTCACTGAACACGGTAAGCGGTGTTTCTTCTACATATACATTAAATGTATGTTGACTAAATCCTCCAGAGTTAGAAACGGTTAACGTTACTGTATACGTACCATTGTTAACGAATCTTACCGAGTGAGGGCCAGCTGTATTTGCCGAATTTGGAATGGCGTTGTTGGTGAAATCCCAGTCGTAAGTAGTTGCTGCTCCGCCACTTGTTCCATCTGTAAACAGAATCATATCATTGTTGCAAATCAAACTATCAGGTGTAGTAAAGAAAGCTGCAGGAGCCACTACTGATCCTGAAACAATTTGGATATTATCCAGGTAAACGGCATTTCCACCATCCGAATAATTTCTAAAACGAAGTTTTACATTATTTCCAATGTAAGCAGCTAAATCCAGTGTATCTCTTCTCCAATCTGATGCGCTGTTTGGAGCAAAGAAGGAAGCTGTTTGACTGGCGGTAGATAATCCACTTCCACCTTTTTGATAGGTAGTAGGCATATAGGTAAATCCGCAATCAAAAGAAGCATCAATAATTAATGAATCTACTCGTGAACTTGATTTTTGAGCATACGCTACATCGAATATTACAATAGGATTCACTGTATTTCTTAAATCAAGATTTAACGTAACAAGACCGTCATATTGCCCGCTTGAACCACTGTTGAAGTTATCCAGTACTGCAGCTTTTGTGGAGGATCCATTTGAACCAACAACTGATCTTGTAGACCATTGTGTTTGTCCGTCAGGATTATCGAGAGACCAACCCAGTGGTGTGAAATTACCTTCAAAATCTTCAAAAACTGGAACCGGAGCACCCGGGTCTACAGTTACGTTTAAAGATTGTGTGGTATCACTACCAAAAGCATTTGTACTTACTAAACTAATACTGTAAACACCTACACCATGAAACTGAACAGAGGCATTTTGAGAAGCACTATCCGTACCATTCACAAAACTGAATGTATTCGGGCTGATAATCCATTCCCAAGAAGTTGGAATATTTGTAGAGCGATCCGTAAGCTCCACTACACCGTCAATACAAGTAATTCCATTGCTTCTAAGGAAGGAAGCGGTAGGCGCTACTGTATTTTCGTATAAGTTGATATTGTCTAAAGATAAATCAGCTCTGAAATCATTACCTGTTTTACCATTGAAGCGAAGCATGATGGTTTTACCCGTGTAGTCTAGTAGGTTAAGGATTTGTGATCTCCAAACATTTCCTTGATTTCCGCTTACTCTGAAAACACTTAAGTGCCATTCTGATCCATCAAATATATCCACCGTTAATACGCCCATATTGGCACCGTTCATATGATAACCAAATTCTAATAAAGGGGAGTTAGCCGTACTCAAATCGATGCATGGAGAAAGTAATTGAGCCAAGCTCGAATCACAACCATTAGAAGCTTCTAGGTATAAATATTTTCCAGCGGAGGTTCCTGGGTTTTGATCTTGAGAAGGACCGGTACTTCCAGAAGGTGTGTTCCCATTGTTTGTTCTCCAGTCAATATCATCAATGGCTCCGTTCGCGGGATTAAGCCAGCCGTCTGCTAGATTGCAGGTTGTAGCTCCACAGTCGTTTGCCGTTCCACAATTAGCGAAATTCTCAAAATCATTAGAATAAGGAAAACCCACACTTGTTCCTGAGAACAAAGCAATATCTTCAGATAAAGAATCATTAAAATTATTATCATCCACTGCATAGTTTGTCCATACAGACATGGTATAGCTGTTTCCTATACTCAGACTTACCGATGATCCGCTAAAGGTGTGTTCTAATGAACCATTTACTGGAATGGTATCGGTAACTGTTTCTGTAACAATTGCTCCAGAGTTTAATTGATAGGAAACATCAAAATTAAAAATTGGATTAGAACCATTGTTTGAAAGTCTAACCTTTACAGGCACATTGGTAAAGTTGAAACAATCGGGTAAGTATCCTGGGGCAGGGGATAAGAGTGTAGCAACATTCAAGTCATCGTCCAATTGGCAGTTAAAAGTACCAGTAGATTGATACTCGAAGGCAAAAGCTCTTCTTCCTAAACCATTGTTTGAGGTTACTGCTGCTACACTATACCAATCTCCTTGATTTAGATTGTTTGGAACATTAGCAAAGGCAGTTAAAGAAGTCGCTATGGAGTCCATGTATTTAGCACCAAGTTTGTAGATGATATATGATGTTGCTCCATTTACTGGATCCCATTTGATTTGTATTGAATCTGGACAAGCACTAGCCACTCTTAAGTTAGAAGGTACACCTGATACAGTAAAAGTTCCGAGAGATTCTGAAATCCAATTTCCATTAGAAACTCTAATTCTGTAATTTCCTCCCGGTACATTTGGTACATTCCAGTTTAAATGTCTTCTGGTTGAAGGAACACTCGTACTAATCGTGTTCCAATTACTGCCGTCATCATCTGAATATTCAACCGTAAAAGTTCCTGTAACCGCTGGAGCATCCCAACGAATAATCTCACTTTCGCCAGGTACTAATGCGTCACCTCCCATTGGGTAAGTAATTACTATTTCTTCTGGAACGAACTCATAAACAATGTAAAACTCTTGACTAGATCCAGGGATGGTTGTTCCATCTACATTTACAGTGATGTCTCCCGCTCCTGGATTCAAAATAGTTACTTGCTCCGCATTGTTTAAAGAATCTACTGCACGTACTGCATTAGAGTTTAACGCAGTTACATTAGGAGTAGGAT
>CAZAJG010000033.1:0-14732 GCA_964485405.1 uncultured Owenweeksia sp. | reverse complement strand
GTGTTGTTTTGCACAACATCCATATTCAAGTCGTTTACCAATGCTCTAGAAGCAATGGTGGCTGCAGGTACATCCGGCCAATATAACATTACTCTTACCTCTGCTGTATTTGCAGGTACTTGAATTTGGAAACTCTTTGAGGCTCCTTGTGTAATATTATCTGTAATGTGGTTTTGAGCTGCTATTACTTCGTAAGCTCTACGCGTATTTACTCTTCCGTATCCATGTCTAAAATCAGGGCCAGGATTACCTAAATCATCACTGGTATTCATCAAAACAGCTTTTAAAAGACCAGATTTAGGATCGGCATTTTGATTGTGATCGCGGTAAGCTTCGTAAAGAACAGAAAGTACTCCCCCAACACCTGGGCAAGACATGGAAGTTCCTGTTTTTAAGGTATATAAGTTAGGGTTAGTCGTACTGTAAACACTGGTTCCTACACCAGCAACATCAGGTTTAATACGTCCATCATCGGCTGGACCTCTACTACTCGAAGAAGCTAGAACATCCACATTGGTTAAGTTTCCAACTGCAATTACGTTTTTGGCAATTTTATGCCCTCCTGTAATGTTTCCCCATGTATTTCCAGCTCCATACCCACAATTGCTTGTACCACTGTTTCCAGCGGAAAACACATGGATTAAGTTTGGATTGTCAATTGCATCTTGATCCATCTGACGAGTAAAGAAGGTATATCCGGCATTGCAACCGTTTGAGTAAGAACTCACAGTAACTCGCACGTTTCTGGTATTGTAATTTACATCGGCATCTGATAAGTTATTCGGGTATGTTTGATAGAAAATCTCAGCACCTGGAGCCATACCTTGTCCGGTTGGATCTAAGTTTCCAGCTCCAAAAATAGTTCCAGCTACATGATCACCATGGTCACCTGTTGAAGGCGAAGCCGATTGAGTCATACGACCTGTGTAATCAATATGTGGTCCAATTTCACCATCGTCACCATGACCTACCATTACACCTGTTCCGTCATACGAAGGAGCACCAGGGTAGCTCGATTGTAAGGAGTTAGCTCTATGACTTGTTCTAGCTGTATAGTTTTCAGGAGAACCTGGATCTTCCATCTCTTGCACGTAGTACAAAAATGGAACAGCCGCTACTTGTAGTATTTTATCCGGAGATATGGTGAGTTGAACACCTTCTTCTGATGGATTTTCGTCACTTATGGTGTATAACTTTTTCAGCTGATTTACCACAGTTTGGTGATTTATACCTTTATAATACTTCACCCAAATTTTCACCTCATTGTTATCCGTAAAAGCCCATTCAGGGATATTTTGTTGAAACAATCGTTTTGATAATTTCCATTGAGGGTTCATAGCGGAAGCAGAGATAGCACCTTTGCCTCTTAAAGATTCAGTTACACTTTTCGTATTACGAGAGATACGAATCAAGTAGGCATTTTTCGGAATGTATTCCAATACCTCATAAGAATTGGTTTTATCACCAATTTTAATTTGATCCACAGAATTAAATTGAACCAAACGATAAATATTGGACTGATTTTGCTCATTTTGAAGCGGGGTTAGTCCTTCTTCTAGTGTGTTTTCAAGATAGAGATTATGATTTTTAAGTAAAATCACCTTGTTAGACTGGGCACTTAATCCTTGTACACAAAAAGCAAGGAGTAGCGCGGATATCCATTTCGTCATCGATTAATTTTAAAATTTTAGGGACTATAAAGTTAACACTCAACTCGCAATTGAATGTCCTCCATCTAACAAATTCTAATAGACTATGTTTATATACCCTCTCGATTATCCGATAAAACATAGAGGATAGCCGGAAATGGATTTCTATTTTTGACGTAATAAATTACAAAAGCTCAGCCTGAATGAAAATAAAATTGCTTTTACTCTTAAGTGTTGTGTTCTTCTCTTTGAAAGCTCAAAAAGTAAGTTCCTCTTCAGAAATACTCCATGAGATTATAAAACTGAAAAACAGCACTACTGTGTTATACCTGGCGGCTCATCCTGATGATGAGAATACGAGAATGATATCATGGTTAGTGAATGGGTATGGAGCACGAACAGCTTATATGTCTTTAACAAGAGGAGATGGTGGACAAAATTTAATTGGCACAGAACTGAGTGCAAAGCTTGGTGTTTTACGAACACAAGAACTCATGCAAGCGCGTGCGATTGATGGAGGAGAGCAGTTTTTTTCGAGAGCGGTAGATTTTGGTTATTCAAAAACAGCAGATGAAACCCTTGAAAAATGGGGTGATGAAAAAGTGTTAAGCGATGTGGTTTGGGTGATTAGAAGGTTTAAGCCCGATGTTATTATTACACGTTTCCCGCCAGACAAAAGAGGGGGGCATGGACACCACACCGCCTCGGCTATGCTGGGTATTGAAGCTTTTAAAATGGCGGCTGATGAGAAGGTTTTTCCCGAACAACTCCAGTATACAGAAACTTGGCAACCCAAAAGAATTTATTGGAACGCTAGTGTATGGTGGAACCGTAAGCTAGATAGTTTAGCAAAAGTGGATGATAACTACGTGTCCGTTGAGGTAGGTGGTTACAGCCCGCTTCAAGGGACTTCCTATAATGAATTGGCTTCTTTGAGTAGAACGCAGCATAAGAGCCAAGGTTTTGGGGTTTCCATAGCTCGTGGTGCTCAAACCGAATATCTCCAATACTTAGCTGGAGATAAAGCTAAAGATGGCTTATTTGATGGAGTTTCAACACAGTGGAAAAGATTTGGCTTTGGAAAGGGAGATGAATTGCTAAAAAAGCTCATCGATGGATTTGATGTTCAGCATCCTGAAAAGTCGGTAAAGGATCTTTTGAATCTGAAAACAGCCGCAAAGGCAATAAATGATAAATCGAAACGTGCATATTTTACCAGTAAGGTGGATGCATTGATAGTGGATTGCTTAGGTATTTATGCAGAAGCATTATCTCCAAATGAATATTTAGGCCCAAATGAAGAAGTTAAGCTTTCCATTGAGGTGATAAGAAGAGAATCGGCTCAACAGCAGCTCACTCTGCAAAACATCAAAATAGGTGGCCAAACAATAGAGGTAAAACAGGATTTAGAGGAAAACAAAAAGTTTAGCCAAGAAATAGATTTTACGGTTCCTACGGAAAATTCACAGCCTTATTGGTTGAGAAAGCCTTATCAGAACCTTTTTGATGTGAAAGATCAAGTAACGATTGGTAAGCCAGAAAATGATGCAGTTATTGAGGCTGTCTTGAGTTTTACAATAGATGGTCAACTGTTACAAACCAAAGCACCGCTAGTATATAAGTTTTCAGACCGAGTAGAGGGGGAAATCATTCGCCCTGTAATAATAACCCCTCCTTTGGTAGTTTCTGCCAATACATCCAATCTGATTTTTACAAATGATAAGGCGCAAGAAATCACACTTTCTTTTAAGATGTTTAATACTTCTCATGAAGGGATTAGCTTTAGTGCCGAAGGTTGGGAGATCACACCTTCATACATCACTTATGAGAAGCCGGAATCTGGGAAGTTCGATTTTACGATTTCTGTAAAACCACTACCTGGGGCTAAAACAAATACACTTTCCATTAAAAACGATAAGGGAGAGGAATTAACCAACCTATACGAGATTGATTACTCTCATATTGATAAACGATTGGTTTATGAGTCCGTTGCTCCAAAGTTGGTAAAGATCGATTTGGAAAGAAAAGGGAGTAAAATTGGATACATTCCTGGAGCTGGAGATAAAGTGGCGGAAGCCATTGAGTATATGGGGTATGCCGTTGATATTTTAGATCAGGAAAAGTTAAAGTCTCAAGACCTCTCTCAATATCAGGCTATTGTTGCAGGTATTAGAGCTTACAATACAGAAAAATGGTTGCCTGAAGTAAAAGATGTATTGATGGATTACGTAAGCCAAGGAGGGAACTACATCGTTCAATACAATACTCGGTCTAGAGATTTATTGAGCCTAGACATCGGCCCGTATCCTTTCACTATTAGCCGCGAACGTGTTACGGAAGAGGATGCAGAAGTAAATTTTTTATTACCCAAACATTCCGTATTAAATACGCCAAACAAGTTGGATGCGAAGGATTTTGAAGGATGGGTACAAGAAAGAGGATTGTATTTTGCTTCTAAGTGGGATGATGGTTTTAAAGCCCCTATTGGTTGGCATGATAAGGATGAGCCTTCTCGAAATGGAGGCTTAATTGTAGCTGATCATGGAAAAGGAGCTTTCATCTACACAGGTATTTCCTTTTTTAGAGAAGTACCTTCCGGAGTGCCTGGCGCGTATCGTTTATTAGCCAACTTATTGAGTTACACAAACACGAGCAACAATGAGTAACACCCCGTCTTCCAAAAGCTGGAGAAACATTTATCTGTCTGTATTGCTAATTTTAGTAATCCAATTGGTAATCTACTACTTCATAACTCAATATTTCAGCTAGTATGAGCACCGTAGATTGGATTGTTTTATTTGGAACCCTCTTTGCCATTGTTGGATACGGGACCTGGAAAACACGCCAGAATCAAGGTATAAATGATTATCTGAGAGGGGGAAATGAAATGAACTGGTTTACCATCGGTTTATCGGTAATGGCTACTCAAGCAAGTGCCATTACATTTTTGAGTGCCCCCGGTTTAGGTTATGAAAAAGGACTCAAATTTGTTCAGTTTTATTTTGGTTTGCCTTTGGCTTTAATCATCATTTCCGCTTTTATAATTCCAATCTATTATAAGCTCAAAGTATTTACGGCATATGAATATTTAGAAAAGCGTTTTGACTTAAAAACGCGATTGCTGGCAGCCTTTTTATTCTTAGTACAGCGTGGACTGGCTGCAGGACTTACTATTTTTGCACCGGCCATTATTTTATCTACCATTTTAGGCTGGAACTTAAATTTTACCAACATTTTTGTGGGTGTTTTAGTGATCATCTACACCGTAAGTGGAGGTACAAAAGCGGTGAGCTTAACCCAAAAGTGGCAAATGGGAATCATCCTACTTGGAATGGCTTTGGCCTTTGGAATACTCCTCTATAAAATCTCAGGTTTTACAGATCTTTCATCCGCTATGGAATTAGCGGGATCTGTAGGAAGAATGGAAATCCTAGACTTTGATTTTGACTTAAACCAAAGGTATACCGTTTGGTCAGGATTAACAGGAGGATTGTTCTTAGCCCTCTCATATTTTGGAACAGATCAAAGTCAAGTTCAGCGCTACCTAACAGGTAAAAACATTAAGGAAAGTAGACTTGGTTTGATGTTTAATGCGGTGATTAAAATACCGATGCAACTATTCATCCTTTTTACAGGGGTTTTAGTATTTGTGTTTTATCTCTACCAAAAACCACCAGCATTCTTTAATGAAACGGCCATTGACGACCTCAAGCAAACTGAATACAAAGTAGAGATAGAAGCGTTAGAAGCTAAGTATGATGTTCAATACGAGCAACTGCAAGAGAAGCGAGAAGCTTACGAGTTGTCCTTAAATTCTGGAAGCAGTCAGCAAATAGAACAATCCAAAGAGGCTTTTGTAGCCGCAGTAGGTGAAGATCAGAACATAAGAGGGGAGATTAAAGCGTTACTGCTTAAATCGGATGAAAACTTTAAGGTAAAAGACACCAACTATGTGTTTCTAAACTTTGTAATGGATTATTTACCCATTGGAGTAATCGGTTTAATTATAGCGCTCATTTTTTCTGCTGCCATGTCATCTACTTCAGGAGAATTAAACGCCTTGGCGACTACTACCTCGGTTGATTTTTACAGTAGATTGTTTAATAGAGAAGCGTCAGAAAAACAACAGTTATGGATGTCTAAGTTGTTAACCGTTTTCTGGGGAGTACTGGCAATTTCTTTCGCTTTAGTAGCCGACCTTTTTGATAACCTTATTGAAATGGTAAACGTATTGGGATCACTATTTTATGGTACAATACTGGGCATTTTCGTGGTGGCCTTTTTTATAAAGTGGGTAAAAGGGAATGCTGTTTTTTGGAGCGCTTTAATAGCGGAAGCTTTTGTGCTACTTATTCACTTTGGTAGAGTTTACGAAATCCCATTTTTTATGCAATACGAGGTTGAATATCTATGGTATAACGTAATTGGTTGTGTATTGGTGGTGGTAATTTCTATTCTTTTTAACTCCTTTATGAAGCCTTCGCCAAACCTAAAAGAATCTTAAGCTTTGTGTAGCTTGGATTTAAGCGATTGAACCATTTATTAAAGAACTTGAATTTTTTTTCAGAAAAATGGAGCTCTCTATTTTTATTGAGCTGTGCACTAAAAAGTGCTTTAGCAAAAGCATAAAGCTCCATATCGTATTTAAGTATAGAGCGTATTTCCTCTAGCTCCTTTCCAGAGGGTTTAGCGTGTTTTTTTCTGGTTTTACCTGCATTTCGTTTGGTGTAGTAGATAATTTTCCATCCCAATGTTTTTTGAAGCAAAAGCAAAGATTTATCAAACTCTTCTACCAAACCAATCACATCAAAATCTCTAACTAGGTTTATTTTCGCCTGTTTTAATACTTCTCGTGGATTTTTCGAAATATCTTCTATACCTGAGATAAACCGGGTTTGTAGATTATTTCCGTACGGACATTTAACAAAATCCAAAAGAGAGTTCACTTCCTCAGGTAGGTTTTTCAAAGCTTGAGGATGATCTAGAGAATAATAATAATGAGAAATTACATGCTCAATCGGATCTCTAAGAAAAGTATGGTAAGTGTATGGTCTTTGTGAGAAACGATGGTAACCGTAACGATAATGACCCATTATAACTTGCAAGTCTGGCGAGTCTTTAAAACCTTTTTGATTTAGCTCCTGCGAATAAATCAGTCTCCGTTCCTCCTCATTTTTATGCCTTCTAAGCAGCAAGTCCTTCAAGCTGGTTCCTGCTGTTTTAGGGATATGCATGATGTAATGAAGCCGCTTTTCCACAGGTGCAATTTATGGAATAGAAAGAAACTGTTGAGAAGTGTATTGTATTAAAACTAACTTAGGGTTGTATGGCTTTGAGCAATTGAAAACCAAGTATATCAATATTACCATTTTGGGCGTGGAAAGCGGAAACATTAGAGAGTATAATTACACCAATTTGCTGGTCTTTTTGTAAGGCCACAAAGGATCGGTAACCACCAGTAGCGCCATTGTGCCAATGAATTAGTTTGTTTTCTGAATCGGTTGATATATGCCACCCCATACCGAGTTGAAGCTTTTCATTCACCGTAAAAGTCGGTTCAAGCATTTTGCCATAGGCGATATTCTCATCGCTAAAAAACGCTTGAAGAAACTTGCTCATATCATGTATTGTAGACTTGATGCCTCCAGCGGGTAAATGTGCTTGAAAGTCCCAACTTTTCATTTTATTTCCAAAAGCATCTCTTGCGGATACGATTTTAGTTTTATCCAACTTGTCCCAAGTTGTGGAAGTGCTTTCCATTTGTAAGGGTCTAAAAACGCGTTTACTGTATAAGGTTTCGTACGGCTCGGAATAGGTTTGACTGAGTAAAAACCCGAGTAGGGAAGTACCTAGATTGGAATAGGCGTAAACTTTTCCTGCTTCGGTGAGTGTTTCAATATGATTCTCCAAATAAGCGTTCAAATTTTCATTCTTATAACTAACATATGGATCTCTAGGATTATCCATAGTTAGATTAGAAGGTAATCGGGGCAAACCTGAAGTATGATTACACAATTGGAGAAGTGTAATCGATTTTCCCCCCTCTCCAAGGGGTGAATTAAGATGTTCAGATACAAACGCATCAGCTTCAACTTGTTTATCTGTTATCGCTTGAGAAAGCAGAAGTGATGTAAAAACCTTACTCACAGAACCAATGCCAAAAATGGAATGTTGATGGTCTGTTTTTATCCATCTCCCGGAGGCTTTTGACTTCCCAATGTATTCAACCTGACCATCTCGAATTAAAGCAATGGCTACTTCTGTGCTATCGTGAAAGGACTCAATTTGGTGAAGAATGATTGAATCTAAATCTTGTTCTTGACTTACTAGTGTAAGGGGCAGAGCAAGAGCAAATATCAACAAGGCCATGAATCTAAACATAACTAAATCGTTAACTTTTTCCCCAAAGTGTATCCACAAAGTAATCCCGGCTATCGGTAAAGTGTTTTTTCACTTTAAAGCCCGTAACCCTTGCTAACTGTTCAATTTGATGGAGGGTATATTTTCTTGAAATTTCCATATGAATGGCTTCGGCTTTATCAAAAGTGTAGCTTTTGCCGGTTACTTCAATATCAACTTGCTGCGCTATTTTGCTAAGGATGTAGCTTCGAGCTTCTCCTGTAAAAGGATCGTAAGTAGGGAAGTGATCGAATTGGTTTAAATCGAAATTGGCGCCAAGTTCACGGTTCATACGATCTAAAAGATTCATGTTAAAAGAACGAGTAATGCCGGCTGGGTCGTTATAAGCAGCTAAAATCACATTTGGATCTTTTTTTAAATCAATACCACAAAGGAGTTGATCATTTTCCTGCATGATGTCATTCAATTCCTTAAAAAACAGATCCGCTTGAGATGGGCTAAAGTTGCCAATATTACTCCCTAAAAACAGAACCACTTTTGGCGATTGGTCGAGCTCGTTTAACTTTTTAAGCGCTGTAAAATATTCATAGTTGAGCGTACTCACCTTTAATTGCGGCCATTTATTCAAAAGGTCACTTTTCAATTCTACAAGTACATCGCCTGATATATCTACTGGAAAATATTCAAAATCAACATCTTGATTGATTAAAAACTCCAAGAGTATTTTGGTCTTATAGCCATCTCCTGCACCCAGTTCAACTAAGTTGAATTTTTGTCCAGGTTCTATACTTTTTAGAATTTGCTCTTTCTGATTGTTGAATATTTCAAATTCACAATCGGTCAAATAATACTCAGGCATCCGCATGATGTCCTGAAAAATTTTATCTCCCTTTGCATCATAGAAATAACGAGAAGAAAGCTGTTTTGGATCCGAAGAAAGACCTTCATCAACATCTCTAGCAAATTGATTCATTACGATTTGAGTTTCCATTTTTTATTAGTTCAATTTCGTGTTCTAAGTTTATTTTGCCAGGCGCAAGCCTGTGAACTGCCACCTCAATTGAGGATCAAAAAAGTTGCGGTAAGTTTTTCGGCTATGGCCTGGAGAGGTAGCTACAGAGGCACCTCTCAATACCATTTGACTAACCATAAACTTGCCGTTGTATTCACCCACAGCACCTTCTGCTTTAGAAAAGCCCGGGTAAGCCAGGTAAGCAGAGTTTGTCCACTCCCATCGCTGCCCCCAAGAGAAGCGGTCAGAAGCTATTTCCCATTCTTGTTCCGTAGGTAAGCGCATACCTTTCCATTCAGCAAAGGCGTAAGCTTCGTAATAAGAGATATGGGCTAAAGGCTCATTCTCATTTACTTCTTCTAAACCAGCTAAGGAAAACCGATGCCATTTATCATCAATCTTCTCCCAGTATTGAGGGGCAGTGATCTGATTTTCTTTCACCCATCCCCATCCTTCGGAGTGCCAATAATTAAAATTCTGATAGCCTTTATCGTTTATGAAACCTATAAACTCTCCATTGGTTATCAATTTGTTACTGATTTCAAAATCATGCACATAAACCTGGTGTTTACTTAGTTCATTATCAAAACAAAACCCTTTTCCATCAAAGCCTATAGTGTAATTTCCAGCTTCAATTTTTAGCCATTCTTGGCTTTGAGATTCTACTTTACTTTCTGTAAACTCTGGGTTGTAAAGAGGGTAAAATGCCTGAACACCTAAGATAAATTTGAAGTCTGTTAAGAAAAGTTCTTGATGTTGCTGCTCATGATTTAGGCCTAATTCAATCAATGAAGTAATTTCAGAAGTCGGATCCTGTTCTAAATATTCCACCATATGTTGGTTTACATATTTCCGATACGCGTAAATTTTATCAAGTGGTGGTCGCGTCATGGTGCCTCTCTGATCTCGAATTAATCGTTGTCCAACGGTTTCGTAATAGGAATTGAAAAAGAAGTTGAACTGAGGATCATATTCGACATATCCCTCTTTATTCGGTTTTAGAATAAAGGTTTCAAAAAACCAGGTGGTATGACCCAAATGCCATTTAGGAGGGCTTACATCAATAATGGGTTGAGCCAAATGATCTTCAACGGATAATGGCGCACATAGCTCCTCCGTGTAGTTCCGAACAAGGAGGTATTGTTTTTTTAAAGACAAAATGTGGTGTTTAAGATAAAGTCTTGTGTATGGCTTAAAATTAATATTTAGCGGAGACTAATCGCATAAAATGGACATAAGTTTTTCTGAACAAAAACCATTTTAGGATAGAAAACGGGAGCTTAAAACACTTTTTGATACTCCTCTTTTGCTGTAGTTTTTCCTACACTCGACTTATGATCAAGTATCTCAAATACATTATTTTTAATAGTGTGTGCTATATCTCCGGTAGGAAGATCATTGCAGTCCAACCCAAAAGGGTCTTCTATTTCTTCGGCCATTAGCTGTACACCTATAAAAGCGAAGAAGATGAACATTACTATCGGGATTGAAAAGAAACCAAATTCTGGAATAATAGCAAGAGGGAGTAAGAAACCATATACCGTAATGAATATTTTTAGATACACATTGTAGGAGAATGGAATAGGTGTTTTTTTAATTCGTTCGCAGGCACCAAGTATATCCAATAAAGCTTGTAGCTGAGGTTTAAAGTTCAGAATATCCTCGCCTGTAATATGGTTCTCCTTATATTGGTGTTGAACCATTTTATGAATTTGAAGAGAGATGTGATTGGGGATATGCCCTTTTTCGGAATACTTCAGTGCTTACTGAAATTAATTCTTCTGTTTTAACACCATCTCTAAGGTGCTCTTTAAGGGCAATACAAAAGTTGCTGATGTAAACAGCGATTTTATGACGTTCTTTCTTTTGATCTGAAGGAAAAGTAGTATCCGCCATGATGGCCAGGTTTCGAGTGTGGTTTACCAAAGCACCCCATTGTTTTCTTCCTTCCCACCATCGATCGTAAGCCGTATTGGTACGAAAAACAAGTAAAATACTCAAAACCACCCCCAATAAGCTAAATACAGAAGTGCTCATTCCCAACTGGATATTGTTGAAGATTTTGTAATCTAAAAAGCAAAGAATTGTAGCGTAGATGCCAATGATAAATACGGCTCTCATTACTCTAGTCATTGTCCAACTTCTGTATAGATGAACAATATCTCTGAGCCAATTTTTATTTGATTGATAAACGATCATAAATGGGTATGCGTAAAATTTTAAATAATGAATGTATCCATCTTGGTTTACACTTCCGAAAGATACTTATGTACAAGGCTGATGGTCATAGCGCCTTCTCCAACTGCGGAAGCCACTCGGTTCATAGCTCCAGAGCGCACATCGCCCGCGGCAAAAACACCAGGGGTATTGGTTTCAAGTAAAAATGGCTCTCGCTCCAGCTTCCATTCTTTTTTAAAGTTTAGATCTCTGTTTAGATCTCTTCCCGTTAATAAGAAACCCTTATCATCCTTTTTAAAGTTTTCGTTCATCCATTCGGTGTAGGGTTTTGCTCCAATAAAGATAAAAAGGGCATTGGCTATCACTTCATTTGTAGTTTCCTCTACATTGTTTCTAATGTCTAACTTTTCCAAGCGATCGCTGCCTCTAGCTTCTGTAATTTCAGAGCATCCATGTACATGAATGTTTGGTGTGTTGTTGATTTGATCAATGAGATAAGCAGACATGGTTGAGCTTAGGTCTTCCCTACGAATAAGGATATGTACATTTTTAGCAAATTGAGATAAGTACATAGCCCCTTGCCCTGCAGAGTTTCCTCCGCCAACCACGTAAACCTCCTTATCCTTACATCCGTTGGCTTCTGTTGTTGCAGCACCATAGTATATTCCGGCTCCAGTAAAGGCTTCTATGCCTGGGGTTGCCAACTTTCTGTAGTCTACACCTGTGGTAATAACAATACTTTTGGTCATTAACTCAGCACCATCTTTCAGCACAATAATTTTGTATTGGTCGCGGTATTTTATTTCTAATACTTCACTTGGACTTAAAAACTCCGCTCCCAAGCGTGTTGCTTGGCTTAACGCTCTGCGGGTTAAGTCTGATCCACTTAGTCCTTTCGGAAATCCAAGATAGTTTTCAATTCTTGATGAAGTTCCGGCTTGCCCACCAGGTGCTTTTCGCTCTACAAGGAGCGTTTTTAAACCTTCACTAGCACCATAAACGGATGCGGCCAATCCTGCAGGTCCCGCTCCAATTATGATTACATCATACATAGAGGATTTGGCTGTTGGGTTTAAGCCTAGTTTTCCAGCTACTTCAGGTATGTCTGGATTCTTGATGTAAGAACCATCTTCAAAAAAGATAGTAGGTAAATCTTTATGGTCAATGGCATTTGTTGCTACCAGTTCTTTTGCCTGTTCAGAGTCTTCTACATCAAACCAACGATATGGAAATAGATTAGCCGCTAAAAAGTCTTTTATTTCATGACTTTTAGGAGAGAATTGGTATCCTACTAACTTTAATCCATCGAATTGAGGAATATAACCGGCTTGCCAATCGTCTAACAAATCATCTAAAACAGGATACATTTTTTCTTCTGGTGGATCCCATGGTTTCATGAGATAATAATCCAGCTGCACTTCATTAATTGCCTGAATGGCCGCATTAGTATCTGAATAAGCGGTTAATAAAACGCGTTTAGCTTTTGGAAATATGCTTTTAGCTTTTTCCAAAAATTCCACACCTAGCATTTCGGGCATTCGCTGATCGGAAACAAATAGAGCTATTTCTTGTCCTTGGTTTTTTAATTCACTGAGACTCTCTAAGGCCTCCTTGGCAGAATCCGTTGAGATTATTCGATATTCTTTTTTGTACTGTTTTCTTAAATCCCTACTTACCGCTCTGATCACCTGTGGATCATCATCAACGGCCATTATTATTGGTTTCTTCATGTTCTGGTTAAAATTGTCAGAATGGTTTTTATTCAATAGGAATACACACTTCAAATTCTGTTTTCCCTGCTTCAGACCTTACTTTAATTGTTCCTCGGTGTTTGTTGATAATGGTTTTCACTACATCTAAACCCAATCCTGTTCCTTTCCCAATTTCTTTAGTCGTGTAGAAAGGATCAAAAATCCTACTCATTACTTCTTCTGGTATACCTGCGCCATTATCTCTTACAAAGGTTTGAATAAATTCTCGGTCTTTTCGAGTTTCTATTTCTAAAACTGGATTGTCTTTGCTTTCCATGGCATCAATGGCGTTGTCAATTAGATTTGTCCACACCTGATTGAGTTCACTCACCAGTATTTTAGGTTGAGGTAAGTCGTTAGAGAATTTTTTGTCTACCTGGATATTTTTCTTCTTGAGTTTATGGTTCAACATGATGAGCGTATTGTCAATGCCCTCATGGATATCCGCTTTTACCTTATCCGGTGTTTGGTCCATATGTGTGAAGGTTTTTACGCTACTCACCAAATCCGCAATTCTTGAGGAGGCATCCTCAATTTCTTTTACCATTCGCTCCGTAGTCAAATTGTCATTTACCCATTTAATTACAGGTGCAAAATGACTCTGTCCGGTTCTATCGTAAATCATTTCAATATCTGCGCATGTAAAACCAAAGTCGATCAAGTTCTCAGACGCATCATAGCCATCCTCAACCCCTCTTTCCTCCAAACATTCGGCTAACTCGTCCTCCAGCTCTTGTCTTTCCATAATAGACAGTTTTACCGGTATGTTTTGCTCTATTTTATCGAATAGAAGGCTGTTTACTTCATCAATTTCATCGATTGTCATTTTAATAGAAATCACCTTTTTGAAATTGTTTGGAAGCACCTTTAAGTGCTTTTGTAACTCCTTACTGCTTCTAACAATAGCCGAAGCCGGATTATTAAGCTCATGCGCCAAACCAGCAGATAGCTTTCCAAGAGCCATCATTTTCTCATTCTGCTGTTGATACTTGGTAAACTCTCTAATTCGTGAACTCATATGATGCACGAGAGCTTCCGTGAGAGAATAGTGATTGCGGATGAGTTCAGGCATTTTTGCACGGGGGAAAGCCAGTATTTTCGAGTCTTCTATCGTATTCGCATAACCTCTTGCCTTTTCCATTCTAGAGTAGGGAAGAATCCCGGAAATGCTTCCTTTTTCAACAATACCAAATTCACGTTTCTGTCCGTTTTGTGTGGCATAAATCTCAATTCTACCGGACATGATGAAATACATATAGTTGGTAGGCTGTTCCGGTTCAAAAAGGAATTCACCTTCCTTTATGTCGATGCATTCAGATTCATCAATGAGATACTGAATTTCTTCTTTATCTACATTGGATAAAGGTTCAAACAGGCTTGTGAACTCTTCGGGAGACGGTCTTTGCATGGAGAATAAATTTCTCCATAAATATCAAGAATTTATCCATCTCCTAAAAACGGACAAGTTGACAATTGCGGATACTGATAGGAAATAGCTATTGGAATATCGAACAGCAGAATGTGGAATGGCGAATTTCGAAGTGTTTGTGCAGTGTTTTAAAACTACTTCTGCAGTTCAGAATTCATCTGTTCAATATTAGATATTCAAAAAAAGTTAAAACCACAGATTGAATATCGAACAGCAGAATATAGAATGGCGAATTTCGAGGTGTTTGCGCGGTGTTTGAAACTACTTCTGCGGTTCAGAATTCATCTGTTCAGTATTCGATATTCAAAAAAAGTTAAAACCACAGATTGAATATCGAACAGCAGAATATAGAA
>CAZAJG010000032.1:32248-52541 GCA_964485405.1 uncultured Owenweeksia sp. | reverse complement strand
TCTTTTTATTGTGCTGCAATGCTCTGAGTGCACAGCGCAAGCTTAAAAACATGCCTAAATATAACGATAGGCGTATCCATTTTGGATTCAGTTTAGGATTAAATTTTTACAGCTTTCAGATTCAAGAAATTGAAGATTTATCCAGTGTTCCCGGCTACTACAGAGTTAAACCCGTAGTTGAACCAGGCTACAATGTGAACATTATTTCAAATCTGCGACTTTCTAAGTATATGGACTTTAGGTTTATGCCCGGATTTGCTTCCACCAATAGAGTTTTAGAGTTTGATGTAGAAGATCCTCGAACTGGAGAAAGAGAATTGGTAGAAAGAGAAATTGTAAGTAGTTTTTTTGAATTCCCAGTAGAACTCAAGTATCGATCCAAACGGGTAGATAATTATGGAATGTACGTTACTGGAGGAGTGAAATATAACATCGACCTATCATCAAAAGAAAACTCAGATGACGACCGCTTGTTTAAATTGCGACAGAACGACTTTTTATACGAGATAGGTTTTGGTATAGACATCTATTTTGAGTTTTTTAAATTCTCACCTCAAATAAAAGCTTCCTTTGGAATTAATGACATTCAAGTTCCGGATGGTACTTTCTTAGTAGAAGGGATTAACCGATTAGAGACCCGCTCTATTTTGATTAATTTCACTTTTGAATAAAACCCTTTTTTAGTGCAACTTGATCTTGACCTGGTTTGCTCCCCTGAAGAGTCGATCAACACGGAAATCTTACGACAAAAGCTCCTCTCAAAATCTGGAGTAGAAGGCAATGATCTAGATGGTTTTCAAATCATTAGAAGATCCATTGATGCAAGAAAAAATCCCATTAAAATAAATCTCAAAGCTCGATTGTTTATCAACGAGCCGGTTAAAACTCCAGAGCTTGTCCCGTTAAAATATCAAGATGTTACCCATAAAAAAAGAATCCTCATCATTGGCTGTGGCCCTGCCGGTATGTTTGCCGCTTTGCGGTGTTTAGAGCTAGGCCTTAAACCCATTGTAGTTGAAAGAGGTAAGAATGTAAGAGACAGACGAAGGGATCTTAAAGCAATCAACCGAGACCACACAGTAAACCCTGAATCAAACTATTGTTTTGGCGAAGGTGGTGCCGGGACTTATTCTGACGGGAAACTATATACACGAAGTAAAAAAAGAGGTAGCGTAAAACGAATATTAGATATACTCGTTAAACACGGAGCCGTTGAAGATATTTTGATTGATGCTCATCCACATATTGGCACCAATAAATTGCCTCAAGTCGTTCAAAATATGCGCGAGACCATTCTGGAATTTGGTGGAGAAATTCTATTCAATACCCGAATGGATGACCTGATCCTGAAAGGAGATCGCATAACGGGTATTAAGACGCAAAATGGAGATGTTATAGAAGGTGAATCTTTAATATTAGCCACCGGGCATAGTGCTAGAGATATTTTTGAGCTTCTACATCGTAAGCAAATTCATATTGAATCTAAGCCTTTCGCCATGGGTGTAAGAGTAGAACATCCTCAGGAATTAATTGACCAGATTCAGTATCATCGCTATCCACGGAAAGACATTTTACCCGCAGCATCTTATAAATTGGTAGAGCAAGTACAAGAAAGAGGGGTTTACTCCTTTTGTATGTGCCCTGGAGGATTTATTGTACCCGCTGCAACAGCCGAAAATGAACTGGTGGTAAATGGAATGTCGCCAAGTAAAAGAGATAATAAATTTGCCAACTCCGGAATTGTGGTTGCCATTGAGCCTCAAGATTTAAAAGCATACAAACACCTTGGCGCTCTTGCAGGTTTACAGTACCAGAAAGAGGTTGAGAATGCAGTTTGGAAGGCAGGAGGAAGTGATCAAACCGCACCTGCTCAACGGCTTACAGATTTTATTGAATCTAAGCACTCCAATACCTTAAATGACTGTAGCTACATACCTGGTTTAGTAAGTGCGCCTATGCAAGAGGTGTTACCTAAACCCATTGCCAAAAGACTACAGCAAGGCTTTTTACGTTTTGGGCAAAAAATGAAAGGTTATTACACACAAGAGGCGAATATTGTAGGTGTTGAAAGTAGAACCTCTTCTCCTGTGAAAATTCCAAGAAATAAAGAAACTCTGCAACACCCTCAAATACCAAATTTATTTCCTTGCGGTGAAGGAGCCGGTTATGCTGGCGGTATTGTGTCGGCCGGCATTGATGGTGAACGTTGTGCAGAAGCAGCATTAAGTCTTTTAACGTAACCTACTCATTCACCAAAATCAATTGGACCAAAACTTAAATAAATCCATTCGGTATATGTTAATCTCTGTTTTGGGATTCGCATTAATGAATCTGGTAGTTAAATATCTACACAGATTACCGGCTACCGAATTGGTTCTATTCAGGTCGCTCGTTTCATTAAGCATTTGTTTGGTTTTCTTTAAACGAAAAAAAATCAATCCTTGGGGAAACAACAAACTGTTTCTGGTTCTAAGAGGTATCTTTGGTGTAACGGCTCTGACCATATTTTTCTATACTTTACAAAAACTACCCCTCGGTTCTGCCATAACGATTCAATACTTATCCCCCATTTTCACTGCACTCTTCGGAATTTTCATTTTACATGAAAAAGTAAAACCTTTTCAATGGTTTCTGTTCCTTTTGGCTTTTATCGGAATTGGTATCGTAAAAGGATTTGACCCACACATTACTACGCCTCTACTTCTTTTAGGAGTAGGCTCTGCGGTTTTTTCAGGTCTTGCATACAACTGTATCCGAAAAGTAAAAGATACCGATCATCCTTTAGTCGTTGTTTTTTATTTTCCACTAATTGCCACACCTATTATGGCTGTGATTTCCATCTTTAGTTGGGTTACACCGGAAGGCATTGAATGGCTGCTTCTTATCCTAGTAGGTGTACTTACTCAAATAGCTCAAGTTAACATGACTAAGGCTTTACAATCCGCAGAGATTAATGCCGTGATCAGTTTTAAATACGTAGGTATTGTTTTCGCTTTAGGATTTGATGTGTTGATCTTCGGTGTAAAATACAATTACTTGGCTTTGATAGGGATTGCCGTTGTTCTCGCAGGAGTTGTTGGAAATGTTCTTTTGAAAAAACACTTTGCTCGAAAGGCTAAAGGCTCAGCTGGCTGAGAATAATGCTTGCAGCTTGTGCCACGTTTAAGCTTTCTACCTTAGAGTTTTGGTGCCTAGGAATTGTTACTTTATTTGCACGTTCTTTCCAAAATAATGAAGGCCCATGCGACTCACTTCCGAAAACAAGAGCCACATTATTCTTTGGCTTTTCATAAGACAAAATATTCTGTCCATCCATATCCGCAACAAGCAGCTCCATATCTTCCAATGCTTCGGCTAGGGTTTCATTTTCTGCATATTCTACGTTCACCCTAGCAATGCTACCCATAGTACTCTGAATGCATTTAGCGTTAAACACATCCGTTGAACCTACGGTGCAGTAAACCTGCTGAATACCAAACCAATCACAAGTGCGTAAAATGGTTCCTAAGTTTCCCGGATCAATTATTTGATCCAAAACCACAACCACTTTTGATGTGATAGGCCGTTCTAGTTCTGGAAAAGGAAATATGGCAACGACCTCATTCGTAGCCTCGAGTCTACTAATCGCTTTCAGCTCCTTAGACGAAACAAGATTTCCCTCATCGGAAGCCACCCATTCATTTCTATCTGAAAAGAGATGAACGGGTTTTAAACCCTCCCTCAATATCTCGCGTATTACTTTGGGACCTTCGGCAACAAACATTTGATATTGCCAACGATACTTTTTGGACTGAAGTTTGCGAAATAGTTTTTCTATATTTTTTGATAGCATAACCTTACCTTTGCCACAATTAAGAAAGCAAACTTGCCAAAAAAGCTTTACATACTCTGCATTTTAGCAGTACTATCTTTTACTTACTCCTGTAAATACACCAAATATGTTCCAGAAGGCAAGAGCATTTTATGGGAGAACAAAATTGTACTCGATAGCAGTAAAAATGCTTCATCAGCTGCCTATAATATTTTAAAACAACGACCTACCCCCCATTATTGGATATTAGCACCTAACCTTGCCATTTACAACTGGGGGAACGGGACAGATAGTAGTTTCTTCTCAAAAATTGGCGACCCTCCGGTTGTTTTTGATTCCAAAAAAGCTGAAGCAGGAGCTTTACAGCTTCAAAACTATTACTTTAATAAAGGTTACTTTAATGCCACCAGCGATTTTAAGGTACGCCCAAAAGAAAAAAAACGATGGGTGTATGTAGATTATTCGATTTCTAGAGGAAATCGGTATTTCATTAAAGAATACAAAGTAAACACTCAAAATTCGAGATTAAGTTCGATCTACAATACATTTAAGGATCAATCTGTAGTTATTGAAGGAGATCCGTATGATGCGGCTATCTTAAACCAAGAAAGAGATAGATTAACCGCATTATTTAAAGATCACGGATTCTATACCTTTTCAAGAAACTTCATTCAGTTTAAAGCAGATACCTTTGTAAAGGGAGATTTTGTTAATCTAGAAATGGTGATACTACCTCCTTCTTCGAAAAATGGAGACACCTCTATAAATAATACCCACGAACGCTATCGCTTTTCTAATATTTATATCCGCCCAGACTATTCATACCGAGAATTCAATCATCCTTCTGACACACTTGGCTTTAGAGATTATCAAATTGTTTTTGATTCGCTTCAATATAAACCTCGTTATTTAACAGATGCCATTCATTTAGAAAAAGGAGAGTACTATAAGAATTATCAAGTAAAAAGAACCTATTCGCATCTAAACAGTTACAAGGCATTTAATCTTACGGAAATAAGTTTCTCAAAAGCCGGTAGAGACAGTATTGGTCCATTACTAGATGCTTATGTAAACATTTCACCAGAAACGGATAAAACGTTTAATATTGAAAGTGAAGCCACAACAACCAGTGGTAACTACGGTATTAATTTGAGTGTGGGATGGGTTTCTAGGAATATATTCAATGGAGGGGAAGAATTCCAGCTTAAGTTCAATAGTGGTATTGAGTTTCAATCTGGGTTGAGTGACCAAGGGACTTCTCAAACTTATGAGATTGGTGGAGAAGCTAGTCTCAGACTACCCCGTTTTGTATTGCCATTTAATACAGTTGGACTTGTTCCAAAGAGAATGAGACCTACTTCAACCATCTCCATATTCGCAGGTAGGGTATTGAGAAATGAATTTGACCGGGAAAACATTGGGGGTAGATTATCCTATGGCTGGAATGAGAACAGTAGAAAAAATCATCAATTTGATTTAGCAGATATTAGTTATTCCAGATTATTTGACCTTAACTCAGATTTCCTTGCGGGTTTGAGCAATATTGAAGCTATTGCCTTTGAGCCAGCTTTAACATCGGTTTCTAGATACATTTTCACTTATAACGATCAAAGCAAGAGAGGCCGTAAAAATCATAATTTTTTTAAAGGAACAATCGAGTCTGCAGGAATTACACTTTCACTGCTCGAGAATAATACGGGTATAGGAACCAACGAAGTTGGAATTGATAGAATTGGAGGTGTACCCTATTTTCAATACATCAAACTGGAAGCAGATTACAGGTATTACTGGAACATCACCCCAAATACCTCTTGGGTAAACCGAGCTTATTTAGGAACTATAAGGCCTTACGGAAATAGTATTGACTCTACCGGTGTTGGCTCAGATGTGCGATACGCACCCTTTAACAAATATTTTTTTATCGGGGGTAGTAATGATTTGCGAGCCTGGCCAGCATACCGACTCGGACCTGGTAGTAGATTTAATACAGATTATGACAGTCAAACCGTAAACGATAGCAGTTTTGCTTTGGGCACCATTAAGTTTCTATTCAATTCTGAGATTCGCTTCCCATTATTTTCATTCGTAAACGGAGCGTTTTTTATCGATGCAGGAAACATTTGGCTAAATGGAGGTCTTGAAGATGAAGAAACGGATTTTGTTTGGAATGATGTTTTTGATGAACTAGCTATCGGAACAGGCTTTGGTCTCCGATTGGATTTTGATTTCTTCATTGTACGCTTTGATATAGCCGCAAAAGTGAGGGACCCTGGAAGAAACTCGATTAACGATCCTTGGGTTATCAACAATAAACCTTTTCAAAATTTAACCTATAATATTGCATTAGGATATCCTTTCTGATATTGGCCTTTAAAAAATTTTAAATTTGCCACTCTAAAATTAATTTGACATAGAATATGAACCTGGATAAAATCACCGAAGTTCTTGGATCAGACGCAAGCCTTCTGACGCATACAAGTGAAACGATTAAGAAAGAAAGCCTGCATTTGCCAGGAGCAGACTTTGTTGACAGAGCTTTCTCGATGAGCAATCGAAGTCCTCAAGTAATGAGAAACTTACAAGCTTTATACGGAACGGGTAGACTTGCAAACTCAGGTTATCTATCTATTCTTCCTGTTGACCAAGGTATCGAACATAGTGCTGGCGCTTCATTTGCTCCAAATCCAATATATTTTGATGGTGAAAACATTGTTAAACTGGCTATAGAGTCTGGTTGCAATGCTGTTGCTTCTACCTTTGGGGTTTTAGGCAGTGTTTCTCGAAAATACGCACATAAAATCCCTTTTATTGTGAAGATTAATCACAATGAATTCTTAAGCTACCCAGCTAGCTATGATCAAATTATGTTTGGAAGCATTAAAGATGCCTGGAACATGGGGGCAGCTGCAGTTGGAGCGACCATTTATTTTGGTTCTGAAGGTAGCAACAGACAGATACAGGAAGTAGCCGATGCTTTTGAGTACGCTCATGAACTCGGTATGGCTACTATTTTATGGTGTTATACTCGTAACTCTGCTTTTAAAGCGGATAAGGATTACCATGTTTCTGCTGACCTTACAGGCCAAGCAAACCATTTAGGTGTTACCATTCAAGCTGATATTATTAAACAAAAATTACCAGAAAATAATGGAGGCTACACAGCGGTAAACTTTGGAAAAACGCATGACAAAGTGTATTCGGAATTAAGCTCTGACAACCCGATTGATCTTTGTAGATATCAAGTGGCAAACTGCTACATGGGCCGTCAAGGTTTAATCAATTCTGGTGGAGCTTCTACCGGAAGATCTGATTCTGACCTTACAGAAGCTGTTCGTACTGCAGTAATCAATAAAAGAGCAGGCGGTCAAGGGCTTATCTTAGGAAGAAAAGCATTTCAAAAACCTATGAACGAGGGAGTGGAGCTATTAAACTCTATTCAAGATGTTTATCTGGAAGATGGTGTAACCATAGCATAATTTTATTATTTTCAATTCTTATAAATAGGATGCTTCGGCATCCTATTATTTTATTATAACTATTCAATTGAACTAGAATGGGTTGGTTTAAAAGAAACAAGGAGGGAATTACAACTAGTACCAAGGATAAAAAGGAAACTCCCGAAGGTTTATGGCACAAGTGCCCTAAATGCAAGGTTATTGTTTCTGTGGATGACCATGCCAAAAACGGATGGGTTTGTCCGAATTGCGATCATCACGATAGAATTAATGCATCTGAATATTTCGAAATTCTGTTTGATGAAGGGAAATTTACAGAACTGGATGCTAAAATGATGTCTGGAGATCCATTAAAATTCGAAGACACAAAAAAGTACACAGACCGATACGCAGCATCTGTTAAAAAAACTGGGCTTAAAGAGGCCGTTACCACGGGTTACGGTACTGTAAATGGGCTACCCTTAACCATTGCCGCTATGAATTTCAATTTCATTGGTGGTTCTATGGGATCGGTAGTTGGAGAAAAAATAGCGAGAGCCATAGATCATAGCTTAAAGCATAAAACTCCATTTATGATGATTTCTAAATCTGGAGGGGCTCGTATGATGGAGGCTGCCTTTTCGTTGATGCAAATGGCTAAAACCAGCGCCAAGCTTGCTCTACTGGGTAAAGAAGGTATTCCGTTTATTTCATTTCTTACAGACCCTACAACCGGGGGTGTTACAGCATCCTTTGCTATGTTGGGTGATATTAATATTGCAGAGCCTGGTGCTTTAATTGGTTTTGCAGGGCCTAGAGTAGTAAAAGAAACCATTGGTAAAGATTTACCTGATGGTTTCCAAACAAGTGAATTCTTATTAGATCATGGATTTTTAGATTTTATTGTAAGAAGAAGAGATCTAAAAGAAAAGGTTTCGCAATTCATATCTATGGTTTCTCCTGAAAATGAATTAGAAACGGCTACAGAAAAATAATTTTTTGTAATTTTGCACCTCAAATTTTCAGCATAACATATATCTAAAAGATTTTGGAATGTATTTAACATCAGAAAGAAAAAAAGAGATTTTTAAGAAGTACGGAAAATCCGAAACTGACACCGGTTCTGCCGAAGGTCAAATCGCTATTTTCACGGAACGTATCAATCACCTTACCGGACACCTTAAAAAAAATCGTAAAGATTTTAGCACAGAACGTGCATTGGTACTGATGGTAGGTAAGCGTAGAAAACTACTTAATTACCTCAAAAACAAAGATATCGAAAGATATCGAGCTATTATAGCTGATCTTGGTATCAGAAAATAAGCTCAACAAAACTTTAAAGAAGGCAATTATCCAATTGCCTTCTTTTACTATTTATTACATACCTAACTATTGATAAAATTTAGATGATTCCAAGCGCAATTACGCAAGAAATAAAATTAGAAGACGGAAGAACCATCACACTTGAAACAGGTAAACTAGCCAAACAAGCGGATGGTTCTGTTGTTGTTAAAATGGGTGGAACTATGCTATTGGCTACTGTGGTTTCAAACCCTGAGGTAAAAGAAGGTGTGGATTTTATGCCTCTTACCATTGATTATAGAGAAAAGTTTGCTGCTGCTGGACGCGTACCGGGAGGTTTTATGAAGCGTGAAGCACGTCCTACAGATGATGAAATATTAGTAATGCGTTTAGTGGATCGTTGTTTGAGACCTCTTTTCCCAAAAGATTTCCATAGCGATACACAATTGATGATCAGCCTTATTTCTTACGATCCTGAATATGCGGCTGATTGTTTAGCAGGTTTAGCAGCATCTGCTGCTCTAGCTGTTTCTGACATTCCATTTAACGGTCCTATCTCTGAAGTAAGAGTTGCTCGTATTGATGGAAAGTTAGTAATCAACCCTACTCCATCCGATATGGATAGAGCAGACATCGATATGATGATTGGTGCTAGTATGGATAGTGTTGTGATGGTTGAAGGTGAGATGAAAGAAGTTTCTGAAAAAGAAACCGTTGAAGCTATTGCCTTTGCCCATGAAGCAATCAAATCTCAAATTACCGCTCAGTTAGAAATGGCCGCTCAAGTGGCTAAAGCAAATACAAAGAGAGAATACGATCACGAGAATAATGACGAAGAATTGGCTGCCCAAATTATGGAAGCCACTTATGATGACGTTTACAAAGTAGCAAAAGCAGGACTAGCAAAATCTGAAAGATCAGAGCAGTTTCGTGCTATTCGTGACAAGTATATGGAGCAATTCTCAGAAGATGAGCTTCTTGAAAAAGAATTTTTGATTAAAAAATATTTCCATGATGTAGAGTCAAAAGCTGTACGTGACATGGTTTTGAATGATAGTGTAAGACTAGATGGTCGTGCGCTTGATCAAGTACGTCCGATTTGGTCTGAGATTGATTATTTACCTGGTGCTCATGGTTCTGCCGTGTTTACCCGTGGAGAAACCCAATCTTTAACCACTGTTACTCTAGGATCTCGCTTAGATGAGAATCGTAAGGATGGGGTAACATTCCAAGGATCTGATAAGTTTTACTTACACTACAACTTCCCTCCATTCTCAACAGGAGAAGCTAGACCCATAAGAGGGACTAGTAGGAGAGAAATTGGCCATGGTAACCTTGCTCAAAGAGCTTTAAAAATGGTTCTTCCAGAAGACTCTGTATATACTATTCGTATTGTTTCTGATATTTTAGAATCAAACGGTTCTTCTTCTATGGCCACTGTATGTGCTGGTACATTAGGTCTTATGGATGCCGGTATCAACATTACCAGACCCGTTTCTGGAATTGCTATGGGATTGATTACAGATCCTGATACTGGAAAGTATGCTGTACTTTCTGATATTCTTGGCGATGAGGATCACTTAGGTGATATGGATTTTAAAGTAACAGGTACCGAAAAAGGTATTACTGCCTGCCAAATGGATATTAAGATCAAAGGCCTTTCCTATGAAATATTAGAAAATGCCTTGAATCAATCCAAAGAGGGAAGAATGCATATTTTAGGTGAGATGCTTAAAACGATGTCTACTCCTCGTGAGGATCTTAAGCCAAATGCTCCAAAAATTGAAATGCTTAGCATTCCAAAAGAATTTATTGGAGCTATCATTGGACCTGGAGGTAAAAACATTCAGAAATTACAATTAGATACAGATACCATTATTACTATTGAAGAAATAGATGATGAAGGTAAGATTGAGATAAGTGGTACAGATAGAGCCAAAATTGATGAAGCCATAAAACGCGTTAAAGCCGTAGCTTTTGTTCCTGAAGTAGGAACAGTATATACGGGTAAAGTAAAATCCATTCAAGCGTATGGTGCATTTGTTGAAATTGGATCTGGTACAGACGGACTCCTTCACATCTCTGAAATAGCACACAGAAGACTACAAAAGGTAGAAGAAGAATTGACAGAAGGAGATAGCATTGAAGTGAAACTTATCGCTAAAGATGAGCGCGGAAAATTAAAACTATCTAGAAAAGTATTGCTTCCGAAACCCACAGATGATAAAGTTTCTGCGAACTAAGTAGTGATAATTAACGTTCATCTTTAATAGATAGTTTAAAAAGGATAGCAAAGAGATATGAGACAGCTTAAGATAACAAAACAGGTTACCAATCGTGAAACGGCTTCGTTAGACAAGTACCTTCAGGAAATTGGTAAGGTTGAATTGATTACAGCAGAAATGGAGGTGGAGTTAGCTCAGCGTATCAAAGCAGGCGATCAGGTTGCTTTAGAAAAACTGACCAAGGCTAACCTTAGATTTGTTGTTTCAGTAGCCAAACAATATCAAAATCAGGGATTAACACTTCCTGACCTTATAAATGAAGGAAACTTAGGTTTGATCAAAGCCGCACAGCGTTTTGATGAAACTCGTGGTTTTAAATTTATTTCCTATGCCGTTTGGTGGATTCGTCAAAGTATTCTTCAGGCTTTAGCAGAACAATCTAGAATTGTTCGTTTGCCGTTGAACAAGATTGGATCCATTAATAAGATCAACAAAGCATATGCTACGTTAGAGCAAGAGCACGAACGTGCTCCATCCGCTCATGAAATTGCTTCCAACTTAGAGATGGGAGAGAATGACGTAAAAGAGAGTATGCGTAACAGTGGTCGCCATATTTCTATGGATGCACCCTTAGTTGAAGGAGAGGATAGTAACTTATACGATGTTTTAAATACAGGAGAAAGCCCAAATCCAGATGATGATTTGATGCAAGATTCTCTTCGTACTGAAATAGAAAGATCTTTGGCTACACTTACACCAAGGGAAGGCGATGTAGTTCGTTTATACTTTGGCTTAGGTGGTCAACACCCTATGACCCTAGAGGAAATTGGTGAAAAGTTTGATTTAACACGTGAACGTGTTCGTCAGATAAAGGAAAAAGCCATTCGAAGGTTGAAGCACACCTCCAGAAGTAAAATTCTAAAGACTTATTTAGGTTAAAAAAAATCCCCCGAAATTTCGGGGGATTTTTTTTATCTCTCTATTTCTGTTGCTTCATGAAAAAAATTATGAAGAATAATAATTTGATCTTTTCCTATTTTCTTTCCAGAATAAGCTACCCAATATAAGCTTAAGAATACTGCGATAAGAAAAGGTAACCACCACAGTATTAATGCTGGCTTACCTAAAGACAGATAGGATAAACCTACTAAACCAACCAGTAGTATGGCTAAACCTACAATAGAATAAAAGAACATAAACATAGTCCAAATCGCAGGTTTTGGCCCGTATAAACCTCTTACCAAACTCTCATCCTCAGATTTTTCTAATGTTAAACTCAGTTGAGGGGACCAATAGTGTCGATCTTTAGTCAAAATTTTAAGTGTAAAATGCCCATGTGCATACTGGCCTGTACAAGCCGCGCCTTCCTTATTCAACGCCTCTTTAATACGCAGCATCAATTCTTCCAGCTCTAGATCCGATTTAACCCTAAACCGAGGCCTTATTTCATCCGAACCAATATTTTCATCCATTGTGTTGCTGCTCACTTGAGAATTTATTTGCCCTTAAATTAAATAAACTGTCAATAAAATCAAATTGCACTTAACGTTAAAGTTTCCTCCTCAAAGAAGTTCCGTAACGTCTCTAATGAGTTATACAAGTCCTCAAAAGATTCTATTACATAGTATTTAGATTGAAAGATATCCGTTCTAAAATCATTTTTGATAACCTCTAATACATCATAGGTTCGTTTCTCAGAACGACTACTTAAACTATTTAATAGCTCCCCTTCAGAAGAAATTACTCCCGCGCCATATGCTTTTAAATTTCCCTTTTCGTTGATCAAGCCAAACTCAACCGTAAACCAATACACCCTCTGGACCATCTTCGTTATTTCTGGATGTTCCTTAAATCGAAGACCTATCATTCCCAGTTCATAGAGAAAGTTTGCATAATCTCTATTCATTAAAAGGGGTGTATGACCAAACACATCATGAAACATATCTGGCTCCTCTAAATATTCCATCTCCTCTTTACCCCTTACCCAGGTAGTTGCCGGAAACCTTTTCTTATTCATAAAGTTTAGAAAGTCTTCAATCTCTACAATCTCCATAACGCCAAAAATGCCCCAGCCATTTGCGGCATGGAGTCGGCTATTTATTTCCTCAAAGTTTGGTATCTCTACTTTATGTAATCCGATTTTATGCATACAATCCAGATACTCTTCTGAAAAATATTGAAAGTTTGGCTTTTGATTCTTCAACAATTTTGTCCATACCCATAAATCGTCTTGAGTATAGTTTTCAAAAATCTGATGTCCGTTGTTTAATGTTTTTAGTTTCCTTTTCATTTTTTTCAACATAAAAGGCCCGGTTCTCTTGTTTCGAAACCGGGCCTTTTATGATTTGAATTAAGTTTTAAAACTTATTCTCGCACACAGTTTACTTCCGAAACGCTTAGGTAACGGTAGTAATAATGATTTCTGCGCTTTGCTTTCATGTGTATAAAGAAAGAAATAATACCACACATTTACAACGATAAAATTCTATAAACCTATATTTTTGCCAAAACGGATAATTATGGCTCTTATAGCACCTTCAATACTTGCAGCAGATTTTGCCAATCTTCAACGTGATTGTGAAATGGTTAACAGTAGTAAAGCCGATTGGTTTCACTTAGACGTAATGGATGGTGTATTCGTTCCCAATATATCATTTGGGTTACCCGTTATTGAAGCGATCAATCATCATGCGAACAAGCCTTTAGATGTGCATTTAATGATTGTTCAACCGGAGCGTTACATCTCTGATTTTAAAGCTGTAGGTTCTACAAACCTTACCGTACATTATGAAGCTTCTACTCATCTGCACCGCAGCCTTCAGGCGATAAGAAAAGAGGATATGAAAGCGGGTGTAGCATTAAATCCACACACTCCCGTTTCCCTTCTCAAAGATGTGATAGAAGATATTGACTTGGTTTGTTTAATGAGTGTAAACCCAGGGTTTGGTGGACAAAAGTTTATCCAAAAAACCTATGACAAAGTTAAAGAGTTAAAAGACATTATTATTTCGGCTAACGCCTCAACACTGATTGAAATAGATGGAGGAGTAACAGATGCTAATGCTTCTCAACTGATTGAAAGTGGTGCCGATGTATTAGTTGCAGGATCCTTTGTATTTAAATCCAATGATCCTATTCAAACTATTTCCGATCTTAAAAAATTCTAACGTTTTTTATTAACCTTCTGATTGACGATGTAAATCTTTATTCGCCTCGTAGGTGAAAAAGTATCTCTCTTTTTTGGGCTCGTAAACATCGTCAATGGTAATTAAGATGCCTGTTTCTTCTACATTACCGAAGTTTGGATTTATGGAAGTGCCAAAAGTCTTCATGGTATCTGTGAGATTCATGTAAGAGTTTATTAGAGGAGGGATATTCTCGCCCATCTCTCTTACAGCCTTGTTTAGCACAGAATAAGCTTCTTTATAGTTTTTTCCCTCCCATAAAGGTTTAAACTCTTCGAGCTCATCTCCTTCAAGTAACGGATAAACTGGGGTTCCTATACCAACATCATCTGGGAAGAAATTACTCATAAACGAGAGGATCATATTCCTTGCAGGATGATCATAATCTGGATACATGGTTACCTTACCGATAAAATACTTTATTTCAGGATTCGTATAGGCAATCGCTCCTAAACCATCCCATAGATTATCCAATGAAAAGATTCCTTTTGGATTTTTACTCTGATATTTTGGTTGAACAAAAGAACGGCCCAATTCAAGTGTATAAGGCATATAGTCTTTATAGAAGGCTTCCGACAGTTTAAACAAGTGTGATGTAGCTGTAACCATATCTCCATTCTTGTCTATCTCAGCATCTTTACACATCAACAGCCTATAACCTGCTATGATCTCTTTTTCTTCAGGATCCCAAGAAACAAGCTGCATATAAGGAACTTCAGAAATATCGTATGAATCAATATCCATTTCCTTACCTGTACCTCCACCGGCTTCTCTAAAAGTGATTTCTCTTAAACGACCGATCTCTCTAACTACGTTTGGCGCATTTTTATTCGTAACAATATAAAGGTGATTTCCTCCCTTGTTGCTATGGCGTAAAAATCGCTCTTCCGTAAGTTCCTGTTCCAGTAAAGCTTTATCTACCGGAGGTATTATTTCTTTTATGTTTTTATCCATTTCCTAATGCATAAACCCTGGTTCTCATCTCATATGCCCACTCTACCAGTGATTTTGATTTATCAAATTCCTTGTAAGAAACTGGTGTTCCAAATTTAATAGTAATCGTCTTATTCCTCTGCTTGAACATTTCATTAGCTAAATAAAACATTTCCAGATTAGCTTTCAATCCTATTTTGGTTCTTAGGCGGGATAAATTATAAAAGAAATTTGAATTGCGACCATCAATATAGACAGGAATAATATTTCTTTCATACTTTTTCGCTTTGGAGATAAAGCTCTTTTTCCAATCTAAATCTCCAATTACGCCCGTGTCCAGCTTTCGAGACACCATTCCAGCAGGGAAAACAAGTATTGCCTGGTCCGAGGCATAGCCTTCCTCTATAATTCGTGAGGCTTCTCTAGGATTTGAACCATGCTTGTTCACTCCTAAAAAAAGGGGTTTGAGGTTCTCAATGCTTAATAGAATATCGTTAACAATAAACTTCTGATCCTTTCGAACCTCTCCTACAGCTTTCATAAAGGCAATTCCATCAAGTCCGCCTAAAGGATGATTGGAAGCTAAAATGCAGCCTCCTTCTTTTGGGATATTCTCTAAACCTTCTGTTTTTATAGTTGTGTTCAATTCATCTAAGCCAGCTCTAACAAAGTCCAGTCCATGAAGATGACCTACCTTAGACATAATTTCATTTATATCCTTTTCATGTACAATACGCTTGATGTAGTCTAAAACAAAGCCAGGCAACCATTTGGAAAGAGTCTTATTCTTTTCACGAATAATCTTTCTTACATCAATGTATTTCTCTAGACTTTTTTTCAAATTCTAAATCCTCTGTAGCTAAAAGGGAGCTGGTTGTTGATTACTATTTTAATCAAAAATGCAAATGTAAGCTAAAGTGATAAGCTATGCTTGCACATATTCCTTTAGATATGAAAAGTATGATGTTAGGTTCCCTTCGTTATCTGTTTCAGATGCTCTTGCCAATACAGCATCTTCATCACCATTAAAAAATTCAGGGATTACGTTCTTAATTAATTCGTTTCCAAAATCTTCAGAAGCATCTTTAGGCAACTCACATGGAAGATTATCTACAGCAGAAACCATAATTGATCCAGGTGCAGCAATCGGTACTTCTTTTTCCGATTGAGGATCATATCCATAGAATGGATCTTCTATCGTAGAAGGCCTTAAAGTAGAAGCAATTGGCCCATCAATGTCGCAGCTAATATCCGATACAAGCTTAATTCTAAAGTCATCTCTTTTAGCATCTTCTCGAGTAAAAATAAAAGGAGATTTCTCGCTCCAAAAGTGACAGGGTATATAAATATCCGCCACTTGGGCATATTTCATAAAATCCGATTGAAAGCCTTCCGCATTTTTATAGAAGTCCGCATTTATAAAAGAAGCTCCATCTTCTCTCTTAAAATAGTCTTTAACCATCAACTGGGTAAATACAGGTTTATCAAAACTCTCTTCTAGAAATGCTTCCGGGGTAACTTTCTTAAATCCTAAAATATCTAGAATTTCAATGGCTCCTCCTCCTACTCTTCCGGCACCTGTAATCGCAATTTTACAACCGGAAGGTAGTTTTATCTTTACCAGTTCACCCTCCATTTCTTTTCTATCTGCACAAGCATGGGCCGGTTTTAATTGATAGTCATTCGTTAGTTCTCCCCATGCTCTAAATGCATTGTAGGCTCCAACAATACCCGCGTATCTTCCAAATCCTAAAACCCTAACACCTTTTGGGTTTTTAAGCATTTCATAATCTATAAGTCTTATTTTTTTATCTAAAATAGCTCTTAGTAAATCACGATTGTAAGGCTGAAGTTTATATGTATGAGAAAAAAAGAGGTATGTCTTCTCTGGAATGAGCATATCTATTGGCACCTCTTTTACCCCAAGTAAAACATCACAGTCAGAAAGATCCTCTTGCATTATTATGCCTTGAGCCAAATATTCTTCATCCTTGAATGCTCTTATAGCACTGGGCTGCACAACAATATCTAAGCTTTTATGCTCATTTTTGAGATGCTTGCACTGTTTTGGACTTAACGGTACTCTTTTATCAGGTGGGTTTTTTCCTTCTCGAATTACTCCAAACTTCATATGGCACATAATTTGAAGCAAATATACTTACCTTTACGGGCTATAAAAATGTGTCCTGAAAAAGGAATCGTTCTTTACAAATGGGGCTGACTGGTTTTGACAGCAAGACGAAACTGGTAGTAAGCATGCCGGGCTATGAAGATGTCGCCTGTAAAAAGATGCTTTAACTTATAATTGGCGAAAATAACTTCGCGCTTGCCGCCTAATCTCGCAGTATGCAGATTAGAGCTAATCTGAGTGTTAGACACCAGAGTGAGCCATCTCTCAAACCCTACGCTCGGTTGGTTTTGAACCAGAGGTGTCATTAAATCCGAACTAGATAATTTTGTTCTGCTCAACTTTATCGAAACTCTACGCAGATAAGCTTTAAGTCGGGTGTCTTTTCCCAGCTTACTGTCGAAAATCTAATAACAGAATAAGCATGTAGAAAGCTGCTACTTTCCTTGTTTGGACGTGGGTTCGAATCCCACCAGTTCCACCAAACGAGGGGAAGTACAATCATTGTGCTTCCCCTTTTGTTTTTCATCACTGCAAGAGCTTGAAAGTGTGGGGATTACACTAAAAAAAGAATTCACTCTTTGGGTTCGAACTGTGTCTAATTCTCGATTATACCAAATGCCATCAGGGAATACCAGTTTTTGAAGATTCTGCTTCTTTAAGTAATCCGATTTCCTCCACATAGTCAGTAAGTTAGAGCTTAAATTAACCGTGTAATTCACACAGTCTTTCAGGTTCGAACTACTTAAAGAACAATTTTCTAATTGTGTGGTAATTTCCTTCTGTTCTGAATAAAACTTAGCCGTCCACTTATCATATACGGGCTTCGTAATTTCACTCAAAATGTATCGCTCCTCGACAGACTCCAGTTTCTTTTCAACCGCTGACAAAGAAACTTTCAACTGCTTTTGTTCCTGAATTCCCTCCTCATTTAGCGAATAAAAAAGCTTCTCCATTTGAAGGGCGATTAAGTCCTTGTATTTCGGATCAACCTGATATTGGCTCAAAAGCTTTTCAAACTGCCCCTTAACCACACTTGCATTTCGGTTCTTGGCACAGCCTTTAGAGCGGCACTTATAATAATAAAGCCCCTTCTTTTTCACCAAATACCCTGTCATAGGCGTATCACAAGTATCACATTTCAGGAATACCTTTAGCGATAAATTATCCTCTTCTGGTTTGATCTTATACCCTCTACTTCCTTTATTGAGCTTATTGTTCACACGTAGAAAAGTAGCGCGATCAATAAGTTGCTCATGCTTACCTTCAAAGACTTCTCCTGGAAGAATGCCAGAAGTAATAATGCCACAATAAAAAGGATTCTGAAAAATGGTACTTAAGCGTTTATCTGTAATTTTAAAACCCAAGCTTCGAAGCCTTTGAGCAATCAAAACAGAAGGCATATTCTCCTTATCCTTCCACAAAAAAGCCTTCCTTAAAAGTTTTCCTTTTTCATTGACCACCAGCTCATGTCGATCCGCTCTTTCTCCAGGCTTAAGGTTGGTATAGCCCAGAGGTGCTTTCCAGACCCAATACCCTTTCATGACCTTTTCGATCATTCCTGTCATACACTTGGCTTTCCTCTGATCATTGTCATATTTATTGAATAGGTAAAGCATATCCTGCTGAAGTGCCCCTGTCGTGGTACTAGGATCTATAGGCTGCATGACAGAAAGGGTGGTAACTCCATGCTTTTTCATCAGGTTTTCGTTGATGGCAATGCCATTTCCACCCGTTCTGGAAAAGCGATCATAGTTGTAGACAATGATGTACGAGATCCTCTTGTTTCTTTTAACAAAAGTCAACATTCGTTGGAACTCCTTGCGGTCATCGGTTTTGGCAGACTCATAAGTCCCTCCAAAATATGCTACAACGTTAAGCTCCTTTTTATCGGCAAATTCATCACAATACTTCTTTTGGGTTTCCAAAGATGCCCCATTGATCATTTGATCTCTGGAAGACACTCGGGTAAGTATCACTGCTTCATTGGTACTACGAATGGTAGACTGTTTATTTTCAGGGGCAAAAGCCTTAAAATTTTCGAGTGAGTGTTTAGAATTCATGACGCTTTTGACGTTAAAGATTTTACATATGTCTGATAAGCCTGAGAGCAAAAGGTATGTAAAAAATCAATCAGTTCAGCTGCCTCTTCCTCCTGGATCTTTTCAAAACCTTGGCACTTTCGAATCTCTTCCAGCGTGAGTTTTGTATCGGTTAGAGACTTCAAAACTCATGCTCTGTAACACTTTGACGCCCTTTTTTTAGGGTAGTCTCAGGTTCAAGAGATGTCCTGCTTGCGGCAGGTGTATTAACGAGAATTTTAACTTTCTGTTGGATGTAAGTGATTTTACCGCCATGCTGTTTTACTTGAAAATCCTGAAAAGGAGCGTCATGTAAGAGGTTTGAAAATGAGGGAATGTCTTTATGCTCTCTAATCACTTCCAGACTTTTAATCTGTTGGCCTTGAAAGAGGATCGTTACAGAACGACAATTACCCGCTATGCCCTCACTTATGGCATCTTGCAACTCCTCTGGATAAGGAGAGTGTTCTTTTTTCTGCATTTCTCATAAGGTTTGATTTACTACTAATTCTAGTTTACTTAAGAACCCTATTACCGAGCACTAATACTCAAGAGAGATGAGGTGACTTCTTTAAAAGTCCGTACTCTGGTAAATGGAGTAGGCAAAGAAAAGTAAGAGGCGATCGAGTAAAAAGACACACTTTCGTACCTTGGAACAATTCGAGCGTTTCGAAAAACACAAACCATTGAATTTCAAAATTTGAATCCTTAAAAAGCCTAGTGGATGACGATAAAAAAGAACTATAGAGCTATATGAGTTCTCTTCGAGCCTAGTAATCCTGAATTGCTTTGATTCTAAAATGAGCGTACTCAATAGAAAAGAGATGGAGGCAAAACTTACATGCGTTAGAGTCAGCGAATCCATTTTAGAGCCTGTTCAGAGTTTTGTGTTTGAAGCTCGATTCTTCAAAGTTGTGAAGGATTAAATTCTCCACCTGTTTTGAAATCCTCCTTTAAGGGCGTGGATTTAGAAACAGACCCCCAGATTGTGCTACAAATTCCAGGTGAACTCCCTATAGGAGAATTACTGTCTTCTGTTCTGGTAACCGTTCTCCTTAAGGCGAGTTGTTTTTAGCACCCCCTATAAGGGTGTGGATTTAGAAACATACTCTCAGATTACGCTACAAATTTCAAGTGAGCTCCCTATAGGAGAATTACTGTCTTCTGTTCTGGTAACCGTTCTCCTTAAGGCGA
>CAZAJG010000032.1:16280-32148 GCA_964485405.1 uncultured Owenweeksia sp. | reverse complement strand
TGTTCTGGTAACCGTTCTCCTTAAGGCGAGTTGTTTTTAGCACCCCCTATAAGGGGGTGGGTTTAGAAACATACCCCCAGATTACGCTACAAATTCAAGCTACCGCCCTATAAGGGTCTGCTTTAACAAATATTCTTCTTAAGGCGAGTTTCTCCATCCCCTTAAAGGGGATTGTTCTACAATTGTATTCCCTGATCAGTTCTAAAAATATTCTGGAAAGGTTCCTTGGTACGATTTTGTGACGATCACTTTTCGGACGTTCACCATACTTTTGAGGAAATCCTTTTAAAGAGGGAATAAGTAGTAAGTAATCAAAACCCAATGCGTAGGGGTGTTTTAGACAAGAGACATTCATTTCAAGAATACCGTAGCTAAAAAAAGGAGGGGCTTTTAAAATATCTTCAAATATTAATGGATAACCTAAACAATGGCCTTACCCGGTGATAGCAAATGAAAACTCCATCGGAATCCGTATTACAGATTTTGACAAGTCAAAAGCGAGGTTGATTTGTTATTCTGATATTTCCAGTATAAAGCCATAATCCTCTTCAAATGAATCGGCTTCTATGAACCCATAAAAAGGGTGGACTTTACCATCTTTTGTATGAATAAGGATTATCCCTTCAAATCCAATCGGCTCTTCCTCTGAGGTGAGTGCGGTTAAGCCATTACAATCTACTTCTTGAACCAAGTTTTCAAAAAGCTCGGGATTGGAAAATTTAATAAGCACCCGCATGGTTATAGGCAATCAAACATTAAGACGGAGGTTTCTGGGACATCTCAGATCAGAAAAAGCGGAGACTGTTGATGGGCATAGTAAACCACGATAGCTCCATGAAAATTATCCCGCTCTACATCAGTCTGCATATTTCCGCTATAAATGACATCAAAAATTTTCGACTTACTATTCCTCTTCAGAATCCAAATACTTAACCAAGTACATCCTGTTTTTAGGAAGTTCCGATACCACCTTCTGTTGTGTTCCATCCTTGATTTCCAAACCTTCAAAATCTATCTTCCAATGATAGCTTTCAGAAACGCCACCGCAGCTTGATATGGCACAAATCAAAATCAGGCTGAGAACTATTTTAATCGATTTTAAACTCAATGATTCTGGGGTTCTCATTGTCAAAATTTAAGCCATACAACACACCTTTTCCAAGATCGATATCAAAACACTGGATAGTTTCATCCAGTAAGTATGAATACAAAGGCTCTCCTTTTTTGTTAAAAACAAAAATGGTATTACAGTTGTAAGCTTCACTGGAAGCTTCTAAATCCTTGTCGTACTTTCCTGAATAAAGGGCAAAAACTCTATCCTCTTTAACTTTCACATTGATATAGGCGTTGAAGCCTCTTTGTGCGATTGGCCTACTTTTGAAGTACCTGAGTTTATGTCTTTGAGGCCCATATAGAGCCACAAATTCACGGGAGTTATCGTCATAGATTAAAAGATAATCTACAATCAAAGCCCCCATAGCCACTAAATTTCTCTGGTCATTTTGGTACATGACACCATGATGAGATTGCACCCGATTGACAAGAGGAACTCGCTCATCATCAACAATCAGAGAAGACCAATCACCCATTCCAACCGACTTATTAGAAGCTAGATTTTTTTTATTGAAAACGCTCTTTCCCAATGTCCAATCCATCATGAGCAGTTCACCGTCCTTTGTCCAAATTACGTTCAAGGGCAACTCCTCTTTAAGCTTAATCGATCGAATTGATTTAGTACGTTTGGAGCTGAGTGAATATTCATGGAAGGCATAATTCTCAATATCATAAACCCAAAACTTATCCTGTTCAAGCCCAATGTCAACCAATTGTGTAGACATGATTTCTCCAGGACCAAATCCTTCCTGACCCGTGAGTTTTGACGATTTATCAACCGTATTAATGATGTGGATAAACTGGTTTTTATTGGTTTCGTCTAAAACGATCAAATCACTACCCTTTAAGTAAATATCCGTTGGGTCGGCCATGCGAATCTGTTCATTCCAGAATACTCCATGAAGTTGTTTTACGTCTTTAAAATCGTCTTTGGTAAATGTTTTAACTTGAGCTACAAGAATATGAGAAAAGAGAAGTCCTATTAGACATATAGATTTCATTTCAATTACACGTTAAAATATTTCAATTAAAAGGTCATCGCCATCCCCAGAATATTCAGCCCCTCTTTTCTTACAAGACAACGAAATTACACAAATGCCCTTCTTCTTTCTGGAGCAATTTTCTCTTTTACTATCACCCAAGAGCGTACATTCCTTAAATCAGAAAAAGCTAAAATTATTGATAGCTGTAATAAACAACCAAAGCCCCATGAAAATTATCTCCTTCCACTACCCCTAGGCGATCACCTGTATACATCGCATCAAATATCTTGTGTTTAGATTGCCTTTTCTGAATGCCTATCATGTGGCCATAACGTTTTTCTTTGTCACTGTCCAATGAGATATAGCTAACCATGCTGCTTCCTTTCCATTGATATTTTTCACCAGAATCTATTTGGCCTATCACAATGAATATCCCATTCTCTGAGAATGCCACTTCCTGCTCGCTCAGGTCTATCTCGAACCAGCCGGATTGAGTGGGCTGGTAAAGTTTTGTTTCGTTCAGTAAGTCCTTAAAACTGGATAAAGGATGCATTTGAGTTTCCTTGATTTTCAGCCCGTCCTTTGGGGCTAATACTCTTAAGGTGAAAGGAGAATCGAAATACTGTTCCGATAGGAAAACCTTGATGGACTCCACCATAACATTTTTAACCCTTTTGGGAGCTTTTAACCATGCTGCAAAACCAAGTCCCGGTGTGGTCATACTTATGCCCTGATTTTTGGTCAGAAAACGACCTGCTTCATCACCAACTCTGCCTTCACTTCTGCGCTCCGATGCTACTTCAAAATCAGCCAGCTGGTATATTTTAGGAATAAGTTTAACCACAATACCTTCCCGATTCAAACGATCTAAGCGGATAGTCGTATCCTTATAGCCGAGGCTGGTGAAATGGATCAAATGATTCAGGTCAGCCTCTTTCAGCTCTAATTTGAACTCTCCCTTATTATTTGTAGTCGTTCCAAAACGTTTGTCATCAATATTGACCATAGCGGCATAAGGTATTCCTTCCCCACTCTCGAAGGAAACGACTCTTCCATTGATTTTCAAGTCACCTTTCGATTGGGCTACTACCTTATGGACAGGCAAGACAGTCAGGTATAAAACCGAAAGTCCTAATATGAAGGGTGAAAAAAAGTTAGAACGCATAATTTTTCAAATATTCAAGCAACAGTTCATTCGAAGCATCAAGATTCTTGGAGGAGTAATTGGCCAATTGAACGCGAGATAAGGAGTCCGTGAAAATGAAAAAAGACATCTCATGCAATTCGATGTTGGCATCGAACAAGTTAAGTTTGGAACGGTAGAGGTGATCTCTCCAAAATTTAAAGTCATCTGATTTAAACAGAAAATCATATCGGGCTCTTTTGCCAATAATCACGATTCTGTCTTTACCGATCACCTCTGACACCTTCTCTAAAAAGGCTATATCTCTCATAACGCATGTCCAACAGGTTTCTTGGCTGAAGACGTAAGCAAGCTTCGGGCCAGCGAGGAGCTGCTGAATCGGAACAGGTTTTTTATCTTTATCATATACCGCAATCTCATTCATAGATTTACCTACCAGTTCCCACCCCAAACCTTGTAAGTAATAAATTTCTGAAAGTAAATATTCAGCCTGTTCGATCTGGTCATTGGCCTGTTCTACCGAAGCCTCATATGACGAACTCTTAACAGCAAAATAAGCCGTTGAAGCGATCAGAACGGCTATAACCAAAAGCCATATCCATGAAAATTTCTTTTTTAACATAACCATCACTTTAAGCTGTAAAACATCAGAATTAAGTCTTCTGCATCCTCACTGGAAGACTTACCCAGACTCTTGTAGAGGTCAGGTCGATTGGATTTGAGTTGTTCTATATCCAGCATATCGCTGCTGATCACGCTCACATAGAATTCATTGTGCAAGCTCAGAGGAGGTGGGAGGACATCTATGCCAAAATCACAGACTACGTAGGAAACATTTATGCCTTTCTGGTTTGCTTTGTTGTAAACAAAGAGCTGTTTGCTATCCGAGCCTTTGTAGTACCAGAAAGAAACCAAATCCTTGGTTTCATTGAACAAATGCGGAGCAAGGAACAAGTCGTTCTTGTCAATTTCAAACTCGAAACGATCTGCATCGGTTTGCGAATCATGTTTGGATGGTACTTTTTTGTCCTGAAAGTCAATGCGCATATAAGGCTCAAAACCCGTCTCTGACACTTTGTAAACCACATCTTCCAGAGGACGAGTGTACAGTAACTTGCCTTTGACCCGACTGAAACTTTCTGGAAAAGTCAGTTCTATACTGGTCACTGGGGAACCGAATTGATTTACCGTATTTTCGTCCAGCTTGGTGTTTTTCCAGATATCCAATCCTCTGTACTGGTTTGCAGAAATATCTTCATCACTTACGGTTAACAAGCTCCTGCCTATCGATTCAATATTCGTAAAGTAATAGTCGGAAGGCTGAGTGGACTTAAAAGCCATTGTAAAGAGATCATAGGTAAAGAGCCTTCGTTTCTCCCGGTCGTTGACCACGATCTCTTTTGAGTTGAGATCAACACAAAAACTTTCCAGATTAGCATACTCCTCTGGGCCGTTCCCTTTTCGATTGAGCTGATTTACGAACTGCCCATCCATCGAGAAGATATTGACAGTAGCGCCTTTGTAAGAATCCAGAACATACAAACGATCTTCGTACACTTTGATGGCATCCACGTTACCAATAAATAAGCTGTCAGGTATACGAAGAGGTACTAAAAATAGGCTATCCAGAATGGAACCAGAGGCCACGGCTTTATCGGTAGCCTCCACCTGAATCACAGGCAGATTTTCATGCTCAGGTTCACCCTCACAAGCATAGATAATACAAGTAAAGACAAACAGTAGGATCAAGGGCATAAAGGATCTCAGGTTTGAGGTATTCTCTTTCATATTTCAGTAGGATTAAGGTGATATTGACATAGACCATAAAGAAGTAAAGGGGATGAGAATCCTCATCCCCTTATCTTTCCTTCCAAGTCCGGATTAACCTCCGATTTTCACACCTGCGATACTGATCTTCGGTGGGCATCCCTGTGTTTTCTGCTTACACGAAGAACCATCCTTCTTTCTACAGTTGCCGCTCATGAACTTTCTTGCCCAGTCTTCCTTATGTGTAAATTTGCGAACACAATCTTCAGCACTAAGCGATTGTACACCAACCATTGTAAAACTCAAGCAGAATGCACCTATAGTTAAAAATTGAAATACTCGTTTTTTCATTTTAGTAAAATTTAATTGCGAATGTTTGATTTACGCCTACTTCTTCAAGGGTTTCAGCATTTTCCCCGAAGGCCACTTTGCGACTCTTTAGCTATAGCACCACACGGAGCAAAGTATTCTTCATTTGTCCTTACTCTCTTTTGGGTTTTCAGGTATCCTCCCATAAGAATCGATTGATCACACCAATTCCATATGGCCATATCCGTCTGATATGGCCATCATCCATTTACACACATACACACACTAAATCCTAATCCCTGATGCTAGGAATTAAGTTGTTGAAGCCATTCTTTGAAGCTCCAGTATTTCTCGATACGGCTGGAAGAAACAGACTCCTCTCTTTGAAAAAGTTTCTCTATTCCCAATTGAGTGACTTTCTCCATTGTAAGAAGCATACGGTTTCCTAACGATGCACTTAGTCCGTTCAACCAAGCCATTTGCATCTCCAATTGATTAGATTCCAAAGCCAACTGACCAAGCCCAAGCAAATACTTTTCATCATCTGAGAATTCCACATGATCCTCTATGTACAGATATAGCTCATAGAAGCAGTCGGCTTTAGAAATACTAGAAGGTTTCTCAATAACCATTTTAAGGAGTGGTAGAAAACTTTAAAATCAACTTTATATTACCACATGATATAATCACGATGTTTCACAAAACCGGGAATTTGTATAACTTATCCCAAGCTTGACCTAAGCACACTTGAAACTACCTTTTTTGGAACACATTTACCACATTTGCCCTGCTTTTTTTAAAAAGTTTATACAATTCCTTTCAAAATACATACTGGATAGTATGTGTAGAATCCATTCAAAGCGTACCGCTTTGCTTTTCGATCTCCATTTGAACGATATAGTCTATGGCCAGTCAGGAATTTAAGGAAGCAATAACATTACGGTTTAAGGAGCTATACGACCTGTTGATTCGTAGAGGGCTGGCAAGGAACAATACAGAGCTGGGCAACCTGATGGATGTTAGCTCTGGAGCTGTAGCCAAGATGTTAATTGGTGAGCGTATTATTACCTTGGAACAAACGGCAAAACTCTCTGAGCGCACGGGTATAAATGCGCATAAGCTTTTAACCGGAGAAGGGCCAGTGTTTGTGGAGATTACGGAAAAGGAAGATGCTATTGCTAAACTGTCCCGAATGATGAATGACGGCACGATACCTCCAAAAGATGGGGAGAGCATTATTGAAACCATACTGGAGCTCAGGCGAGATAATACGTCACAAAAGGATGAGATCGTGGAACTCAATCAAAAGCTTTTGAAGCTCATGCAAAGGATAAGACAGGGATAGTTTTAATCTTGGTTTTCCAGAATTTTAACAGAGTCGTCCCAAAGCCTTTTATCCTTTCTTTTCAGAGAAATTTTATGATAGAAATACCCAATCAAGGCGAAAATGGTAAGTAGAGCCAGGCCGTAATAGATGTTTCGCTTAACGATGACTTTCTCTTCTTCTTGATGGGCTAAACTATCCATTCGATTTTTCACCATAGCATCTAGGGCTCTACGTGCATTTTCCTCTTTTAATCGCTGTTGAATGGCAATGAACTGTTCAGAACTATGCGCATACTTCACAATCCATTGATCGGACTCTTCAGGTTCAATATGTAGATACACTCTGGCTAACAATTCATAGATGGTGTAAAAATCAGGCTCTCGGTCTATTCGATCCGAAGACCAAGAGGACAAAGCTTTGTTTAGGTATTTGGAAGACTCTTTATATTCCCCTAACATGAAGTAGCTCTCCCCCAGGTCTAGATAGCTGATAAATAAGGGTTCTTCTGACTTGTTAAAAGGACGGATGGTTTGAATGGCTTTCTTATAGAGTTGAATCGCTTCCTGATATTGCTTTTGTTGGTATTTCATGAGGGCTAATCCATGTTGTCCTCTCCAGATAGCTAGGGTGTCATTTCCCGCTCTTTCAATAGTCATAGAGAAGAATTTCTCGGCCATTGAATAATTCTCTAGGTCTCGGGAAACTAGACCGTAATTGATTAGGGCTTTTAAAGCAATCGATTTTGGAGCTTCTGCTTCATCGGATACCCTCGACAATATTGCCGAGGATTCTTCTAATCGCCCTTGTTCTCTTAAGGAAGAAGCCTTGTAATACAAAACAGTATATCGCAAATCACTATCCCTATATTTCTTGGCGACTTTTGGGTAAGTCTCAAGATGACGGTTCAGGAAGTAGAGTGAACTATCGTAGTATTGCTCAGCCTGTTCTTATACAGCCTCTGATTAGCGGCAATATTGCGAGTGATATTGTAGGGCATATAAAAATCAATAGTATCCGATTTTGAAAGCCAGTAAAGGGCTTCGAAATAGTTAGCCACGGCTTCACCAGATAGTTCTTGATTCTTTCTCGCGTAACCTGATAACTCCAAGCTTTTAGCCATTCCCCAGTGGTTATCCTGATAAGAAAAAATTTGAAAAGCTTTTTCAGCATATAGGACGGTTGAATCGGAATGGGAATCAACAGTTTTTAAAGCCTTCCTCAATAAGCCTTTAGCTTGATGGTCTGTGAATTGCCCGTAGAGAGAGGTTAACGGCATTAAAAGACCGATAAACACCAAAATTATGACTCTATTGTACAAAATCATTAAAAAAAGAGCAAAATGACCCTTCAATAAAGAAAAAAAGACGCAACATTTCTATTACATCTTTTAAAAACTACAAGAATGTGCTTACAGTCTTGGCTTTCCTCCAGGATCTTGATCATCTGGGTCGGTTTCTGAAGTTTCGTCTAATGAGTCGATCATAACGGTATCTGGTACATCAATTGACGGGACTACATCCTCTTGACAGCTCGTTAGAGCGGTAAATAATGCTACAATGGCGAAAAGACTAAGAATGGTTCTGGTTAACTTTTTCATAAGAATTGGTTTTGTGTGTAGTATTTGATCAGATAGAAATTTAACCAAAAAACACAGCTTATTCATGATTTGATTTAAGGGTGTATATTGGTAAATGAAACACGTACTAGGTGGCTTTTTGAGCCTAGAATAACCTAGTCTTAGCTTTGATAAAGCCATAATTAATACGGCAAGACTGGTTTCAAAGAATAAAGGAGTAATTAAAAGCTATGAAAACCGACTATATTGAAACCGTATTTCAGGAGTATTTGACCATTAATCAAAGTCAATATGCCCTGTTACTAAATGGAAGCTGGGGTCGTGGAAAAACCTATTTTTGGAAACACCAACTCAAGCCTATTGCAGAAAAAGCTGGACTCAAAACCATTTTTTTGTCTCTTAACGGAATAGGTAAAACGGAAGAGCTTGAACACCAGCTGTTTTTAAAATTGATACCCGTACTGGGTGAAAAGGAAAGTTCAAAACTAAAAAATGCCACCAAGGTTGTAGGTAATATAATCAACCAAGTTGGTAAAGTATTTCTCAAGACAAGCCTTTCAGATGTTCTAAAAGGTGTGAGCATTGAATCATTTAATTTTAAAGGTTATATCATCTGCTTTGATGATTTAGAAAGATGTCAAATCCCGGTAAAACAGGTATTTGGTTTTATCAATAATTTAGTTGAGCATAAGGACCTGAAAACCATAATCCTTGCTGATCAATCAAAAATAGATCCTTCCCAAAAGGACTATAATCAAATAAAAGAGAAGGTTATCGGAAGGGAGTTAAACTATGAAGTAGACCTCCCAACAATCCTGCCTTTGTTGTTTGAAGAATACCAGTCCAATAATTCAGAATTCTATAAGTTCCTTCTATCACAAAGTACGTTAGTCAAAACTCTTTTGATTGAATATAAAGAAGACAATCTACGAGTAGTTCGATTCTATTTAGACAGTCTTGAAAAGCTGTTCCCTTTTATTAAAGAAGCAGGTGATCAATATACTCATGAGGTCATTCTGTTCACAGCTTTAATCGTCATAGAATTCAAAAAAGGGAATCTGGCTTCCTCTGATTACAATGATCCGCAAGGACTGCAAGATATTGATGAAGGAGCTTCATACTATTTTAACCGATCATTATTCAAAGAAGACGATGACATAAAACAACAGTCTTATGACAAGCAATTTTATAACACTTATTTACAAAAGCGCTTAAAGGAATACTTCTTCTATTCCTCCATCTATGTGTATATTCTTTCGGGTTATCTGGATGAGGTTTTGTTAGAAAAGGAGATCGAAGCAAGACATAAGGAAATAATCCCAGAGAGTGTGAAGAGCTTCAGAAAGCTGCTGGATTACAAATTTCGAGAATTGTCAAATGGAGAATTCCAAAGCTTGGTTCTAAGTGTTCTGGAAGAAGCAGGTAAAGGAGGTTATAGTATTTACGATTATGTTAGAGTGGCAAGTTTCTTCTATTTTTTTGTCAGGAACGAGCTTATCACCTTGACTGTTGAAGACGTTTATCAGGAAATTGTAAAAGGTTTGACCATTGCTAAGAGTAGAAAAGAGATAAATGACAGGGTATTGGATAACCTTCTACACTTTGATCAACCCGACCAAGATATAGCAAGGATCAGAACCTTAGTAGAACAGATACATCAGGAAATAAAGAATGAAGAGCACGTTGAAGAAAGCAACACCTTAATCCGCTCGATAAGCTCTGAGGATGAAAATGTTATGCAAGTGCTTTTTGAAAAGCACAAGTTTGTGAAAGAACTGTTTCTACATGCTGATGATCAATTATTGTTTGAAGCTTTACTTACGGCTTCCAATAAAATGCTGTTCAACCTGGTTCAACAATTACAAAAGAGGTATGAAGTATCTAACATTCAAGAGTTTTTATCCGATGAATCAGAATTTCTTGAAAACCTGAATGAAAGACTAACCAACTATCTTGACCAGCCAGAAGATATTGGGCAACCGAGAAAGTTTGTTTTTGAATCATTAAAAACCACTTTGGATCAAGCTATTGAAAAGCTCACCGATTCAAAAAAATAGATAAAGGAATTACATGCAAATTCACCCTCTTTAAGGTCATCCTTCTTCCGTTGAAAAGCCTTTGTATTCTGTGGCTCTGTTTATCATAATGATGTAGACAAAGAGTATACTCTCTTCTTGACCTAATAACCTCTCTCTCCATCTTAAAATCTCTTCTTGTTGTAAACTCCCGCTAAATTCCAACTCATTTTCTTCGTTTTGTGCTGGCCAAGTTTGCTCCCTTATATCCTGTAGTATATGAAAATACTCTAGGTCAAAATCAGTCAATTCTTCTTTTTCGTTTAATTCTATTAAGAAGGAAAACTCTTTAAACCAGCCATTGGCATAATCATTAAGGATATCATTCACTTTATCATTTACCGACTTGAATTGTCTTCTCCATATCTCTTCTTCCTCATCGTTATGGCCATCTTTTTCACCAACTTCTATAAGTTGACAGAGGACTCCAACGTTAAGTAATAACTCATGAAACTTCCCTAAGAACTCTTGCGCTTCCTTGATTTTCCCATAGTTATCATTGAATTCCATAAGCCCCATTTTTTCCACTAAAGCCAATTCAAAATTTTCTACTTCCTTACTTACAGGAATTTGTTCGATATCTAATTCCTGCATAAACTGATGCAATCGCAACTTGAAAGCACTAAACTGAAATACTTTATCCATAATAGTTGGTATTATCCAAAAAATAGGATAGTGCGTTTCCAACATCGTATGTTTAAAGCTTAATACTTTAGATGGAGAAATGGCCTCTTTTATGGCTAGTATCGCAAGCTCCAAACCATCACCTAAACGTAAAATATCGATAAAATCAACAGTGATAATTACAACTTTGGGTACTAGCTCGAAGTGCGCATTAAACTCCATAGCATAGCCACTATTACTCCTAGCTTTTTCACAAGCTCTTGACACTCTCTTTTCAAAATCCGTTTTGACTTTATCAAAGGTTTTTGTTGCTTCTTTTCTTGCTGCCTTTTTATAAAGGTTTGACGGTCTTACAAAATGCTTCCAGCAGTAGAGAAGGCTTGAAACCAATTCTTTTTCTTCTGTTTCTATCCGATCTAAGTGCTCTATGTTAGTATACTTCTCAAAGTGTTCTCTGAAGGTGGTTTGGTAGGAACTTAAATTTTTGTAGGCATCTATAATGTTAACCAAAGAGACTCTTTTAAGGTGAGGTTCTTTCTCTTGAGATAGTCCGTAATGATCTAAAATGACTTTGATCGATTGCCAATTGAAAGTATGCAAACCTCCAAAAAAATCACCATGCACTTTTCTGTAGGCTTCAAATTTGGTGTTCAGGATAGACGTAGTTTCGCTTTGTGTTACAATTTCTTGACTTGGTTCATCTTTACTATTTCCTTCTGAAACCAAACCACTAGGATCTGAAATAGACTTTGGAAAAGCGATTTTATACTCAAAATCCTGTTTGCTAAAGTTTTCAATAGCAAAGTCTCGTACAAGTACTGAATTTTTTCTTTTTCGATAATACTCGTCAAAAGCAGTTACCATCAATTGGAAGTATTTTACCAATGAACTTCTTAGTATTATCACGTTATCCGCGAACTCTACCCAATCAGCTGGGCGATATTGATAAGTGAAAAGATTAAGTAGGATAGCATTAAGCTTAACTAAGTAAGGTACAGGCTGATTCTTTATGCTCACATTTGCCGTTGATTGATCCCAATTATCAGGTAAGAAATGTGATTTTTGACCATACCCCTGACAAGCATGTTTCTGAAGATAGGGGAGCCCATACCTTAGACCATCAAGAATTTGAAGTTTTCTATAGTGAATAAAATTCTCTCGGGTTTCGAACTCCTCATCGTATATATCAATAAAAAAGTAAGCCTTAATGGTTGTCTCTGTCCTTTCTATGAGGCTGATCTCGTAGTTTTTTTTCAGGTTGGTTAAAAAGTTTTTTTCACACTCGAAAGCTAGCTTTCGAGTTGTATCATTGTATTGGTGCAAACCAAGCATGATCTTAGAAGCGACTTCAATAGGTGAGTTTGAAATGGCTTCGGATATATGCAATCCATCACAGTCAATAATTCTTTCTATACTTTGGTGCCCTAACCAAAAAAGAAACTCACCAAAGGCTGCTGCATCGTTTTGCGCTACCAGTTCGTACTTCGGAAGCTTTACCTGTGTCAACCATTCTGTTAAAGGTTGCAGTAAGCTATCCTTTGTTATATGGAGCGATTTTAAGGTTTCGCCATGCTTCAACAGCTTATTTATGTACTGTTGATTGAACGAGAACATATCTTTTAGATCGACTGTACTGGTGAAATTGAAATATGCCGTTGCCCCTAAAAAAAGTTTGTCCTCGGGATACCATTCATTCAATAAGTCACGATGATTTTCTACAAATGACTTTAGCCCTATCCATATCAAAGCGTTGGTTATTTCCTTTAATGCCATAAAGCTATTCCAGCTCTTTTCACTCAGCCTTTGAATCAATCTTCTTCGGCTTTTTGGTAGTAGGATAAAGGAGTTAATTAAAAAGATAAAAAGCTTGTTTTCATCTATTAATTGTATTGTATTCAATACAGTACTCTCTGTGTCCTTTTCGCTAAAATGGAGGACTTCAGCTATTACTCTGGAGCGAACCGGATGAAGACCAGTTAACCAATTTTCATCATCGGATAGTTTGAGTAAAAATTCCTTTTCCAGAGTGACTATACTCAAACGTAGCTTCTCAACAATTTCCGCCTCTTTGAGTCGGTCTAAGTTAATTTTCGCACCTAAGTAATCGGCCTGGCTGACTATTTTAAGAATTGGTATAAACTCAGGCGTATCTCTTTCAATACGGTTAAGCTGAGATTCAATTCTTGACTTCAGGGTTTTACCCTGAGTAATCAAGTAAGTGAATTCCAATAAGGGTCCCTTACCACCAAAGGAAACCCAAGCTTCTTCAAAATCTGTAAAATTAAAATCTGTGATTTTCTGGTTTAAGGCATTGTAAATCTGTTCAGCTTCATACTTATCGAGACCTAACTCTAAATCTTTGAAAGGAAAGGTAACACCTTTATCGTTTGTTCTATTCCAATCTTCTTCTCTGATCGTTATTATGAACTTGAAAACTTTACTGTAAGCAAATTCGGATAGTATTTGTGTCCAGTTTTGGTTTCCTGGTTGTACGTCAATATAGAGAAGAATGGGTATTTCCAAAGACTTAGAAAACGCTTTTAAAGCTTGTATCTGCTCTAATGTAGATTGTATGTTTTCTAGAGGGACTAACTCATAAGCCAAAATGGAATGAAAGAGTGAAACATACCGAAAGGCCAATGTACTTTTCCCCTGACCAGAAGCTCCATGAATGATAGCTACATTCGTCTCGCTAAATAGCTCTAGGATTTGGTCAATTTTATCTTCTCTTACAACATCTAAATTCGCCAGCACGTGTTGGTAGTTAGCAGAGACTCCTTCATAAAAGCTCTCTGAAAGTATTTCGAGCTGATCTTCGGAAACACCTGTGGAGTTGATGGACCGAATAGATGTGTGAAGATGTTTATGGAAGTTCTGACGTTCATCGACAAACTGGCCTATATCATTCAGCTTTGCTAATAGACTTTCATGGGTGATTTGCCCTCCCTTTTCACTCAAGTAGTATAACCAGAAATGAAGGTAGTCTATAGCAATTTCAGGGTTAACCCCGATTGCCTTTTGCCGAATAAGGTTAACTGCTCTCATCTGAAAATAAGCTTCTTCTACAGATTCGAGGGTGGTATTTTCTTTGATAAACTGAAGCTGTTCTTCGGTGGCTTCATAGGTTGTCAAACGATTGTTGAAGGATTGTTGATCGACTTCTGTAGAAAATAATTTCTTTAGGTCAACTCCTAATTCTCCAAAACAAATCACCTTCAGTTGAGGTCTCTTTCCTTGCTCAAAAATATCTATTGCCCTACCGAAAAATGAAGTCTTGTTTTTAGAAAATAGATTGGAGAGGGTTAGTGTATTAGACGTATTCTTTACCTGATGTAGTTCAAGTAATTGACCAGTATTATCATTTATATCTAAATCTTCTATTCCCTCTGGAATATAGGTTAGTTCTTTTGATGGATTACCGAGAATAGTACATATAGAATATAGAGCCTGAATTCTATATCCTTTCAAAGCGTTTACTGCTCCAAAATTCCCTAAAGTAATTTCTTTTGTCATATAGGAAAAAGTACTAATTTAATCAAAGCTAGCACCAATTCTAAAAGCCAATTATCTCTCAGTGAGAGAAATAGTTTTGATTCATAGATATGTTCTTTTTTTGTACTTTTTCAAGAAGGAATATGCTAAAACACAACCTCTATTTCATGAGAAATCGGTCTCATCTAAAAAGACAAGACCGATACACTCCCTCCCAGAAGCATTAGAGTTATAAAAGACCATTAGACTAGAAATAGTCCACTATAAAACTGTAATTACTGTTTTTTTAAAGGTTTTTACCCTGTCTTCGAGTTTGAATAGATAACTGCCCTTACTTAGTTGAGAGATATCTATTTCTTCACTAAAATCGGTTGCTAATATTATTTGCTCTTCCATCACTTTTTCTCCAATCATTGAATAGACCTCTAATTTTAGATCACCTTGGACAAAGCTTTTCAGTTTTTGCCAATCAACCGTTAAAGTTTCACTGGCCGGATTAGGGTAAAGGTCTATGTCAATATCTGCTAGAGAATGTGGAAGTAAACTGAAATCAAACGTAATCGTTACATGAGTGAAAATAGTGTCTCTACCACAAGTGTTTTGGACAATCAATGCAACTACATAATTTCCACCCAACTGGTAATCATGGGTTACAGTTGAACCTGTATCTGAATTACCATCGCCAAATTCCCAAAAATAGCTGTTCCCAAAACCGCTTGATGGTGTTGCATCAAAGAAGATGCTTCCAAGTGTGGGGTTCAATAAATAGATGGGCGCGCTCATGGCTGCTAGTGGAGCCCCAACATTGCCTGTATTGAATGTAAAAGGCCCTACCCAAATACTTGTATCGCTTAAACAACTGTCCTTAACATAAAAATCATAAGCTGTATTTGGGGATAACCCTGTGATAATTTCAGGGTTGTTGGCAGTATTGATTACCATTCCTGAGCCAATGGTAAAGCCAGATGTGTCCCATTCAATCACCGATGAAATAGTTGCTGTATCAGAAACCCAGTTTAGTTCTACACTATCACATCGGATGATGTTCGCCCCTAAACTGTCGGGAAGAGGGAAAATCACAGATTCTGTCAGTTGAGAATAACCAAAAATGGGTAATAGTAAGAGTAGTTTAAAAAGCTTCATAGGTTTTGTACAAATTAATGAGGAGACAAAATCATGTTTTCTAGTTTATAGCGAATAACCCTAAATCATTGGTGGTTATACTCATTTCTCTCCCTTGAATTACTAAAAAAAGAATAGTTAATGGCCATTAAAACCTTCGCATTAGGCCAAAAGTAATGGAAGCAGCACCCAAACGATTAAACCTTCGTTCTCTTCCAAGTGTCTCTTGCGGGGAAGGGTTTATGCCAGCTTGATATTGACTTCTCAAATGATACTCCCAATTTTCGTTTATCCATTCCAATCCAAAACCCAGGTTCAAATAGGATAAAATCTAGG
>CAZAJG010000032.1:256-16270 GCA_964485405.1 uncultured Owenweeksia sp. | reverse complement strand
AAAGGAAGCGAATCATTTTGAATAAAGATATTACCAAATTCAAATAGGATAAAATGTAGGCTTTGGAGTTCAGCTCCAAAAAATCTAGCGAAATACCAGTTTCAATAAAGGGTTTTATGGGGTGGAATCTATAGTGTCGAAAACGGAAGTTGGGGCTAAACTGATAATACTTATAATTCAAGTCGTATCTCTCATTATTCGCGTTGTGCATCACGATCATTCCTTTTTGAGAATAGTTTAATTCCAGATGCAAATGAAAGACCTGATTATCTATCGGGTTAATTACTAAACCTATTACCGGGGCAAGAGTAGCTTCCGTAAATTCTGAAGTACCGGGAAAAATTCCGAGCCTATCCGATTTGATATAGCCGAGTTGGAGACCAAAATATTTGTAAGTGTAACCAGAAGTCTCGTTTTGGCAAATAGAAGGATAAGAGCTTAACAGCAACCCAAGGAGTAAAACAAAGAGCATTTTGTTATTTATCATTCTACCCAATTGTTTAATTCATAAACTAATTCAACACCTAAAAGCCTTACACTACTTGGAAATAGATTGGCCTCTTGTTCAATTCTCTTTGTACTCCAGGTAGTGTACTGGTGTTCATACCTTAAACCTATAGATAAGTCTCTATTGAGTTTATACAGCAAACCCAAAGACCAGTTTAAATTCAGAGTCTCAAAATAAGAATCACTGGATTTAGATACCAACACACTCCAACCTGGACCAGCCATAATGAAAGGTTGAAAGCGATTAAGTGAAGAACACCATTTCAAAAGTGGTTTGAATTGGATAAAACTATACTTTGAACCTCGAATCTCTGGTGTAGCAATATTTGCCTCCAAATGGATTTGCCAATTCTCATTTTTGGAGGGATTCGCAAATATTCCTATAAATGGAGCTTGCTCCACGGGAGAGTATTTAAAGCGGAGTGCTCCACTATGAATACCAAAGTAACTATGCCCCTGAGACCAGCAGTTATGGGAATAAAAAATGATTGAGAATACCAGTAGGGTAACCCTACATACATTATCAGGCAAGAGCCTTCTAATTTGTATCATAAGTAGTTTCGTGATTACTGGTTTCTGCTACTTTAAGGCTCTCTGAACTTGGTACAAGCGTCTATAAAACTCTCTAAACTCTTTAGACCATTTATATTCAAGGTTACCAGCATTGTAATAATAGTTCCTGGCAGCTAACAGTTTTTTTCTGTCATATTCTTTAACCCAGACTTCAGTCTTTATCCATATTAAGCCCCGTTCAGAATATTTATTTCGCGGCTTTGAACCAACGGTATTATCCTTAAATAGCCAATAATAGACTTGATTCCTTACTTCATCATATAGGCTATCGTTTGTTACGGTGGTATCTGTAAACCAAATATGTCCAGTCTCTAAGTCATAGTTCTCATTAGACACTATGATCTTATTTTCATGTAATGAAATGATCGTAAAAGGATATTTTATTCCATTACCACTTATGTTTATGCTGATACTATCTCCTTCCAATTCGGTATTGGGAAATTGACCAAATACCGATATTGACGTTATTAAAAAAAGTATTGTAATTCCTATCTTGACCATAAACGCTTAGGTGTTTTAAAAAAAAAATTGGCTCTGGCAGCATCTTTTGGGTTCTTATCGCTTAACCGATAATTTGTATAAATCATATTTGATGGCTGAACCCTTACGTTTTAAAGCGAGGTGCTTGTTAAGTTTTATTTGTTAGACTATAAAAACTCAAATAAAACTCTTCGAACTCTTTTGACCATAGATATTCATAGTCCCCTGCCACGGCATAAAAATTTCTCTTACCTAGCAACTTTTTCCTTTCATAATCTCCAATCCAAACCTCCGATTTGAGCCATACTACTCTCCGTTCAGTAAACTTACCAACTGGTTTTGATCTAATAGTATTATCTTTTGAAAACCAATAATATATGTCATCCCTAAGCCTGTTGTACACGCTATCATTAACTATTATAGTGTCTGTGAATAAAGTTTCACCAGTGCTTAAGTTGAAACTCCGATATGACAGCTTAATAGTCCCTTCATAGAGCGATAAAGTGGTATAGGGATAGTTCATCCCTTTACCATTTAATTTTATATGTATACTATCTCCTTCTAAATCCTTGGACAAAACCTGACCGAAAATTGGGTTAGATATTAAGAAGAGAAAAACTACAACTATTACTTTGACCATATTCTTTTACGTGTGTTAAAGATTCTCTTGGCTCTAGCGGCTTCACTTGAATTTTCAGGATCCAACCCATAATCACTGTAAATGAAGTTCAAGACCTGATCCTCTGTATTCTTTAAATAAGTTGGTGTCACATTCAAACCATTCCTAGTTATGTATTTCATCTCATAAGCATAAGAAAGGTGGTGATCTCCGGTTTCTTTATGACCAACAATAAAATGCGAGTAATACTCGTGAGCTAAAACTGCGGATTTGGTATTCTCCACAGTAAATTCTCTGTCCCGTCCATTCTGGAATGATATAATTCTATTATCATCATCAATTTCAAATTGATCTCCTACGTTAAAATCACCCCTTGTATAAATCTTTCCACCTACTTGACCAAAGTCAAACGTCACATTTGGAAAGATTTGCTCTCCATCAAATTGTTTCACCACATTTGTCTCTAGCCTTGAAAAAGCATCATCCGTTAATCCATTGCCAGCATCTACTAAGGCGTCTAAAGTTGATACATCAGACCTACTTGTGGCTTCCGCAGCAGTCATAGTTGAAAAGTCAATATCCTCATCTCCTGAATAGATTAGATAATCTCCGGTAAACCCTTCTTTCGTGTTGCCCAACAAATTCCCATCTCTGTCAAAAACGGGTTCAGCGTTCAAACCTGAAGGATCAATCATGCTTATCGGATTGTTATGTACAAAGTGATAGGGTGTCCAGGAGGAGAACTCACTTGCCAACGGGTCAACTCCAAAAAACCTGCCAATTTGATGATCGAGTCCTCTCCAATCCATAGAAGTGATACTCAGATTGAGTTCCGTTTGAAGCTCTTTACCATTAAAGAGATACTTGTGATCCGTTAGGATAGCGGTTCCATAGTAGGTTCCTTCGTGATTTAAGCCAAAAGGGTAGTAGTTTTCTTGTTGGGTAATCTCTGTAGCATCTACTTCTCCATCTCCGTCATAATCCGAAAAGCCTAGGCGGGTATTCCCCAAATGGTCTTTATAGAAATATTCATACCGATAATCTGCTCCATCCTTTACCAAACGCCCTTCATTGGTAAAAATAAAGTCGATAGCAGGGGTAGCGCTTCCTGTTGCTGTATAGTTGCCAATAGCACTGTAAATGGTTTTAGAAATAGCTCCGTAGTTGTTAAACTCTTTCTCCAATTTAACCCCTGAAGCATCGTAGATATACGTAATCACTTCACCACTTCCATTATCAACCGTAATGGGTAAGTCCAGGTGATTGTAAGTAATACTAACCCCCTTGTTCAAGTCAGCTGTTAAATTGCCATCTACATCATAGGTATAATCATTACCGGAGGTATTCCCATCGTTAAAGTCATTGATGTGATGTACCTGACTCTGATCGGTTACTCCTAAGAGTTGATCGCCCGTATAGCTGTAACTCAGATTATCCATTGTACCAAAGGTAGCGTTTTGGTTTAGCACACCGGAGGTGAAACCTTTGCGGCTGAGGGTCTGAATATTACCATTCAGATCATAAGAAATACCGCTAAGGTTGTAGCGATTATTCTCTAAGCTCCAGTTGCCGGTACTCGATTCCTGTGCTTTGTAAGTAGCCTGCATTATCCGGCTAAAACCATCGTATTGATAGCCATAACCACGCTTCACTTCATCACCTTTGCTCTGCCAGGTCGTTTCGGAGATGTTGCCATTATACAGCGGGCTGTTGTTCAGTGGAAACAATACCGCTTGATTGGTGCGGCTGTTGTACTTAATCTCCATACCCCACAGATCGTTTTCGTCATTGTTGAAGTACACCTGCCCAAAAGTGCTGTACGCATAGGTGATGGCAAAGCCTTCCAGCTTTTCTAAGGTATAGGCATGAGTAATACCATAGCCTACTTCTACAATAGAAGATAAATACCGTAAGCACTCCTCCACGGCACTCATTGTACCCATACCTTCGTATAAATTGGCGTAATCAAAATCAATGATTATGGGAGTAACTTTAGCAGGGTCAGAGGTGATGTCCGTAGTTAATGCGAGTAAATCATTGAACTCGGTTTGATTGCTAGCGTTCTGGTTCATCACCAAAGCCTCAAATACTTGGTTGGCATTAGAACTCTCTACTTTGAGATACAACTGCGTGCCGTTGCGCACCTCAAAGTAAAACTGTAGGTATTGGGAGCTAAAAGAAGCCGGAGCTTCCAGTAAAAACGCGCCCTTCCCATTGACGTAGTTGAAAACTCCATTTTGCAATCGGGAGATGCCATTGCCATTGGTAATCGTCCCCTCCAGCACATCACTTACATCGGACTCAATCCCACTTTTCAACGCCAGAATATCCGTTTCTCTTTCCAGTTCCAGCGCTGGAGCATAGTCTATATCAAAAGGCTCTCCTGCGGCTGATAATAGAGCTTGATACGTGGCTAAATCTTCCCCTTCACCGGGATATTCCATCAATACCATAATAGAGGCTTCATCGTTGTTGTACAGCTCTTCATTAACATCCCCTTCTACTTCTAAAGAAGATTCATCTGATAGAGATAAGGCCAAATAATGCCCATCGGTTTCATTGTCTATTTCGCTAATGGAAAAGCTGATATTGGTAATGCTCACGCCAACAATGGTTGCGGAAGAGGTTGGGTCTAGTACATACTCATCGTCTTTTAAATCTGCATTGTTGATGTGGGTGAGCCAGCCTCTGATGTTGTAAGCATAATCTATGCTCTGTAAAAACTGAGGATTTACCAGATCGGTAGCATGGAGCTTCTTATCCACCAATTGCCCCAACTGGTTATAGACGTTCTCACAATACAGTATCTCTTCCTGTTCATTTATCTGATGAAAAATCTGCTTTAATCTCCCGGCATGATCGTAAGAAAAACGTTGGCTTAGGGTAGTGCTATTGTTGCTTCCATCCGTATGTACTAAAGCCGTGCGGGTAATCTCTCCAATAAAATTATACTCATTATAAACGATGTCTTTTCCACCCAAATAGTTATCCGATTGGGTTTGGATTAACCTACCACGTTCATCATACCAATTCGCTGTGGTAAGGAAGGTATTGCTACCATCCAACACCTTGGTTTTATTGGCCGTTGGCAACGCATAGGTTCTGGGAGTTACATCCGGTGTACTAAAACCAGCAGGAGGATTAGAAAATGTAACATTGGGTAAATCATTGAGATCAAAATCATAGTCACCGTAATAGTTTACCGCATGAATATCTAAGTTGGTGCTCACCGGAAAAGCCCGATTGGTATAGCCGAACTGAGTAGAAAAGTTAGAACCTGTTCTCAATTCACCTGTAAAGCTGGCCGCATCCGCAGCGGATTGCATAGTGGTTCTGTTGCTGAAATCGGTTAACAATCCACTCAATACAGGACGGTTTAACTCATCATATTTCACAAAACTCCATTGGTTATTAGCTCTTTGATTCGCGGTTTGAGTACAGGCTACCCGATCTTTCTGATCATAAACCGTATATGCCCAACCTCGGTGAGGTACTTTCTTTTCTACTATTCTTCCACGCTTGTCATAGATGTATCGATAAATCCTATCCGGTACTTCGCTGGTAGCGTTATAGTTTACCATATCGGCATAGGCTTGAGGAGGAATAACTGCGATTAGCTGATTCAGGGTGTTGTACACATAATAGGTAGATGCTAAAACACCTGGCTCTAACTGCTTTTGCGATAGAACCAACACGCCTTCCTGATCTTTAAACTCCATCATCACTTGTCCATCAGGATCGGTAGAAATCGTTTTATACAAAGTAGACGCATCATAAAAGCTTACCGAAGTGATTTGTCCGGCCAGCTCTTGCCAAAGCCGCACTTCATTCAACGCATTTGTTCCATACCCCATTTGTGAAGTATGTCCTTCTCCCAATTGCCAATCGTGACCAGGTGAGGATTTTTCCAAAACCCGATTCAGCGGAGAATTATCATAAACGGTTTCTGCAAAGGGGAAGGAGGTGCGAGCGACTCTGGCGGTTGATTGATAGAATTGCGCTTGAATAGAAAGTGCATCTCCTTTAAAATCCATATCCGCTTGCCCATCCACATAAGGTAGATATTGCTTCGATTCCCTGCCGAGTAGGTCATATTCAGAAAACTGAACGATATCCCTTTGTACCGGACTTTGGCGGTATTGAATTTGCTGTACAGGTCTGGACAAGCCATCGTAGTAGGTTATGGCCGTGCGTTTATCATCATCTGCCAGAGCAGCAGCAGCTTGAGAGCTAGCTACAGGCTGCAAGGGAATCGTAGTTTTAGTATAGTTGTGTTGTGTGTTTTGTGCCTTGGTGAAGGTGGCTGTTAGAACGACCATTGCCACCGTTGTTAGTATATTTTTCATGTCTAGGTGGTGTTTAAGGTTGAACAGTATTGTACTGAGTAGTTTGTAAAAGTTTGCCTTCCGCGTCTTTGGTTTCTATCAATCGGCCAAAACCATCGTAGGTAAAGTTTTGGGTTTCTCCACGGGCATCCGTGATGCTACTGACTCCCCTTAAGGGTTTGTAAGTATAAGTTGTCAGCTGAGCTTCAGAAGGATAAAAACGCCAATCATCCACCAGAATAGGAACATTCTGATCGTAGTTTACCAATTGTATTCGTACACCCACTTCTTCGCTCAGAGGGATGCCATTAGCCGTTTTCAAGGCGGGTATATCCAAAGTCTCATTAAACATCTTCCATTCCCCTTGCGTATCGTTCATGTAAAACAAAGGCATATGGTTGGTAATGAGTACTTGGTTGGGCTGGTTTGGATAACGAAACAGGCGAGTCATTACTACCGCTGTACCGTTCAGTCCGCTACTTTTATAATGAAAAGAAAGGGTATAATCACCATCCTGTTTCACATTTTCCTTAATGTTGGTACGAAGAAGGGCGGGGTTATCTCCAAAGAGATTGTAGGATTGGTCGCCACAATACGCATCGCTGGAATGTTGAAATAACGGTTCTTCAAAGTTTTGGGTCGTTACTTCATCTGCTTGAGCACCCACAATTTGAACCGTAGGGTAAGCATCTCCATAACCATATTTAAAACTGGTTAGCGGTGCGCCTTTAGTTTGTACAGATTTAAGCTGACGCCTGTTTTCATAAAAGGTGTGATCTACTTCTGATGTACCGTAAAGGTTGCTAGGGTAAAAAGTAGATTTATTCCCTAATGGAGGTATTTCATTGTAGCCTGTACCGGATCGGTTTGAAAAACTAAAATTCGGCATACTAATAGTAGCCTCGTTTTCCAGTAAGTAACTTCCTTCCAACATCCCAAGTTGGGTTCCACTTTCTACATATCGGTTGTAAATCGCATCTGTAAAAACATAGGTGTTATTGCTCTTGTCAAGTTCTGATTCTACAATCTCAATGGGTTTTATGATGTTGGCTGTTTTCATTGCTCCTATAAACCCGCCCAGGTTGGTGTAATCCTCTGGATAAACATAATGTGTTACCTGAAATAGATCCGGATTTTCACTGGTCGTTTTCTCAATGCGGGTCGGTTGAGCTAGATGAATGTTGTCATAATGGTAATAAGTAGTTTTCGAAACAGCATCTGACCCACCGGGATTGCCATGATAGTCTACTACTTGTTGCTCCGTCTGCTTGATATGATAACTTAAGTAACGGGTAAAATTATCTACTGTAGGAAGTGTAAAACCTTGAAATTGGAGATGAGTAGGGAAGTTCCCATTAGCATCAATTGCATTGTATTTCGTTAAGGCCTGATTCGCAGTATTTACCTCTAAAGCACTGGTTGTAGCATAGCGATAGTTATCTATATTGATGGTCATATCAATATAATGATCGTCATCCCCTCCTGTCATAATAGCTATCAGGTCATCATTGTCGTAGTTGAAAGCGTGCTGTTCAACTGTTAGAAATTCTTTGGCTATGAAATCACACGATTTATAGTCTCTGGTACTGGCCTCATAGGTATTAATAGAAGCCCAAACCGGATTACTGTTATTGGCATTAAAATACTCCTGCTTTTTAAGCACCACTTGCTTGGTAGGGTCTCTTTGGTTAAGAACCATCTCTACTACGTCTCCTTCATCCATAAAGAAGCCTTTTAGATAAGCTGTCGTTTGATGAACCGGATCAAAGTCCGTGTTCGTTTGATTTACTTGGCCATAATGAGAAGACGTTTTACCACCATCAGGTCTAATCTCATCTATCCTATCGTAAAAGTGAGTGTCATCATCTACACTATGATCTAGTCGGACATTGCTTTGGAGAGTATAAACGAAAGTGGAAAAGTCATTCTCTCGTATTGGCCCTCCGGGCCAAGCCAAAACCAAACCATAATCCGGGTCCTGGAAATAAACCAAGGTTTGTGCTTTCAGAAGAGACTGGTAGTTCCCCAGATGATCCTGATTAACACTTTGATATTGTGTGAAGCCAGAAAAAGCGCTCAAAGTATTTTGCCAGTAACTCGCTGGAATACTGGTATGATATCCTGTTCCGTAGTCATAATCAATGGTGGAAATATTTCCATTATCATCATCAAGGGTTTTACTCTTTAAACGTAATCCAAAGAATTCTTCTGGGGTAGAAAAGGTCGGAGTCAATGTTTTAAGACCATTGTTCTCATCTGTATTGATTTTGCTCTGCACAGCGGCTTTTGCTGCCGCAATGCTGTTGTAATTCATAATAGAAGGCAACCTATTAGGAACTAGCCCATCTACATCCAGTATGTTGGAAAAGGTAGTGGTAAAGTCCGTTTCGTCTTTTTCGTAATCAAAAGAAATTGATCCCCCTTCTGGTAGGGTTATTTTCGTTAAAGACCAGGCATCCCCTTCAAACTGACTCGTAGATGGATCATCATAATAGCCCAAGTTGGTCATGCACGTAGAGCTGCTGTTATCTGTGGTGAGTTGATTCGCAAAAGCAGTTCCGACTACGTTGTTAACCGTAGAAAAAGGAGATAGCGTAGGGATAAAAGTCTTATCCGGTACGAAGCGCGCACGGCTGTAAGAACAACGTATGGAGGGGTAATACTCCATTTTCAGAATCTCGTGTTTGTGAATCGGATTAAAGGAGGGGTTGAAGCCGTATTCAAAAGAGAATTTCTTAGCATCAGACGAGAGTAAATCATCTTCAGGGTAAATGGTCAAACCCAATAAAGTAGTTTTTCCACGGGCATCTCCGGCATCATAGTCTTCTATGTCAAATACAAACCCCAACTCCGCATTGGGCTCATATTGACCAATATTGTTTTCTGTTTTAGAGTTGTCCAGAATGAGGTAATCTGATACAGCCAATTCCTCTGCACTGCCTTTAGCAGCATAGTTGAATTCAATCGTGGAAACCACACTACTGTCTAGTAATTCATACTGCGGAAGAGGGTCTAACTCGGAACAACCTGTTTTAGTAGGAATAACAACCCCTCCATCTCCAGAGCTTTGAGTAATCAATCTGGTGACACGAACGGAGTGTTGAATCTGATCGTATTTCATTACCTCTACAGGGTATTTCACTTTGGTATCGTGGCTACCAATATTGTTGTTAGCATACCAATGATTGTTAGTGCCGCTCCCAATGCCACCATTGTTTAGGGGTACTGAGAAATAATCATGGTCTACATCAAACCTTTCTGAAAGGGTAAAATCATACTGCTCCACAGGGGTGACTATCTTAGTGACATAGGCACGCTCTGTCATTAAACTAGATTCCTTATCGGTTCTGGAGAAGGAACTCCATTCACGGTGTTTGGGTACATCTACTGGCAGTGTGATATTCGTAGAAACAACCAAATCCTCCTGTTGTGTAGGTTCGGTATATTCTATCCTGATCCAATCGCCTTCATCTCCATCATCGGCTATACAATTTTGGTTGGCATCCCGGTAACCAGCTGACCTCACTTCAGTCAGCAGCCACTCCCGTATGAAATCGATTTTCCAAAACTCTCCTAAAACAGATCCATCTTGAGCCAGAATTTCTTCAACGCTGGTTGGTGTATTTGCATCTATCGCCCCCGTTTTACCATGAACCAAACTCCAGAAGGGGTCGTTATCCATTAAATATTTTTGTCCTCGCAGGGGTCTGCCAAATACATATTGAGTTCCATCTTCGGTGGTGATTATAAACTCCCCGAAGTCTCGGTAACTTATGATTCTGTCTTCTTCAAGTACTCCCCAATCATAACCTGTTGGAGGAGCATCACCAAAAACCAATTGCTTGAAATCCCGGTCTTGCACATAAGGCGGGATGATGATCGCAGCGGCAAAACTGTTTGCCGCAGAGTTACTGGCATTGGGATTGTTGATCTCATTGATTCTACTAATTTCTTGGTTAAAAGTGAAGGTTTCAGGGGTATGTTCCACCGTCCAGTTTTGGAATTCTTCCCAAGTAAAGTTGTGCGCAGCACCAGCTGACCCCATATTCCAGAATGTGTTACCACCTTGTCCTGGCAGATTAATATGGTATAAATCAGGAGTCATACGCTCATTATCTGACCCGTCCAAGCCTTGATAAGGAAGGTTCTTATGACGGTGTAAGACGTTGGCTCTCGTTGTTTTGGATAGATCCCCTACAGCATCACTTTCTACATTGATCATATCCGTTTCGACTGTAGTCTCATAGTAGTCTGGTTCAAAAGCCCCATAATCACGTATGATGCTTCCAAAGGAAATGTTCCAACCCAAGCCAACAGGCGAAGACTTTTGATCAATCTTGATACCTGCTTGATAGTTTAGGTTGATGGGTAATTGTAGTTCTTTCCCTTTAACTACAATCAAGGGAATACTGGCATTCAAATCCCCTGATTTATTTATAGAAGAGATATTGTTTAGGTCTGCTGAAGCTTGAAATGAGGATTCAGGCTGATTCAGCTCATGTGCCATACTCATAGATTGCACATGATCTTCAACGGTTCGCTGACCAAAGAGTGCATAACTGAATAGCACCAATGACCACAAGAGTTTTGTTTTCATTTAACATGATGAATGATTGTTTGTAATCTGAAGTGTTTTAGGTCACTTCCGAACCTGGTGGATAATCCACTCCATAAAAAGTTTGTGATACGGTAATGGTTAGTAAATGGTATATCAAAATATTTTAAAAGGACTTGTCGAATCCTAAAGAGAAGAGTAGTGTTCATGTTATTAAAAAAATGCCTCTGATGTACTCCTTCTTCTGTCTAAAAAAGAAGGCGTGTACATCACTACTGCTTGTCCGATAGGTTCCGCAAAGACCCCAACTCAAAACATATAGCAAAGACACGCCCATTTGGGCGTATTCTTCACCAAGCGTTGAGTTGAGCAATTTTGCGGATTTATCAGACTCGCCTGAGCGTTAATACAATTTCTTATGCCAATCGGCAATGGTCAAAGATAAAATTTTAGCAATAATCGATTGTAGTATTTTGATTACGCATTAGATTTTCTTGCTGATAAAAAATGAATTAATATTAGAAACTGAAAGACAGATGTCTAAACAAACTACACTCCTAAATGAAGTCAATAAAAAGATTGAAAGATTGGGGGAAATTGGTATTTGAAGGAATCCATAAAGCTCCTAAAGAATTTATGGAGGCTTTAAAATAGTTGTTTAAGAACGGGTAAAATGAAAACTAATCAGTAAACAAAGCGACTTTCGAAAGTTGCCCTTTGAGCTGTATGCCATCCTTTCTTATGGCTAAAAGATTTACCTTTTGAGTGTTTCTTAATATTTCTGAAATCTTGGACTGTCTTTCACAATCGGCTAAGGCTTTGAATTCAGCGGTCATTAGGTTCAGATGGTTTAGCTTTTGAATTTCATCCCCTAATTGCAACCCAAGCTTGGCTGCGGGTGAGTCATCCCAGATAAATTCAACAGAACGGGTATTAGGGTTTACCACAAAGCCAAAGGTGTTTAAAATGGAATGCGCTTTGGAATCATTGATCTTTTTGATGTACAACCTTTCTTTTGGGAAATCAATAACCATTTCGAAGGAGTTCAATAGACCTGCTCCAATAGCTTGTATCGGGTAATGCTCTTCCTCTTCTACATCCACAATGACCTCTTGAATGCTCATGGCTGTGCCATACTTTTTATGCTCTTTTGGGCTACCAAAATCAAACTCCGGTACTTTTAGAATTCTGGTTTTGGTTGGGGCTGGATTGTTAAAAGCCGTATGGATAAGCTGCCCTTTTCCGGTTCTCTCTTGCTTGCCCCATAGGTATTCTACATTCGAGATTGGAGTGGTGATATTACCGTTAAAACCCAGATCAATTAAGGAAGTGGAACGCGTACCTTTGAAACCTGCGACCAAGGTAGGTACACCTCCGAATTGTAGTTTCATTTTGTATTTAGAAAAGTCGGAAAGCTGCTTTTTATCAACTTGACTCTGCACACCTACTTGTCCTTTTCGAAAACTCCAAACGTGCTTTTTGAGAACGTTACTTCCTAAAATACCATCAATCGCACAGACTTGGCCGCGCCCTGACATATCGCTTGTCATTACATCTACCTCCAAACCTTTGAAGATTATACCTTCTATATCCATGTCCAATTGGGAGGTGGAAAGGTTTTCATACGAATAGCCATCTGTTACCTGATCTGTTCCGGTCATTTCAAGACCTAATGCATCAGCAACCTTTTTACTTATGGAACTACCAGTACTTCCGGTATCAATGATAAACCGATACAAACGACTACTGTTATTCAAGCGTATATGGGTCAGTACATAAATATTGCTGTTTACTTCCACCTTCAACTCACGGTACTCCAGCTTTTCCTTTTTGGGGTTCAAAGTATGAACGAAGGGAGAAGCCGCAGAAAAGCTGATACCTAAAACGATAAAAAGAGATAGAATAAATTTCATTTTAAAAGGGTTAAGTACCCCGCCTATGGACGGGGTACTGGTTCAACAAACTATAGTGTCTTTGTTTTTTCTTTTTTCAATATACCATTGACATAAACTCTGACCCTCTTTAAATCAGGATCACCATCACCATCTGTATCGATGTAGTCAATTTTACATAGGATTTTGGGACAATGATTTTGTATTTACTCATCTTATGGTTTTCGCTCCAGGCTTCTTTGTTTTTTAAATCTTGAAGGGGTATTCCAGTCTCCTTTTTAAATCAGCCTGAAAGATGGGATATGCCGCTATAATTCATTTTGAAAGCAATTTCTGATAAATTAAGATTACCATAAACAACAATTCGTTTACCTTTTCAATTCTTTGAATAGTAATCTGTTTTTCAATCGCAATTCCTTAAAGAGAAGAAAAAAGCCAGCTTAAATATGAGTAATCAAGATTCAATTTTTTTGCTAAAAAGTCTGAATCATGAACTTCTTCAATTCTCAAAGTCTTGGGTTTAGAAATTTGAGAAAAAAATAAGTGGAAAAGGCCGTTACAAGACCAATTCCACCTAGGGATTTGATTTTAATGGATTACGATTCGTTTTTGAGAAGTAAAGCCCGAATCCTGATCTTTAACCTTCAAAAGATAAACATTTGGAGAGAGATTTGTATGCACATTTACCCCTGTACTTTTGATATTTTGCTCATAGACTTTGACCCCTGTAAGGCTATAAATTTCCAATGTTCCTAAGTTTAACTGTCTTAATTTCAATTGGAACGAACCCTTAGAAGGATTAGGAAAGATTTCAAACATTACTTCTTGGCTCTCTTCTAAAGAAATAGCAGATTGTTTTAATTTGAATAGTTTATTTGAATCATAATCTACATACCAAATATTCCCTTCTGGGCCGATTTTAACTCCCATAATTCCAATAGCGTTAGTAGAGATCCTTCCCTTTTCAATTGCTGGAATAACACTAATATCATAGACAATAATTTCCCCATTGGCATAATCACTCACTATCATTCGATCTTCAATGATATCTATCCCAGCAGGTTGAGTTAATCCAGCATCTACGACTGTTTCCCAAGTATAACCAACAACTTCTTTGTATTCCTCAACAGCTTCGTAATTATTAATATTAGAATTTTGGCCAACTGTACCACTCTTAATATCTATTCGAATAACTCTTTTATTCCCCTGATCTACAACATAAAGCCAATTTGTTTCTTTATCCAAAACAAGGTGACTTACTACCTTATCTTGAGGATCCTTTTTTACCAATTCATCTCTATATCGATGTATTATTGCATCGCCATGGTAGTCCGCTCCAGGGCCGTGGTCTTCCGCAAAATCATATCTTACTATATCAGAATTATAACCATCAAAAACCCAGAAAACATTATCAACTTCATGGGCAATACCTTGGCATTCTGGACTGCTATGAAGCATGTCTAGATGACTACCATTTCCTCCTGAGGGCTGTGCGTAAACAGCAGGATCACTAGACCAAAGAGCAGGACCGGTAAATGGCTGTCCTCCGTTATGATTGGCGTCAAAAACACCTGGGGAATTCCCGAAATTTTCATTCTCACCAAATGCGATACCAGTAGGTAAAGACATAAAATGCCATGAATTTCCATCTACCTTATGAACTGATGTTTGATTGCTTTCACCTGCATTAGAAATGGTAACAGTAGATCCACCGATGGCTTCCGTTCTTTTATTAATTACCCAGAGTTCCTTCCTGCTCAAAACAGGATGAAAATCTAAATCGGTTGGGCCATTTAATTGATCTGAGCTATTAGCATATTCTTGTGGCCAAGGTATTGAAGTAAAATAATCATCAATAATATTCGGAACTTTTGGTCCAACCTCGAACGAAATAAGCAAGGTATCATTTGAAGGAAAAGAGTCAGTTTGAAGATTAATATTGGTGCACCATACTTTTAAATCATGGAGACCATTTGTCAAATTCATTGTCACATTATGGTTGTATTCTAAATGTTCCCCATATGGAAGGCTAATTCCTGTATATGAGTGATTTTGGGTGCTCCCTCCATCCAATGAATATTGAATATCCAAACTAGTCACAGTATCCTTACCACGGTTTACAAATTCACCAACAAGGGAATTGGCTCCAGTAAAATTATAGGAATAAGGAGTTTTTATTTCTGTCATTTCACCATCAATAGAAGAAGGTTCAACGGCCTGAAAGGTCCAAACCTGTGTTGCCCCCTGACCTGAAACATTGAGCACATCATAACCATTTACGGTTACTGTAAATCCAAAACCTCCATCACCCCAATCATCAATATAATGTAGATCATAAAGTGAATCCTTTTTAAGACACCAAGTCCCAGCAGAAAAAGTTTGGTTATTTCCATATCCTCCACTAGAAACTGTTCGAAGTCCACCACCTGTGCATCCAACAGCTGTATTTCCATCAGCAGCAATGTTATTTGACCCACAAGGCTCGCCTGCTTTTGTTAACTGCCAATACCCTTCGTAGCCATAGCTATCTGTTGCTATAAAAACCTCTACTTCATACTCATCCACAGCACATTGACTAAATGAGTAATTAGCTCCAAATAAAATTGGGATAATTAAAAGAATAACACTTTTCTTCATTTTTTTTAGTTTTGACTGAAATTTTCATTTTCAATAAATTCATAATCAGTCAGGGATTTTAGGAATTCAATTAAATCCTTTTTTTCCTGCTCTTTTAACTTAAGTGGGTGCAGCAAATCGCTTTTATTGATATGTGCCTCACCACCCTTATTGTAATGATTAATTACCTCTTCTAGATTTTTAAATTTTCCGTTGTGCATATAGGGAGAAGTCAAGCCTACATTGCGCAAAGACGGAACTTTGAATAAGGCCCTATCCGCTTCAAGGCCAGTAAATCTCATTCTTCCTAGATCCGAATAAAGGGTATCTAATCCATTATTTTCAAAACCATAGTTTGTGAAGTTAAAACCGCCATGGCAGCTCGAACAATTGGTCCTAGATGAGAAAAATAAATCCAGTCCTCTTTTTTGACTTGCAGTAAGAGCC
>CAZAJG010000032.1:0-246 GCA_964485405.1 uncultured Owenweeksia sp. | reverse complement strand
GCCCTATTCTTATTTTGGTAGTGGTACTTATCAAAAGAGCTGTTTCCGCTTATTAAACTTCTTTGGAATGTTGCTAATGCGCGGGTAATAACAAATGCATCTGGCCTTCGGGCATATGCAGACAAGCTCATGGAAACATACAGGGGTATAGTATCCAGATTAGCGGCTATATCAACAATGTTATGATTAAATTCATTCTCTTCCTGAATAGGAACCAATACCTGCATTTCAAGACTTGGGATACTC
>CAZAJG010000031.1:0-53963 GCA_964485405.1 uncultured Owenweeksia sp. | reverse complement strand
TGTGAAGAAAACAAAAGAGCCTATAAACACTGTGGTCTATAGGCTCTTTTTTATGTGGAGAATACCGGAGTCGAACCGGTGACCTCTTGACTGCCAGTCAAACGCTCTAGCCAGCTGAGCTAATCCCCCATTTTAATAAGGATGGCAAATATAGTTTTTTTTTGATTTTAGCCTAGGCCAAAATCTTGGCCTTAGTGTTTCACCAATCGGGAAGTGTAGGTTTTATTCGGACTATTTAGTTGCACGATGTAAATCCCTTTTTTCAAATCTCTGATGTCTATTCCTGCATCGGCTTTATTCCAATCGGAGCTTTTTACTACTCGGCCAACAGCATCTATAAACTGCACTTCAAAAGTGCCTTCGCCTAAGCCAACGGCTTCAATTTTTACCTGATTTTGAGCTGGATTCGGATAGAGGTAAAGGCCTGTTTCTCTTTCCTCTTCGGAGCTTACCGGATCGGTAGCGCCACTGTACACACTTACATTGTCAATGTAGAGGTTGTTTCCCTTCCGGTTAATGCCCATAATTTGGAGTAAAATATCCTGCCCAGCAAAAGCTTGTAGATCAATAGAATCTCTACGCCAATGGCTTTCGTATTGCGGAATAAAATCATTGGTGGTTGTATCGTTGGTGTTTAAAGCACCGCTAAATTTCTCATAGATCAACTGAGGAAAGCTCGCACCGCAATCGGTAGAAGCATACACCCTTAAAGTGTCTTGCAATTGGGAGAAAGGATTTAAGTTTTGATAAGAAACATCAAACTTTAAAGTGCTTTGCCCGGTTGTGGGGATAGAAAGCTGAGGTGTTATTAAGCCATCCCTTTGGCTGGCTCTGGGGTGGTAATTGTAAAAATCTATGCGAGCAGCTTTTGTATTGGTGCCTCTACCGGGTACAGAAATGGTGTCCCAACCTCTTGCCCCATCTTCATTAAGAACCAACCAATGATCAGAGATCCCATTTTCAAACTCTTCTGTAAAAGGCAAGGAAACAGATTCTCTGCGGTTGAAGCGAATAATTTTACGGTTGTTGAAGTTATCGTATTCCGTTTTTTGTGGATCAACAGATACCAGCATTTCCAGTTCTTGCGGCCCAAAGCCCGTAAAAGAAACAGAAGGTAAACTGATGTTGATACTCTGGCCAGAAGTTAGATTTCCGGTCCAGGTATGCCCAACAGGCAAGCCATTGCTGTTTACCTTATACCCAAAGTTGATTTTGGTAATGGCACTATCTCCACGGTTAAGGAGCGTAATTTGAGGGATATAACTGGCATCACAAGTAACACCATGTAAGGCAGGTGAGCTTAAGTCTGTAATGGCTAAATCCCAGGCGATTTGATTGGGATCAACCGGGGTGTGACTTTGCGCCAAATGCTGGTAAGCTGCATACACATCAATCAATCCATTTCCGTACGTATTGTCTTCGCCTGTAGTACCCATATCTGTGGCTGTGGTGTATAGAGCCATAAGCAGTTCATCTCCATTTAAAAATGGAAAAGCTTCTTTTAAAAGGAGTATAGCTCCAGACACATGCGGGGCGGCCATGCTGGTTCCAGAAATACTGTTGTAAGAGTCCTTTCCCCAAGCGGAGCGAACGTTTTGACCGGGAGCTACTACTTCTGGGTGAATAGAAAGAGAGCCTGTTCCTGGGCATTGGGTTGGGCCTTTGCTTGAAAACCCGCTAATGGGATATGGAAAGCTTTGGTTGGCATCGATACTCCCAACCGAAAAGGTATTTACGTTGGAGGTGTTAATGCGTTGAGGAGAGCTAATAGTGGTGTTGCTCGGGCCAAAGTTTCCGCCTGAAAAAACATTGGCAATACCCGCAGCTTCAATGGCGTTCATCAAGTTTACCACAAAACCTCCGCAATGCACGGTATCGCCTACATCATACCAACGCCAACTGTTGTTAATTACGTCCGGTATATCATGTGTGGTGTTGATGTCTCCATCCGGATTAAGGGCCCATTGAAAAGCACCAATCATATCCACCAAAGGAGGTAAAGCTTGCACCGTAGAGGTTACAAAATCATTGGCTATCCAGTAGGCTTCAAAGGCAACTCCAATCGTATCTTGAGTTGCAGCATCTAAACCGGCAATAGTACCTAAAGTATGCGTTCCATGGTCAGAAACATTCCCATTAGGGGTTTCACTAAAAAAGCCATACCACGACTGGGAAAGCGGGTAAAAGTTGGCCATAAAACGGTTGTTGAAAGAAGGATGCGTTGGCCAAACACCGGTATCGTAGTTGTATACCACACGGCCCCTGCCGGTATAGCCTAAAGCCCACATAGCCGGAGCGTTAATAGCCGTAAGGCCAGGCTCTACGCCACCGGGCGCTTGTGTTTTATGTTTTCCACTTTTTAAAATAGGATCGTGCGAAATGAATTGACTCTCTTCCAAATCAATAAGGTTTACATGAGCGGTTTGAGACAAAGCCTCAATAGCGTATTTATCGGCTTGGAGCACCATTACATTCACTATCCAAAATGGATACACTGCTTTTATGTGTTCCTGAAGTTTTTCGGTAATTAGGCGATTTGCAGCTTGCTGTTGAAAATTTGCTTGGTTTTGCAGGGCTAAAAGGGTACGTTTTGCTCTTTCAGAAGGAGTGTATCCATTTTGTTTAAAATCGGCTTTCAGTACTTCTAAATCTACGGTGTTTTCAAACTCTATTCTTACCGTTAAAAAAGAAGTTCCTTCTTGGTTCAATTGCTTTTGAAGTCGAGGTGAAATGTACCCTTGTGCGCTTGCTAGTGAAGAAGAAAAGAGTAAGAGGAGTAGAAGTGATTTTATCCTTTGCATATGATCAAATTTCTGCTTTTAATACCCATAATTATGGAAATGCGAAGCTAGCCATATTTTGAGACATTTTGTAGGACTCTTCGCTAAAGCGTTGATTATGAAAAGAATTGATATCTTCGAAACTACTAAACCAAATTCTCTATGAAAAAAGTTTACTTTCTCGCATCCCTATTATTTTTAGGGCTAAGCTCTGAAGGTCAAGTTTTCCAATGGCAAGCGCCTTTCGACTCTTTACAAATGACGGTTTGCCCTTTCGACTCTACCGTGAGCTACATGAATTGTAAAGATTGGGAAGCTTACCAAACCCTGAATGATGAATGGGATGGCCCGGTGGATTCCTCTTACTGCATACCCGTAGGCATTGAACCACTCTACAATTCAGGTATTATAGCTCCAGGCACTTATGATGTGAACAGAAGGGTTTTTATCCGGAACAACGCTTTGGATAGTGATTCCGTGATTCTGCAATCGAATTTACTTTTTGAGGCCTACATCAATTTTGTGAATAATGTTAACCCTTACGATACCAGTTGTGGAGGAAAGCCCTGTAATTCGCTTGTTGCCGAAATAGAGGTGCCAGATAGCTTAGGAAGTGGTTTTAACTACAGGCGCTACTTTGGGGTTACGGACCTAAGTGGATCTAGGACAACTACTTCTTGTATGCCGGTGGAAAAATTCAGTTACAACCGGTTAAGCAACTTTGTGCTTGCCTTGAAAGTGCTTGATACCACAGCCAATATCAGAATGACTACGGCTGCTGTGGAGTATAGGTTTGACGCGATAATTTTAGATTCTACCAATCTGTGGCAGTACCGATACAATAAGGAGTATAAATTCCAGTATGGTGCTTATATGTTGTTGCATCAATCTGCTTCTTATCCCAATTCAAACGGTGTTTCTTTTCAGGATTTAACGCCTTCCGTCAATACCACTACGCCAGATACAGTAAAATTGATTATTGAGCCTTTTGCAACGGTTAACTATCAACCCTATACTCAGTTTAGAGCCGGAACAGTAGCGGGCGGTTCACAAAGGCATCACTTAGTTACAGAAATAATTGGGGGCAATATGTGCTTGGCTCCTTTTCAAGATATTATCATTTTTCCGGGAGATGAGTTTCAGTTTACTTCAGGAGATATTCGTTTCGGAAACGATCAGACTTGTATGATGCTGCAAGGAGGAAGTAAGATGTCTATTACTCAAAACGCTACTTTCCATTATGGTTTACTCGGTTCTGGATTGTTAGCGCTTCGGCCAGATTGTGAAATAGAATTCATGGAAGGGAGTCGCCTTCTTTTTGATGGGCATATGATGATTAATCCGAAGGGCGAAAATCCAGATTCTATTTTGGTCCAATTGGAAAAAGGACAGACCTTAGAGTTTACTTCTACAGCCAAAATAAGTTCGCCAGCAGGCTCAAAATTAGTCGTGCTGAACCGCGGTGGAGAGGTTTTATTGGATCCACTTAAAGAAAAATACAAGCAATGGATAAAAGTGGTTGGTGTACAGGAGGAGATCCATAAAATGGATTTCGAAGTGATGCAAAACCCAGTGGAAGAACACTTGTTTTTATCAGTTCAGTCACCGCTAAGCCAAACAGGAAATCTTACGCTTTTTAACTTGAGTGGGGCTCCAGTATATCGCCAGAATATGGCTTTTGAGGCAGGAAGTAAAGAATATTCAATAGGTATAGAAGCACTAGAAAGTGGGTTTTATGTGCTTAAAGTAGAGTCCAATGGCGCTTTATTCACCTCTAAAATTCTAAAACTCTAGCAAGACAGGGTTCATTCAGTTTTGTGTTGATCCAATTGCGCTATTCATAAATCAAGTGTATCATTGACGTTAATTATGTTGAAATTTGCTTCTCCTTAACATCAATGGTGAATAATGTCTGTGGTTAAACACAAATGCTTTCAATTTTTACTTACGGTACTAGTTTTTCTAGTGGTACTTCCTCAAAGTTATGGCCAAACACCTCAATTGAGCCTTGATCCTTCCATTCCGGGGGTAAGCTTTGATTCTATTGACATATACATTGACGAGTTGGTTAAAGTAGCAAAAAGTAAAAACCACGATTCGGCTTTGTTTTTATTTACCCAACTGCTAGAAGCACCGGCTTTTTCAGAACTAACCATCAGACAAAAGTTGAGAATAAATGATGGAGCAGCAGAGTGTATGAGTAATTTAAAGGCGTATGACCTAGGCGTTCAGTACACCCAAAGATCACTTAAGTTGGTTCAGGAGCAAAAGGATTTTATGCCTTTTGAAATGAGTTGGAGACTAGGAAGAATTGGGTCTTATCTCATTTTTGCAGGATCCTATGATAGCGCTATTGCAAATTTTAGACGATCTATTCCCTGGACGCAAAAAAATCAAGATCCCATTTATGTCGCTGCGGCCTACAATAACCTAGGTATTGTATTTAGTAAACTCAACGAAACAGATTCAGCCTTTAAATATTACCGAATGGCTGAGGAGACCTTTACACTCAAAACAGAGAAAGACAGCACTTTTGTTTTAAGTGTTAATGATAACTTGGCTGAGCTGTACGCTTCACTTGGAAACGAGAACCAAGCTCATGAGTTGCATAACTGGAATTTTGAGGTGGCGAAAGAATTAAAATCTGGCAATACGAAACGGGTTCTCTATCATGGTATTCAACTTGCTAAGTCTTTTCAAACCATTGGAGACTTTAAAGATATTTTGTCTCTGACTGAAAAATTAGATTCTATAGCTATTGAAAGAAATGACTTGGAAAGCAGAGTGAAAATTGCTCAAATCCGAAAAGAACATTTTAAAGAAAAGGAACGCTACAGTCAATCGTTATTTTATGCGGATCTAGAGTTAGAGTTGTCTGCTCAGTTGCGAGAAGAGTTTGAAAAAAGCACACAATCGGTAAACCGGAAGTTGAGCCAGTTAAGAATAGATAAAGTTTTAGGTGATTTAGAACTGGAAAAACTGAATCGGCAATCTAAAGAGGATCAGCTAGAAATTTCTCGGCAAAAAACGAATATGAATCGACTTTGGATTGTGGGAATACTCATTATTGGTATTCTATCCATTGTCTTTCTGGTTCAAAATCATAAAAAACAGATTCGTCAAAAAAAGTTAGAGCGAGAGAAGTTGGATGTAGAACTTGAGCTTAAAAAGAAGGATTTAGAGGATTTTGCGATGGACTTGAGTCGCAAACAAGAATGGACACAAGAAATTTCTGGACGTTTAGGAGAAATTAAAAAATTGGAAGTGGATGAGTATGCTCGAGCCATTCAGAAGTTATTAATAGAAATCAGGAATGAGCAGGCTTTGGAAAAACGTAAGAAAGTTTTTCAGAGTAATGTGGAGGAGGTAAACCATCAATTCTATGAAAGGTTGAATGAAAGGTATCCTAAGCTAACCAAAACAGAAAAGGAGCTAGCGGGTTTATTACGCATTGGTTTAAGCAATAAAGAGATCGCAGATTTGCGAAATACAGAGGTAAGTTCGATGAAAAAAGGCCGCAATAGGCTACGCAAAAAGCTAGAATTGGATCCGGATATCGATATTTACGAATTCCTGAAAAGGATTTAAAAGATTGATTTAAAAATAGTTAAACTATTTGTACCCCATTTGTCACCCCTAATAATTTCTGGAATCATCTCGCTCATTATACTTTAGCCCCTGTAAAGCTCATGGTAGCAAAATAGTTTAATCGTCTCAAAAGCAATCCGCTTCAAGATAAGATCAGGAATCCGAACTTTCTTATTTTATTTCACAAGCGGATTGTTTTATTAAAGACTCTTCCACTAAGCAATTTGAAACTAAACAGCCCTACATATTCCTCTAATCTTGAAAAGCCACTTTATGGCAGCTCTGCCTTGTTGGTAGATGACAATCCAATCAATGTTAAAATTGCGGAAAACTTCCTTTTAAAATGGGGAGCTGAAGTAGAAGTAGCGATGAATGGCTTACAGGCCGTTGAACTATTTAAGGCAAACCATTATCATTTGATTATAATGGATCTTCACATGCCTGTTATGAGTGGTTTTGAGGCAAGTACTCTTATTCGTGAGTATGAAGCATGTAAAGGAATAGAATCAGGTTTTGAAGTTCCTATAATTGCATTTACGGCAGATGTGTTTATTCCGGATTCAACTTATGATCAACACGGTATTTCCGATAAAATATATAAACCTTTTGAACCCGATGTTTTCAAGCAAATGATGACATCCTATTCTCTAACCAATAGATCTGCGGTTTAAAAAAAGGTTTTTTACCTAAGACCAAATGACCTCTAATCAGTCATTTATTTAGCGCAAGTAAAGGGATGTTAACTAACTTAAATCTCTTTACTTTGCACTAAATTTTGCCCCTCTATGTTTATTGAATTCTTAAAGGATATGCTTGGGCATTCGGTGTCCATATTCACCGTAATGAACCCGTTTTCCGCAGGTGTTATTATGTTAACGCTTATAGATGAGGATGCTACTAGGAAAGAGTTTCATCGTGTAGCATTTAAAAATAGTAGAGCTGTTTTTATCTCGATGATCCTGTTGTTTTTAATGGGCACTTATATTTTTAGCTTTTTTGGTATTAAAGCGGATGGACTGCGCATTTTTGGTGGTATAGTTCTGCTTTTTATGGGATTCAACATGGTTCAAGGTCATGGTAAAAAAGTAAATCACCGGCCGCAGGATCAAGTAGCAGCGAAAGAACGGGACGACATCAGCGTTGTTCCTCTTGCTATCCCAATTATAGTGGGCCCTGGGTTAGCTACTACACTTATCACCTTAAGTATAGCTGTTTCAGAGTGGTATCACTATTTGTCCGCCATTTTAGCTATTGTGCTCTGCTCTTTTACCAATTTTATGATCTTAAAAAGGATGCCATTCATCAAACAAAGACTAGGTACCAATGGCTTAAAAGTGTTCAATAGACTAATGGGCTTGATAGTAGGCTCTTTAGCGGTTCAAATGCTTATAACGGGCATATTGGGCTTGTATAAAGAATTAGGGGGAGTACTTTAAGTTTTACAGATAGGCGTATAGGCCTAAATATAGTTTAGAAAGTAAGAGATGGAATATCTAGTAATTGTATTGAGTTTAGTTTTAGGAGGAGTAATTGGTTGGATATTTGGGAAAAACAGAAGCCAAAATAACGTAGATATCTCCATCAATAACGAAGAATTAATTCAGGTACAGGGCAAGTTACAACTCGCTGACGAACTGAAACTAAGGGTGGAGGAAGAATTAGAAGATGCAAAGCTAAAACTGGAAGAGGAGAGACGAATTTCTTTGGAGATAAATAAAAAGCTCACACAAAAGGAAACCGAATATCAAAATTTAGAAGAAAAGCTATCCGAGCAAAAATTGGAGCTCAATAAGATAAATGAGAGATTCTCCTTAGAGTTTAAAAACCTAGCAAACGAAATATTTGAAGAGAAGAGTAAAAAGTTTACCGATCAGAATAAAACAAACCTTAGTGAATTACTGCTTCCTTTAAAAGAGCGAATTGGCGATTTTCAGAAGAAAATTGAGGATACCAATAAAGAGAGTCTAGAGCGAAATGCTTCGCTGGTACAGCATATTAAAAATCTAAGCGACCTAAACAAACAGATCACGAAAGAGGCTGAGAATCTAACCAAAGCACTAAAGGGGGATAATAAAGCGCAAGGAAATTGGGGTGAAGTTATTTTAGAACGAATCCTCGAAAAATCGGGATTACAAAAAGATAGAGAGTATTTTACGCAAGTATCAGAAGTCTCTGAGGAAGGAAAGCGCTATCAACCAGATGTGGTGGTTAAACTTCCTGAAGAAAAGAGTATTATTATTGACTCTAAGGTTTCCTTAATTTCTTACGAACGCTATGTAAATGCAGAGAGTGAGGAGGAACAAGCTCAAAATTTAAAGCTGCATATCAATTCCATAAGAGCTCATATTAAGTCGTTGGGAGATAAAAATTATCAAAACTTATACGATTTAAAAGGTTTAGACTTTGTGTTGCTTTTTATTCCCATTGAACCAGCCTTTACCTTGGCTATGCAATACGATAATGAGTTGTTTAACGATGCATATGCTAAGAACATTGTTGTGGTTAGTCCTTCTACACTCATTGCTACTCTAAGAACGATTTCCTCCATCTGGAAACAAGAGTATCAGAATAAAAACGTGATGGAAATAGCGAGACAGAGTGGAGCGCTCTACGATAAATTTGTGGGTTTTGTAGACGATCTTAAAAACATTGGTCGCCATATTGAAAGCAGTCAAAAAGTATATCGCGACTCTATGAAAAAGCTGTACGAGGGGAGCGGAAATCTAGTGAGACGGGCCGAAAACATTAAAAAGCTAGGTGCTAAAACCAGCAAACAACTGGATCAGCAACTTTTGGATCGGTCGGAAGAATAAATTAACTTATTGAAAATTAGTTTTTTACCCAAAAATAATTGAAGATTTTTTAAAAGCAAACCAACCTTTTCAGATTCCGAGCGTCTTATTAGTAATTATTCAAAAGGTTCAAGTTTTTGATCTTGAGAAAGAGTTGGGTTTTATTTAATCTTTTAACACAAGAAGACTAAAACGTAAAATTTACTTTGAATCTGAGTCCCGCTGTTCAGCGGGACTTTTTTATTTACCCAGCCGTTCGTTTTCTCGGCTTTCCACAATTTCGTTCGCCCTGCTAATGGCTTTCTTTAGTTTAAAATCGCTCCAGTAGTTTTTATAGTATTTGTTTACAAACTCATCCAGCTTGCGAATTACAAATACATTGTAAGCACCCTGCAGCTTGCCCAAACTAGAAGGGTTGAGCGTTCTTAAGCTTAACGAAAAGCTACCATCCACATAATCCATATAATGCCAAATACCGCTGGGCATAAAAAGGGTTTCCCCATGTTTTAAATCGCAGCGATATCCTTTCGCAAATTTTAGCGCAGGGTATTTATCATAATCAATGTTAGACATATCCACAGCGCTATGGGTGGTAAAAGGCAGTTTGTATAAATAGTCAGATTGACTTTGATCAAAAAGCGTAACTCTTTTTGTGCCTTTAAACTGAGTGATAAAAACATTGGAGAGGTCTATATCGTAGTGCAAGCGTACATTGCTTCCAGCGCATCCAAAAAACATATAGGGATAATCCTCTAAATATCCTTCCATAATAGGAGGGTAGTCAAAATCATCCGTTAAGCTAGGAACAAGCTTGAATAGATTGAAAAGGAAAATTCTTAGTTCAGAGGGTACATCCTTTTCCAACATATCAATGTACTCTGCAAAGGGAACTTCTTTAACCGGAGGCATTTCAATTCGAGTAGGCTCGTTATCTTGCCACTTACCATGGAGTTTAACAGGATGTTTACCCGCCACTTCGGCTAGGTAGGGATAGGTCCATTTTTTTAGAGCTGGCCAGTCTTTAGCATAATTTTTAAGCAAAACAGGCGTAGCTGTTTTCACGTACTTTTCGTGAAATTCTTCTGGACTAATGTCTTCAACTTCGTCAACAGGACTAAGTTTCATGAGAACTTTCTTTGGTTTTGGTAAAACAAAATTATTAAAAAACGCCCTGTTTCGTTACTTGTATTGGACGCAAACGTTTTTGGCTTCCGTAAAAAAGTGCAAGGCTTCGTAGCCTCCTTCTCTTCCTACGCCACTGGCTTTCATGCCACCAAATAGTGTCCGCAAATCTCGTACCAACCAGCAATTAATCCATACAATTCCGGATTCAATTTGAGCGGCTACACGATGTGCACGGTTTAAATTGGTTGTCCAAATAGTTGATGCTAAACCATAAGACGTTGAATTCGCCATTTTTAAAACCTCTTCCTCCGTATCAAAAGGAGTAAGCGTAACGATGGGGCCGAATATTTCTTCTTGATTGGTTCTGCATTGATAGTGTAAGCCTTCTACAACTGTTGGTTGAAGGTAATAGCCATTGGCATATTCCCCTTCTAGATGTACTTGTTCTCCACCATGTAAAATAGTGCCTCCTTCATCTTTGGCCAATTGAACATAGCTCAAAACCTTCTCCATATGAGATTTAGACACTACAGCACCCATGCGGCTGCTTTCTTCCATAGGTGCGCCCACCGTTAATCCTTTTACCCTTTCTATAAAGGCCTCTTTAAATTTGTTGTAGATGGAACGCTCCACAAAAATTCTGCTTCCACATAAACAGATTTGTCCTTGATTGGCAAAAGAGGAACGAACGGATGTTTTTACCGCTTCTTCAAAGTCGCAATCTGCAAAAATGATGTTGGGGTTTTTTCCACCCAACTCTAAGGATAGTTTTTTAAACATAGGAGCAGCGGTACGTGCAATGTGCTCTCCAGTTTTTGTTCCACCTGTAAAGGAGATGGCTTTTACTCTTGGATGTTCAACAATTGCCTGGCCTGTAGAAGGCCCCAAACCATGAATAATGTTTAGAACACCAGCAGGCATTCCAGCTTCTATACAGATGTCGGATAATAAATAGGCCGTCATAGGAGTAACCTCTGAGGGCTTGGCAACTACGCAATTCCCAGCAGCTAATGCTGGAGCAATTTTCCAGGTAAAGAGGTAAAGAGGAAGGTTCCAAGGCGATATACAACCCACCACGCCAATAGGTTGACGAAGGGTGTAGTTGAAACCTGAATTTCCCATATTATGGAAAGGCTCTTCACCATGTAAAATGGCGGTAGCAAAAAAGGAAAAGTTATCTCTGGCACGAGGGATATCTACCGCTTTAGCCAGTTTATACGGCTTGCCATTGTCTAAGCTTTCTGCTTTAGCTAGTTCATCTAATCGTTCATCAATTAGATCCGCTACTTTTTGCATAATTGCCGAACGTTCTTTTGCTGATTTTCCACTCCATTCTGGAAAAGCTTTTTCCGCGGCTTTAACAGCTAAAGTCACATCTTCTTCATCAGAATCTGGAATTAAGGAATATACAATCCCTCTGGAGGGATCAATATTGTCTAAGAATTTACCTGAAACAGGTTCAATACATTCCCCATTGATGTAATTCAGAATCTTTTTCATACGGGTATAATCTGATTTGTAACCAGTCTAAAGGTTAGGTGTTCTTCCTCCATCCACGGGGATGTTAATCCCATTAATATACCCTGCCGCTGGGCTTGCTAAAAAAGCAATGGCATTTGCTACTTCTCTCGGCTGAGCAAAACGCGCCATGGGTATTTCTGCTGTCATTTCTTTGCTTACGTCATCTTCAGATAAACCCATTTTTTGAGCCTTATTGGCAATGATGGATTTTAGTCTGCCCGTTTCTGTAGCACCTGGAAGTACATTGTTTACCGTAATGTTGTGCATACCAAGTTCGTTGGCTAAGGTTTTACTCCAGTTTCCTACGGCTCCTCTTATGGTATTGCTTACGCCCAGATTAGGTAATGGTGCTTTTACCGAGGTGCTAATTACATTAACAATTCTGCCATACCCTGTTTTCTTCATGCCTTCCAAAACAGTTTGGGTAATCCTATGATTCACCATTAGGTGGCGACTAAAAGCATCGAGATACTCACTTGGATCCGCTAAATGTGCTTTTCCAGCTGGTGGTCCTCCTGTATTGTTGATTAGAATATGAAAAGGAGGGTTCTTCTCTAAATATTGTTTTACAACATTTTGTACCGTTTCAGGCTCTCCAAAATCTGCTACTAAGTAGGTGTGCTGTTGACCTGAATCTGCATTCAATTCTTGTTTTACAGCTTCTAGTTTTTCCGCATTTCTGGCCAATAGAACAATATTTGCTCCTAAAGATGCCAGTTCCTGGGCTGTAGCTTTCCCGATACCATCGGAACTTCCACAAACCAAGGCTCTTTTTCCACTAAGGTTAAGATCCATGTATTGTTAATTCAATTTGTCTGATTCTACTTCTCCATCGCGTAAACGAATAACTCTTTTCGCATGTAGTGCAATTTCCTCTTCATGTGTAACAAGAATTACGGTATTTCCACTTTTATGAATATCGTTAAAAAGAGCCATAATCTCCACAGATGTTTTACTATCCAAGTTTCCGGTAGGTTCATCTGCTAATATGATGGATGGCTTGTTTACCAAGGCTCTGGCAACCGCAACACGCTGTCTTTGTCCACCCGAAAGTTGATTGGGGCGGTGATCCATACGGTCGGCTAAGCCTACTTGCGTGAGAACCTCTTCTGCTCGTTCTTTTCTTTCTTTGCTGCCCATGCCTGCGTATATTAGAGGAAGCATTACATTTTCTAAGGCTGTAGAGCGCGGTAAAAGGTTAAAGGTTTGAAATACAAAACCAATCTCTTTATTTCGAATTTCGGCAAGTTCATTATCCGTAAGGCGGCTTACATCTTGTTTGTTTAAATGATATTGGCCGGAGGTGGGTGTATCTAAACAACCAAGCAGGTTCATCAATGTAGATTTTCCACTACCTGAAGGCCCCATTAAAGCCACATATTCGTTGGGTTGTATACTTAAATCAATTCCTTTTAAAACTTTAACCACTTGATTACCGAGTGGAAAATTTCGGATGATTTTTTTCAACAGAATGACGTCTTCCATTTTTAGTTTGTTTTCAGGAAAGCAAGATAAATATTTTAGGATCAGCTTTCGTATTCACTCAGTTCTAACCAACGCATCTCTTTCTCTTCAAGTATATCCATTAGCGAATTCATTTCGGCAGACAGTTCTTCCAATTCAGATGCGGGAAGAGTACCTTTTTCAAAAAGATCTGTAATCTCTTGCTTTCTACTCTCCAAGTTCTCCAATTCCTTTTCTAAGTCATCCATTTCCAAACGCTCTGCATACGTGAGTTTAGCCTTTCCTTTAGTCTCCGTTTTCTTTTCTTCAGTTGATTTTACAAGACTCTTACCTCTAAGCTTTTCTACCTCCTCTCTACGCTCTAAATCTGCTCTGTATTCTGTGTAATTTCCTGGAAAATCCCGAATTTTCCCTTCGCCTTCAAATACAAAAAGATGATCGGTAAGCTTATCCATAAAGTAGCGGTCGTGCGTAACTATGATTAAACAACCATCAAATTCCGTCAAGAAATCTTCCAAAACATTTAAGGTTAAAATATCTAGGTCGTTTGTAGGCTCATCAAGTATTAAAAAGTTAGGATTAGACATTAATATGGTAAGTAGATATAACCTACGCCTTTCCCCACCGCTAAGTTTAGAAACAAAAGTGTGCTTACGCTCTCCATCAAATAAAAAGCGCTCCAGCATTTGCGATGCAGTAATTTGTCGTCCTTTTTTACCAATTGGTATATACTCGGCTATTTCCTTTACTACGTCAATTACTTTCTTTTCGTCTTTTAATTGAATACCGCTTTGCGTGTAAAAGCCAAATTTTATCGTTTCTCCAGTAATGATTTTTCCTCCATCAGCCTCTTCTTCGCCTGTGATCATCCTCAAAAAAGTTGATTTGCCAACCCCATTTCCACCTACTATACCTACACGCTCTTTGCGTTTAAATACGTAGTCGAAATTGTCTATAATTTGAAGTTCTCCATAGGCTTTTTTAAGCTTGTGCAATTCTAAGATTTTACTGCCTAAACGCGTCATTTTAATCTCCATTTCAAGCTTGTCAGAATCCACTTTTTTTTGTGCTTCTTTCTTTATCCCTTGAAAAGCATCTACACGCGCTTTAGATTTTGTTCCTCGAGCTTTGGGCTGTCTCCTAATCCATTCAAGCTCTTTGCGCATCAGGTTTTTAGCCTTGTCTATATTTACAGATTCTACTTCTTCTCGTTCTGCTTTACGCTCTAAAAAATGACTGAAATTTCCCGGGTGTTGATATAGAACCCCATTTTCCAATTCTAGAATATGGTTACATATTACCTCCAAGAAATACCTGTCGTGTGTTACCATAAAAACGGTAAGCCCGGATTGGCTTAAGTATTCCTCTAGCCACTCAATCATTTCTACATCCAAATGGTTGGTTGGCTCATCTAAAATGAGGAGTTCAGGTTTTGAGATGAGAACTTTGGCTAGAGCGACACGCTTTCGCTGCCCTCCAGATAAATTGTTGGCCAAGCGATGATGGTCGTTTAAGCCGAGTTTACCTAAAATTTGTTTTACTTGAGATTCATAATCCCAAGCTTGCAATCGTTCCATCTCATCAAAAGCAGCTTGATAAGCGTCCGCTTTTTCGGGATTACTCAGAGCGAGTTCATAGCTTTGAATAGCTTTTGTAACTGGGTTACCTGAAGAAAGAACATTGTTTAAAATACTCTTATCCTCTTCCAGCGAAGGATCTTGAGGGAGGTATTCAATTTTGAGATTTTTTCTGAAGCTAACTCGGCCACTGTCTGGATTCTCTTCCCCACTTAGCATTCTGAGCAAGGAGGTTTTACCCGTCCCATTTTTGGCGACTAAAGCCACTTTTTGTCCTTCGGATATACCAAAGGTTATGTCTTTAAACAGGGTTCTTATGCCGTAACTTTTGGATATGTTTTCTACAGAAAGGTAGTTCACGCTAAATTTTTCGGAAAATTACGCTTTTCGCTCTTTTCAAAGGGAGTAAGAGAGGATGGAAATACAGAAAGTATGATTTTAATACTTTAGCTGGCCTAACCAAGACTTTTTTTGATGCGACTATTTCTACTCGCTTTCTTTCAACTTATTTGTGGATATGGCGTTTTAGCACAAACTGAATATGAACCCGCCTACTTTATTAATCGTTCTGGAGAAAGAATAGAAGGGTTCATTAAAAATTTGGATTGGAAGAATAACCCAGATCGCTTTCGTTTTAAAACATCTCTAGAGGCTCAGGCGGAAGCGAAGATGTTACCCCAGGTAAAAGAATTTGGTTTTAAAGATGGTATGAAATACATCTACGCAAAAGTGGAAATAGATCGTTCATCAATCAATTTACAAAGCTTAGATCGTAACCGAAACCCCAAGTGGTCTTTAGAGGAAGTATTTCTTAAGGTTATACTAGAAGGTAAGGCGAGCCTTTATGTTTTTAGAGATGGGGATTTGATATTGTACTTTTTTAGAAAGGATAACGGCAGCTTGAAACAGTTGGTCCATAAGTTTTACATAAAATCGAATTCAGAAGAAGACGGTGAATCCTATCAAAAACGGGCAGAGAACAATGATTTTCGCCAACAGCTCTCTACGCAGCTACCAAATACTTGTATAAAAGATTCTAGAAGTCTAATGAACCTAGAGTATCGTAAAAAAGAACTGCAAGAGTACTTTAAACGGTATAATGATTGTTTTTCTTCTGTTTCCACTACCTATGAGTATAAGAGAGAAGATCTCATTCGCGCTAAACTATTGCTTGGTGTAAATAGATCCTCTCTTTACGTCAATATTTTTACGGGAGATAACAATCCGGATTTTTCTCCTCAAGTCGCTTTAAATGTGGGCTTTGAACTGGAATATAGATTGCCATTTAATAAAAATAAGTGGTCTATTTTTATTCAACCAAGCTATTCCAATTATTCTCAAGAGTTTGAAAACCCAAACTCGATTTTTTCATCACGCTCCACTGTCAGCTATAATTACATTGCCGTGCCCATGGGTTTTAGGTATTATCAGTTCCTAAGCTCGGAACATCAGATTTTTATTGATGCAGCTTACGCAGGGTTTAATACGTTCAATTCACAATTATTTACGGCTAGAAGAGGCTTTTTAGATATGAAATCCACTTTCACGGCTCAATTTGGCATGAGTTATCAATACAAAAAGTGGAGCTTCGAATTTATGTACTTGTTGAACCGGGATTTAATCAACAGTTATACAACCTTTGATTCGGAATTTCAAAATATGTCCTTAACCTTGGGTTATCGGCTATTTTAAATTTAATTTGTGGAATGTCATCTACACAAAAAATTGCCTCCAAACTTCCAAATGTAGGAGCTACTATATTTTCTACAATGTCGGCTTTAGCGAGCAAGCACGATGCAGTGAATCTTTCTCAAGGGTTTCCAGATTTTACGGTTGACCCTGTGCTCATTGAATTGGTGAACAAATACATGAAGGCGGGATATAATCAGTATGCGCCTTATGCTGGCGTGGAGGCTTTAAGAAAAGTATTGGCCAACAAAATGGCAAAAGATCACGGCCATGCTTACGATCCAGAGCAGGAAGTGAATATTACTGCAGGAGCTACACAAGCCATCGCCACTATTATTACGGCAACTATTAAGGAGGGAGATGAGGTAATTTTATTCACTCCAGCTTACGACTGTTATGTTCCATACATTCAGTTAAACGGAGGTACACCCGTTTATGTAGAGCTTACATATCCAGATTATAAAGTGGACTGGGAACAAGTAAAGAAGCTCATCAATCATCGAACGAAAATGATTGTGGTAAACACGCCACATAATCCATCAGCAACTGTATTCAAGAGTCACGACCTAGATAAATTAGTAGAGATAACATCTGGTTCAGACATTCTAATATTGGCAGATGAGGTTTACGAGCATATCGTTTTTGATGAACAAAAGCACTTGTCTATTTCCTCAAGGCCAGAATTGGTAGAAAGGAGTTTTATTGTGGGGTCGTTAGGAAAAACTTTGCATATTACCGGTTGGAAAACGGGATTCTGCATGGCGCCAGAACCACTGATGAGAGAGTTTAGAAAAACACATCAGTTTATGGTGTTTAGTGTAAATACACCCATACAATATGCTTTGGCAGAGTACTTAGAGGATGAGATTAATTTTGAGATTAAACAGATGTATGAATCTAAGCGCGATACTTTTCTGAAAGCAATTGAAGGCTCTCGTTTTAAGCCTTTACATTCTCAAGGTTCTTATTTTCAGCTCCTCGATTATTCCACAATTAGTGATGAATTGGATGTGGATTTTGCCAAGTATTTAACCGTTGAAAAGGGAATCGCTTCTATCCCTCTAAGCGTTTTTTATCCAGATCAGAAGGATTATAAAGTTCTGCGATTTTGCTTTGCAAAAGGAGAGGATACCTTACAAAAAGCTGGAGAATTATTGCAAAAAGTGTAAATGAAAGTAACTGCTTAGTTGAGGGCAAGCTGGAGGTTAAAGTTAAGCCCTACAGAATAAGGGATCACTTCAAAAGGATAATCTTCGGTAAAGATTGTATTGGTGAAATACATTAAAGTAGGTTCAAACCCAATGCTTACCCGTTTAGAAACGAAGTAGTTTATACCCACTCTAAAATTTAAAGATCCCAAGGTGTTCTTAAACTCCCTTTCCGAAAGATCGATAATATCTAAAGTTTTAAAATCAAGAGTTTGGCCGCTTGCTCCGGCAAAATACATGAAACTTCCTCCTGCTTCAATATTTAAACGAATGTGTTCCGAAGCCCATGGACGGTAAGCAATAGAGAGAGGAAAGTTGATGTAATGGTAAATGTTATCATCCGAAAAGTTGATGTACTCAATGCTCTCTCTGTCTTTAATGGTATAGCCTTCAATTAAACCGTTGCTCTTATTGATATTGGCTTCTCTAAAGTTTACAAAATCGTATACCACTTCTGTTTTATAGCTAATGTATTCCACCCCTGTATTCAGATAGGTAACTGGGCCTATTCGCTTGTTTATTTGGAATCCTAAATTTAAACTGATTCCACCACTTTCTGCGGCTTGTACGGCATCACTAAAATCACGGTGAAGGAGGTTCAACTTATCCTGATCCACAATGAACTTGCGAAAAGTAAAATTCGGATATATGTTTATGGCATACCCCCAAGAACTTTCTTTTTGTAGAGGGCTGATGTAAGGGCCGGTGCTTTCAGGTTCAAATACTTTAATTGAGCTAGTGGTTTTAATGGATAGTGGTTTGGAGGGGTTTGAGGATAAATCCAATAACTTATCGAGTTCAAACCTTTTATCAAGAGGTCTTACCACGGGAATAACAGAAGTTTCTTCCAAGCTTTGTGTTGTATTGTCAGCAAAAAAAGATGATGTGGTAGATATTTTCCCAAAGTCTGCAGTTTGTTGATTCGTTGCTATCCGATTTTGTGGCATCTTAACTGCTTTTTGAACCGGACTAAGGTTGGGCATTATTTTATCTGAAGCTTGTTTTACAATCGATTTAACCGTTTCTGAAAAGGGTTGGGCGGCAATGTTTTTTCCTAAACTTTGAAGGTTAGAAGTATTATAATCTGTCTTTTGTTTTTCATCTAAAGTTGTTTCAGAAGCGATCACTTCCTCTAATTGATTTGCTGGAGTTTGTGCGGGTGAAATGGTTGTTTTTGTAGAAGGCTCTTGCAATAAACCCTCATCCAACACTACATCATGATCTCTTGGAATGTAAAACCCTTCCTGAAATCTTTCGTAAAAGTTTACGCCTACAAAAAGAAAAATGAGCGCAACACTAGCAGTTCCTAGTTGAATGGCCCTTTTCATTCGTCTGGTATATACAGCATGCGAAAGCTTCTGCTCAAACGCGCCCCAGTCGGGTTGTGTAGAGTCATCCAGATGTTCTAATCGTTTACTTAAAAACTCTTCTATGTTATCCTTGCCTTGCATTTATAAATATGCCTCTGTCAATAATTTTGCTAAAAGCTTTTTGGCTTTCGCCAGCTGACTTTTACTTGTTCCTTCGGATATTCCGAGCTTTTCTCCAATTTCTTTATGTGTATATCCGTCTAAAACATAAAGACTAAGTACTGTTTTGTAACCTAGTGGCAAATCGTTTAGTTTTTCAAAAACTTGCCTAGCGGTTATGGGCTGTTTTTCTATTAGTTCAAAGTCTTTCGCCTCTTCTTGGCTAAGCCTTGCATCTTCAATTTTAATTTTAATCCCTCTTCTTACTTCCTTTTTAATAGCGCTAATGCTATTGTTGATCATGATTCTGGTAATCCAGGTTTGAAGGGAGGATTGTTCTCTAAACTTTTCGATATTCAAGAATACCTTTATAAAACCATCATGCATAAAATCCCTCGCCTGTTCTGTATCCTTTGCATATCTCCGGCAAACGTTTAGCATTTTACCTGCAAACAGCTCGTAAATCCTTTTTTGAGCTACTTTTTTTCCTGCTTTGCAAGCGGCTACCAATTCTTGCTCGGAGTTATTCAATAGGAATTCTTTGGGTTGGATGAAGGATCCTATATCCTCAATATTGATGATATGTTCTGGTTTAGAATTCAATTAGCAAATCGGTTTAATACAATTATAGACGTAGTGATTTAAGTGGGTTGCCTATAAATTTAAAGATAAAAAAAGCCCCTTGCAACACAAGGGGCTAAATATTTATCGGTAAAAAACACATTTCCAGGCATTTGTCGCCTAATTTGAGTAGCGAAAAAAGACTAAAACTTTTTTAAAAAAAACCTATTCTACCACTACCCAACCCGCATTATCTACCATGGGTTGTGCTTTTTTATACTTCATTTCTTTCTTTTCGCCAGTAGAAAGGTTTTGAATCGTAACCACATCATTTCTTCCGTAAGTTTTCTCCTTCACCACCGGTTTAGCTTTCGGCCTAGGTTGAGGTTCTCCATTCTCACTGCTTCCACCACCACTCGCTGCTAAGTCTGGATGACTGGTTTGAAGATTGTCGTAACTGGTTCTTTTTGGCGTTCTTGCTTGTTGAACTTGGTTTGTATCTTGATTAGGCAATTGCCCTTTAAATAAGAAAGAAGCAATTTCTTTATTCGCCTTATCAATCATGGCTTTAAAAAGCTCAAAAGCCTCAAACTTATAGATTAATAAAGGATCTTTTTGCTCATATACAGCACCTTGAACACTTTGCCTAAGATCATCCATATCTCTAAGGTGCTCTTTCCAACTATCATCGATAATGGCTAAAACAATGTTTTTCTCAAAATCTTGGATAAGTTCTTTACACTGACTTTGGTAAGCTTTTTCTAAGTTGGTAACTACTTGAATTCCTCTAGATCCATCGGTAAAAGGAACGGCAATGTTATCAAAGCTTCCTGCTTGATTTTTATATACGTTTTCAATAACAGGCATAGCCATTTGGGCGATGCGTTCATTCTTTACTTTATAGGCTTTAAGAACGTTATCGTATAATTGATCAATAAGCTTTTGACTATTTCCAGAATTAAATTCGTCTTCCGTAAAAGGACTTTCCATGGTGAAAACGCGTGCTAATTCCAATTGGAAAGCACCAAAATCTTTAGCTGGATGATGTTCCTCTACTACGCTCTGGCAAGTGTCGTAAAACATATTGGCAATGTCTACCTGCATGCGCTCGCCATGGAGGGCATGCTTTCTTCTCTTGTAAATCACCTCTCTTTGAGAGTTCATTACATCATCGTACTCCAGCAACCTTTTACGAATACCAAAGTTGTTTTCCTCCACTTTTTTCTGAGCTCTTTCTATGGATTTAGAAACCATGGAGTGCTGAATCACCTCTCCTTCTTTGAGTCCCATTCTATCCATAAGCTTAGATACTCTTTCGGAGTTGAAAAGACGCATAAGATTATCTTCTAGAGACACAAAGAATTGTGAACTTCCTACATCTCCTTGACGACCTGCACGACCTCTTAACTGACGGTCTACCCTTCGAGAATCATGTCTTTCTGTACCAATAATGGCCAAACCACCAGAAGCTTTACTTTCTGGAGTAAGTTTAATATCGGTACCCCTACCTGCCATGTTGGTGGCAATAGTTACGGTTCCTGGTTGACCCGCTTCTGCAACAATTTCTGCTTCTTTCTGGTGCAGTTTCGCATTTAAAACATTGTGCTTAATCTTTCTAAGTTTTAAGGCTCTACCTAAAAGCTCAGATATTTCAACAGATGTAGTACCTACCAAAACCGGCTGTCCGTCATCAACCAATTTGTTTATTTCCTCAATTACGGCATTGTATTTTTCACGCTTGGTTTTATACACCAAGTCATTGGCATCGTTTCTGGCGATTGGTTTATTGGTTGGTATAACCGTTACCTCTAGTTCGTAAATGTCAAAGAATTCACCAGCTTCGGTTTCCGCTGTACCTGTCATACCAGACAATTTGTTGTACATACGGAAGTAGTTCTGTAAGGTTACTGTAGCATAGGTTTGAGTAGCCGCTTCAATCTTTACATTTTCCTTGGCTTCAATAGCTTGGTGCAATCCGTCAGAATACCTACGGCCTTCCATAATACGACCGGTTTGCTCATCTACAATCTTCACCTTATTGTCCATTACTACATACTCCACATCCTTTTCAAATAAGGCATACCCTTTTAAGAGTTGGTTCATGGTATGGATGCGCTCGGATTTAACTCCGAAATCGCGCATGAGTTCTTCTCTTTTTTCAGCCTTTTCTACGCCTTCTAATCCAGATTTATCTAATTCTGCAACAAGTGCCCCAATATCAGGCATTACAAAGAAATCACGGTTTTGCGTTCCTTCAGAAAGAAGATCAATTCCTTTGTCAGAGAGGTCGATTTGATTTTGCTTTTCATCAATAGTGAAATACAATTCATCATCGATGATGTGCATTTCTTTAGACTGCTCCTGCATAAAACGATTCTCTGTTTTTTGCAGTAAGGTGCGCATTCCGTCCTCACTCAAAAACTTAATCAGAGTTTTAGCTTTAGGCATACCACGATGCGCTCTAAGAAGTTTTTCTCCTCCCGCTTTTGTGTCGCCAGCAGCTATCAGCTCCTTCGCAGCTTTTAATTCTTTAGCGGCTAAAGCTCGTTGTGCTTCAACCAATTTTATAACATGTGGCTTAAGTTCATTAAATTCATGCAAGTCCCCTTTAGGCGTAGGGCCAGAAATAATTAAGGGTGTACGTGCATCATCAATCAACACAGAATCCACCTCATCAACAATGGCGTAGTTGTGTTTCCTTTGTACTAAGTCTTCTGGACTGCGAGACATATTATCTCTTAAGTAGTCAAAACCAAACTCATTATTGGTTCCATAAGTGATATCAGCAAGGTAAGCCTGTCTTCTTTCTTCAGAATTAGGCTGATGGAAATCGATACAATCTATAGAAAGACCGTGAAATTGAAACAATGGTCCCATCCATTGAGAATCCCTTTTGGCTAAGTAATCGTTTACGGTTACTAGGTGCACACCTTTTCCGGGGAGAGCATTTAAGTAAACAGGTAAAGTAGCCACCAAGGTTTTTCCTTCTCCGGTTGCCATTTCCGCAATACTACCTTTATGTAAAACTACACCCCCTATAAGCTGTACATCATAGTGTATCATTTCCCAGGTAATTTCTGCACCTGCTGCGCTCCAATGGTTTTTCCAAATGGCTTTATCTCCTTCAACGCTTACCGCATCCAGTTTTCCGTTTAGCGCACGATCCATTTCAGTTGCCGTTACTTCCAACGCTTCATTGCCAGATAGCCTCTTGGCTGTTTCTTTTACTACGGCAAAGGCTTCTGGAAGAATTTCCATCAAAACATCCTCTGTTTTTTCATAAGAGGTTTGCTCTAAAGCATCAATTCTTTCATAGAGCGCTTCCTTCTGTTCAATATTTTCTTCCTGATCAATTTGAGATTTTATTTCTTCGATCTCTTTCTTTTCACCGGAAATATTGTCAGCAATTTTTTCTTTAAATTCAAGGGTTTTGGCTCTTAACTCATCGTTGCTAAAGGATTGAAATTGGTCAAAAGCGCGATTTACTTTATCAACAAACGGTCTTAACTCTTTTAAGTCTCGTCCACTTTTATCACCAAAAATTTTCTGTAAAAAGTTAGTAACCATATCTATAGCGGTATTCTTGTTCTAAATTAAGGATAGCAAAGTTAGCTATTATTCTATGCTTAGAACACCTTTAAAACCATGCCTTTTATCGGTTTATGACGATTTGGCCTATTTTTTAATAGATTATTCAATTAAAGAATGATTCTAGATGAGGTGTTCGTCTTCTAATTCCTCGCTAATGCTTAATTTGGAGAACTCCTTTAAGAATTAGTTATGAATACCTCACAATACATTCTTCGTGGAAAGAATCCTTTTCCAGAAGTTCCTTTTGAATTTGAACCTTCTTTGATTTTGATTTTTGGTGGTTCGAAGGTAATTGAAAATCATCCTGTTATTGACCAACTTCGAACCCGATATCCAGAAGCTATCCTTACAGGGTGTTCAACTTCTGGAGAAATTGGAGGAGTAAATGTGCATGATGATACTTTGATAATAACCGCTGTTAGGTTTGAAAAGACTTTACTTCAAGCATACGAAGTGAGCTTAGAAGGACCTGAGGCAAGTTTTAAAGGGGGTAGAGATCTTATTCGAAAGTTTGACAAACAGAACTTAAAACACGTATTTGTTTTATCGGACGGATTAAATATAAATGGAAGTAAACTGGTTCAAGGCATGGCCGTTGAGCTAGAAGAAAAAATTGCTGTAACAGGAGGGCTCGCTGGAGATGGCCCTAACTTTAACCGAACCTTTGTGATTGATAAAGCAGGGCGAACGGTACAGAAAAAGGTAATAGCTATTGGTTTTTATGGAAACGATATTAAGGTTGGATATGGTTCGCTGGGCGGATGGGATACATTTGGCTTAGAACGCATCGTTACGAACTCTAAAGACAATATACTTTATGAAATTGATCATAAACCAGCACTAGAGTTATACAAGTCTTTTTTGGGAGAACAAGCTAAGGATTTACCAGCTTCCGGTTTGTTATTTCCCTTAAGCATGCGAACGAGTCAGGATGAAGCGCCAGTAGTGAGAACCATTCTTGCTATAGATGAAGAAAATCAAAGTTTAACCTTTGCCGGAGACATTCCCATAGGAGCATATGTAAAACTAATGAAGGCTAATGTAGACCGTTTAATTAACGGAGCAGAAGGTGCTGCCAAAGTGAGTTTAAATGAAGATGAAGAAGTGCAGTTTGCTATTTTGATCAGTTGTGTTGGCCGAAAGCTTGTATTAAAACAATTGGTAGAAGAGGAGGTGGAAGCTGTGCAAGAGGTGGTCGGAAATCAAGCGATGATTACCGGTTTTTATTCTTATGGAGAAATCGCTCCCTTTATGCAAAACGCGAAATGTGAACTCCATAATCAAACCATGACCATTACAACTTTTGCCGAGTGAAGAAGAGCCAACATCGTCTTTTAAGAAGACAAATAAAAAAATACCTCCCTGAGGATGTAGATGCCTCTAAGTTAGACAGCTTTTTAGATGCCATTGATCTCGCCTACAAAGGCTTTGATGAAGACTTGAGCCAAGCCGAACATACTTTGGAGCAAAGCTCACAGGAGCTTTTTCGTGTAAATGGGGAGCTCCGAAAAAATGTAGCTGCTAAAACGGCTGAAGCAGAAGTATTAAGTTCCCGAATAGAATCTATTGTAACCAGTGTAAATGAAATTCTTTTTCAAACGGATTTATTTGGAAATTGGACTTACCTGAATAGTTCTTGGGAGAGAATAACGGGATATACTACGGAAGAATCTCTGGGAAAAAACTTCTTGCTGAACATTCATCCCGATGATCGAGAAGCTAGCGCTCAATACATTTATGAAGTATTTCAAGGAACAGCTGAGAACAAAAGGGCTTATGCTCGTTATTTAACAAAAAACAATAAGATTAGGTGGGCCGAGGCTTTTGTTACCTTAAGTCTGGATAATCAGGGTAATGCCATTGGCTATTCCGGTACCTTAAATGATGTTACAGATCGCCATTTAGCGCAACAAGAAATTACCAAACTAGCTTTAGTAGCAAAAAAAACGGACAACATTGTTGTTGTAACCGATTTGGAAGGTAAAATCACCTGGGTGAATGAGGCCTTTACCAAGCTTACGGGTTACCAAATAGAGGATGTTCTCCAGAAAAAGCCGGGCAGCTTTTTGCAGGGACCAGAAACAGATCCCGCTACTCGAGCGCAGATGAGAGAAGCGATAGCCAAAAGAGAGTCCTTTTCTGGAGAGGTATACAATTATGCTAAGAACGGTTTAGGTTATTGGTTGTCCATATCCATTACACCCATGGCGGATGAAGATGGAGAGGTAGTTGGCTTTATAGCGATTGAATTAGATGTAACTGCCAAGAAGGAAAATGAAAAGAAACTCAATCAGGCCAGAGAAACATTAAAATTTGCCTTGGAGGGAAACCAATATGGAATGTGGGATTGGGATGTTCCTTCCAATCAAATTAGCTTCTCAGAAGTGTGGAAAAGTATGCTCGGTTATAAACCAAGTGAACTCAAAGACGAGTTTTCAACCTGGAAGAAATTAATTCATCCAGCTGATAGCGAAAAAGCATTTGCGACATTAAAAGCATATGTTGCAGGAAAGTCGGATGACTTTCAGGCGGAATACAGAGTTAAGACGAAAAGTCACGGGTATAAATGGATTCTCTCTATTGGAAAAGCAGTGAGCTTTAAAGAAGGTATTCCTGAACGTATTATTGGTACACATCAAGATATAAGTAACCGCAAAGAGGCTGAAAAGCAGCTCACCCAATATGCGAAAGACCTTGAAAAGACAAATTCTGAGTTAGACAAGTTTGCCTATATCGTGTCTCATGATCTAAAAGCTCCATTGCGAGCGATCAACAATCTTTCTGAATGGATTGAGGAGGATTTAGACTCCTTACTAGAAGATGAAAATCGCGAACAAATGGCGTTGCTTAGAGGGCGTGTTAAAAGGATGGAAAATCTGATTAACGGGATTTTACAATATTCAAAAGCAGGTAGAATTAAAACCGATAAGAAGTGGATTGACGTGCGGGCTATTGTTAAAGATATTATAGAAAATCAGGATTTTCCAGAAAAGACTCAAATCCAACTTCCCGAAAAATTCCCTCAAATCTATACCGAGGAGATTGCGTTACAACAGGTTTTCTCAAACCTGATCAGTAATGCCATTAAGTATAATGATAAAGATGTGCCACAAATAAATATTAGTTTTAAAGAATTGGATAATTATTATGAGTTTTGTGTGGCGGATAATGGCTTGGGTATTGATAAACAATTCTTTGATAAGGTATTTGTGATTTTTCAAACCTTGGAGTCTCGAGATTCTCGAGAAAGCACAGGAGTAGGGTTAGCCATAGTCCAAAAAATTGTGGAAGATCATGGAGGTAATATTTGGGTTGCTTCCAAGCTTGGGGAGGGAAGTCAGTTTTATTTCTCTTGGCCAAAAAGCTAAAAATGAGAATGGTGCAAAATAAAATTAGTAGCTTTTAATACGGTTTTACAGTGGATAAGATGATTAGTATATTATTGGTGGAAGATGATGAAGTTGATGTAATGAATGTGAAAAGAGCCTTTAAAAAGGGGAATATTTCCAATCCGTTGCACATCGCTAATAATGGTATTGAGGCTTTGGAAATGTTGAGAAACACCTCTAAGCCAAGTCCCAGAATTATACTTTTAGATCTGAATATGCCCAAAATGGGAGGTATTGAATTTCTAAAAGAGCTTCGAAAAGATAAAAACTTGAAAAATATTTCAGTCTTTGTAATGACCACTTCTAATGAAGAAAGTGATAAGATTGATGCATACAACTTAAATGTTGCCGGTTATATTCTAAAACCTTTATCCATGAACCGCTTTATAGATGCAGTTTCCATTCTCAATAATTATTGGAAACTTTGCGAATACCCAGGCTAAGACGAAAAAGAGACGATTGAATAGTATGTATGGTTTTTAGAATTCTTTTAGTGGATGATGATAAGGTAGATGTTATGGCTTTTGAAAGGGCCATGCTAAAATCTGACCTTATTTACAAACTCACCAGTTTTGAGAGGGCCATTGACGCTATTCAAACTCTAAAGCGTAAGGAGTTCGATTGTATCTTTTTGGATTATCGCCTTCAAGGAATTGATGGCCTAACGATGCTGAAAAGGATACAAAGTTTGGGCGTTACTACACCTATTGTGAGTATTACCTCGCAAGGTAATGAGAAGCTAGCAGTAGAGATGATGCGCGCAGGTGCATTTGACTACTTCACGAAAGATCAGATTAGTGAAGAAAAACTGCATCGGATTCTTACCAATGTAGAAACGTTTCATCGGGAAAGAGCCCAACGTTTTGCTGCAGAAAATGAGCTAAGAGAAATCACAAAAAACCTTGCTGAAGCACAGGAGATCGCCCAATTAGGATCTTGGAAATATGATCTAAAGGAGAATACAGGTTACTGGTCGGATCATGCTTATAAACTCTTTGGATTTGATATAAAAAAGGACACGGCTACTTACGATAAGTTCTTATCCATTGTGTGGGATAAGGATTTGGAAAGAGTAAAAGAAACTTTTAACAAGGTGAGCTCCACCAAGGAAGCGCAAGACATTGTATTCCAAATCAACCACCCTGATGGAATGAAATGGATCTCTACTCGAGCCCAGCCGGTTTTAGATGACGATCAGGTAGTAACCAGTATAGTAGGAACCTCTCAGGATATAACCCAACAAAAAGAAGTTGAGGTAGAGTTGGTTGATGCTAAACAAAAAGCAGAAGCAGCGGCAGAAGCAAAAACAGATTTCTTGTCTAATATGAGTCATGAAATCCGGACGCCTATGAATGCCATTTTGGGTTTAACAGACATCCTTTTTAAGGAGAAAAACATGACTCCAAAGGGAATGGATAATTTGAAACTGATTAAATACTCTGCAGATAATCTCTTGATTATTATCAATGACATTCTTGACTTCTCAAAAATAGAATCTGGAAAGGTTACCCTTGAACACATCAGTTTTAGCCCTAAAAAAATAGTGGATAACCTTCTTCAAACGTTAAATATTAAAGCTGAAGAGAAAGGGATTAAGCTGATTGGGAAAGTGGATGATGATGTTCCTGAGCAGGTAATGGGAGACCCTTATCGTATCAATCAGATTTTTATCAATCTGACCAATAATGCAATTAAATTTACGGATAAGGGAGAAGCCATTATCCGAATAAAACTAGCGGAGAAAAAGGAAAAAAGTGTTCGCTTATATTTTTCGGTGGAGGATACGGGTATTGGCATCCCGGAGGATAAAATGGCCACAATTTTTGAAAGTTTTACCCAAGCGCAAACCGATACTACGCGCTTATTTGGAGGAACCGGCTTAGGACTCCCAATAACCAAGCGCTTAATTGAAATGCAAGGCGGGAAGATCTTTGTAGAAAGTGTGCACAAGGTGGGTTCTAAGTTTTTCTTTGAGCTTGATTTTGACCCTGCAGAAGTTAGTAAAGAGCAAAAATCGGTAACCACCATAGAGGAGCCAACCGCGGTAAAAGACTTAAAAGGTGCTCACATCCTAGTAGCGGAAGACAATGCCGTTAACCAAATGTTAATTAAGCAGATACTCGGCTTATGGAATGTTGATTTAACCGTAGTAGGTAACGGTAGGTTAGCCGTAGAAGCCGCAGCTACAGGTAAACACGAACTTGTTTTAATGGACTTACAAATGCCGGAATTAACAGGTTATGAAGCTACTGCTGGAATTAGAGCACTTGAAGATGAAATTATCAGTAATATGCCTATTGTGGCCCTAACAGCTGATGTATTTCAAGAGACAAAAGATCGAGTGATGTCTTCAGGTTTTAACAACTATGTTACCAAACCATTTAAGAGTGATATTCTCTACAATACCATTGTAAAGCATCTAGAGGAGAGCAGGCAGTGGATCGCTAGTTTAAAAGAAAGTGAATAATACTCATTCTTTTTCTGTGGATGTACAACTTTGCCCTACTTCCTTTGGTAATGGCTCCTCATCTAACCTTCCTTCTATGGTCCAATGATCTTTAAAAACAGAACTGTAGCAAATGGAATAGTGTGGCATATCTGCTCCCGTAAATTCATCTAAAGCAACTCGAGCAGAATCAGGGTAGTCCGGATTTAGTAAGAATAAGGTTTTTACTTCACCCGGTTGGATTACATCTTGAAGAGGAATGCTATTCGTGATGCTCACGTACACAGGGGGGGTTACGGTATCAGGTAACATATCTAGGTAAATACTATACCAACTGGAGTAAACACTATCCTTATAGATGATTTTAAAATCATCTATAATAGCTGGTCCTGTGCCTACATTTTTAATTTTAAAGTAAACTTTTTCTGCTCCCAACTCCGTGTAAAAACCACCAAAATTGGGTTCTATTCTTGGCCAAAGCTGCGCTTTTTCCGCCATGGTGGTGATTTTTTGTTGGGCTACAAAAACCTTGGTTTGATAAATAGATACAACCAGGGCGCAAAGCGAAATGATGGCTAAGGCAACAGCAATAACATTATTGGAGTCAACCATAGATTTCTTATGGGCTAGCACTGCCTGTTCATCTTGTTTTTTTGAAGATTTCTTTTTAGCCATTGTAGGTTTGGTTTGCTGCTAGGAAAAATAAGAAGAAAAGCGGAAAGCAAGGTGATTTTTATCCACTGTTGCTGTGATAAAAACAACGGATACTTGTTTTCAAGATAGATTGGTCTTTCATTACGTAGAAAACGGAACGTTAAATATTTATGATAATTAAAGAGTTAAGACTTGCTGGAGCATTGCTTCTGTAAAGCTGTAACCCTTGTTTTAGAGCTATGAACAGTCAATATTTTTGAGAGTGTTGAAAAATTGGAAGCGAGCCGAAACTCAACTCTTTTGTCTTGTTTTTTTATAATTAAAGCTTCCCTCTTACATTTGCAGCAGATAACCATTTACATTTCTAGATTTATGCCGCTAATTACCCCAAAAAATTTTAGTCTAATTGTAGCATTCCTTTTTTCCTTTCTCGGATTTGCTCAGATTTCGAAAGAATTAAACTCTCAAGAGCTTTTGGTTAAAGCCTATCAAAGTTTGGAAGAGGGCGATACCAATTCTGCCTATGAATATTTTCATAGCATTCATACCAACGACACAAATTATACCCTGGCTTTAATATTTGAGATAGATCTACTTGAAAATCAAGGTAAAAACGAGAGACGCGTAGAGTTAAGCAAAAAAGGCTTAGCTGTAGCAGATGAGCAAGAAGTAAACTTCTATATTTCTTTAGGGAATGCTCAGCTCGCTTTAGAGGAATATGATAATGCCTTAGAAACCTATACGAAGGGTATAGAAAAATATCCGTATAGCCATATTTTAAACTACAATAAGGCATTAGCCTATAAAAATTTGAATAAATATGGGGAGTATGTTGCCTACTTACAGAAAGCGGTGAGCCTATATCCATTTTTTGCTTCTGCCCATATTGAGTTGGGTGCAGTAGCTTTAAATAAAGGAAGAATTAGCCAAGCCTTAATGTCTTACACCATGGCTATATTGGTAGATCCTAACTCGGTAGAATCGAATCAAGTATTGGGCTTCATAAACGAAGCAGTAACCGAAAAGCCAGAGATTGAGGAAGGTGGTTATAGTTTTCCTGAGGGGGTGGATGATTTTTCGGAGATAGACAATATCATATTCAACTACGTTGCCTTACAGAAGAAGTATAAAGTTGAGTCGAAAGCAGATCTACCCATCATTCGTCAATTGCAAGTTTTAATGGAAACAATGGAGTATGAGGCTGCTGATGAAGGTTATTGGATGCAAACGTATGTGCCTTTTTACCGAAAGCTTTGGAAAGAAGATATGTTCGAGCCTTTCTCGTATTATCTACTTAAAGCAAGCCGAAACGACAAACATCAAAGGTTAGTGAAGAGAAAGGCCAGCAAACTATCTGAGTTTGCCGAGTGGGGAGGTACAGAAATAAGAAGCTACTTCAATACTATCCCGGTGGAGGTTAGGGGAAAGAAAATAATTACAAAAAGATTATACCACAAGGGGGAATCTGGTCTTTCTAATCTAGGGGATTTTACAGAAAACCAAAGACGTGGCTATTGGTACTTTTTTAATAAAAGCGGGAGCATTTACGGAGAGGGAGAGTACGATGGAAACGGGCTGCAAACTGGTCTTTGGAAATGGTACAATGAAAAGGGGAATTTGGTAAGAAGTTACACAATGAAGGAGGGAGAGCTAAACGGAACTTTTACTGACTATTTTGAGGATGGAAACATAGATGAAAGAATAGAGTTTAAAAACGATATGCGCAATGGATCATCTAAAGACTATTACCGCAATGGAGGGTTGTTCTCCAATCAACAATATAAGGATAATAAGCTTGTGGGAAAGATGCTTTATTATCATAAAAATGGAGTAATCCAATATACGTTTAGTAGAAACGAAGAAGAAAAACTGCACGGTACCTTTAAACAGTACTACCCCAATCAACAACTCAAGGAAATTGTAAGCTATAACGAAGGCTCAATTGATAGTATGGGTACAAGCTATTATGCAAATGGCCAGATCCAAAGCCGCTTTGACTACAAGAACGGAAAAGGGGATGGCCCTTATTTGGAGTATTTCCCCAATGGTGAAATAGAGCGCAAAGGAACCTATAGCGAAGGAACTGTGGTAGGCGAAAATGTCGATTATTTTTCTAACGGTAAGCTGTATCAAAAGAGCATTTACGATGTAGATGGCAAACTAACCGGCCTTTTACAGGAGTTTGATAAAGACGGTGTTAAGTTTAAAGAGTTTGATTATAAGAAAGGAAATATTGTAGCGTACCGCTATTACGATAAACAAGGAAATATTATACAGCAAGCGGAGAAGAAGTTTGGAGAATTTGAGTTTAAAGGCTATTATCCGGATGGAACTATTCTTAGTCAAGGCACATACGACTCTAAAGGAGGAAAAGAAGGAGAATGGAAATTTTATGGCAAAAATGGTACGATAGAGACGGATGCTTTTTACATCAGTAACGACCCCAGCGGAACCCGCAAAGAATTTTTTGTTAATGGAGCACTTAACTATAGAGAAAATTACGAAGAAGGTGTATGGCAAGGTGTAGCCAAATCATATTATCAAAACGGACAGCTACATGTTGAAAGCGTTGGCGAAGATGGAAAAATTGTTCGCGGCCAAATCGTTTACAGCCGCTTTGGGGATACTTTGGAGTCTCGTTTCTATTTTCTAGGAAACCGTCACGGTTGGCAATCCGTTTATGCGGTAAACGGACAGCTAGAAAGCAAACATCAATATGAGTACGGCACCTTGGTAAAGAGTGTTTTCTTCGATTCAACAGAAACTGCTTTTGATACGGTTTCTTTCAGCGATAGCTTAGTTCAATATTTTTACCCAAATGGACAGTTGCGCTTTACCTGTGGTTTAAGGGGAGGGGCAAAGGATGGAGCAGCTACCTGGTACTATCCCAATGGGGAAATCATGACGAAAGGCTATTATATCAATAACCTAAAGGATGGTGAATGGTTGAGCTATTACCTAAACGGACAACTCAAAAGAAGCTCCGCTTACCTATTAGACGATCAGCATGGAGAGGTGAAAGAGTACCATCAAAACGGAAAGCTAAGTGAAACCTATACCTATGCCTATGGAGTATTGGAGGGTGAAAACATCAGCTATGGTGAAAACGGTAAAAAGACGGTTACCTATCGGTACTCCATGGGTTTTAAACAGGGGAAAGCTGAGTTTTATTCGGCAGATGGGGTGTTGGATCATATTCGGTTTTACCACTATGGAAAGATTATTGGCTATAGTTATTTAGGAAAAGACGGTAAAGAGGTAGATATGATTCCGATTGAGAATGAAACGGCTACCGTGAAGAGTTATTTCCAAAATGGAAAAGTGTCCAGAACCTACCAGATCAAAAACGGGCAATTTGATGGAGAGTATAAAAAGTACTATTCAAATGGTGCATTGTATTCCAAAAGCACTAACAAAGATGGTTGGGATATAGGAGAAAGAGTCACCTATTATAAAAATGGTAAGCTCAAGAATACGTACTTCTATAGAGATGGGCTGGTAGATGGAAAGGCTATGAGGTACTATGAAAATGGTAAAATAAAACAGGAGCTTTCTTATCTAAAAGGGAATAGTCATGGAGAGTGTAAGAACTACTCTAGGAGTGGCACGCTTACGCGTATAGAGTACTATTACAATAATGATATGATTGAAGTAAAAGAAATGTAAATCAGGCTTTTAAGCCTTCTCTGATTCCTTATCTCCATGAAGAAAATAACGTTTTTAATACTGTTTTTTGCGGTTATTACTCCAAAATTGCAAGCTCAAGAACCTGAAGATTTTAATTATTACCAAGAAAAATATAACGGCAACACAGCGGTAACGAGCTTTGAAAAAGCCACTTTAGTATTGGAAATAAACTCGGACGGGGAACTAGAAATAGAGGAGCATCGAGAACGAAGAAGGATATATTTGAAAGACAATGCCGCCCAGTTTGCTAAGAGTTCTATCAGCTACTCGGAGCACTCTCAGCTTACGGATATCGAGGCATTTTCCTTGCTGCCTAAGAGAAAGGGCAAATACAAAAAGGAGAAAGTAAAAAATTTTAGCACCAAAGCAGAGTTTAGTAGTGGTGTTTTTCACAATGGTGTAAAATCTGAAAACTTCTTTTACCCCTCTCTGAGTAAAGGAGCTGTTACAGTAGTGAACTACACTATGAAACAAGATATTCCTCAACTCATTTCTTCCTTTTATGTGGGTGAGTATTACCCCATAGATGTTTACCAAATAGAGATACACGCTAAAAAAGGGGTGGAAATGGATTTTTCCTATATCCATGCGAACGAGCAGAAGTACCGTCCCACTATAGAAGAAGGGAAGAAAGAAACGGTTTATCGATGGGAAATCCGGGATATTCCGGGAGTTGAGATTGAAGAAAATGGCCCCGATCCTACTTTCTATATTCCACAGATTATCCCAAGGGTAACTCAATACACCTACAAAGGAACGGTAACTCCAGTACTTAGAGATGAAGCCGATTTATATCGCTGGTATCATTCTTTGGTAAAGAAAACGGATAAGGAGCCTAACGAAACCCTAAAGAATATTGTAGACTCTCTGGTAACGGAAGAAGATGATGACTTGGAGAGGGTTCGGAAAATCTATTACTGGGTGCAAGACAATGTGCGTTACGTAGCTTTTGAAGAAGGCATGCAAGGCTTCATTCCAGACGATGCCGTTAAGGTTTGCGATAAAAGATATGGTGATTGCAAAGGACTCACCTCCATACTGTATTCTATGTGCCGTTACGCGGGAGTAGAAGCATATTTTGCTTGGGTAGGTACCAGAGATCGGCCTTTTCGATATAAAGAAGTTCCTACACCATTGGTGGATAATCACATGATATTAAGCTACAGATATAAAGATCAGTTTTATGTAGTTGATGGGACCTCCAATACCAGCCCGGTTACGGAACCTACTTCCTTTATTCAGGAAAAAGAGGTAATGATAGGTATAGATGCGAATGAATTTAAAATCATTGAAGTGCCTGTTAAGCCATACGGCTATAGTGCCCACAGAGATACGGTATGGTTGAGCTTAGATGAAAAAGGACTACTAAAAGGCAAGGGTGTTGCTCATCAAAGTGGTTATTACGCTTCTAGTACAAAGTCATACCTCAAACTCTTATCTCAGCAAGAGTTAGAGCGGTTTTTACAGAACTATTTAGAGCGCGGAAATAACAAATGCCAACTCGATACCTTTTTTGTCTCTGATCTAAACAGCAGAGAAGAAGATTTGGTTATTCACTACACTTTTACCCTACCAGATTACGCCAACGTTGGTGATGGAGAAATCTTCTTAAACCTGAGTTTGGTAAAACTGTATGCAGATAACCAGATGAAAAAGGATAGAAAAACACCTTATGAAATCCGGTTTAAATCTATGGATGAAGCCACTGTAATTTTAGATATACCAGAGGGTTATGAGGTTGCCTACTTACCAAAAGACCAAAGCTATGAACATGAGCTATTTGGCACCAAAATAAACTTGGTACAGGAGGAAGAAAAGCTGATCCAAACCCTGTATCACTATGACAACTTTTTGTTACTCAAGCCTTCAAGTTTTAAGGATTGGAATAAAATGATTAAGGTCTTAAAAAATATTTACAGAGAGTCCATCATACTCAAGAAAATACAAACCAAATGAAAATACATTCAACCTTTAGTTTCATCTTTTTCTTTAGCCTAGTTACCCATTTTTCTTCTGCTCAAGATATTGAGTATAAAGATTATAGTTGGGATACAGAACCCAAATTTGAAGTGCCAGTTACAGAAGGAGATGAAAGTGAATTTGTAGTTAAGGAAAAACGTGTTTTAGAATATGTATTTGAAGGAAACTACTTTTTTCAATATGATCTAAAACACACCGTAACTTATATTGCCAGCGAGGCTGGGGTGGAAGAGAATAATAAAATCTACCTCACCACGCGTTCCGATCAAGAGGTGATCTACCAAAAAGCACGAGTAATCAACTCCAAGAATGAAGTTATTGAGTTTGATGAGAACGATATTCAGGAAGGAGAGGATGAAGAAAGTGGGCTGGTATTTAACTATTTTGCTTTAGATGGACTGGATATAGGAAGTTTTGTAGAGCTTCAGTTTTTAGTGAAGAAAAATTCTTCCCATTCCGGTAGCCGCGTGCTTTTACAATCTACCGTACCTAAGAAAAATGTAGAATTTGAGCTTATCGCTCCGAATCACCTGATCTTTGACTTTTTGCCTTTAAATGGACTACCAGCTTTGGAGCAGGACACCACTTTAGAGAGCAAGAACTATTGGAAGTTAAAAATGGCTACGGTACCCAAGTTTGAAATTGAAGAGATCGCCTACGTTACTGCCAATCTAATGGGCTTGGTATACAAGCTTAACAAAAACTATTACACTGGCCAATCAGATCTTACTTCTTATGGAGAAGCGGCTAAAAACTACTATGAGGGGATTTATGGATCAACCAGTAAATCGGAAAAAAAGAAAGTTAAAAAGCTTCTTAAAAAGATTGGTATAAGTGATAAAATGAGCGATACCGATAAGATTTTAAGTTTGGAAAACCACCTAAAAGCAGCTTATGCCATATATCCCAACGTACAACCACAGTATCAGGGAATTGGGGCACTTTTAGAGAATAAGGCAAGCGATAGACAAAGCTTTATTCGCTTATATGCATTGGCTTTTGAACAATTGGAAATTTCCCATCAATTGGTATTGACCAGCGATCGTACGTCTTTGCCTTTTAATAAAGAATTTGAAGCTTATAATTACCTGCAATCTACTCTGTTTTACTTTACCGATTTAGATAAATACTTGGATCCTGAAGCTACTCAGTTGAGGTTGGGTTATGTTCCATCAGAGTATATGAATAACTACGGTCTTTTTATTAAACCACTTAATATTGGAGGTATAACCACTGGCTTGGGCAAGGTTAAGTTTATTAAAGCCTTAGGAAACGAACTTACAGCCAACAATCATTATGTAAAGGTTGATATGACCGAAGATCCCTTTGAACCAGTGGTTGATTATGAGCTTAGGATGAGCGGATATTACTCTAGCTTTATTCAAACCATTTACGATTTGCTATCTGACGATGAAAGAGAACGATTGAATGAATCTTTAGTGGAGATGGTTGCTACGGAAAAAACAGATGCCGAGCTTACCGTAGAAAATGGAAATGCTGAATCTTTCGGTAAAAAACCCATGATCTTAAAAGCCACGGTGAGTTCTACTGATGTGTGCGAAAAAGCTGGGAATAAGGTGATCTTTAAAATTGGACAACTCATTGGGCGGCAGGTAGAGTTATACAATGAAAAACCTAGGCAACTCCCAGTACAAAGTGATTATAACCGTACCTATTATCGAGAAATTGTAGTACAACTACCGGAAGGGTATAATGTGTCAAATTTAGATAAGCTCAATTTTGATGTGGCGATGGGCGATGGATCTGCCATTTTTAGATCTTCTTACACCTTAGAAGGGAAAACACTTAAAGTAGTGTTAGACGAATACTACAAGCGACTCGATTACAGTTTGGAAGAGTTTGAAGAATATAGAAAGGTGATTAATGCCGCAGCAGATTTCAATAAAGTAGTGGTCTATCTAGAACAATGATCCATTGTCTCCTACTAGGTATGGCCTAGAATTTATTGAAGGGTATAGAATAAAAAAAGATCCGCAATAACTGCGGATCTTTTAAAGACTCATAAAAGGGGTTTAAGATTCGTTATCGTAAAATGATTTGTTCCTTAAACAGCTTAGTTCCTGTTTGGACAGTAACTAGATACAAACCTGCTGGCTTGCTGGAAAGATCTATTTGCATCAAGTTTTCTGCGGTATGTGCCTCATAGATTAACATTCCTGTACCATTGTAAATCAATATCTGTGTATCCTCATTCTTTTGATCCGCCCATTCAAGCGTAAATTCACCTTGGGTTGGGTTAGGGTACATCTGTAAGTTGGTATTTTCTTCTTCAAGCGCTTCTGTTTGTGAATTACCTTTTTTGGCCGGGAATCCCATTACCTTAACCACACCTTTTCTACAATCTACCGAAACTTGAAGGCATATTGTGACCTTACATATTCTACCAGATGGAATGTGTTTAGCTGTAACTGTATAACACACATTAAACACGGTTGCACTAGGTAATACGCCATAATCATGTATGTTAGGATTGGGAGGGTTTGTGGCTGTAGTTCCATCTCCGTAATCCCAAAATTGACTAATCATTGCCATATCTGAGCCTAACACAATCAGAGGTGTAAATCGTACGGCACATCTTCTATTAGGGTCATTCGGGTAATAGTTTGCATTAAAGTTAGTGCGAACATCACATGGGCAATCATTTACCTTTATGGTTACCTTAAGATTTTTATCTGTTCTACATCCAAAATCGTCTACTGCAGAAACATAAATAGTATATGTACCAGATCCGTTAGCCGTAAAAACGGATAAGGGTATGTTTAGAGTAAACATATTGTTACCGCCATCATTTGCGGCATATCCTCCAGGTCCATAAATATCATAATTAATATAACCTGAAAAAGAAGAGGCAGAGGCAAGGTTTATATCGATACCAGCGGAAGAAATATCTTCTAAACAAATGTCAACGTTATTGGCAAAAAATTGGGGAATATTGCCCTCTGTAACGGTAAAATTACTCGTTACCGTTTCGCATGGTGATGTTATAACCACTTGGCAGTTGTTTATACCATAATCGAAGTTAGCTTCTGTAACAAAAAAGTTACCTGTAGTGCTGGAGGAGTGGGCAACACCATTTATGTAAAGTGTAAAATATGTGGCACTACTTGGTCCGCTTACATTGTAGGAGATTAAAGATGGGCCTCCACTTGGTAAACAATAACTTATATCGTTATATGTATAAGTAGGCATAGGGTAATGAACCGTTACAGATACTTCTTCATAATTCTCACTTACACAACCATCTACACTCTCCCCACTTACATAATAGGTATACTCCCCGGGTTGAAGGTTCAAAGCAAAAACACCAGAATTGTTGGAAGTAATTTGTGAATAGGTATCATCATAAAGCGTATAGGTATCTGCTGGTATAGATCCTGCAGCGGTGGTAGCTACTATAGCAGGACTGAGAACTCCTGGACAAATAGTGAGGTCGCTTGCCTCTACCACAGGGCCATAAGTGCTAAATGAGCCGGTCCACGATACACCACCACAACTATTACTCATACTATGTTGTATAGTATAGTTTTGATTTTGGGAGATATTTGCTCCATAAGGAGGGACTAATAGATTTACAGGCCCTGAACCAAAGTACACATTAAAGCTTTCGTCATCTCCATATTCATCGGTAATAGTAACGGTGCTATTGTAGCCAGATGGTCCATCAACCCAAAGCTCATTTGTGCCCCCGGTACAGAAGGTATTGTTGATGGTTAGAGCAGCAGATCCGGTAACAGGAGCCTCCACTTCAATGTCTAAATAATAGTTGCCGGGGAATAGTGTGTCTGAGGGATGAAACCCAACTACTGAGTAATGATACATACCAGCTGTAGTAAACGTTATGGATTCTGTAGCCACATTTACGCTGGGAGAGCCAATGTATTGCCAGGGGTCACCAACTCCACCGGTATTCCCGATGTCTGGCATAACAATAGGCCCGGTTCCTACCCACTGTATAAGCTGCATAGTGGGTGTTGGTGTTAGTCCCGAAGGGTAGTTATAATCGCCAAATATATCCACAACTGTACCTGAACATATAGTTAAAACACCTTGACTTGCACCATGTTGAATATCTGAACTTAAACCAGGGTTGTTGATAGTAAATTGATACGAGTTAAGCGAAGGTTCTACGTTGGCATTGGCAAATGGGTTTGCGCATAGAAAGACTAACAATACCATTAACGATTTCCATTTTGGATACCCTGTATTGGGATTTTGTCTACTTAATAGGTTTTGATTCATGATAAATACTTTTATGTTTGAAAACAGGAAAGTAGGCCATGAATCAAGCCTTAGCAATGGCCACTGGATGGAAGAACACTTTGATTCCTTGAAATGTAGTTTTGACTAGATGAAAGGAAGCATCCTTTTTTTCAAAGTTGTTTACTCTGGTTTAAGAACTTATTTTGTGAGTACTGACGTACAACTTTCTTCTACAGTAGATTTAATGGTATACTCTAAATTTAAGGTAGAATAAGTATCATCCCAAGTCATTTTTCCTTCTACTGGAAACCCATTAATGGTTGGGGAACCTGCAAATTCGCACCCGTTACCGGATAGCGAACATAAAATGTCTTGGTCGATTTCAAAAACATTGTTAACCATAATATAAGTGCTAACACCGCTTGGCGGTTTGCTTATTTCTATATCATAATCATAACTCCCCGACTGAACGCATACTTCATTGGATTTCCAAGTACCATATAACTCATCAAATGAATTAACATCCAGAAATCTGGGGTCCTCCTCTTCTTCGCATGAAATTAAGGTGAACAGGAATAAAAAACTGAGAATAAGCGTGGTGATTTTAAAGGTTGATGTATTCACTTTGCGTTTGCTATTTGTATTTTTAAATGACTTCAGAATCAAAATTCTGCTTCAAATTAAAAGAGAAAATAGCTTGTAAAGCTCAATGTTTACGAGGTGATGTGACGAAATGCACAAAAAGCGTGACCAGTAAAAGCTTATATAATAGAATCTTTGTAAGTTCTGGAAAGAGGTACTTCATTTCCGTTGGAAAGATGTATATATTGACTGCTTATGGATCGGATAAAATTCTTGTTTACGATATACGATCGATGCGTTCTAGCAAAATTTGGAGGCAACTCTTCAAGAACTGCAATTAATTTGTTTCGATCGGTTACTTCTCGATCTACTAAATGGAAATCTACATAGTTCCCATCTGATTTGATAAAAAGAATTTCATCCAAATAAAGCTTTGACTTATTGTTTAAAAGAACAAAACTCCGCTCTACCTTTTCTTCTATTTTCTTTTTCTCCTCCAATAGAAGGTGAACCTCTTTTTTAGAACGTTTGTAGCGTTTTATCCCAAAAACTAAAACAAGTAATACTATTACGAGCAACACGATTACCACAATCAAATTCTTTTGAATAAAAGAAAATGCTCCGTTTAACTTGGAGTTTTTATTCTTTAATTCTTGATTCTCCGATTTAAAACTGATAAGCTCTTTTAAAGCCAATTTTTGACTTTGGATTATTTCTTGATCAATGGCATTGCTATAAATTCCATACCGAATAGCCTTTTCCGTATTTCTATTTTGGTAAAAGTGATTTAACAATTGATAGCTTATGCTTAGATAATCTAAAAACTGAGTGGTATCTACCTTACTTAGGTTTCCTTCTAATTTTTTCGCATAGTACAAAGCTGAGTCTTCTACTTCCGCCTTTACATAATAATCTAAGAGGTAATTGTGTGCGTTTAAAGCAACAAACTCCCGTTGGGTTTTGTATGCTAGGGGTCTAAATTTTAAAACATACTTTTTATAGGCTACCAGGTCATTTTCAATTTTAGCCATTTCGCATAGTTGCTCATACTTGCTAAAAACTACATTTAGATGGTTGGAATCGCTAATTTGAAAAAGTAAATCTTGCCCTTTGTTATAAAGCTCTGCATGAGAATAAAACTTGGCTAAAAATAGCTGTGCAAAAGGGAGAATGCCTTCTAATTTATTCTCTTTCATATACGCTACAGCCGTTTCTCCTTTTACAATCAAGGGTTCTACATCTTCCAATTGTACAGGTCTAGGGATCAACTGGTATAGGATATCTAATTCACTAACTCTAGACTTCGCAATTTCAGTTTCATCTTTGCTTCGGATAGCAGCCTTTACTTCTAATTGGCTATATTTTAAAGCTTTGCCTAGTTCTTTTCGAGAACGATAAATTAAAGCCATTCGCCCTAGCAATTCTGTTTCTAAAGCAAACTCATTAGCGTTTTGAACCAAGGGTAATAAAGCCTCATACACGAGTAACGTACTGTCAGAAGAAGTTCCTTTTTTGATTAATTCAAAAGCAGCTTTTCTCACCTTAAGCTTAAGCACTAGCGGGTTTTCCGAAGGCAAGCGCTCAGAAACCCTCAAAGCTTCCATCATGAGTTGCTCTGTATGATTAGTAGGGCTAATTTTTAAACTATTTCGGATACGAGCCAACAATAGTTTTAATCGAAGTGAATTTGAGGTATTTCCGCCTAAGTACATTTCCGCAGAGTCCAAAAACATTTTTTCCTCATCAAAAGCGCCTAAGCTATTCTCACCATCTGCTTTTAATATAAAGGCATTCACCTTTATAGAATCTGATGGATGAATCTGAAAATTGGCTTTAATTGATGTTAAATGAGTACAGAACAGGAGTATAAAAAGCGCACGCGTACTTGGTACACGCTTTAAAAGGAAGGAAGAATTAGATAGTTTAGCTTTCACCGCAACAAACAAAAATAGGATTCCGAAAGTACAAGTTTCAAGGTTTAATTGAGATGAGGCACTCAGAGTTTAATGCTTCTTCCTTTGTTGCGCAATCCCTCAAGCTGCATATTCGAATTTTCGAATGTTGCTCTTGATAGAGTGAACCTTATCTGTTCTGGTTCAAGAAGGTGTTTTGTTAAGTACTTTATCTACCAACCCATTTTCTCCACAAGTACTCTAATGGTCCGATGCTTTTGTATTTGAGATACAGAAGGCTGAAACTTAGGTTTAAAGCAAAAATGGCTATTGAAAGAAGTACGAGATCTGTAGGTTTCAATTTCCCATAATATCCAAAACCGTATCCGTAAAAAACGAGAACACAAATCAGAGATTGTGTGATGTAATTGGTTAAAGCTAAGCGCCCTGTTTTCGCTAAGATTTTTGTAAAAAAGAGACTGTTTTGAAAAAGAAGACTGAATCCAATGATGTAGCTCATTGCTAATGTTGTTTCAAAAACCACATTCGCACTTATCAATATAGGCCTCCAGATGGGAGTAGAGTCTAAATCAATTAAACCGAATACATCCATCTTAAAGTATATCCAAACTGTGCTTACAGAAATGAGTAATACGCTTAGGAGAACAGCTTTGCGTGAATTCTCCCGAACGCGAATAAAAATGCTTTTTCGAGCAGCGTAAATCCCGACTAAGAAGACTCCCATTGTTTTAGGAATATACCAAACCAGGTTTTCAGAAGTAAATGCAAAGAACTCATTCATCCTAAGGATAAAGATTTCAGAATAGCTTCCTCTTTGGAAAATAGCTATGAAATCATTCAGTTCAGTGGGTTTGCCCATTTGCACCATGGGCCAGCCCAAAGCGGTTACTCCAAAATAGTAGAGTGGGCGGAAAAGGATAAAAAAGATGCCAAGCGTTAGCACCCCTCTATTGGAGAGCTTAAGCAGAGGTAGTATCAACAAACCAAGCAAAGCATAGGAGGCGAGTATATCTCCAAACCAAAAGAATAAAATATGGAGAATGCCAAAAATTAGCAGGACTAACATTCTCTTTACCCAATAGGTTCTGAATATTTCTTCTGAACGAGAATTTCTCTGCAAAACAATTCCGTAACCAAACAGAAAGGCAAAAATGAACAAGTATTTACCGCCAATAAAATCAACTACTATATTTACCGTAGTAGCCTGAACTCCTGTAAAGGCTCCATAAAACTCTCCATAATAGCTATAAGGTGCATGAAAAACAAAAATGTTTACAAGCCCTATACCAAATAGGGCAATTCCCCTTAACGCGTCTAGTTCTGGAATTCTTTTCATTATTTATATTTCACCGAAGAATTTGGTTCTCATTTAATTTTTTAAATCACTCTTCCGAAACACTAAGATGCGAAAGAATGGTTTTTGGTGGGCTTAAGCGGTTAAAAATGTGATTGGTGTGTGAGTGCTAATATAGGTGCGCTAAAAGCTTGCGCCATGCTTTTGATAATGAGTTGTTTATATTTTATTTTTCTGTGTATCACTATTCTGTAACGTTACGGGAGAGCCGGCAGGAAAGTAATCTTGATAACTCAACACATCCGCTTCGGTGTATACGGAGGCAGCGTAATTTGCAGATAATTAGTGGTTTGTTTTATTGTTTGTCACTACTTTGTAACGTTACCCCTAATTTTACCTCCTCTTCACATTCGCATATTCTGCTTAAACCTAAAGATTCAATTGAGTCGGTCGTATCAGATTTCGAGAGGCAACTATAATCTTCGGAACCATCATAATTTGGGCATAGAACATCTACAATCTTGCTTTTCTTCACCACATAAGTGAATAGTTTTTCAGATGTTCCACCTTTGTAATATGAAGCGGTGAATGATTCGTTACTCTCGAAGTTAATTATTATGGACAGACCGCCAGAGCAATTGTACGCCCTCCATTCTCCTCTCAGATTATCTCGGTCAAACTCTCCCTCCAAACAAGTTTTGTTCAAAGTGTTTTTATACTCGTGATATCCATTTTGAATATCAATTGCAAAAACATTTTGATTACTTGCCGTATTATTAGGTTCGTTGCAACTAACCATACATAATGATAATATAAATAGCTGGAATTTATTGTAGTTTACCTTTATCATATTTTAGGGGGAATTTTCTTCATCTAAATTATTTTCAATTGCCTTTTTATAGTTTTCCGGACAATTGGACACGGTGCATTGATTGGTATATACAGCTCCATCCGTTGCTAGCCTTTCCCGACCGTCTTGGAGTTGGATGAATGAAGCGTAAATACTACCCCTATCGATAAATTAACTGATCACTATATTTAAAACTAAAATTATCTTTAAACCGAGTCGGAGAGCTTAACAACTCTATTTCTATGCCATCACCTCGAGTCATATCAATAACTGATTTTTTGCTAAACATATAAACATTACCACTAATTTTTTCAACTAAACGAAAGTTGATTGAAGTACTTTCCAAGTTTTTTACATTAAGATCCGCAGGGCAGACGTTAATAGCAGTATGAAAACTGCCAGAGTAGACATATTCTTCTTCAATTTGAACCCTTAGATAATATTTATCCAGTTGATTCTGGTTAAGACAAGAGTGTGTTAAACTTATTTTATAGGCTGTATCATCCAGCGATCCACATTTATCAGGTTGTTCACCGAATTCGTCAATATTAACAATTTTTGAGAGCTTGTTACCCCCTATTCTACAGTCAGACATGATTGAGTCACATGAAGTAACTATTAGAGCGATCAACATAAATATTAACACTCGTACTAAAAGGAAATTATTCATCTATTCGATTATTTTGGAGAATCTACTTTATAAGTTGAGCCATCTGGTGTGTATTCAAAAACACTAGAGGTCTTGTCGCTTTTCAGATTGTTTTTTCATTTTAATTCAATCACTTCTATTACTATTCTGTAATACTGAGGTGCGAAAGAATGGTTTTCGGTGTGTTTAAGCGGTTAAAAATGTGATTGGTGTGTGAGTGCTAATATGGGTACGCACTAAAAGTGCGCACCATGCTTTTGATAATGAGTTGTTTATATTTTGTTTTTCTGTGTATCACTATTCTGTAACGTTACCTGAATCCTACCGGTTAATGCCAGGCCTGATTCTTGGGTCGTTGGCACTACCTTTAACACAGATACTTCCATTTTCATTTTTCGAAACTATCGCTTTATTCCAAGATCGATCCTCTTTCTTCCAGAATTTTTTACTTATCGCAGATATAGGAGGCTTACAGAACCAGTTTACATCTAAAGGATATCGGTCTTTCCTCATATAATCTCGAGACAACACAAGATAATTCATATCTTTTCGATAAACGACATAGCACCTTGTATCACGATATAAAAACCCAAATTCAGACTTTCTCTTTATGATCATATTTAGGGGCATTCCTTCCTCTATGTTTTTTGGGAGAGAAATGACAAAGGTAAAGCCAGAGGTTGCAGATAGGCCACTCGGTTTTTCCATGTTGACGGTATAAATAAGAGAGTCATAATAAATCCTAAAGCTCTCGTTTTTGAATGATCCCAGAACGTGAACTTTTAGACTATCTTGGGCAATGGCTGATAAATTAAAGGCGAGAAATAAACATGCGAGATGTAAGATTCTTGGAAGTTTAACTATACTCATCTCTTTTATTTTTTGGGGTTAGCCTTTTTTTTAATTCTTTCAAAAACCTCCTGCCCAATGTAAGGCAGTTTTTTTCTTCCAAGGTCAATGGCATTTTGCCAGCTGAATTTTGGATTTTGAGAATACTTTGACTTTATGCTACCTGAGATCACCATCACCCTCAGCAACCGTGATTTTATATGGGTTAGAATGCAGGTATTCTATCATTTTAGCTCCTACTTCAGTTGCTTGAATTTTTGCTAAATGTGTTTTTACTCTCCTAATAAACTCTGGGCTACCAACAATTACTATTTCTTTTCCATTCGGATCAATTGCGAGAATTGGTGTATTTCGAGCAAATAAACGTTACCGCCTACCTACCCGTTGCCACTCTTGCATACGAAAAAAGCTCTATTTCTAATTCATCTCCAATGTCAATAGGTTCTTTCAAAGTAAACCCGCATTCCTTTTTGCTTATGTCTAAAACTTGAAGAGAGAGAATATACTCATCGTGAACCGGGTTGTGTTCTTCTGACTTTTGAATAAACTTCTTATTGGTAACCAGGCAGTTGATTGTGATCGAATTTTCACCATTCAAGGTGGGTCTATATTTAATTTCGCAAATACTATTGTCATTGTATGAGTATGGGAAAACAAATTGAACGCTGTCCTCAACACTAATGCGATCATATTGAGATTTGGCTCTTAACAACCACTCCTTGTTATCTTTTGCAATCAAAGAGTCTGCAATTTTATCTTGGGCTTCATAATAGCTCAAAATAGAATCTTCCAACTCTTTATAACTATAGCTCATCCCTTTTTGATTCTTACAATAAGCAAAGAATACAGTAGCATTCTTGTAATACTGAACACCCTCAGACGATATTGAATCTAAAATACTTTGAGGAATGTTGCTCATCAATTTCTTAAAGTCATCATTTGTATTTGTAAAAATGAACGACATCAGACAGTTTGAGCTTTCACATTCTTGGATTATTCTTTTTTCCTGATTGCTAAATGCCTTATCCAATTTGTCAAAATATATTTCTTGATCAGATTTAGAGTCTGAGCAGCTGATGAAACAGAAGAAAATAAAAATAAAGGCAGAAATATTTGAAGAGAAACGAGTCATAATAATTGTTTTCAGTCTAGTTTAAGGGTTTCTTTCATTTGATTCACTTCCCTTTCGGCTTTACCCACAGAGCTCCACCATGCTTTGTAAAGTGTTTCTCCGGAGATGAAATATATTTGACGGAGCACAGATGAACTGGTTGGAACTAAATAGACATTGTAGCCACGGGTTGCCATTCCAATGTCACCACCAATTGGGAATTCTGGATCATAAAAGTCGGCTGATCGAGAAGCGCTAAATTTATCATCTCCTCGAGGATGAGTATGAACAAATCCAGAAATACTCCATTTATTAAAACTTCTTGAATTCCATCCTTCAAATATTATTGGGTTTTCCATGATTCCCCAATCAACCAGAAGAGGTGTTCCTAGTTCGCCTAACGTATACTTTCGCTGAATCACATATTTTGTTGTATACTACTTCACATCCAATAAATTGATACCTTCAACTAGTACATTAGAACTGAATGGGTCTACTTCTTGTCTTACCCTTGGATTATCTGACTTTTGTCCGGTTACCGTATTACCAGATACAAAAAGTGTTGTACCATCATTCATCTCACCTTTCAAAAGAATTGTTGCTCTCTCCATATTATCTTTACGTGTGGCACTATAGCCTACAGGAGCCCATACTTTAGCTGCATTTTGCTCAGAAGTGTAAGCTCGTGTTGCATGTTTTCTTAAAACCTCGGATTTATTCAAGCAGTCATTTTCACACGCAGCATTCTCGATACCTTCGTCTGATACTATGTAATGGTCATCACCTTCTCCGTCATCATGGATTAAGTTACCATCAGTATCATAAAACTTATCCTCAACATCTCCTCCTCCTAAATAGTCAATAAACTTGATTGGGCTATTTCGATGATAGGCATAGGTAGTTTGCCAAGGATATTCCCTCGAGCGTGGATCCATTGAAAACATTCTTCCAATTCTTGTGTCAAAAGAACGAAGACCTAAGTCATAGTGATTGCCATTTCCTTTTAGTTCATTGTCTTTTTCGGTTCCATTAAACCCATACCTATAAGCATCCCCCGTGGCATATCTTCCTTCCACGGTCATCCCAAAGGGATAGTAGTCTAATATGCTGGTTTGGGACAAATACATTTCGTTTTTGAAAAAAAAAAGAGCTTATGTAATTGGCACAAGCTCTTTTTTGATTTTTCACTATCGAATTTAGTTTGATTATCAGTTGCTTATCTTTTTGTTTTCAAATAACTCCTAAAGTACTACACTACCCTAAATATCAGTATCATAAACCCTACCTACATAGGTAAGGTTATCAAAGATCAAAATTGCCTCATAGCCCGTATTTGAACTCATAATTTTAATGTAAAAGCGATTGTCACCACCCTTGTAAACGCCAATTTCTGGGATACCAAATGATTTGAATAGAGGGTCATAAAGATCCATATACGATTCTAATGGAACCTTCACGGGAGAACCTAGGTAATAGCAAATGATTTTGGAGACTACACTATCCATATCGTCATTCTTGGGTGTTGTTTTTTTTATGACTGATACAGATAAACCCTCATCTTCCCACGTTAAAGTGTCATCATGTTTTTGTGGTAATGGGCTTATATATGTAGGTTCTTGAATAGGAAGGCTGTCTTTCCTTTCAAGCAACGAGATTGTTCGAAATAGCGAAATCTCATTTTTATAGAAGTGCTCATTCACGGGATTATACTGAATGTCAAAATCATGTTGACCTAACAATACAAGCGGAGAAATATATATGAAGATAGCAATTGATTTCATGGAATTTAAGCTTATTGAATATTACCTAAAATGATGCTGTTATTATTGTCGCGAATAGCTTGTGAGCTATTCGTAGGGGCGAAATTTGTGTTGGTTCTAGCTACACCGCCACCAGGCCTAACATGGAAGCCGCTATAGCTATTTCTACTAAGTGGAGTGTTACCTGAAAATGCATCCAGTCGCATATTTCCCCGACCAGTGCGAAAAAAATCAGCATTGTTGTAGTTTACAGTGCTATTCCCTTTAAAGAGAGCTGTCTTGTAAGGTTGCTCATTCAACGTAATATCCGTCATGATATTTAACTGAGCTTGAGTCAAGGCTGCCCCTGTGCCAGAGTATAGGTTATTTTGCCAACTATAACCAGGGTCATTTACTGGATTATTGGCAGTCGACCAAAGATTTGTCATTGGAATAGTAAATCGTGAAGAAGCTCCTATAAGCGCCCCATTTGTGCCAACACCTCTTCCCTCGTGATATCTGTCGGAAAGGCCTAACACATGTCCCCATTCATGAGCTAATACTGTATTATTTGTCCCTGCGAGATCACGAGTGTAAAAGTACCCCGAAGCACTATTGCCATTTACATATGAGTATCCAACATTACTTGGATCATTTCCACCATTACCAACTTGAATAAAGGTATTGTAAGGATTTGAGGCAATTTCATTTTTAAAATCATCCAAGGCCTTTCCGCTTAAATCTGGATTAACGGTGACAAATTCAAGCTCATTTGCATTGATTTGATTACCATTAACCGAATACTGACCAAAAACTGTATTTATATTATTAATAATTTGAGCCATAGTTTCCTCTAACGTTGTGTTATCAATACCGTCTGCTTGAATATAGACAGTACCTCTTACTGCGCCTGTTTTTTGGTTTATATCCCCACCATCAGCTCCAGATGGGTCCATTATGACTATGGGACTGTTGTCAAACGCATTGTAGGGAGACATATTATGATGAACTACTGGATCAATTCCAGCCCATCTGGCCACTCTTGAATCATATTGTCTAAAGGGAGTGGTGTAACTATTATCATTTCCTTTGACTTCATCATCCTTCTCCATTCCATTAAACCCATACCGATAATCATCTCCCGTGGCATATCTTCCCTCCATTGTCATCCCAAAAGGAAAATAATCTTGATAACTCAACACATCCGCTTCGGTGTATACGGAGGCATCTATTTCGGTAACCGTTACATTATCTACGGTATAGTGGCTAAACATTACCAATCAGCTTCGCCAATTGATATTTCGCATTGTTTTTTCATCAAAGAAGACAATCTCAGTATGCGGTAATTGAGATTCTATATGAGCCTTAAATAATTTTAAGTTGTTTAGCGATTCATGCTTCGAAATGCTGATAAATAATGACTTGAGATGATTCAAGGAGCTAAAGTCAATTGGTTTTGATTCATTGGTGTAATTAATTGAAGTGCTAACATGTAAGTTATCCAGATTTTTCAGTTCACCTATACAATCTATGGCTCTTTGATTTAAAAATTGGGTTGAAATCCCGAAGCTTACTAAATCTTTATGATTTTTAATAGCATTTGTAATTTCAATACTGTTATCTGCAAATAGATCAAGGGTGAGCAAAGAATCAAAACGAGAGACGTATTGAATAATGTCAAACGAAATCGTATCCTCTATGTTAAGCGATAAGAATTTTAATCTAGGATTTCTCCCGTTTAGGACTTGTTTGATATGATGTTCTGCTCTAATAGTTAGAACAAGGCTTTCGAGTTTGGAGAATTGGCTAAAACTAACGCTCTTGATATTTTCATTTAGACCAATACCAATATGGTGAATATCTAAGTTTGAACTGAGACACTGAATGTCGTCAACAAAAGAATGGAATATAAGTACTTCGAGATTTGATAGATTACATAAAAAATTAAGATTATCTATAGTTCCATGATCAATAATGAGATATTTTAAGCTTTTAAACTTTAGAATATCAGAAGCACCAAATGAGTTTTTCGGATGCCTAGAAAAGTAGATAAACTCAATAGTATCCTTTTGATTCGACTTGACCGCATCATGGATACGCACCTCTTTCTGGTAGGGAAGATGAAACTCTGTAATCGAGTTGTTTTGGCAGTAAAGATTACTCGCACTAAATGCTATGACAATTTGGATCAGATAAGTTTTCATATTGGATTTATTGAGGCGGATCATACCAGTTTACATTACTATTGTTGGCTCTTCTTCTGGGAGCAGATACTGCTGGGGTCCTGTTTAGTAAATTTCTATCGCTACCAATCCAGGTGCCAGCTAATAGTCCTCTGCGCACATAGTCTGATAGTTGTTGGGACCTCCCAGAGGTTAAATTCATCATCACAGTTGAAATTGTGTTAATAGCATTTTGATTTATGGTCATATTTGAAAGCCTAGGAGGCCTTGTTCCAGTATTAAAGACCATACGTGAAGGGAGTAGATATAAATTGCCGTGATTATAGTCAAACTCATTAAAATCAATATCTGACATAACGGTATTGATTTGGTAAGAGGTTAATTGATAAGTACCAGAAGTACCAGGAGGAGTGGAGGAATAAGCATTATTATTCCATTGATGTGCAGGGTCAACCTGTTGTAAGTACCCGCCATTAAGGGGGATGGTAAGCCTTCCTCCAACAATATTACTAGTTTGATAAGCGGCAGCTTCAGCGTATCTGTCCGATAGACCAAAAAAGTGCCCAAATTCATGGAAGGAGGTAAAGCCCCCGTCCGCATCAGCTTGGTAGAGGGTCATTTTGTTTCCATTTCGAACGTTTGAAGTGCCGCCATTGTCTGGAGTTAACTCGATTACATTGTTTAAACGATTTTCACTCAAAAGTTGATCAACCTCTCCGTCTGTGGTGCTTGGATTTAATACTGACCATTCTACTTGGCTACTTCCTATTCCATTAAAACCTAGGCCCTGGTTAATATCGTTAATGGCATTTTGAACGGAAGTGTTAAATTCATCTTCAGATAGGCCTTTGTTAACAAAATAAACCTTCGCTTGAGCATTTCCGTTTCCATCTACTTCACCTTCTAGACCTGTCGCATCTGAAAAACGAATAGGGTTTCCATTAAAGGCAAGATATGGGCTGTGACTAGCGTATTTTGAGCTAAGAGGGTCAATTGATGCCCATCTTCCAACTCGTCCGTCATATTGTCTAAAAGGAGTGGTATAGCTATTGTCATTCCCCTTAACCTCATCATCACTTTCCATCCCATTAAACCCATATCGATAATCATCCCCAGTCGTAAAACGGCCTTCCATCGTCATCCCAAAAGGAAAATAATCTTGATAACTCAACACATCCGCTTCGGTGTATACGGAGGCATCTATTTCGGTAACCGTTACATTATCTACGGTATAGTGGTAAGGTTGTGTGCGTACGGTATTGGGCACAGGTATTAGCATGCGTATTTTGCGGCTGCCACTGCCCGATACGGTAAAGTTGATGCTTTTTACGCCCGTACCTGCGGTGGTAGGCAAGCTGGCCAGGGTGTCACGTACGGTGCCAATAAACACTACCAAAGATGCAGTGTCTCATCTCCTGAAGAAAAGTCGATATACAAGATATACTCCTTATGCGTTTTATTTGAATAAAAGGAATAGCTATTGTCGCCAATACTACGAATGTTAGTTGGGTAATAATTAAAATATCTTATTTCAATGAAGTATTTTAAATTGTTACGAATTTTTAATAGATCGAAAGGTGCGCTTTTGAGACTCGCCAAGTTTAAAAAGCCAGAAACGAATATTACTTGCATGCTTTCCTTATTGTACGCGACAACTCCCGCATCCATTTCTCTTTTATAATTTGTGAAAGGCTTACCAGCATTTATTAAATACGGAATGCCATAATTCTCAATAGTTTGAGCACAGCTTAATCTTTGGTATTTTTTAGAGAAGCCTTTGTAGCTAATTAGTTCCCAATTTTTCTCTTTGAAAATACCAAGCGTATCACGTAGCTTATTGAATTTAATAGAATAAAATTCGTTCGTGTCTAAAATAAAGTCAAACATCCTATTTCTCAAGTCGTCTTCATAACAATCCTTTATTTCGACAATGTTTTTTTGATAATAACCTTTCAATATCGCCTTATATATCTTTGGTTGAACTTTTGAATCAACTAAAGATTGACTGTAGCCACTATTGAGAAATAGTAAGACTAACCCTAATGTTTTAAGTGAATTATTTCGCATCTCTAAATTCTTGCTCTCTTTTATCTGCATTTTCACCGCTTTTGTTTCCAGGCTCGTGTGCTCCTTCATCTTTACCTTCATAAACTTTTCCAAAATAAAATGAATTTATTAAATAGAGTAAATCAGCCTCTGCATGTCCAAATTCATGCGATAGAACAGATCCATCTGTTTCAGATGAGCCAAGATAATCATCTAGGTAAATGGAAAAATGTACTTCACCATCGTCTAAACTGTATTTAGCATAAGTGTCAATTCCATCAAGTTGATCAGGGGCGCTGATGATTACTTCTTCTCGGTTATCCTTTCGCCATGTCGAATATGATCCATCCGAGTTTTCTTTAATACCTGCATATTGAGCATTGAAACTGGTTCTCCCGCTTAGATGTTTTTCGGGCTGAAAACGAAATTTTGTATTTGAAGATCCAAATTCAATGATTTCCTGTTTCCGAGGCCTTCCGTCTAAATCTTTGATTCCAACTTTTATTATTACGTCAAAAGCCTCTTCTTTGTTGTTATAATCTTCGTGCTCCTTCGTGATAAATGTTCCTGTGGAAGAGTGAAATTTTACCTGATTTAGATACGTGTAGAGCTTAGGTAATCTTTCTTTAGAAAGTTTTATAGCTGCCTGAACTCTAGATTTTTGAGCTTGAGTAAGATTGTCCGCAGGTTCAACAACTGCTCCTGTCGGGTCGATAAAAGATAAAGGTGAATTAGCAACAAAAATGTAATCGCTAAACTCGGGATATTCCTTCGCTGCTGGATCGAGACTCATCCATCTAGCAATACGATTATCGTAGATTCTTGCTCCAAAGTTGTAAGCATTTCCGTTACCGTAGATTTCCGCATCCATTTCTTTACCGTTGAACCCATATCTATGCCCACTAGCGCCAGTGAACGATCTACCGGGCATTATCGAGCCAAAAGGAAAGTAATCCTGATAACTCAACACATCCGCTTCGGTGTATACGGAGGCGTCTGCTTCGG
>CAZAJG010000030.1:30661-54017 GCA_964485405.1 uncultured Owenweeksia sp. | reverse complement strand
CTATGTTGGTTGAATAATCAACCACCAATGCCAAGAATGAAATATATCATCCGTCATACCTCCAATGAAGCCCGTTGTATTCTAAAAACGGTGTTTTACAAAATGGATATTAATACGCTACATCGAGATGAATCTGCCAATGGTATTAAGGCAAATGATATCGTTAGAGTTAAGTTGAGAACCACTAAACCATTGTTTGTAGATGGCTACAAAGTGAATCGAGCGACAGGAAGTATTATTCTTATAGATGAAGCTACAAATGAAACGGTTGCGGCCGGAATGATTAAGGTTTAGTTTTTTTTATGATACTGAATATAACCTACAAATTCGGTTATATTTGCCATCGATTTTTAAAGCCCTCGTAACAAATGAAGCGTATCTTTTTGTTTGCACTAATTAGCATAGTTTTGACCTCTTGCATCTCACGTAAAAGGTTGACCTATTTGAATGATACCTCAGCAACGAACAAGGAGACAGTTTTTGAATTGAAACGAAATCAATACAAAGTTCAAATCAATGACATTCTAAATATCACGATTCATAGTTTTGACGAAGAAACAGCAAAAGTGTTTAACTCGAGTACGGGTTTACTGAATCTCAATAATGGCGATTTAATCTTTTATTTAAATGGCTCTTCCGTTGATGTAAATGGATTCATCCAGTTACCTGTTATTGGTCAAATAAGTGCTGTTGGGAAAACTGTAGATGGAGTTAAATCTTTGCTCGAGAAAAGGTTGAATGAGTATTTTGAGAAGGAAGCCGTACAGGTTTTCGTTCAATTATCAGGAATCCGTTTTAGCGTAGTAGGAGACGTAAACAAACCTGGTAAATATGTAATCTATCAAAATCAGGTAAATATTTTTGAAGCTTTAGCTCAAGCAGGAGATATCACGTTAGTTGGTAATAGGCAAGAGGTTCAGATCATTAGGCAAAACCCTGAAGGGATTAGTGTCATAAATCTTGATCTTACAAACAGCGATGTGTTGAGGTCTGGAGAATACTTTATTCAACCAAATGATGTAATAAATGTGAAGCCTTTGGCGGTAAAATCTTTAGGTATAGGAGCTACAGGTTTTCAAACTTTTGCTTCGATTCTTGGGGTTTTAGCATCTACAGCAACTCTCATATTTACATTAACTCGAATAGAATAACAGACCAAAGGAGAAATTAGATAGTACATGCAACAAAGTAAAGATGGAATAAACTCCCGACCCTATCAGGAAAAGGAAAGCGATGGAATAGCATTAAAGGCTTTGCTCTTTAAACTAATCAATAATTGGCAGATACTCGTTTTTGGACTGTTTATATCATTGATTCTTGCTTTTTTGGTAAATCGCTATTCTAAAAGATATTATGATGTCCAAAGTGTTGTTCTGATTAATACAGACGAGAGTATGTCTAGTGGAGGTATCGAGTCTCTCATGGCTTCTATCGGTTATTACAATCCTCGGTTAACTTTCGAAAATGAAGTTATAAAATTAAAATCTTTTGCTCTTACAAGGAGGACGTTAAATTCCTTAGACTTTTCTGTGAGTTATTTTTCAGAAGGTAGATTGAAATCATCTGAGATTTACCCTATGGAATATTTCAAAGTTGTATTTGATTCCAGTCATGTTCAAATTGTGGGAGGAATGTTCACAATGGCTCCTAACAATGAAGAATCATTTGAGATTATTTTCCCCGAAGAAGGTTATTTATACCATTATGATACTGAGTCATTTGTAGAAAGAAGTTATCAACCTAAAATAGGTAGACAAGAGTTTGCATTTGGGGAATGGGTAGAAGGAGATAATTATAGATTTAAGTTAGAACTATTAAATACGGATAAAAGCTTTGCTGAAAACCGTTATCGTTTCCTCTTTAGAGACATAATGAGTGTCGTAAATGATTTCAACAAGGATATTCGAGTATCACCTACAGCTGAAGGCAGTTCAGCCATCGATATAGCTCTTTCAAGTTCCGTTCCGCAAAAAGCTAAAACATATATTGACGAACTTAGTAGGCAATTTTTAGGGATGGGGCTAGAAGCTAAAAATCAAATAGCAGAAAACACGCTTAACTTTATTACTGAGGAATTGAAAGTGATTGAAGACTCATTGTCTTATGTGGAGAACGTTCTTCAACGCTTTCGTGCGGATAACAAAATTATAGACCTTACCGAAGAGGGAAAAGAGGTTTTTAATCAATTATTTGAAACAGAAAAACAATATTCTCAGCAAAAAACAAAAAACAAGTACTTCGAATATTTGTCGGGTTATTTAAATGATGAAAGCAGTTCTGAAAATCTGATAGCGCCTTCATCTTTAGGAGTTGAAGACCCATTATTGATTGAACTTATAAGTAACCTAAGCGAGCTTTATGTCCAAAGGAATTCTTTTCGCGCTGGCATGAAGAAAAAAAATCCTATAACTCAAGATATAGATGTGAAGATAAACTCTGCAAGGAATATGCTCAAGGAGAACTTAAAGAGTATAGTTCAAAATTCGGATATTCAGTTGATGGATTTAGAACAAGACAAACGAATTTTGGAGAATAGATTAGCTAGTTTTCCTAAAACGGAAAGAGAGCTAATTAATATTAAAAGAAAATTTGAACTGAATGAGAATTTATATCTGTTTCTAATGCAGAAAAAAGCTGAGACAGGGATAGCTAAGGCATCTAACCTTCCAGATAGTCAAGTCATTGATTCGGCTTATATTTCGGAAACTCCTACAAAGCCTAAAACCTCTCTTAACTATATAATAGCAGCATTTCTAGGTATAGTGATCCCGTCATTGGTTGTTTTCGGAAAAGACTTTTTAAGTTCCAAAATCCGAGATAAGAAAGAAGTTGAAGCATTGACTAATATTCCGATAGCAGGAATGATTGGGCATAGTGATAAGAGTTCGAACCTTGTTGTTATGCAATATCCTAAGTCTAGCATTTCAGAATCTTTTAGGGCTTTAAGAGCAAATCTCAAATTCTTGGAGTCGGGAGGGAATTCAATAAAAACGATTCTGGTAACCTCTTCTATTGGAGGAGAAGGAAAAACCTTTAACTCCATTAACCTAGCCAGTACTTTGGCTTTAGCTAATAAGAAAGTACTTTTGGTAGGTGTTGATCTTAGAAAACCCAAAATTTACAATGATTTTGGAGTTCTGAATGATAAAGGTTTATCAACTTATTTAGCGAGTGATTCGAGTTTGGAGTCTGTGATTCAAAAAACAGAATATGGAAATCTTGATCTTCTTCCTGCTGGCCCTATACCCCCAAATCCTTCAGAACTCATAATAAGTGAAAAGTTTGAGAAAATGGTTTCTCATTTAAGAAGTGTATATGATTATGTTATTTTAGACACACCTCCTGTAGGCCTTGTATCGGATTCATTTGAAATTATGAAGTTGGTCGATTACAGTTTTTATGTGATCAGGCAGAATTATACTGGCAAAGGGTTATTAGAATTTATTGATGATAAATACACTACTGGCACAGTGTCGAATCTGGCTTTGATAATCAATGATTTTAAAGCTAGTTCAGGTTATGGCTATGGCTATGGTTACGGCTATGGTTATGGCTATGGTTACGGCTACACAGATGATGAGAGTGAGAAACCAAGTTTTTTCAAAAGACTTTTTAAGGGTTAAAACATTCGAAATATTTGAATATCAAAGATAATGGAACAGATTAGTGAAAAAATTGCTGTAATAGGTTTGGGCTATGTGGGTTTACCTTTAGCAGTTACCTTTGGCGCAGAAAAGTATACCGTAGGGTATGATATCAATAAAGAGCGTGTTACTGAACTTAGACAAGCGCAAGATTTCACTCTTGAGGTTGAGACAGATGTATTGAAGAAGGTTTTAACTTCAACTAAGTCTGAATTAGATTCAACGGGTAAAGGTGTTCTGTTTTCAAGCGATATAGATGATATAAAGGATTGTAATGTTTTTATAGTTACCGTTCCTACACCAATTGATCAATTTAAAGCACCAGATTTATCTCCTCTTATCAACGCAAGTAGAGTTATTGGTGGAATATTAAAGAAGCATGACATTGTAATTTATGAATCTACAACCTATCCGGGGTGTACGGAGGAAGATTGTGTTCCCATACTTGAGAAAGCGTCTGGTCTTAAATTTAACGAGGATTTCTTTTGTGGATATTCTCCAGAGAGAATTAATCCGGGTGATAAGGTGAATACCTTAACAACTATCAAAAAGGTTACTTCTGGTTCTAATCCAGAAACAGCGGTTAAAGTTGATAATTTATATAAATCAATTATTACCGCTGGAACGCATCTTGCCCCCAGCATAAAGGTAGCGGAGGCATCAAAAGCTATAGAGAACGCGCAACGTGATTTGAATATTTCATTCGTGAATGAGCTATCGCTCATTTTTGATCGTGTGGATATAGATACAAATGATGTTTTAGAGGCAGCTGGTACTAAATGGAATTTCCTGAGGTACAAACCAGGTTTAGTAGGCGGACACTGTATCGGTGTAGATCCTTATTACCTAGCGCATAAAGCCAAATCGCTTGGATATCATCCCGCAGTGATACTTTCTGGTAGAAGAGTGAACGATGGTATGGGGATGTTTGTAGCTAATAAGGTGGTTAAGTTAATGATTCAGAGAGGCAGAAGGGTGAAAGGATCTAAATCTCTGGTTTTAGGAATTACTTTTAAAGAGAATTGTCCAGATATAAGAAATACCAGAGTAGTGGATATAGTGCATGAATTGGAGCAATTTGGAATTGAAGTTGATGTGCACGATCCATGGGCATCAAAGCAAGAGGTGAAGAAGGAGTATGGAATTGATCTTGTTGATTCTCTTGAATTAAAGGCTTATAAATCCATTATTCTTTGTGTTGCTCACAATCAATTCAAAACGATAGATTTAGATTCATTGAAAGATGGTGAGACTGTTATTTTTGATACAAAGGCAGTTTTGGATCGAAAGGATGTTGATTCTAGGTTGTAAGAAATAGTGTTGTCAAAGACATCAGTTATACTTAAAGAATAAATTTGAATTTACATCAAAAAATAAATTGTTTTGAGCGAAGAGACAAAGAAAATAGACGAATTTCTTGAAGCCAATCAGGATAAGAAAGTCGTTGTTGTTCAAGGATTGGGTTTTGTTGGAGCAGTAATGTCTATAGTAGTAGCGAACTCTGATGAGAATGAGTACGCGGTAATTGGTGTGGATTTACCAAGTAGAAGGACTGTTATTGATGCCTTGAATAGTGGTGAATTTCCGATCCATTCAACAGATGCCAAGGTTTATGAATATTTTGAAGAAGCTCAAAAGCGAAATACATTTTACGCTACCGATAATAACTATGCCTACAGTAAAGCGGATGTGGTAATTATTGACATAAATCTTGATGTTGCCAAAGAAGTTGGAGAGGATAAAACTTTAGACGGTTACACAGTAAGTATGGAAGGCTTTAAGAAAGCTATGCGAACGATTGCGCAGAACTCAAAGCCTGATGTATTGGTTTTAGTCGAGACCACTGTTCCTCCGGGGACAAGCCAGAAAATAGTAAAACCTATTTTTGAAGATGCATACACTAGTAGAGGGCTTGAGCATGATTTTAAAATCGGACACTCTTATGAAAGGGTGATGCCCGGTCCTGGTTATGTAGACTCCATTAAGAACTTTTACAGGGTTTATTCAGGAATAAATGAAAAAAGTGCAGATGCTGTAGAAGCATTTTTGCATACTATAATATCCACGAAAGACTATCCTCTAACTAGATTAGGGAACACTAACGCAACGGAAATGAGTAAGGTTTTGGAAAACTCGTTTCGAGCAATGAACATTGCATTCATGCAAGAATGGACGGAATTTGCCGAAAGCGCAGATGTAAATTTATTCGAAGTGGTGAACGCGATTCGGATGAGACCTACACATAAGAATATTATGCGACCAGGTTTAGGGGTTGGAGGATATTGTCTAACAAAAGATCCGCTTTTAGCCAGCTGGTCGAGCCAAGAATTGTTCAATTCGATTGAGCTTACTCAAAGTGAGGCTGCTGTGCGCATTAACGATCGTATGCCTTTACATACTTATAAGATCGTAAAAAAATACTTTTCAGATAATTTAAAGGGTAAGAAGGTCTTGATATTAGGTGTGTCGTATTTACAAAACGTTGGAGATACAAGGTATACACCCGTTGAGTTACTATATGACAAACTCAGTGCGTCAGGAGTGGAAATCGATTTACATGATCCCTTTGTATCTTGTTGGGAAGAAAAGAATATAACTATTCCTGAAGGAGATAAAGTGTTTGAAAATAATTATGATGCAATCATTATTGGTACTCCTCATGATGAGTATCTAAAAGGGGGAGGATTTGAAGACTATCTAAAAAAGAATAAAAATCAAACGGTTTTTGATCCACACGGTATTGTTTCGGACGGATTGATGAATGCAAATAAAAATCACATATTTAAAATAATAGGAAGAGGCGATGTCTAAAAAAGTATTAATAATTGGAGGAGCAGGTTTTATAGGAACCAATATTCTTAAAGAACTTTCTGGAAAAGAGGGTTATCAGATAACCATTGGAGATAATTTCTTTAGAGGTAAAATGGATAATGTTCTTTCGGGCATTGTGGAAGAGCATGGTGTGAGAGTTGTTTCGGCAGATTTTACCAATCCTGAATCTTTCAATGAGCTTGAGAAAGATTACGATTACGTATATATGTTAGCTTCCGTTGTTGGGGTTGAGTATACTCAAAAGATCCCAAATGAGTTGATTAGAATTAATACGGCATTGATTTTCAACACATTAGAATGGATAAAGAATACCGATTGTAAAAAAGTACTATTCACTTCTACCAGCGAATGCTATGCCGGAACAATAGAAGCTTTTAACTATACGGTTCCTACTCCAGAAGAAGTGCCTCTTTGTATTGATGATATTACGCACCCTCGTTTCACCTATGCGGTCACCAAAATGCTAGGAGAATCTGGATTTATGCAGTACTCAAATGTTTATGGCTTTGACTGTACAATTGTTCGATATCATAATGTTTATGGACCAAGGATGGGATTTAAGCACGTCATACCACAAGTAGTACAACGCTTTTTAAAGAACGAAGATCCATTTAAAGTATATGGTTTTGATCAAACAAGAGCTTTCAACTACATTGATGATGCAGTAGCAGGTACCATTGGTGCAATGGAAAGTACGGATGCAAACGGAGAAATTCTGCATATTGGAGATATGAAGTCAGAGATAACCATTGAGCAACTAGTTCATTTCATAGGAAAGCAAATGAACTACGAAGGAACTTATGAAAGACAAGGCGCACACTCTGGGTCAGTTTCTAGGAGATGCCCAGACACTTCTAAAGCTGAAAAAATGATTAACTACTCTCCAAAAGTACAATGGGAAGAAGGAGTAAGGAAAACTGTAGATTGGTATGTAGATTACATACAGTCTGGAAGCGAGGTTTTTGAATAAAATTGAACACCTAAAGTTTAACTGAAAAGTATGGATTGGAAATGAAAATCGCACTTATAAGTTGTGGACGTTCAGATTACAGTATTTATTTACCTTTAATAAAGAAATTAGATGCTGATCCTTTTTTCAATCTGAATATTATTGCTTTTGGAACCCATGTATCACAGTTTTATGACAAAACTGTGGATGTATTTTATAAAGATGGTTTTGAAGTAGCATATGAATTAGAATCTTTAGTTTTAGGAGATTCTCCTGAAGCCATTTCTACTGCTATGGGTCTAACAGGAATCAAGTTTTCTTCCATTTGGGCGAAAGAAAATTATGATTTGATTATAGTTTTAGGAGATCGTTACGAAATGTTTGCAGCAATCGCTGCGTCTATACCGTTTGGTATTCCAGTAGCTCACTTATATGGAGGAGATACAACTTTAGGCGCTTTTGATGATATTTTTCGTCATAGTCTTACGCTTATGTCTAAACTTCATTTTGTGAGCACACCTTCTAGCGCAAAGAGGGTAGAGCAGATCTTAGGAACTAATGAAGGAGTGCATCATGTTGGGGTTATTCCATTGGACAATCTAAGTGAGCAAAAAATTCTTTCTATTGAAGAATTTAAAGATGTTTGGAGTATTGATTTAGGAAAACCCACTGGCTTAGTAACATTTCACCCCGAAACGGTTGCTGTTGAAAAAAATATGGAATACGTGAAAGAGCTTTGTAAAGCTATGAATCGTATTGATAAGCAATTTGTAGTAACCATGCCTAACAATGACACAATGGGCACTGATATACGAGCTGAGCTACTCAAATGTGCTAACGAAAATCCTGAAAAATTTAAGATAATAGAGTCTTTTGGTGCAGTTGGTTATTATTCATGCATGACTCACTGTGATTTCCTTTTGGGAAATACATCAAGCGGGATTGCTGAAGCGGCTTCATTCGGAAAATATGTAATTAATATTGGCGACAGGCAAAAAGGCAGAGCCACTGGTGAAAATGTATTCCATGTGCCTGCTATAGAAGATGAAATGGTAGAAATGGTGAACAAAATATTATCATTACCAAAGTATTCGGGCGGTAATATTTACCATAAAGGTAATACCGTGGATAAAATTATTGAAGTAATTAAGGATTTTGAGACGGTTCAATCTAGGAACCCTCATTAAATAAATCTATATAAACCATGTTTAAAGAGACTGTAGCATTTATAAGAGAAAAGTTTAATACACCGGAAGAGTTTATTCCTTTACATGAGCCTCGTTTTGTAGGAAACGAGCGTAAATACGTGCTGGATGCCATAGATTCTACTTTTGTTTCTTCAGTAGGGGCATATGTAGATAAATTTGAAAAATCAGTAGCTACTAAAACAGGAGCAAAATATGCGGTTGCAACTAGTAATGGTACTTCTGCGCTTCATATTGCTTTGGTAGCAGCTGGAGTACAAGAAGGTGAAGAGGTGCTCACCCAAGCATTAACATTTGTAGCCACAGCCAATGCTATTTCCTATGCTCAAGCGAATCCGGTTTTCGTGGATGTTGACAAGGACACTATGGGACTATCGCCTTCTAAATTAAGAGTGTTTTTAGAAAATTATGCACAGATTAAAGAAGAAGGAACTTTTAATAAGAAAACAGGAGCCAAAATTGGTGCCTGTATGCCAATGCATACTTTTGGCTTTCCTTGCCGAATAGATGAAATTGTTGCTATTTGTGATGAATTTAATATTCCAGTAGTGGAAGATTCTGCAGAGTCATTTGGCAGCTCATATAAAGGAAAACATACAGGTACATTTGGTAAACTAGGAGTTTATAGTTTAAATGGAAACAAAACCATCACATGTGGAGGTGGTGGTGTTATTGTTACTGACGATGAAAAGTGGGCAAAACTAGCCAAACATATTACCACAACCGCAAAGGTTCCTCACTCGTGGGAGTATGATCACGATATGATTGGGTATAACTATAGAATGCCTAATCTTAATGCGGCTATGGCATGTGCTCAGCTAGAACAGTTAGATGAATATGTGAAGAACAAAAGGGAACTCGCTTCGTTTTATTCGGAGTTCTTTAAGGACAAGGCTTTTGATTTTGCTGTTGAAGGTGAGGATTCCTATTCTAATTATTGGCTAATGGCCGTTATTCTTGAGGATTTAGAACAGCGCAATCAGTTTTTAGAATTTACCAATCAAAACAAAGTTATGACTCGCCCTATATGGAAGTTGATGAACAAATTAAAAATGTTTGAGAATTGCCAAACAGATGATTTGGAAAATTCACTTTGGCTTGAGGAAAGAGTTGTAAATATTCCAAGTAGTGTGAGAATCTAAATAATCTTCGAATATGAGGCATAGTTTTAAAAATATAGGAATAGGTGTAGATGTTTATGAGCCGATAGCTGTTATGAAGCCGGAGGCTATTTGGTTGAGTAATCACATCATAATTAGCGAATTTGCCTATATAAATGGAGGCTCCGGAACTTACATCGGTAATCACGTGCATATAGCAGCTCATACGAGTATCAGTGGCGGTGGATATTGTGTAATGGAAGATTTTACTGGAATTAGCGCAGGAGTTAGGTTAATCACTGGATCTGCTTCTTTTAATGGCGAAGGGTTAACAAGCCCCACTTTACCGGTTAAATTCCAGGCGGTTAAAAGATCGTATGTGATTATTGAAAAACATGCTACTCTAGCCACAAATGTTGTTGTGCATCCGGGAGTAACAATTGGAGAGGGTACTATTGTGTCCAGTGGAAGTGTTGTTACTAAAGATACTGAGCCATGGTCGATTTATATGGGAATTCCGGCAAAAAAAGTAAGGGATAGAGATAAGAGCAAGATTCTTGAGCATGAAAGGTTAGTATACATCGAACAAAATCTCGAACCTTCAGATTTCAAAGAGATAATAAGAAAAATAAAGACACATTGAAGCAAATAGTTCGTAATGTTAAAATAACGGGCACAGGTTCTTACACACCTGAAAAAGTTTATACCAATACATATCTAGAAGGTCTTGTTGATACAAACGATAGCTGGATACAGAAAAACTTAGGGATTAATGAGCGTCACATTGCCGATTCAGATCAGGCTACCAGTGACTTGGCTGCGAAAGCAGCGATTATTGCTATTAATGATGCTGGATTGACTGTTGGCGATATTGACTTGATTATTGTAGCAACAGCTACTCCAGATCGGTTGGCTCCTTCTACAGCAGCTATTGTTCAAGATAAAATAGAAGCTTACAATGCGGTGGCCTTTGATGTTGCCGCTGTTTGTAGTGGATTTCTTTATGGTATGTCAATAGCCACACAATTCATAGCCTCAGGGGTTTACGATAATGTACTGATAATTGGAGCAGACACATTTTCGAAAATTACAGACTGGAAGAGAAGGGACTGTGTTTTTTTTGGAGATGGGGCAGGGGCGGCTGTTATTAGTAGTGGCAATGTAAACGAGGGTTTTCAAGCATTCAGGCTATATACAGATGGCCGGGGTAAGTGGAATTTTACAATTCCAGCCGGAGGTTCGGATATTCCAGCGAGCGAAGAAAGCGTTAAAAATGGTTTACACCATTTTCAAATGAATGGTAAGGCTGTATATGAAACTGCCGTTAAAGTCTTACCAAAGGCAATTAATAAAGTACTTGAAGATACTGGTCTATCAATTGCGGATATAGATTATATGATTCCTCATCAACCCAGTGTTCGAATTTTAGAAAAAACAGCACAAATTATTGGTTTACCTTGGGAAAAAGTAATGACCAATATGGATAAATATGCTAATACTTCTGGAGCAACAATTGCCATACTATTGGATGAAGTTAACAGAAGTGGAAAGCTTAAGAAGGGAGATGTTGTACTCTTTGCTGCAGTGGGATCAGGTTGGACCTATGGTGCTTCAATTTTGAAGTGGGCATAAAGGACCGTGCGTGATATTTAGATTTTTTAAAGAATAGGTAACTATGATTATTATTACAGGAGCTTCTAGAGGAGTAGGAAAATATCTTTTTGATGAATACCAAAAGTTGTTTCCAGAGATTTATGGCACGTATAATGCAACATTACCAAATACGGCAACTAAAAAAGATAGTTACGCTAAAGTAGACGTGACAGATTTTAACGAAGTAGAATCTTGGGCAAAATCACTAAATCCTAAAAATGATCTGACTTTAATTAATTGTGCAGGTATCAGTTATAATGCCTTTGCTCATAAGTCAAATGTGTTAGATTGGAAAAAGGTTATTGATGTTAATGTAGTTGGAACATACAATGTTATTAGGGCATTTTTGCCATTTATGAGAGAGAATAGCTATGGAAGAATTATTAACTTTTCTTCGGTAGCAGCTCAAAAAGGTACACCAGGTGTTAGCGCATATGCAGCTTCTAAAGCTGCTTTATGGGGTTTGTCTAAAAGTATTGCTGTAGAGAATGCTGCTAAGGGCATTACTATTAATAATATTAACCTTGGATATTCCGAACTTGGCATGATTGAGCAAGTTCCGGAAAAGTTTAAGGATCATATCAAAGCTCAAATTCCAAATGGAGACTTCTGCAAGAAGGAAGACATATTTAGCAGTGTGGAATACTTGAGAAGGAATTCTTATACAAACGGAACTTCCATCGATTTAAATGGGGGTATATATTAACTACTGATTTAATTCAAAATGGATCACCTCAAAACAAAAAATAGAGTTCTCATTATTGCCGAGGCTGGAGTAAATCATAATGGGGATATGGATTTAGCAAAAAAGCTTATCGATGTCGCAGTTGATTCAGGCGCGGATATTGTGAAATTTCAAAGCTCTAAACTTGATAAGTTAGTTTCTAAAACGGCTAAGCAAGCTGATTATCAAATTGCCAACACGGGTGATGCTTCATTAACCCAATATGAAATGGTTAAGAAGCTTATTTTAGACGTGAAAGATGCTGTAATGTTAAAGGCATACTGCGATACCAAAGGAATAAGATTTCTGTCTACGCCATTTGATGTGGAAAGCATCGAAGAATTAGAAGGCAGTGGTCTCATAGATTTATTTAAAGTACCTTCCGGAGAAATTGTGAATCTTCAATATCTAAGAAAAATAGCGAGTCGCAGTTTACCTGTTATATTATCTACGGGTATGTGTAAGATGAGTGAAGTGGCTAAAGCTATTGAGATTCTTACTTCTGGGAATTTAAGTCTTAGCGATATAATCGTTCTTCATTGTAATACAGAGTATCCTACTCCAATGAGTGATGTAAATCTTAATGCGATGCTTACCATGCGGGATGCATTTAAGATGGAAGTGGGTTATTCGGATCATACAGTAGGTATTGAAGTACCAATTGCAGCGGTAGCGATGGGAGCTACAGTTATTGAAAAGCATTTCACCATGGATAGGAATCTTCCTGGTCCAGATCACAAGGCTTCGTTGGAACCCAATGAATTAAAGGCTATGGTAAAGGCAATTCGTAATATAGAAGTTGCTTTAGGTAACGGGGTTAAACAACCTTCACCTTCTGAGCAAAAAAATATAGCCATTGCCCGTAAGAGTATGCACTTACAGAAATCGGTCAAAAAGAACGAAGTATTGACAGAGAAGCATTTAGTATCTCGCAGACCTGCATCTGGAATATCTCCTATGGATATCGATATTATAATTGGTAAAAGGGTGAACAAAGATTTGGATGAAGATCATGCTTTAAATTGGTCAGATTTAATGTAGCCAAGGTTTGTTTTACCCATATCCCTTAAAGCAAAGTGATTGATAGCACCATGAAAGATTACAAAAATCACATTATAAAATCAGACCTAAAAGTAAGAGAGGCTCTTACTAGGCTAAACCAACTTGGAGCAGATTTGACTCTTTTTGTTATTGACGAAAATGAAAAGTTGGTAGGTTCACTCACTGATGGTGATATCAGGAGAGGACTAATAAATGATTTGGGATTGGATGCCGAAATAGGCAGTTTTATGAATACGGCTTTCAAATCTATAATCAAAGGAGAGTATACGATTGCTCAAATTAAGAAATTAAGGAATTCAGTTCAACTGCTACCGGAAGTTGATGATCATGGCAGAGTTGTGCGAGTTATTAATTTCAACGATAAGAAAACGATTCTTCCTTTAGATGCCCTTATAATGGCTGGAGGAAAAGGAACTCGTCTTAGACCTTTAACTGATAACACTCCGAAACCTTTGTTAAAGGTTGGTAATAAACCGATCATTGAGTATAACGTTGATAGATTGTCCAAATTTGGAGTACATTTTATTAATATTTCGATAAAATATCTCGGACAACAGCTTATAGACTACTTCGGAAATGGGAGTGACCAAGGACTTGAAATTTGTTATGTAAAAGAAGATGAGCCCTTAGGTACTATTGGGGCCTTAGCACAGGTGCCGAGTATACATAATGACTATGTTCTGGTAATGAATTCTGATTTACTCACTGATATTGATTATGAAGATTTTTATTTGGACTTTATCAATAAGGATGCGGATATGGCTATCGCAACAATACCTTATAACGTGAAGATACCATATGCAGTTTTGGAATTAGATGACGATAGAATTACCTCCTTTAGAGAAAAACCTACCTATACATATTATTCAAATGGTGGTATTTACATTATGAAACGTGAGATAGCAGAGATGGTTCCAAAGGATAGTTTTTATAATGCTACCGACTTAATGGAAGAATTGATTAAGCAAGGAAAAAAAGTAGTACAATATCCAATATTAGGGTATTGGCTGGATATCGGTAAGCCGAATGATTTTGAAAAAGCTCAAGACGATATTAAGCATTTGAAGTTATGAAACCACTTGTTGTTATTCCGGCAAGGTCCGGTTCAAAAGGGATTCCTGGAAAGAATAGCAAGCTGCTGTGCGGGAAACCTTTAATTCAATACACACTTGAAGTTGCAGCAAGCTTATTTCCAAAGGATGAGATTTGCATAACCACAGATAGCAACGAGCTTAAAAAAATTGGAGAGAACTTAGGATTTACTGTCCCTTTTTTGCGCCCGGCTCATTTAGCTTCTGATACTGCAGGATCACATGGTGTATTAATTCATGCATTGGATTTTTGGGAATCAAATTTCTACAAACCAGATTTTATAGTTTTATTACAGCCAACTTCTCCTTTTAGAAACGAGAAGCATGTTAAAGAAGCTGTGAGTTTATATAATCAGGATTTGGATATGGTCGTATCGGTAAAGAAAAGTGAATCCAATCCCTACTATAATCTGTTTGAAGAAACTCCGGAAGGATATCTTGAAAAAAGCAAACCCCTTGATATAACCCGAAGGCAAGATGCCCCTGATGTTTGGGAATATAATGGTGCTATTTACGTCATCAATACAGAATCTCTAAGGAACTCACAAATTCATCAATTTAAAAAGGTAAGCAAATACGAGATGGATGAATGGAGTTCTTGGGATCTTGATTCAATACTAGATTGGAAGATTTCTGAATTGTATTTAAGAGATAACACCCTTGAAGCCAAGATTTGATTTATAAGTATTCAAACAGACACATTTAATATGTTGTACCTATCCACGTTGTACGCACTCTTTTTGAATAAAGGTAGATCAATAGCTTTTTTTCTAACAGCTATTGTAATTGTTTCTCTAGTAGCAGCTTGGTTTATAGGGAATTTGCCAGAATTGCAGAATGAATCAGATTTTTACAATTTTATATACACGTCTATTATTCTGTTCTTTTTATTTCATGGATTTTCTAAATATAAACGACTCAATTTTATTTATCCTTCGGTAAACCAGAAAAGTTTCCTCTTTTTCCAGCGAATAATTCTTGTCGGAGGCTTGTTTGTATTTATAGTAAATCTATATGTTGTATATAAAAGCTTTGGTTTAATTTTAGTTCAGTCGATTGATGTAGAGGAGTTTAAAAATGAAGGAGGAGCTGCTGAGTATTTGAACCGATGGATCGGTGGACCTCTTCTTTTTGTGACACGATTTTTTTCACCCTTGGGCTACCTTGCCTTAGGTTTACATTTTTATTATTTAGGTATTAACAAAGGATTGAAAAGCGCACTTTTCTTTCTGGTTGCATTAAATATTCCGCTTCAAGGTTTACAAGCTTTATCACGATCCGCTACGACTCAGTTTATCATAATGTATTTTATGTTCTACATGTACGCTCGTGGAACAATGTCGAAAAAAATGAGAAAAGGAATAACTAAAGTAGCAATAATCACAGGGGCTGTTATTATCTATATTTTAGTTGTTATAACCAATACAAGATTTTCAGAAAGATATGGGAGTAGTGAAAATAACAAGATTGAAAACAAATCGCTATACTCAGTTTTTGACTACAGTTCACAATGGGTAAAAAACAATTTTAAGGTAATGAGTGAGTATGATCAGGAAAAGATGATTTATGGCAGATCTAGCCTCTCTCTTTATTATTATGTAAGACAACGTATCGGCTATGATGATAGATCATTAGGTGAAGAGAAAATCAGAGTTTTGGGTAGGCGGCAGGCAAGTAGGTTTAACGGAGTAGCAGCATCTTTTCTTTATGATTTCGGATACTTTTTTGGATTAATTATGGCTGTTGTCTTTTTTCTATTGGTGAGGTCTAACGCTCCCATGCGAGGGCGAACAACCATATTCTCGTTTTTAAGTTTTGCGGTACTCATGCCGCTTCCTGCAATGTTCTTTGGAAATAATGTTTACTCATCTATAGCCATACAATTGGCAGCATTTTACCTTCTGCTGTTTTGGATCATTTCCAAAATCAAGATATTCAGCTAAACTTTTCTTAACCACAACCTAAAAGATGGCCAATATACTATACTACTTCTCAAACTCTATTAGCAGTGATTTTTATGGAATGATGCAAGATGAAGCTTTAAAGGATGCTCGGCTAAACGGTCACAAAGTATACTTTACTATGTGTGATACGGTACTAACGAGTTGTCTTTTAAATCCTGGAGGTAATGAGCAAATCTGCAAATTATGTCAATCAACAGGGAATAGCACTTTAAATAAAGCATTAGGAGATAGTGTTGAAGCGCTTTATCTTAAGGATTATTTGTTTCAGGATCATAGCAATCACCTTTTTGAATATAGCTCCGCTTCTGAAATGAAAAAGCTGGAGTACAAGGGGGTTAAGGTTGGTTATTCAGTGCTATCCACTTATATACATCTTACGCGCAATCAAAACCCTCTTATCAATACACAATCTAAAGCATATTTTGATAAAATGCTTATCGATGCAATGAAACTGTGTGATACCCTTGAGGCCATCCTAAAGGAAAAAAAAATAGATAAGGTAGTCGCATACAATGGTAGATTTAGCGAAACCCGACCAGCTTTTGAGATAGCCAAGAGTCTTAACTTAGAAGTGCTTCTGTATGAGGGTGTTTGGAAGGATGGGAAGCTTTTCAAAGTAGCGTTTAACAATGTTTTACCCCATAATGTGAAAGACAATCTTTGGAGAGTTGATAAGTGCTGGGATAGTTATAGTGAAAAAGAAGCAATAGGCTTAGGACATAGTTTTTTTAACAATAGAAGAACAGGGGTTGTTGCTGGAGATAAAGTTTATATAAACTCTCAAAAAGAAGGTAAAGTACCTAATAATTGGGATGATAGCAAAACTAATATAGTTATCTTTAACTCTAGTGAAGATGAGTTTATGGCTATCGGGTACGAATACGAAGAGCTAGCTAAATTTGATACGCAGTTAACCGGTATTAAAACCATTCTAAAAGAGTTTGATGGCCAAGAGGATTACCAGTTCTACATAAGGGTACATCCAAACCTGTCTAGCGTTAAATATAAGTATCATACAGATTTATACAAATTAGAAGATGAATTTTCCAATGTTGAGGTTATTCATGCCAATGATGATATAAGTACTTATGGCCTTATGGATAAGGCAGATAAGGTTATCGTTTTCGGCTCCTCCATGGGGTTAGAAGCGTCATATTGGGGTAAACCAACAATACTGTTAGGTTGGGCTTTGTATTACTATTCTGAGGTATGTTATATACCAAATAGCAAAGAGGAGCTGTTTATAATGATAAAGGAATCGCTTAAACCTATTAACAACTTAAACCAACTTAAAATGGGCTTATACTTATACAAAAAGGAGGCGCTCTTTATTGATGGTGAGGAACAATTTAAATATCTGGATTATAATTCTAAACAATCTAAACTTTTTGGCTTGAGGTTTAGGTCAAATGGATATCAAAAATACTTGGGATCTGAGAGACTTGCTGGGTTTAAGGTAGCGGTTAAAAGGTTCTTAGCTCTTCGTTTAGGATCTAATAGGTATGTAATGCCAAAAGATGAAGCTTAAACCCAGGGTATATCGATTTCTACTAAGCAAAATCAGTAAAAAAAAGGCCAAGTATTATTTAGACTTTTTCTTTTTTGCAATTGGTTTTTTTGTTTCCTCACTGCTCGCCTTGTTCATATCTGTGAATGTGAACTCAGAGTTAAGCAAGCCGGAGTTGGGTAAATTATCGTATAACAAATCTGCCTTAGAACTTTGCGCTTACATTCTTACTTTAACTATATATAGAAGCTACTTAAGATTTAATGTAAATGGTTTAAGCGCTGTTCTTCATCATTACGTAAATATAGTATGCAAAGTAGCCTTAGTGATATTGGCTATAGTAGCTGTTTTTTTTACTGGAAGTATTATTACCATCCTATTTGCTTTTTTCGTTCTATTTGAACAGAAACTGTATTTAAACAGGTCACTGATGGCGGTGAAAAGGCTAAACCTACTGAAGATCGGTGCTGCCGGAGTTACGCTTATAGCAATCCTCATATTTAGTAATTATTATACCTTAACTAGCGATTATGTCCTATTCGCTTACGGCTTAGGTTTCTTAGTTGCAGTATTCTTTTCTTCTAAGTCATTTAAAAGACACGATGATAGCGCAGTGTTGAACTTAAAAACAGTGTTACTATTTTCGTTCCCTGCGTTGGGAGCTATCCTAGTAAAGTTGTCTTTGGATGTGTCTGCACAGTTTTTGCTTAAAGAGTTTTTTGACTTTGAAGAAGTCTCGAAATTTGCAATTGCATTGCGGGTATTGCTTTCTGTAAAACTCTTTTCCAGTCTTTTTATGATGTTTTATCCTCCAATTTATTTCAGGGAAATTCAAAACAAAAATGGCTCCTTCATTGAAAAAATCAGACTCTCATTAATTGGACTAATGCTTATTGTATCAGTTTTGGCCTATATTTTTGCTCATCAAATTTACCAGCTAATGGGTGCTTATGAATATCTTGAGTACGTAAACATTTTTAGATTGCTCATAATTGCTGAATTCGTTTTTGTTTCAGGCTCATTGTATAGTACTTATTTATCCTATGCGCTAAAGCCGCATGTCTCCTTAATCATTTATGCAATTGGCGCTATTGTTAACGTTACATTGTTATTTCTGTTTTTGAAATCAAAGGGAATTGAATTTGCTGCGTACTCGGTTTTAATTTCCAATATTTGCATTGTGGTAGCGCAATTTTTCACAGCCGTGAGATGGGAAAGGCATTATTTACAACAAGATAGTTCTACGGAGTAAGAATATGAGCTCAATTGTGATTAAAGGAGATAAGTTGTATGTAAATGACCAAGAAGGTGTTTCATTAGATGACCTGTTTTCCACTCAGTTTTTCCAAATAAGTAACTTAAAATCTTCAAATTACCAGAGTTCTTCTCTTTTTGTGAATGAAATTTTCCTAAATGTTATTCAACCTTATTTAGCGCTAAAGTTTTTTTTCGAGAACAACAAAGTTGAATCCTGCAATATAATTGAGGCAAGCAGTAAGTTGAAACTATACATCTTTGATTTATCAGAGACTCTTAATTTTTCAATTACAGGTAGTGGCGTTCTCAAAAGTCAATTCATAAAAAATTCAGGTGCTTACCTCAATATCGTTTTAACAACCGTCTATTTATTGTGGTTGATGATTCGAATACCTTTTAATAGATCTAAGCTGGTTAAACGATCAAAGTTTTCTGTGGTAAGGTCGCCAGCTTCGCTGGCTAAGATTAGTGCTTTGAGGCTTAGTCATATTGAGGAAGAAGATCCTAAACGTACAAATACACTTTACCGTATTGCTGCAAGACGCAAAAGAATGGTATGGGTGGTTACATCTATGTTCGAATCTTTTAATGCCCTACTTTCTGAAAAAAGATTTATCCGGTCAAAGATTGGTTCAAAATCTTCTGCGTTGGTTTCGGATTTTTATGGAACCAGGTTAGTGCATACATTTTTGTATGATAAGTTGATTGGCTATTACTTTTCAAAGCAAGACCCAGGGCAATTTTATACCGGGAATAATCTAGATCGCTTTTCAGTTATTGAAGAAAAACAAGCACATGCTTTTGGTCATCAAGTTATTTGCATACCCCATGGCTTGGAGTATGGTTTTAGGTTTCCCAAGGGATTTTCTGGAGATGTGTTTTACACTACTAGTTTAAAAGCAGCAAAATATTTTAATACTCTCTATCAAGAGAGTAAATTTGTGTTTGAAAAAGATATTGTCACCAAAATTTTTCGATTAAAGAAGGAGAAACTTAATCATGAAGTGAAAGTTGTTTTTTTTACTGAACCCCGAGAGCCATGGGTTAATCTCGAAATTTTAGACAACCTAATTCCAATTTTAAAGGAGAAAGGAATAAATCTTTCCCTGAAATTGCACCCGAAAGATTCAGAAGAGAGATATTCAAAGTATAAGCTGAATCATTTAAATAATATGGAAGATGCTTTAATAAGAAATGTATGTTTTAGCCGAAAGTCTACAACTCTACTAGAAGCTATTTATAATGACTCAAAGGCTGCAGCGATCATTATTAACGCCAAAGACGATGCAATTTTCGGATCCTTCCCATCCTTGCAAACTGAAGAAATAAAAAAAATGGTGAATATACCTGAACTAAGCAATTGGATTGAAAGAGAGTTGCTGGAAAAGGTAAGTGAAATTAAATATTAGGAAAAAGAAAAAAAAATGGAAATCAGACTATTAGACTGTACTTTAAGAGACGGTGGATATTACACCAATTGGGATTTTAACAAGTCTTTAGTAAAGACTTACATGGAAGCAATGGAGGTTTTGCCAATAGAGTATGTAGAGGTAGGGTATCGTTCCAAACAGATGAAAAACTATCTAGGTGAATATTTTTACCTACCTGAATATGTTCTTGAAGAGCTCAAAGGAATGACAACAAAAAAACTGGTTATCATTTTAAATGAAAAGGATATAAGGCAAGAAGATTTAGACGAAGTCTTAAGCCCATGTGCAGGAATCATTTCAATGGTTCGAATCGCAATTGATCCAGCAAATTTTGAACGCGCTATTGTTTTAGCCAAAGGGGTTAAAGCCATGGGTTTTGAGGTTGGGTTCAATATCATGTATATGTCAAAATGGAAGGAATATCCAGATTTCTTAAATAGCTTACATAAAGTTAATGGACTGGTAGATTTTTTCTACATGGTTGATTCCTTTGGAGGAGTGTTCCCCGAGGAGGTTAAAGAGGTAATAGAAATAGTGAAGGAGAGGGTAGATGTGAGCTTAGGGTTTCATGGTCATAATAATCTTGAGCTAGCCTTAATTAACACACTTACAGCAATTGATTGTGGAGTAGATATTGTTGATTCCACCATCATGGGTATGGGTAGAGGAGCTGGTAATTTAAAGACAGAACTGCTTCTTACCGTTCTTAATGCTAAAGGCAATGCATCGTTTGATTTTAATGCGCTTTCAAAAGTGGTAGATGGGTTTACAGAACTTCATGAAGAATACCGTTGGGGAGCAAATTTGCCGTACATGGTTTCAGGAGCGCACTCATTGCCTCAAAAAGAAGTTATGGACTGGGTTGGAAAGAGATATTATTCTCTAAACAGTATTATAAGGGCTCTCCAGAATCAGTCTCAGGGTATTAGTGATAATAGGAAGTTACCTGTTTTTAATGGTTTGTCTGGCTTTAGCAATGCGTTGATTGTGGGAGGAGGTCCTTCGGTTAAGAAAAATGCGGAAGCGATAAGACAGTTTTTATCTCGAAAGCCAGAAACGATAGTTATCCATGCAAGTTCTAAAAATGCTATGGAGTTCAATAACATCAAAAACACTCAAATATTCTGCTTGGTAGGAAACGAAGGGCATAGAATGGAGGATGTTTTCTCTGGAAACTTACCGGATGAAGCCATTTGTATTTCTCCCCCTTATCCCAGAAAAATGGGTACCTATATTCCTGAAAAGCTAGAAAAAATGGCCTTTGAGTTAAATGACGTAAAGTTTTCAGATAAATATCTTGACTCTCATACAGCTTTGGCTCTAGAAACCTGTTATGATTTGAAAGTGTCAAATATTTGGCTTGTAGGCTATGATGGTTATGGATCTGGAAATTTGAGCCAAAGGGAACAAGAGCTATTTTATGAAAATGAGTATTTATTCAATATGGCTAAAGAACATGGCATGGATTGCGAGAGTTTAACTGCAACCTCCTATAAGAACCTCGTGAGCCAATCTGTATTCTCATATATATGAAGATTTTAGTAGTAATTCCTGCTAGACTGGCATCCACGCGGCTTCCTAATAAGCCTTTGGTTGAAATTTGTGGAAAATCTATGATCCAGCGAACTTATGAGAGATGCTTTCAAGCGGTTGATGGATTAGCAGACCTTTTAGTAGCCACAGATGATGAGCTTATTTTTGATCATTGCAAAGCTCGGAATATGAATGTGATGATGACGTCAAAAGAATGTCTTACAGGAACCGATAGGGTAGCAGAAGTTTCAACAAAAAGAAATGCAGATTATTATGTAAATGTTCAGGGAGATGAACCGTTGATAAACCCAAAAGATATTCAAAAGGTCATCAAAAGCATTTATAGTTCAAAAGGTGATATTGTAAATGGTTACGCTGAAATAAAGGAGAAGAGAGAGTACTTTAGTTTGACTATACCTAAAGTAGTTTTTCGAGAAGATGAAAGACTTTTATACATGTCTAGATCTCCAATACCTGGCAATAAGAAAGGAAGCTTTGAGAAAGCGTATAGACAAATTTGTATCTATGCATTTCCAAAGGATGCGTTAAACGATTTTGCTCAAAGAAAAGTAAAAACACGATTCGAAGAGACGGAAGACATTGAGATATTAAGGTTTTTAGAAATTGGGCATGAAGTTCAGATGGTCAAGCTTTCAGAAGATTCCATAGCTGTTGATACCAAAGAAGATTTGGAAAGAGTGATTGCCATAATAGAAAAAGAAAATTCATGAAAGTAATTTTTTGGGATTTTGATGGAGTCATTTTAAACTCCAACGAGGTACGTGATATGGGCTTTTCGGAAACCTTGAAAGACTACCCAGCAGACCAAGTAAATAAACTTCTTGAGTTTCACCGAATCAATGGAGGTTTATCGAGATATGTGAAATTCCGATACTTTTTTGAAGAAATTCGCAATGAAAAATTAAGTGACGCAAGGTTGAATGAGTTGACAAATAGCTTTTCAACGATCATGAAGAAGGCTCTTTCTGATAAAGGGTTACTGATTATGGAAACCGTTTATTTTATTAAAGAGCTTTTTGAAAAAGGTTGGCCTATGCATATTGTCTCAGGTTCTGATGGAACGGAATTACTTTACCTTTGCAAAAAGTTGGAAATTGACCAATACTTTTTGTCAATTCAAGGTTCACCAACACCAAAAAAGGAATTAGTATCAAATGTGCTGCTTAAAAAGTCTTATGATAAGTCAAAATGCTTATTGATAGGAGATTCCGTAAACGATTTAGAGGCCGCTAAGACTAATGATATCGCATTTTATGGGTATAATAACCCAAATTTAAGAGAGTGGAATTATATTGATTCTTTTAAAGATTTTAAATTATAAATATTACTGAATGACTTTCGGGAATAAAAAATTACTGATTACGGGAGGAACGGGTTCTTTTGG
>CAZAJG010000030.1:19212-30651 GCA_964485405.1 uncultured Owenweeksia sp. | reverse complement strand
ATGCTGTTTTGAGAAGGTATCTTGATACTGATATTGAAGAGATTCGTGTATTCAGTAGGGATGAGAAAAAACAAGACGACATGCGTCATGATTTGCAATCGGATAAAGTAAAGTTCTTTATTGGAGATGTGAGAGACAAAGACAGTTTACAGTATGCTATGGAAGGAGTAGATTATATATTCCATGCTGCTGCATTAAAGCAAGTGCCTTCCTGTGAGTTTTATCCTATTGAGGCGGTAAAAACGAATATCCTTGGCACAGAAAATGTCTTAGATACTGCCATAAGCAATGGAGTGGAAAAAGTAATATGCTTGAGCACGGATAAAGCTGCATATCCAATCAACGCGATGGGCATTTCCAAAGCTATGATGGAAAAAGTAGCAATAGCAAAATCCAGAGTAACTGCAAAAACAGTCATTACAGCTACAAGGTATGGGAACGTGATGGCGAGCAGAGGTTCTGTAATTCCGCTTTTTATAAATCAAATTAAATCTGGAAAACCGCTGACTATTACTAACCCAGAGATGACACGTTTCATGATGTCCTTAGAACAAGCGGTTGAGTTGGTAATGTTTTCATTCGACAATGGTGAACCAGGAGATCTTTTTGTTCAAAAAGCTCCGGCTGCAACTATTGGTCAATTAGCTGAAGTGATGTTGGATATTTTTAATGCGTCAAACGGCATAAAAGTAATAGGAACAAGACATGGAGAGAAACTTTATGAAACACTCCTTACAGCGGAAGAGAAAGTGAAAAGTAAGGATTTAGGAGATTATTACAGAGTTGCCCCAGACGATAGAGATTTAAATTATGATAAGTACTTTTCCGAAGGGGATGAAAGTGTAAATGGGTTTGATGATTATCATTCACATAACGCTTACCGCCTTTCAAATGAAGAACTTAAAAACTTGTTGTTAAACTTGGATTACGTTAAAAACGAACTTTAGGGATTTAGGTATGAAGGTGGTTGTAACAGGAGCTAAAGGTTTTATTGGTAAGAATCTAATAACTCATTTGCGGGAGTTAGATAATTTGGAAATCCAACAAATAACAAGAGAAGATAATGTAAATAGCATAAAAGATAAGCTCAATAAAGTCGATATTGTGTATCATCTTGCAGGCGTGAATAGGCCTACAAATGAAAATGAGTTTAGCGAAGTAAATACCGATTTTACGAACCTGCTCTTAAAAACTATAAAGGACTCAAATTGTAAGCCGAAATTTATTCTTTCCTCCTCTAGTCAGGCCGACCTGGACAATGCTTATGGTAGAAGTAAAAAGGGAGCCGAACTCGTGTTGGCAGAAGCGGTTGAAGACGGAGTAGTAAACGCTTGTGTTTATAGACTGCCTGGGGTTTTTGGTAAGTGGTGTAAACCAAATTATAATTCTGTAGTAGCTACGTTTTGTTACAATGTAGCAAACAATATCCCAATTGACGTCAGAGACCCAGATTATACATTTCCTTTAGTTTACGTTGATGATGTTGTGGCTGAACTTATGACACACCTTGTTTCAAGGCTAGAGTCAAAAGAATTAGTATTTAAAACAATACCAACTTCTTTTTCTATTAGCCTAGGAGAATTAAGCGAAATAATTTCGAGCTTCCCTGAATCCAGAAAGAATTTAAAAGCCCCTCAAGAAGGAGGGACATTGAGAAAATATTTATACAGCACTTATTTGTCTCATTTACCAAAGAATAAGTTTTCTTATCCCGTAGAATTAAAGAAGGATGATCGAGGAGATCTTTTTGAGTGGATAAAATCAGAAAATTTCGGGCAAATTTTTGTTTCTACAACCAAACCTGGAATTACCAGAGGAAATCATTTTCATCATACGAAAACGGAAAAATTCTTGGTTATTCGAGGAGAAGCTGTAATAAGATTTAGGAAAATTGATGAATCGGACGTAATAGACTATCCTGTTTCTGGTAAGGATCCACAGGTAGTTGATATACCAGTGGGATATACACACAACATCACCAATACAGGTGATACTGAATTAATAACACTTTTTTGGGCTAACGAAATTTTTGATCAGGAAAGAACAGATACATATTTTCTAGAAGTTTAAAAATTAAATAAGCAAGGCTCTTGCAAATTAGTCTTTATGAAAAAACTAAAGGTATTAACCGTAGTGGGCACTCGCCCTGAAATTATTAGGTTATCTAGGGTAATTATTGAGCTCGACAACTCTGAAGCAATTGAACATGTGCTTGTTCATACAGGTCAAAATTATGACTATGAGTTAAACCAAATTTTCTTTGAGGATTTAGGTATTCGAAAACCGAACTACTTTTTAGAAGCTGCTGGGAAGAATGCGACAGAAACCGTAGGACAAATTCTTATCAAGATTGATCCTGTTTTAGAAGAAGAGAATCCAGATGCATTTTTAGTTTTAGGAGATACGAATAGTTGCCTTTGTGCAATTCCAGCAAAGAAAAGGCGTATTCCAATTTTTCATATGGAAGCCGGCAATAGATGCTTTGATCAACGGGTACCTGAGGAAACGAACAGAAAAATTGTTGACCATGTTGCCGACATAAATCTTACCTACAGCAGTATAGCTCGAGAATACCTGCTAAGGGAAGGGCTCAGCCCAGATAGGGTTATTAAGACAGGAAGCCCAATGTATGAGGTGCTAAACACTTATCGAGATAGGATAGAGAGTTCGGATGTTTTGGAAAAGCTTGGTTTACTGAAAAGAGAGTTTTTTGTTGTCTCTTCCCATCGAGAAGAGAATATTAATAACGAAGAGAATTTTAACGGACTTATTGACTCTCTAAACCAAATAGCTGATTTGTATCATTACCCAATAATCGTGTCTACACATCCGAGAACCAGAAAGATGATAGATGAGAAAAAGGTGAAAGTACGCGAAGAAATTCAGTTTTTAAAGCCTTTAGGTTTTAACGACTATAATGCGCTTCAAAAAAATGCTTTTGCTGTTTTGTCTGATAGCGGAACAATATCCGAAGAGTCTTCCATACTAAATTTTCCGGCTTTAAACATACGGGAAGCACACGAAAGACCTGAGGCTATGGAGGAAGCTTCAGTTATGATGGTAGGGCTAGATCCTGATAGAATTATGCAAGGTCTTGCCCAAGTGAAAAAACAAAATCGGGAAAAAAGAGATTTTAGAGAGGTTTATGATTATTCCATGCCAAATGTTTCTGATAAAGTAGTTCGTATCATACTCTCTTACACAAGCTATGTAAATAGAGTAGTGTGGAGAAAGTAAATGAATATAAAGCTTACTTTTATATAGCTCAGTATTATTCTCCTGAGCCATACTTAAAGGATAACCGGTTTATAAAACAACTATCTCACAGGATTGGAGATAAAGTTCTGGTTATTACAGGTTTTCCTAATTACCCTTTTGGGAAGGTTTATGATGGGTATAAAAATAGGTTGGTTTCAAAGAAGCTTGAGGATGGAGTGGCGACTGTGAGGCTGTTAACTTTTGCATATCATGGCAAGTCTTTATTTAAGAGATTGATGAACTATCTCGTTTTTGCTTTAGGAGCCTCTTTTTATATTCTCTTCAAAGGAAAATCTCAATCTCTATATTATATTCAACAATCATCTCCTTTAGTGGGCTTAATCGGATTGGTGATAAAGATTTTCAAGCCGAAATCAAAAATTATTCTAGACGTTCAAGATGTTTTTCCTGCTAATATTCAGGCTTCTGGATTTATTCGCAGTAGCTGGGTTTTATCGGTTTTAGAAAAAATTATAAGATACTATTATCAGTTATTTGATGGGTTTGTATTTGTGAGTAAGGGCGTAAGGAATGAAATTAAACCTTTGATTAGAGATGGAAAGGCAATTCAGACCGTATACAACTGGTCAATTAGTGAAGGTGATGAAGTAGTAAAAAGCAATTTCACCTTAGAGAAGAACCCGGATAAGATTAATATCGTATACGCGGGTAATATTGGAGCAAGTCAAGCATTATTAAAGATTGCCGATGCAATCATTAAGGCTTCAAATCGAAGTAATGTGGTTTTTCATTTTTTAGGTTCGGGTACAGAATTGGATGATCTTAAAGGATTGTTAAAAGACACTAGCAGTAGGTTTTATGGTAGAGTTTCTCCATCAGATGCGTTTGAAGGTATGAATCAAGCGGATGCTCTTTTTCTACATCTTAGAGATGGAAAAGGTTATGAGAACATAATACCATCTAAGCTTCAGAGTTATTTTCTTATCGCAAAACCGATAGTTGGCGGACTTAAAGGTGAACCTAAAAAACTACTTGACGAATCCGGTTTTGGAGTTTCTTTTTTACCTGAAGATCAAAAGGGTCTGATTGAAGCTTTAGAACTACTAGATTCGTCTATGGATAGGTTTAAATCTAATGCGTCAACTGAATATTATCAGCAATTTTCAAGAGAAAAAGGTTTACGAAAAATTATTCAACTTATCCATGAGTGTTAGCACTAAACGAGCGACTATTGATGACATTGATGAAATTACCCATATTCATCAAGAACGTTTTGGATCTTTCTTTTTAACGGCATTAGGCAAAACTTTTTTAAAGAATTATTACGAGAGTTTTGTGTTGAATGGAAATATTGGGCAGCTTTACACAGTAAAAGTGGATGGACAGCTGCAAGGCTTTTGTGCTTTGGTTTTTTCTTCAAATGGAAGTTCAAAACAAATATTACTAGCCAATTTGGCTAAATTCATACGGATTTTGTTTGTTTTAGTTTTCACAAGGCCAAAAGCTGTTTTTGAGCTTGTGAAAAGATTCATTCATGGCAAAGGACCTGTATTTGAAGGCCCAGAAATAATGTCTATTGCTACAGTTAAGAATACACTAGGTTTAGGATCAATACTTTTGGAGAAGGGATTAAGCGATTTAAAAGCCCAAAACTTTAAATGGGTGAGCTTAACTACTGATTTTGAAAATAATGAACCAACAATTAGGTTTTACAAAAAAAATGGTTTTATAGAATCCGATGTTTTTTACACCGCAAACAATCGGAAGATGTACAGATTTAAAAAGGAATTATGAAAATACTTTTTTCACCTCCCTTTATAGATGAGCTAGCGCGCGAGGAAATAGAGGAGGTTTTAAGTTCAGGATGGATCACTACTGGACCCAAAACAAAGGAATTAGAAGATTTAATAGCCTTAAAATATAATATTCCAAACTGTTTAGGAGTCAATTCTTGGACTTCAGGAGTAATTATGCTCTTGAAATGGTGGGGTATTGAAGAGGGAGATGAAGTTGTTATTCCCTCATACACATATGCAGCTACTGCTTTGGCTGTAATACATGCAGGAGGCGTCCCTATTATGGTTGATGCTAAGGATGATTTCACGATGAATGTAGATAAAGTAAGAGAAGCAATAACCCCAAAAACAAAGGCTATAATTCCGGTTGATGTAGGAGGAGTTACTGCAGATTATGATGCCATAATGTCTTTGGTGAAAGAAAAAGAGTACGTAAAGCAGTTTGAACCTCAATCGTATTGGCAGAAACAATTAGGAAGAGTGCTAGTTATAGCTGATGCAGCGCACTCTTTAGGGGCTAAGTTAAACGGCCAATATAGCGGCACATTATGCGATATTACAGTATTTTCATTACATGCCGTAAAAAATGTTACTGCCGCAGAAGGTGGAGTTATAGGAATAAATCTTCCTAAGCCATTCGATAACGAAGAAACTTACAGATTGTTAAGGAGATTTAGTTTAAACGGTCAGACTAAAGATGCATTCACTAAAACCAAAGCTGGAGGATGGCAATATGATATTGTTGAAGCCGGAATGAAATGTAATATGCCAGACTTAAATGCTGCTTTGGCTTTAGGGCAGTTAAAGCAATATGAGCATTTGCTAAAAGAGAGAAAAAGAGTTCATAACAGGTATTCTTTAGGGTTTAAGGATCTGGATTGGACTATTCTCCCGGTTATTGACGAGAACAAAGAATCTTGCTATCACATATATCCGTTAAGGGTTAGAGCATCTGAGAGTGTTAGGAACTTTATAATTCAATATTGCGCTGAGCGTGATGTAGCTTTAAACGTACATTTTAAACCTCTTCCGGAGCTAACACTTTTTAAAGATTTAGGATTTCACAAAGTTGACTATACAAATTCTTTAAAATTATTTAAGCAAGAGATTAGTTTACCAATTTATCCTCAACTAACTGATGAAGCTGTTGATCATGTAATTGATATGGTAATTAAAGCACACAATGTAGCTTTAGAGAACAAACCTTAACATCTAAATTATGCTTTGGCGGTTATTTGATATTTTACTATCTCTTTTCGGGCTGATATGCCTTTTACCGATTTTGATTTTGTGTTCTTTTTTGGTTTGCTTTGATAGCGGATTCCCTATTTTCTATAGGCAAAAAAGAATGGGTAGGAACTTTAAAACCTTTCGTTTATGGAAGTTTCGAACGATGACCAACGGATCTGATAAAAAAGGTTTAATTACTATTGGAGGTAACGATACAAGGGTAACTCAGTCTGGTATTTATTTACGGAAGTTTAAGCTGGATGAAATACCTCAACTTTTCAATGTTCTTATTGGAGATATGAGTTTGGTAGGACCTCGTCCAGAGGTGTCAAAATACGTTTCAATTTATGAATCGGAGTATTCGTATCTTTTAAAAGTTCGTCCAGGTATAACGAGTCCAGCTTCTCTACATTTCAGTAATGAAAACGAGTTATTATCAGAGGTTGACAATCCCACAGAGTACTATGAGAAAGCGATATTGCCTCAAAAAATCGACCTAGATAAATCTTGTGTTAACGATAGAGGAGTGCGAAATTATTTTTCGATAATTTTCGAAACTATAAACAAGCTAATAGGTGGCAATAAATAGAATAAATATATGGCGTTCATGCCTTGCTGTTATGTTGTTATTAGCACTTTCTCCGTTGATTGTTTTGATTTCGTTTATTCAATTATTTGTTTTTAAGAGGGTGTTGTTTACTCAGAAACGGATTGGTTTAGAAGGGACCTCTTTTATTATCTACAAATTCCTTACTATAAGCCCTAATATTGATAAAAATCTACCTTTAAGGTATCAGAGCAATAAATGGGGGGCGATTTTACGGAAAACGTCATTTGATGAGATTCCTCAACTACTGAATGTGCTTCTTGGAGAAATGAATTTTATAGGCCCAAGGCCACTATTGCCCGAGTATTTGCAGTTTTACACAAAAAGACAAGGACAACGACATAATGTAAAGCCCGGTCTTACTGGTTGGGCACAGGTTAATGGTAGAACAAGTTTGAGTTGGGAAGAGCAATTTGAATTGGATGTTTGGTATGCAGAAAATAAGAGCATGAACTTGGATATTAAAATCATTTTTTTGACCTTATTCAGAGTATTGCTATTTAAAAGAGAAATCAAAACAGAAAGAAAACCGTTTGGGGGTGAAAACTAGATTAATTATAATTGGAGCTGGTGGATTGGGAAGAGAAGTGGCCTCTATAGTTGAGAATCTGAAAGATTTTGATCTTAAGGGTTATATAGATGATGACCCTTTGGTTCCTGAAGTTATTAAGGGTTACAGGGTTTTAGGAAAAACGGATATTATAACTAAGGAAATGGCGGCAACCTACTCTTTTGTTCTAGCAATAGGAAACCCTAGAGCTAAAGAAAAGATTATCAACAAACTCAAAGGTTTCGATTTAAAGTTTCCCAATATCGTTCATTCAGGTGCAACGATACAAGACAAAGGGAGTTTAGAAATTGGAAAGGGTAATATAATCTGCAATGGAACCATTCTTACTACAGATATACAAATTGGGGATTTCAATCTGTTAAATCTATTATGTACTGTAGGACACAATGTAAGAATTGAAAATTATTGCTCGATTATGCCATCAGTGAATATAAGTGGCGGTGTGCATCTGAAGGACTTAGTGTATATAGGTACTGGTGCAAAACTAATTAAGTCTGCGAGAATTGATAAAGGAGCGGTTATTGGAGCAGGAGCGGTTATTAATTCAAATGTAGAGTCCTATGCTACTTATGTTGGGATTCCTGGAAAAAAAATAACCAATGGAGGATAGAATTTTCTTATCTCCTCCCCATCTTACTGGACAAGAATTGGGTAGTCTTGAAGAAACAATTAAGAGTAATTGGATAGCTCCGGTAGGCCCAAATCTGGTTAAGTGGAGTAATGATTTAGGTAAAAAAATTGGAGCTGAAAATGTATGCTTAACAGTTAATGGAACTGCAGCTATCCATTTAGCTCTGCGCTTGGCTAATGTTAGTAAGGATGACATAGTACTAGTTCAATCTCATAATCATATTGGGTCAGTTAACCCTATTGTTTATCAGTCTGCCGTTCCAGTATTTATTGATTCGGAAAAGGAATCATGGAATATGGATCCCAACCTTCTCGAAGATGCAATTAAGTCCAATTTAGGCAAAGTAAAGGCTATCTTACCCGTACATATTTATGGTATGCCAGCAAATTTAGATGACATAATGCTAGTTGCCAATAAATATGGAATACCCGTTATTGAAGACTCGGCTGAGTCTTTAGGTTCTAAGTATGATAAAAGATATACTGGAACTTATGGTGATTATGGCATTCTCTCCTTTAATGGTAACAAGATTATTACAACAGGGGGGGGAGGGGCCTTAATAGCTCAATCAGAGGGAGATATAAAAAGGGCAGATTTCCTGGCAAGGCAAGCACGAGAGCCGGTAAATTATTATGAGCACTATGAGGTAGGTTACAATTACTCTATGAGCAATGTCTTAGCCGCAATTGGTATTGAGCAACTCAAGGTTTTAGACGAACGTGTGAAAAGCAGAAGAAAAATTTTCGATACGTATTACAACTATTTTCAAGCTTGGAATGCTAAGGGATTTGACATTGGTTTTCAGCTCGAAAATGACAAAAAAAAGAGTAATCGATGGTTGACGAGCATAACCATTGATCCCAATACAAACAATGGTATTTCCAAGGATCTTGTGATGTCGTTATTAGAAAAAAGCAACATAGAATCTCGCTCATTATGGAAACCTATGAATATGCAACCAGTATTTTCCGAAGCGGATTTTTTCGGAAACGGATACTGTCAAAAATTGTTTGATATCGGAGTTTGTTTACCAAGTGGATCTGCTTTAGATAAATATGACTTTGATCGAATATTTGGAACTCTAGACAAGCTATTTAGCTCCCATAGTTAATCTGAAGTCAGGATAATTAGTTGTTTTGAATGATTATCTAGTGTATGGTTAGCACTAATTGTTGCTAATATTTCCATCTTTTTCATATATTCATCTAAATTTGTACAAGTTTTGGGAGTAATCTTTTGAACAACGCAAAGAAATAGTGCTTAAGAATTTCGTAAACAAACACTCGGATCGTTATTTGGCAAGATGGATTGTACTCATCTTTGATTCATGCATTGTTGCTATCTCTTATTTTTTAGCGGCTCTCCTTAGATTTAACTTTGACTTTACGCAGTTAAAAGGAAACTGGGATTCTACCTATTTGTTGTTAGTTGTTTCTGTTTATTTAATGGGCTTTTTATCCTTTAAGTCTTATGCTGGTATTATTCGGCATACTGGCTTAAGAGATGCGTATAATATTCTAAAAGCTTCCTCCTTTGGCTTAATTGTGCTTTTAGCTTTGAGTGTCTTAGGTATGCATGATAGCATTTTCACCAGCGGTATTTGGAACGCTCCTAAGTCTATTCTTTTAATACATTTCCTTCTAAACCTGTTTTTTTTAATAGGCTCAAGGATGAGTATAAAGGTGATCTATCAAAGTGCAATCAACTCCAATACAGTGAAAAAAACAAAGGTGTTGATTTATGGAGCTGGAGCTTCGGGTTTGATAACTAAAAATACCCTGCAACAAGAAAACAAAAGAGATTATGATATTCAAGGATTTATCGATGATAATCCGTATAAAGTTGGAAAGGCAATTGAAGGAATATTGGTATACAGTCCAAAAAGAATATTTGGAACTAATTTCATCTTAAAACATCATACTGACCAGATAATAATTTCTATTCAATCCAATCTTTCCAGCCAAAGAAAGAAGGAAATAACCGAAGCTGCTCTAGAAAAAAATATGGAGGTGAAAATAGTTCCTCCAATTGAAAACTGGATACATGGTGAGCTGAGTACGAAGCAAATTAAAAATGTGAGAATTGAAGATTTGCTTGAGAGGGATCCAATTGTTTTAGATAACGTTAATATCTCTAGAGAGATTAAAGGCAAGATTATTCTAGTTACCGGTGCTGCAGGCTCTATTGGTAGTGAAATATCTAGACAATTATTACATTATGCACCGGCAAAAATTGTACTGTTTGATCAAGCGGAATCGCCACTTTATGATTTAGAACATGAAATTAAAACCAATGAACCGGATCTTTTTAAGCTGTGCCAATTTGTTATTGGTGATGTTTCAGACACTGCTCGGATAGAACGAACCTTTGATGCTTATAAACCTGAAATCGTATTTCATGCTGCTGCTTATAAGCACGTGCCTCTCATGGAGGACAACCCATATGAAGCGGTTAAGACGAATATCATAGGGACTAAAACCGTTGCGGATCAGTCTATACGTTCGGGAGTGAAAAAGTTTGTAATGGTTTCCACCGATAAGGCCGTAAACCCTACTAATGTTATGGGCGCTTCAAAACGTACGGCTGAGATTTACACCCAAAGCGTAGGGAAGCAAAAGGATGTGGGTACTCAGTTTGTTGTTACGCGATTTGGAAACGTTCTGGGTAGTAATGGTTCAGTGATACCCATTTTTAGAAAGCAAATAGAAAAAGGTGGACCTGTAACCATAACACACAAAGACATTACTCGTTATTTCATGACTATTCCTGAAGCTTGTAACTTAGTGCTGGAAGCAGGTTCGATGGGGAAAGGCGGTGAGATTTTTGTATTTGATATGGGTGAGTCGGTTAGAATTTATGACCTAGCTAAAAAGATGATACTACTCTCTGGTTTAAAGCTCGGTAAGGATATTGAAATTGTTGAAGTTGGATTGAGACCTGGAGAGAAGCTATTTGAAGAATTATTAGCGATTGAGGAAAGCACAAAACCTACCCATCATCCTAAAATTCTCATTGCTGATGTAGAAACCTATGACCATGGATTTGTGACACAAGAAGTGGATGAATTGAAACGTTTACTTGAGGGGTGTGATAATTTGGCTATGGTGTCGAAAATCAAGAGCCTAGTGCCTGAATTTATAAGTAAAAACTCTGTATTTGCCTCACTAGATCTTAAGAAGATTGTAAATGATTAGAACTTTTCTATCGACCTTACTTTTTTGTGCATCTTTCCTTGTTTCCGGTCAACAACTATATGAATTTCAAATTAAAAATCATCTTGACGATTCCCGCTACAATCGGTTGATGTACAATATTGATTTTAATGAAGAACATACCTCAATTTCATCTGTATCTTCCAAATCTTTAGTTGAGTATAGGTCAAATG
>CAZAJG010000030.1:0-19202 GCA_964485405.1 uncultured Owenweeksia sp. | reverse complement strand
AATGAGGTACAAAGGCTTAAACGAAAAACGAAATATTGGTTTGGTAGAAAAGCTTTCAATGAAAACTTAGTGCGCATTAGCGGTGATGGCTACACACTCGGAATAGACCCAGTAGTAAATTTTCAACTTGGAAGAGATTTCGAAAATAATGAAAACAAATACGTCAATTCAAGAGGTTTTTTGATCCAAGGAAAACTCGGTAAGGGTTTTTCTTTCTATTCCACATTTATAGAGAACCAAGCAATTCTCCCATCTTATATAGATAACTATGTTGACCAGCACTTGGTAGTTCCAGGACAAGGATATTCTCGAGATTTTGGAAACGGTGGAAGAGATTATAGTGTCGCAGGTGGGGAAATAAGCTATAGTCCAAACAAAATGTTCAATTTCACGTTGGGGCAAGGAACTAACTTTTTTGGTGAAGGCTATCGCTCTATGCTTTTATCTGATGTAGCTTACAACTATCCCTTTTTTAGAATCCAAACAGAATTTTGGAAGATTAAGTATGTGAATCTTTGGGGACAACTGAGAGATGTGAGAGATGAGATTTCTCCGGGAAATGTATTTGCAAAAAAGTATATCTCCTCTCATTACTTAAGCTACAATATATCCGATCGCTGGAATCTGAGCTTTTTTGAGACTATAATTCTAGCAGACACAAATCAACAAAGAGGGTTGGACCCTGCCTTTTTAAACCCTATAATTTTTTATCGACCAGTTGAATTTTCTATAGGGTCTGGATCTGGAAATGCCCTTCTGGGATTTGCCTCATCTTACAAAATAGCAGACGGCTTTCAAGCCTATGGACAGTTTGTTTTGGATGAGTTTACTTTTTCGGAGTTTTTCGCAAATACAGGCTATTGGGCTAACAAGTACGGCTTGCAAATAGGATTAAAACACTACAATACATTAGGCGTTAAAGGGCTATTTACTCGTTTAGAGTTTAATCATGCTCCGCATTATACATATAGTCATAAAGTTATATTGGCTAACTATGGTCATTACGGGCAACCTCTGGCACACCCATGGGGAGCTAATTTTAACGAGACCTTACTCCATGTCCTCTACACCAGGGATAGATGGGAGATTGAGGCCCGCTTACATATAGGGCAAATTGGATTAGATACAGCTAACTCCAATTGGGGTAGTAACATATATCTGTCTTATGATACTAGAGAGGCGGACTATGGAAATACCAATGCACAAGGAGTTAGAGGGAATTTAATGTTCCTATTTCTAAGAGCGGCTTGGGTAGTAAATCCCGCGTCAAACCTTAAAATTGAAGCAGGTATACAATACAGAAACTTAAGCACGTCCCAACCCGCCACTTCTCCTGTAGCTTCAGGGTCGTCTAACTATGTGTTTTTTGGCTTAAGAACAGATCTGTATAACAGGTATTATGATTTCTAATTATGTATAAAGAGTTTAAGCCGACTATCTTTTTTTTGGTGAAATTCTTTGCGGTTTATGGCATTCTATCAGCTTTATACGGTTGGTTTATTAAAAGCTACGATACTCTGGATACGCCTCAAACAGATCCTATTACCAGCTTGGTAACTTTTAATTGTACCAATTCGGCCTCCTTTTTTGGCTATGAACCTGTAATTGGTAAAGATGATCATTTAAGAGTGGGTATAACTGAATCGGAACAAACCTATGATAGCATTTGGCTCAATGGGAAATACGCTATTTCAGTGGAAGAAGGTTGTAATGGAGTGAATATAATGATCTTATTTCTAGCCTTTATTGTAGCCTTTGGAGGTAAGCTTTTGAACATGGGCGTTTTTATCCCTTTTGGTGTTCTATTTATTCACGCATCAAATATTGGACGATTATTTCTATTGAGCTTATTGAATGTAGAGTTTGAAGGACGAGCATTCCATTTCTTTCACAAATACGGCTTTACTGCGGTAATCTATATCTCCGTTTTAATACTATGGTATTTATGGGTGATGAAATTTTCGGGAAGGAAACAGACCAAAAAGATGAAGACAGATGAATCTTAAAAGATGGGTTTATCTTTTAATTGGAGGCGGGGGCTTGTTTTTGGTTTACCTTTTTCAATCTTATTTGGATATTTATTCTATCCTCATCGAATTTAAAGCACCGGAGTACATAAATTATACGTCAGACTATTCATCCGTAACTAACCCTTCTGCCTATATCGTAAACAAAACATTTCGATACCTGCTCAATGATTTATTCGGAATAGCAATCATTTATGGTCTTTTTGGTGAAAAGAAATATGTAAAGTTTGCAGTCTATGTTCTGCTTTTTGGATTGTTTATTCTCTTACCCATCTACTTAAGCTTATTCTTTCTTCGTCCCGAAGGTTTTACCTCCATGATTGGTCATTTGCACCGTATTATCCTCAATCCTGTTTTGATGATGCTTTTGATACCGGCCTTTTACTATCAAAAAAAGATAAGTACAACAGATAGTTCTGAATAATTGAATTACTTTTACTCCTATCCTGATTTTGCTACTACCGTAGAGGTAATTATTTTCAATTAAGTTATGATTGAGTTAAAGGGCATTACCAAGTCCTATACAGCAGGAAGTAGGCCTTTGCAAGTGCTTAAAGGTATAGATCTTAAGATTGAAGAAGGCGAATTTGTTTCCATTATGGGGTCTTCAGGTTCGGGTAAATCTACTTTGTTAAACATTCTTGGAATACTTGATTCTTATGATGAAGGGAGTTATGACTTAGCTACTAAGCCAATTTCTAATCTATCAGAGAAACAAGCAGCGCAATACAGGAATCGCTTTTTAGGTTTTGTATTTCAGTCTTTCAACTTAATTTCTTTTAAAACGGCACTCGAAAATGTGGCATTACCACTTTACTATCAAGGAGTAGGAAGAAATAAGCGAAACAAACTGGCACTGGAATATTTGGAAAAAGTAGGTTTAAAAGAGTGGGCAGATCATCTGCCGAATGAATTGTCTGGTGGCCAAAAGCAAAGAGTAGCTATAGCACGAGCGTTAATAGCACAACCCAAAGTATTGCTGGCCGATGAGCCTACTGGTGCATTGGATAGTGGTACCTCTTTAGAGGTGATGGAACTGTTTAGAGATATCAACCGTACTCAAAACATAACCGTAATCATAGTAACGCACGAAAAGGATATAGCAGATTTAACGGACCGATTGATTCTGATCAAAGATGGTTTAATCGAAGCGAATCCAATAACAAATTAAAGTCGTACTGAGATATGTTCGATCTAGACAAGTGGCAGGAAATATGGATTACGGTAAAGAAGAATAAACTAAGAACCTTTCTTACCGGCTTTAGCGTGGCCTGGGGCATAATGATGCTAATCATTCTACTCGCAGCTAGTCAAGGGCTTCGAAACGGAGTTGAAAACCAGTTTATGGAAGATGCTGTGAATAGCTTTTGGATAAGAACAGGAAATGCATCTCTTCCCTACAAGGGACTTAAATCCAATCGAAGAATTGAGCTAAACCGCACGGATGGAGACTTTGCTGCAAAAAACAATACGGTTATTAATGGGGTCACTACGCGATTTAATCTCTACGGGGCTCAGGTTAGCTATAAACAGGAAAATGGCTCGTACGGTGTAAGAAGTGTAACTCCAGATGATTTAAAAGTTGAAAATGCCGGAATTGGAGATGGAAGATACCTTAACGATAGAGATGTTAAAGAGTATCGAAAAGTAGCGGTAATTGGGCGAAAGTTAAAAGAGGACTTGTTTAAAGATAAAGATCCTATTGGGGAGTTTATCAATATTTACAACATTCCATTTTTAGTAGTTGGGTGGTATACTGATGGCGGTTCGGCAAGAGATGAGAGTATGGTTTACATACCTGTAACCACCGGGCAAAGGATTTTTAATTCCGGTTCGGATCGAGTGGATTGGTTGCTGGTTACCTACGATGAGGATATTAGTATGGATGAAACCATGAGCTTGGAACAAAAGATCAGAATGGATTTTGCAGAGAGAAAAGTTTTTGATCCTAAAGACAGAACGGCTATTCGGATTAATAACGTTCGAGAGCAGATGAATAACATTCTAAACGTAATCAGTGGGATTGAAATATTTATTTTAATCATTGGCCTAGGAACTGTTGTAGCTGGCATAGTGGGAGTGAGTAATATTATGATCGTTGTAGTAAACGAACGCACCCGCGAAATTGGAATACGAAAAGCTTTAGGAGCAACACCCGCTACAATTGTTAGTTTGATTTTACAAGAGTCAATTGTTATTACTGCTATTGCCGGTTATGTAGGGATGATTTTCGGGATTATTATAGTGGAAGTGATGAGCAAATTTTTAGTGCACGAGTATTTTCAAAATCCACAAGTGGATATTTGGATGGCAATTTATACATTACTCATACTAGTTGGAGCAGGAGCCTTAGCGGGCTTTTTTCCTGCCAGAAGAGCTGCTTCTATTCGCCCAATTGAAGCTCTAAGAGATGAATAAGAAACTATTGATATGATAGATAGAGATCAATGGAGAGAAATATGGATGGTACTAAGTAGAAATAAGCTTAGAACGGTTTTAACAGCATTTGGTGTTTTCTGGGGTATCTTCATGATGGTGATTATGATGGGGGCTGCAAAAGGCTTGAAAAATGGAGCCACATCCGCCATGAATGGTTGGTCTACAAATAGCATGTTTATGTGGACACAAGGCACTTCAATGCCTTATAAGGGTTTTCAACGGGGAAGGTATTTCAATTTAAGAAATAGTGATGTTGAAGCTATTAAAGAACAGGTTAACGAAGTGGATATAATATCTCCTAGAAATCAGTTGGGAGGTTACAGGGGAAGCAATAACGCGGTGCGTGGCACTCGAACCGGAGCTTTTGATCTTTATGGTGACTATCCGGAATATAATAAAATTGAAAAAGTAAAACTCCTGAAAGGGAGGTTGCTAAATGATGGAGATATAATTGAAAAGCGAAAAATTGCAGTTATTGGAAAAACGGTTTATGAAACACTTTTTAAAGATGGAGAAGAGCCGATTGGAGAATACATAAAGGTAAAAGGTGTCAATTTTAAAGTGGTTGGTCTTTTTACGTCAAATGGAGCAGACATGGACGAAGCAGAGGAGCAAATGCGGTCGATATATGTTCCTTTTAGCACTTTTCAAACGGCATTTCATTTAGGAGATAAAGTGGGTTGGTTGGCTATAACTTCTAAACCCAATGTTCCTGTGAGTATAGTTGGAGAAAAAGTGAAGTCTTTACTCAAAGAAAGACACTCCGTTCACCCGGATGATCGTAGGGCGTTTGGTAGCTGGAATATGGAAGAAGAATTTAGTAAAATGACAGGTTTATTTACAGGTATCAATGGATTATCTCTAATTGTGGGGATGCTTACCCTTATAGCCGGATGTATTGGCGTAAGTAACATTATGTTGGTCATAGTAAAAGAACGTACCAAAGAGCTGGGTATTAGAAGATCTATTGGGGCCACCCCATGGACAGTGATCAAACAGATAATTCTAGAGTCTGTCACCTTAACCATTCTAGCAGGGGTATTTGGAGTTCTTTTAGGAGTATGGATTATGGAAGGAGTAGCATTTGGTTTAGATAATGCCGGGGCAAACGGGCAATTTTTTAAAAACCCAGAAGTAGAGCTTCGAATTGTATTATTTGCATTGATTGTATTAGTAACTACAGGGCTTTTAGCTGGAGTAATCCCTGCTCAACGAGCTGTTAGCGTTAAACCGGTGGATGCATTAAGAGCAGAATAAATATTGAATTCAAACAAACCCAAATAAATGAAAAGAGTATTCAGAGTTTTACTCGTTTTGATAATAGTAGGAGCTTTTGTGTACACACTCTACTATCTGTATTCGAAGAATCAAAAATCACCAATTGTTTACAATACAGATAAACCTTTTTACACAGATATTCAAAAAAAATCGGTAGCAACAGGTAGTATAATACCTAGAGAGGAGGTGGACATAAAGCCACAAGTATCAGGTATCGTTCAAGAGATTTATGTGGAAGCTGGCGATAGAATCGAGAGTGGAAGCTTAATCGCTAAAATTAAGGTTATACCAGATATGCTGTCTTTAAGTAACTCCGAAAATCGATTAAATGCAGCTAAAATTGCATTGAAAAATGCAAAGCTAGATTTTGATCGAAACAAGAAACTTTTCGATGATAAAGTAATTTCAGCTAGCGAATTCCAGCTTTTTGAACTAAGCTTTAAAAACGCTAAGCTAGAGGTAGAAACGGCTCAAGAGAATCTAGAGATAGTAAAGGAAGGAGCTTCTAGCAAATCAGGTAAGTCAGCACTTACTCTGGTAAAGGCTACCGTATCTGGAATGGTATTAGATGTACCGGTAAAAGTAGGAAACCAAGTAATTGAGAGTAATAACTTCAATGATGGAACAACTGTGGCCACTATTGCGGACATGAATGATTTGATTTTCGAAGGTAAAATCGATGAATCGGAAGTTGGTAAAATAAAAGAGGGAATGGATTTATCTCTTACCATAGGAGCTATTGAGAACACAAAGTTTGGAGCAATATTGGAATATATATCTCCAAAAGGAGTAGAGGAAAATGGAGCGATTCAATTTGTAATAAAGGCGAAAGTGTCTAAAGATTCTTCAAACTTTATTCGAGCAGGTTATAGTGCTAACGCTGATATTGTACTGGAAAGTAGAGACTCGGTATTATCTGTTAAAGAAAGTTTGATTCAATATGAAGATGGAAAGCCTTTTATAGAAGTAAAGGTGGGAGATCAACTTTTTGAACGGAAGGATGTTGAAACGGGTCTTTCTGATGGTATTAATGTAGAAGTAGTAAATGGAGTATCAGAAGAGACTGAAATTAAGATATGGAATAGAGCCGGCTAAGGCTCTATTTCTTTAACCGACCACTCTCTTTTAAGGCCTTATTGATTATCCACTCAATTTGACCATTGGTGCTTCTGAATTCATCAGCACCCCATTTCTCTACAGCTTTTAATAGCTCTACATCAATCCGTAAGGCAAAAGCTTTTTTTTCGGCCATATCAATCGTTGGTTTGCCAATTGGTTTGAACAAATCGTTGGGTCAGTTCCGGTTTATCCAATCCAAGAACAATTTTACCACCCTTTTTAAGACTCAGTTCTAATACTTTGCCAAATCGCATAACATAGTACTTATTTCCTCGAAGATCGCGTTTGTAACCCAATCCTCTAGAAAAACCAAATTTATAATCTTTAATAGCCCAAGATTCAAGCTCATCCAATTGGATAGTGTTCAAAGAGCTGCCAAATGGCGAAGGCTTGTATTGGACTTTATCACTCTCAATAATTACGTGGTTTTTTAAGCTCATTGCCCAAAACAGAGTAATAAAAGAGAATATAGAAGTAAAGATTATGCCTATAAACTCAGCATTCCAGCTTAAATCTGTATTTCCAGAACTTAGGTATATAGCAATAGGTAAAAGAAAGAAAGCTACCGCCACTACCAATGGCCATGGCTGGGCCATAATACTTTGATGAATTTCAATTCTTTTCATATACAATCTAGCTATAAAGTGTACCAGCGTTTACCACAGGTTGGGCATTTTTATCACCACAAAGCACCACCATTAAATTGCTAATCATACTGGCTTTCTTTTCATGATCCAGTTCCAATATATCTTTATCATTAAGCTGTTGAAGGGCCATTTCAACCATGCCTACAGCTCCTTCAACAATTTTTAGACGGGCAGCAACTATGGCCGTGGCTTGCTGTCTTTGAAGCATGGCTCCAGCTATCTCGGAAGCATAGGCTAAGTGACTTATTCTAGCTTCAATTACTTCTATACCCGCTATGTTTAACCGTTCTTGCATTTCGGCATCTAGTTCATGATTAATATCTTCTAAACCAGATCTAAGACTCATTTCGCTTTCGGCATCATCAAAAGTATCGTAGGGATAGGCACTTGCTAGTTTTCTTACCGCTGTTTCACTTTGAATGATAACAAACTCTTCGTAATTATTTACATCAAAAGCCGCTTTGTACGTGTCCTTCACTTTCCAAACCAACACAACGCCAATCATTATTGGATTTCCAAGCTTATCGTTCACCTTTATGGCCTTACTATCCAAATTTCGAGCTCTCAGGCTAATCTTTTTCTTTTTATAGAAAGGATTTACCCAGTGAAACCCATTTTGTACAACCGTACCCTTATACGCTCCGAACAGAGTTAATACTCCACTAGTGTTAGGATTTATTATAAGAAACCCAATCATATGGATGATAAAGAAGAGTAGAAAAGGTATTCCTATTAAGTTTTGCATTACCAAGAGATAAATACCCCCAGCAAGAAGAGCCAGATTTACGAATAAGTGTAAATAACCAGATTGTGTTTTTATGATTTTTTCGCTTTCCATTATTTTGATATTAATTTGATATCACAATAATACTAAATATTTTTTTAATATCAAATCGTTGATTTGTATAGATTTCGTATATATTTGCAGAATCGTTGTTTAAACATTAATTATTTAGAATGAAGATTTTTAGTAAATTTTTCGCATTTGCAGTTATAGCTGTAGCCGTTGCATGTAACAATGCACCAACAGAAACAGTAGAAACAAAAGAAGCAGAAGAAGTAGCGACTCCAGTAGAGGAGGCTTTTACTTACGCTGTTGAAACCGAAGGAGATGAGATCAACTGGGAAGGTTATAAAACCTATTCAGATGATGTTCATACCGGTACGCTTCAAGTTCAAGAAGGAGAATTCCAGATTGAAGGAGGAAGTATTGTTAGTGGTAAATTCGTAATTGATATGAATTCTATCGTTAACGGTGATATCGAGAGTGAAGAGTACCGCACTAAGTTAGAAGGACATTTAAAAAGTCCTGATTTCTTTTCTACAGAAGAGTTCCCAACCGCAACTTTTGCTTTAACTTCTGTTGAAGCCAATGAAAACGCAGAGGATGGTTCTACGCACACTTTTAAAGGAAACTTGATGATGAGAGATCAAGAGAAGAACATTACTTTTCCTGTAAAAGTTACTATGGATGGTGATAACGTAATGATTAGCACGCCTGAGTTTGTAATAGACCGTACACAATGGGGTGTTGAATTCCACTCTTCTGGTGTAACAGGTTTAGCGAAAGACCAACTTATTGATGACAACATCAAGTTGAAGATTAATCTTTCTGCTAAAAAGGCGTAATTCTTACGAATTATGATAAATTTAAAGTCCCGCTGAAAAGTGGGACTTTTTTTTTGACCAAAACCAAAACACTTGAAAGACCAAACTAACCACCTCGGAATCAAGAAGTGGGCATTGGATGACCGCCCACGAGAAAAACTACAATCGAAAGGAAAGATTTCTCTTTCTGACGCTGAACTAATTGCCATTTTAATCGGAAGCGGAAATTCAAAAGAGACTGCTGTTGATTTAGCTAAACGAATCCTAGCATCCGTGCATAATAACCTAAATGAGCTCAGTAAACTCACGGTTAATGATTTATGTGAGTTTAAAGGAATTGGGGAAGCAAAAGCCATTTCCATTGTTGCTGCTCTTGAATTAGGAAGGAGAAGGAGGCTTTCTGATGCTCGAGCCCGTGAAACTGTTTCGAGTAGTGAACACGCTTATGAGTTCCTTCAACCTCAAATAGGGGACATATCTCATGAAGAGTTTTGGGTGATTTTTCTCTCTGCTTCAAATAAAGTTCTGGATTGTAAGTGCATCAGTAAAGGAGGGATAACGGGCACAGTGGCTGATATTCGAATGATTTTTAAAGAAGGTATTATAGTAAATGCATCAGCTGCAGTGGTAGCTCATAATCATCCATCAGGCAACATTAAGCCAAGTTTATCTGATAAAAGGCTTACTCAAAAACTCGTTGAAGGGGGTAATCTTATGGATATCAAGATTATAGATCATCTAATTGTGTGTGAACACGAATATTACAGTTTTGCCGATGAAGGGCTGATTTAGCATTGGTATATTTGCCACATATGTTACTCTTTTTTGTTGATCAAAATACCACCCGGTTTAAGTACATCTCTAGGCTAATATGTACTGGTTTACTGGGTTTAGAAATCAAAATAGTTACGGATAAGGAGGAGTATGAAAAGAGTGAATTACCTAAGGTTTACTACAGTAGAAACACTCCGTCTAGTGGGCTTCATCTTCATCCTTCACATTTACTATTTGAATCTGATATTTCAGATCAACAATTTCAAAAGGGTAAATACAAAGAAGACTTTGTATTCTACTTAACCAACAATAGATCTGTACTACCATATGATCCTTTGGCAGCCTCTTTCTTTCTAGTAAGTAGATATGAGGAGTATATGCCCTTTATAGCGGACGAGCATAATCGGTTCCCAGCAAAAGAGAGCTTGGCATATAAAAACAAAGTATTGGATAGGCCTTTGGTTAATATTTTCGCGAATCATTTAGCTGAAGTTTTATTGGAAAGATATCCAGAGCTAAGCATCAAGAAGAACAGCTATAGCTTTATCAATTCAGTAGATATCGATAATGCCTACGCTTATCTTGGAAAGGGTATTTTTAGAACACTTGGCGGTTTTGGAAACGATTTTTTTTCGTTTAAGTTTCACGAAGCGGTAAATAGATTCAAAACTCTAATCGGTATTAATAAGGATCCTTTCGAGACTTTTGATTATCAGTTGGAGCTACAAGAAAAGTATGGATATGAAACTATCTTTTTCGCGCTTTTCTCCAAATTAGGGAAGCATGACAGAAGCTTAACCTCGCAAAGCCCTAGGTTAAGAAGATTCTTAAAGAGTGTGAATGATTTTTGTCAAGTAGGTATTCATCCTTCTTATCAATCCAATTTCAATCCAAAATTAGGAGAAGAGGAGTTGAGATCTTTAGAGAGCATCTTACACACCAATATAACCCAAAGCCGTCAGCATTTTTTAATTCTTAAGTTTCCAGATACTTATAGGCATCTCCTGGATATAGAAATTACGCACGACTATTCAATGGGATATGCTGCAGAAGCTGGATTTAGAGCTGGGATTTGCACTCCCTTTCGTTTTTATGACTTGGAGTTAGAAGTAGAAACTCCGCTTATTGTTCATCCTTTTCCGTTTATGGATGGGACTTTTATCTACTACAAAAAACAAGATCCAGTGCAATCCTGGGAAGAAATCAAAAAGTATATTGCTACTTATCGAGAATTTGGTGGGGAGTTTATTCCAATTTGGCACAACCGTGTTTTTAGTGAAAAAATGCCTGAATGGATCGGCTGGAATAGAGTTTTTGAAAAAATGGTTGAAGCGGCTTCATGATCAGATATGTAAAAAATAACTATATCGATCGGAAGAAATACAATCAATGTGTAAAATTGGATTCTTCCAATTTAATTTACGGTTTATCGCAATACTTGGATATTGTTTGTGAAAACTGGGACGCTTTAGTACTGAACGATTACGATGCTGCAATGCCATTGCCTGTCCGTCAAAAATGGGGAATGAAATATTTTTTCCGTCCTTTTGGCGTGCAACAACTTGGGATTTTTTCTAAAACTGAAGTTTCCGATGAGGTAGTGGTTAGCTTTCAAAAAATGATTGCAGAGAACTGCACCTATGCAGATGTTTACTTCAATCAAGGAGAACATCTCTTCCCTCTGAAAAAAGCTAAAATCGAAAACAACAACAATTTTACGCTCCCATTGAATCGTTCTTACGAAAGAATTTATAAGGACTTTTCAAAAGGCACAAAGAGAAACATAAAAAAAGGGCAATCCAATAGGTGGGAGGTTCATGAACATGGAAGTCCAGAACAGTTGGTTGAACTATTTAAGAACAACAAAGGAGGAGATTTGAACCTTAAACCTGACTTTTATAAGACAATGCAACGCATAATGTATGCTGGTATTCATGGAGGTTGGGGAAAAATATGGCTTGCCTATTCGGAGCGTAACCAACCGTGTGCAGGCTTTTTTATGATCGAATTTCAAGGAAGATGCATTTTTCTCTTTTCAGGTAATACAGAAGAAGGAAAAAGTGGAGGCGCGATGTTCTATCTAATAAACGAATACATTATCCTCAATAGCAATAAGAAAGAATTATTGGATTTTGAAGGAAGTAACAATGAAGGTTTGGCCAGATTTTACAATGGCTTTGGCGCAAAAGAGAGTAATTATCAGCGCTTATTATACAACAACTTACCAATCCCATTAAGATGGCTAAAATGAAAAGCTACGAGCATTTATTCTTCGATTTAGATCATACCCTTTGGGATTTTGACACCAATTCTCGGGATACATTAAGCGAGCTATATCAAAGGCACAAATTGGCGGATAATTTGACTGGAACCGAAAATGAGTTTTTGGATACCTATATTCGAATAAATGAAGAAAAATGGGCTTTGTATCGCGTAGGGAAAATAGATAAGAAGACACTGAGGAGGGAGAGATTTTTAGAAACCTTTGCAGAATTTGGCTTAGTGGATGAAGTTTTTAGTCATGAGTTTGAAATAGAATATATAGATACATGCCCGCATAAAACAACATTATTACCTGGAGCTATAGAGGTTTTAGAAGAGCTTCAGAATAAATATCATTTGCATATCATAACCAATGGTTTTAGTGAGGTTCAAGAGATTAAACTTACCAAAAGCGGCTTAAAACCATTCTTCAAGCAAATTGTATCATCCGATGAAATTGGAGTGAACAAGCCAGCTGCACCGATATTTGTAGAATCATTGAAAAGAGCCGGTGCTAAAAGAAGTCAATCTTTAATGATCGGTGACAATCTTGTGGCCGATATCATTGGAGCTAAAAACTGTGGGATAGATCAAGTGTATTTCAATATGCACAAACAGAAGCATAATGAAAGAGTAACCCATGAAATAAAACACTTACTAGAACTTAAGAATATATTGGGCTAGTAGAAGTTAGGGATTGCTCTTTTTTGAAGGGTTTGGGCTTACAATTTTCTCCTTTCCAACAACCTTATACCTTAAAATGCTGTAATTAATTTGAACCTTGTTACGGTTCTTTTCTGCGTGAATTTGGGCATCTAAAATTTCTCCTCCTATAACTCCGGGATATTGAACTTCTCCTTTAAAAGGTGCTGTACCAAAGTAAAACTTACACAGCACTTCATCTCCGCTTTTCAGATCCCATTTATTGTCGGCAGTTTCCATTACTTGAATAACAGCCATGTCTTTTCGTCCTTGTAAAACACCAATAACCTTAACCTTTGCGTCAAAAGTTTTAATTTCTGAAATAACTCTTTCTCTTTTCTTATCCGAAGAATTTTGAGAACCATTCTGAGCTAGAGCAGGCACCGATAAGGCAAATACAATTGTGAAAAGACAAATTCTTAGTATCATGTTGGAAAAATACTTCAAAAAATAAAATTACCCTCATTAAACCATTTAAAAGAATCCTAATCCTATCAATATCTTATATTTAGAGTGAGATTAATTAGTCTTCGATGAAACCTTACTTAAGCTTACTGATAATTGCACTTCTTTTTTCATGTACAAAGAGGGAGGTGAATGTTATTTCTGGAAATACAGCTCCAGAAGAAAGGGTTGTTACCACTGAGCTTAAAGAGAATTATGTCAATCGTATTTTTATTACACTTCAGGGAAGAAAAGCAACAGATTTAGAGTTTAATGAAGCAAAACAGCTTTTAGGCGAAGAGGCGCTTATCCTAGATCGAATCGCATTAGTGAGCAATGTTTTTAATTCTGATCTATACTACACAAAACTCTATGAGGATGCACGGGCGGATTACCTAGATGGTTTAGACACCAATCAAATTCAACAAGACTATTTGGTTTATGTGAATCTTTTAAACTCTGTGTCACCAGATCTAAAAGAAATCCTGGAGGTTGAAATTGCTAGATTGGAGCAATTGCTCGAAATTGAGACAATGCTAAAATCGGGTGATATTGGCACAACTGATTTACACAAAAGAATGGTGGATAACCTCTACTACGATGAGATTAACATGGGAACTGAGAATTTTGTCGTAGCTACATTTCAGAATTTCCTATTTCGGTACCCTACAGATGATGAGTTAGAAAATTCCAGTTTAATGATAGAGGGGTCAAACGGAGTATTATTCTTGAAAGCAGGTTTTAGCAAAAAGGATTTTATTGATATTTTTTTTAGCTCACAATCGTATTTTGAAGGACAAGTATTGACTTTGTTTAGGAAACATCTCTTTAGAGACCCAAACACAGCAGAAATGTTTGATAAGACCATATTGTATGCTTCGGAAAAAGGATATCAAGACTTGCAGCGGGAATTATTAACGAGTGATGAGTATTTTTTCAATGAGTTTTAAAAACAGTATTTACGGTAGCTTATTACTTCTTGTCTTGATGTCTTGCAAAAAAGAAATCACGAATCAATATGAGATTGATGATGTTACTCTTTACTCAAATGCAAGCGAAAAAAAGAATCTTAAAAACAACGAGCAATTCATTTCGGTGTTGTACACAGATTTATTCGGAAAATCCATTAGTATTAGCGAATTAAACGCTTTAAATAGCTTGTATACTTCTATTGGTGATAAAGCAGTGGCTATAGATTTGATTATAAAAAGCACGCTCGCAAATGAGAATGCAATAGTTCCAGAAAAATCGGAAATGAAGGAGGATACTGATTTATTTGTAAATGAAGCTTTTAAACGGTTTTATATCCGAAAGCCTAGTCCTCAAGAAAAGTGGTTCGTTGTAAACAAAATAGATCAGGATACTTCCTTGCAACCTGTTGATATTTACTATGCCATACTAACTTCAGAAGAGTATAGATATTATTAAAGCTATGAAGAGAAGAGATTTTATTAAAAAAACCGGTTTAGCCTCGGCAAGCTTATTCTCTGCACCCTATATTCTACCCAGCGGTAGATTATTTGCTGCAACAGGGCTGAGAAAGGTTAATCATGTTGTTTTTTGTCTCTTTGCTGGTGGTATTAGGAATTACGAGAGTGTTCAGAAAAACGATGGGAATTTAATGCCATCTCTCTTAAATGGAAATGAAAGCATTAGTAGCGATATACTTGGAAGTATGTCTTCCCTCCCAGCTTCTGCACTCAGTACACCCTTACAAAACTTAGGTACACTATTTAAGGAATTTAGATACGACCAAGGCCCAACGGGTCACTTTAATGGGCACACTACTGCTGTAACAGGTCAGTATACCGATAGTAGTTTGAATCTAAACAGCCGTCCGTCATTTCCTACTATTTTTGAGTTGTATCGTAAACATAATAGCCCCCAAATGTCTGCTCTAAATTCATGGTGGATAACCCATACGAACAATCTTTATCCAAATCTGAATTACAGCTTATACCCAGACTACGGGCCCGATTTTGGGGCAAATCAGATCGCTCCAACTAGCTTTTTCACAGCTGAAACTTTTCCAATTCTTTCGGATAAAAACAATTTTCCAATGGAAAATGAAGCATTTCGTTCCGACTTTAAAACTTTTCTGAATAACAATTTTGGTGCGCCTTTGAGCGAATCTGCTGGAGTGAGAAACAATGAGGAGGATGCTACAAAGCTAGAAGCGTGGTTTGATCAAATGACAACTGAAATTGCTTCGGGTTTGCACAATAATCCTTTCAATATTCCATCCGGAATGAACAACGATATGCATAATATCTTTTATGCAGAAAAGGTGATTGAAGAGTTTAAACCGGAACTTTTATTGGTAAATATGTTCGGGGTAGATGTTTGCCATAACGATTTTACCGCTTATTGCGATAACCTGAGAAAAGCAGATTGGGCAGTAGGTCATTTATGGAGTAAGATCCAAAGTACGCCAGGAATGGCAGATGATACTCTACTTATTGTTGCTCCAGAAATAGGAAGAAACGGAACACCTAATAGTATTTCTGACCAAAATGGGCGTTATGCATTGGATCACACCAATAGCGATCCTGTGGCTAAGGAAATATTCTGCCTTGTTGCCGGACCTTCAGGAGTAGTAAATCAGGGTAAAGTATTGAGTAATGAAGAAGGAAAGAGTGTGGATATTGTACCAACCATAGCCAATGCCCTGGGCTTTGATATGGATATTCCAGTGAGTTTACCCGGAAAAGTTTTAAATGAAGCATTCTTATGAAAAAGTACATCATTCTACTCGGAATTTTTTCTATCGCGCTTCTTCAAGCTTGTGAGAAAACGATTCAGGATGATAGACGCAACCCTTTTGGTGATTCCAACACCGTTAATAACCAAACAGACAGTCTTAACCCTACCAGCATTGAAGGCTTACATCAAAACATTTTTTCTGTAAAATGCGCAAACCCTACTTGTCATGATGGAAGTTTTGAACCAGACTTTAGAACAATTCAAAGTACGTATGCCTCTTTAGTTTATCATCCTGTAGTTAAAAATGATGATCAAAATAGTTTCTATTTTAGAGTGACTCCGGGGAACCCTGAGGAGAGTTGGTTGGTAAGGAGAGTATTGGTAGATGATATTTTAGGAAAAATGCCTTTGTATGCTGAGCCTCTTTCTAATGAAGAAATACAACAGATTAAAGATTGGATTGGTAATGGAGCTAAGAATATCCTAGACTCATCAGTAGTTTATCCCAATTTGCCTCCAACTTTTTTAGGCTATGCCGCAGTCGATAGCAATCAAAATAGAGTGGATGTAAATCGGTTGTCGGGTGCTATTTCGCCATTTATCTTTCCTGAGGGAACAACCATTACACTTGCCTTTTTGGTGGAAGATGATGCTACAGCTCCGCAAAACTTACAAAACCAAAGAGTAGATTTTTCATATATAAAAGATGACTTTAGCGGTGCAATAACACGAACGTTAACTCATCTTTCTCAAAACATATCTGTAACCACCTTGGATGCAAATGTTTTTATGAAGGATAGTATAGTGTTTTTTAGATATTATGGAGAAGATGAAGAGGGCGCATTTACGCTTATACCTAATTCGCAGAGCCCTTTTTATTTTAATGACTATCTATCCTTTATCGTCCAATGAAAAAGTTAGTATATCTCATTTTTTTTGGTACTCTCTTTGGTTGTAGTGAGGACGAGCCTTTGAGTAATACACCCATTTTATCCTTAATAGAAATTGGACCAACCACACTAATGGAATTCCAAGATTCTTTGGTTATTCAGATTGGTTATGAAGATGGTGATGGTGATTTAGGAGGGGGGCATGCGGATAGCTCTGACCTTTTCGTAGTGGATAAAAGAATAGATATCGCTTATACATTTCGTATTCAAGATTTAGTGCCTGGAAATGAGCAAGTACCTATAAAAGGAAAACTAAATATTGTGTTAAACAACTTATACCTAATTGATACGGGCGAATCCGAAATGATGAGCTTTGAGATATACGCCTTCGATCAAAGAAAGAATGAGAGTAATCACATAAACACTCCATCTATAAAACTGGTTCGATAATCTTAGAATGTCATCGTTTTATTAAAGATTCATTTTATTTGTTGGTGAGACAACTAAACTACATTCAAACCTATATCTATCTATGCTGAGCACTGAATCAAAAAGGATTGAGAGGCTAGAATCATATCAAATTTTATTCACCAATGCAGAAAAGCAATTTGATGAGCTAACAGCTTTGATTTCTTTAGTTTGTCAAAAGCCCATTTCTTTTATTAGTTTCATTAATGAAAAAAAACAATGGTTTAAATCTAAAGTTGGGTTACCCTTTGATAGTACAACTCGAGACAATTCCTTTTGCAAGGAAACTCTAGATATGAATGATATTCTGGAGGTGGAGGATGCCACCCAAAGTGAGCTTTTTAAAGAAAATCCCTTTGTAGTAGGTGACCCTAATGTCCGCTTTTATGCGAGCTGTCCATTGGTGGATGGTGGAGGTTATAATTTGGGCTCACTGTGCGTGATGGATCTCAAACCTGCAAGGCTAAATGATATACAACGGAAAACTCTTAAAAGTGTTAGTCGTCAAATTATAAGCTTGCTAGAAACCCGAAAGTCAAACTTAAACTTACTAAGGGATAAAGAAACAGCGGAAAGAAATTCAGCCTTAAAGTCGGAGTTTTTGAGCACGATGAGTCATGAAATTAGAACTCCGCTAAATGGAATTATTAGTATAACACACCTGTTAAATGCCGAGTCTAAAGCATCAAACCAGTTTAAGGATTATTTCAAAAATCTAAGATTTGCCTCGGAGGGCTTGTTGAGTTTAGTAAATGATATTTTGGACTTTAGTAAAATTGAAGCAGGTAAAATAGAGTTGAATGAAGAACCATTTAATCTGCACGCTTTTCTACACGATATAAGTCGAACTTTCAGCTTTAAAGCGAAGGAGAACGGAACCACCATAAAAATGGAGTGGGATGATGAAATTCCCAAAGTTTTAGTAGGAGATAAGTTTCGTCTGGCTCAGATATTGAATAATCTCATTTCCAACGCTGTTAAGTTTACTGAAAAGGGAGGTATTGTATTACGTGCAGGAAAGCTAACTAAGACTTCTGAAAAGGTTAAAGTTCTGATAGAAGTTGAAGATTCAGGTATTGGGATACCTGAAGATAAACTGGAAGATGTATTTGAAAGCTTCTCACAAGCAACAAAAGGAACCAGTAAAACTTATGGAGGCACAGGTTTAGGATTAACCATTACCAAGAGCCTTTTAGAACTTTTTAACAGTAAAATTCAGGTGTCAAGTATAGAAGGAGAAGGGTCAAACTTCTTTTTTGAATTGGAATTTGGGGTTGCTGAAAAAGAATTAAAATCTACCAATCTTAAAAATGGAACCCAAGACATAAGTGGCTTAAAGGTTTTACTAGCGGAAGACAATGAGCTAAATGCTTTTGTAGTAAAACGGTTTATGGAGCTATGGAAGGTAGATTTAGACGTAGTTGAAAACGGTTTGGACGCAGTAGAAATTGCGAATAAAAATCAGTATGATATCATCCTTATGGATATTGAAATGCCCAAAATGGGAGGTAGAGAAGCGTCTAAGTTAATTCGAGAGCGTAGCGGCTTAAATGGTGAAACACCCATTTTTGCAATGACCGCTTATGCGCTGAGTCACATTGATGATCTCCCTGAAAGTCATTACTTTAACGGTTATCTAAGTAAGCCACTTAATCCCGGTCAGCTTTTCGAAACTCTTTCAGAGGTTGAATCTCCAGCCCACTCGAATTCGGATAAAGTAGAGTAACAAGTAAATTGATGTTTTGAGGCAAATTCACAATGCTTAAATTTGCGCTTCTAAACAATTGATACATGCAGCAAGCAGCTCCTTATAAGCCCCAGAATAAAGTTCGAATTGTTAC
>CAZAJG010000029.1:19229-55592 GCA_964485405.1 uncultured Owenweeksia sp. | reverse complement strand
GCTTGGACAACCGGCTGATCATCCGGTTAACATCTATTTCCCAGAAGGAGAATACTTAAAGTGATTGATTCTTAGAGTGAATTAGGGCGTATTCAGAAAAATAGTCTGTAAGCTTTTCGGTAGCTTTGCTGTAGCGTCCATCAATAGGGGAAATAGCAAGAAGTTGTTTTTCCATTTTTTTCAATTAAGGCGCAAAAGTAATTATTTAAACCTGATCATTTTTTAGGATGTTGTATCATTTTTTTACAGCCGTTGGCTCTTTCAGAAAAGCGCTTCCTTACCTTACCAAAAAAGGTTTTAGCTCTTTTTTAATCCTACCTATTCTCATTAATATTCTTTTATTGGCTTTAGCCATTTGGTTTAGCTCCGTGTATGGAGAAAAAGGAGCAGATTATCTTTTGGGTCTGTTTGGCATTACCGGAGAGGATTGGGGTAAATACTTAGGTTGGATCATTGGTTTTGCAATCCGTATGGTGATATTCCTAATCTATTTTAGCATTTTTAGATATGTTGTCCTCATTGTATTGTCTCCTTTTCTTTCTTTTTTATCCGAAAAGGTAGAGCGCCACGAAAATGGGAATGACTTTCCTTTTAGTATGAAGCAACTGGGAAATGATATTGTGAGGGCCATAATTATTAATGCGCGGAATTTTGGTATCGAAATGTCATTGACTCTTTTGTTTAGCTTATTCGCTTTTATCCCGCTAATAGGTTTATTGAGCCCTATTGCTATTGTAATAGTTCAGTCTTATTTTTTTGGTTTTGCATTGATGGATTATAATCCAGAACGATATCGCTGGAATAGAAAGCAAACCTCTGCTTGGATGAAAAAAAACAAAGCTTCCGTCACTGGTGTTGGTCTAGCCTTTCATCTATGCTTTTTGATTCCCTTTTTAGGATGGGTAGTAGCTCCTGTGCTGGCTACCATTGCCGGCACCTTAACCTTTTTAAAATTAAGAGAAGAGGAAACGTCTAGTTCACTCTAAGAATCAATCCCTTTAAGTATTCTCCTTCTGGGAAATAGATGTTCACCGGATGATCAGCCGGTTGTCCAAGCTTTTCTATAATTTGTATGTCTCGTTTAGCTTCAATAGCCGCAGCACGTATGGTGTCTTCAAAAAGTTTTGGGGTAATGTGTTGAGAACAAGAGAAAGTAAAAATCAATCCTCCTACCTGAGTCTTTTTAAAAGCCAAAAGGTTTAGTCTTTTATAAGCCTGAATTGCATTGTGAACGGTTCTCCGGTTTTTTGAAAAAGCCGGAGGATCAAGAATGATGATATCAAACTCTTCACCTTTTGCTTTCAGGTATTCAAATACATCAGAAGCTACTGCTTCGTGTTTCTGTTCTACCTGATTCAATATGGCATTCTCATGAGCCAGATCCACAGCACTTTGAGAAATGTCAACTGAAACCGCTTCAGCTGCTCCAGCCTTGAGGGCATAAATGGAAAACCCTCCACTGTAGGAAAAGGTATTGAGTATCCGTTTTCCTTTACTCCATTGCGCTAGTTTCTTTCTGCTTTCTCTTTGGTCAATAAAAAAACCAGTTTTTTGACCCTCTTCCCAATCGATCTTAAACGAGTTTCCATACTCTTCTACTTTGTCATCCAACCTAGCACCACTTAGATAACCACAAAGCTGTGGGTTGATTTGAACCTTGTCTGTGGGTTTGTGATAAACCGCTTCAATTTCTTCTTGATCAATTAAGATTTTATTAATAGACGGTAAGAATGCAACCCAGCCATAATGATGAATTTGAATAACAGCTGTTTTTCCATATCGATCAACAATAAGCCCAGGCAAGGAATCACTTTCACCAAAAACAAGTCGGCAACAATTGGTATTTGCAATAGTTGCTAACCACTCTCTCCTATAGTTTAATGCTCTTGTTATACGATCAATAATGTAATCTTCTACGTTGGCGATATTTTCAAAAGCTAGAATTTTAACTGTAATGCTACCGTGGTGAAAAAAACCTAAAGCAAAAAAAGAACCTTTGTGATCCTGAATTTCAACCAACTCTCCTTCGTCTAAATCTGGAGATATATTAGCGAAAGCTCCAGAGAATACCCATGGGTGCTTTCGGTTCAATGATTTCTCCTTACCTTTTTTAAGCTTTAAAATTTTATAGTTCATTAAAATCAGGTATTCCGGTTAAAAAATTATACATCTTTTCTTTGGCCTCTACTTTTACTGCAAAATGCTCTAAACCGTTGGTGATGATTAAATAATTGGTTTGGTAATGAAGATTATATCTCGCAGCTTGATCAAAAGTGCTCTGGGTTACTTTTACTTGCGGAGCTTTACATTCTACAATTAGCGTGGGTTGTGCATTTTTATATATAAGAATGTCGGTACGTTGAAGCTTTTCATTGAGATGAAAACCACCTTCTAAAGCAATACTATTTTTTGGATAGTTCTTTTCTTGAATTAAGAAATGAACAAAATGTTGGCGTACCCACTCTTCTGGAGTTAGCTTTAAGTGTTTTTTTCTTATTTCATCCCATACCATTATATCGTTTGCCTTTTTGGCAAGCCTCAATTGAGGTTGTGGAAGATTTAGTGGAATGAGGTTTTTATGCATTGCTGGCAAAGATACATTGCTCGGTTCGGATTAAGCCCAAGCTTTATGTTGGGTAGTTGACAAATAAGACATCAGTTTTTTGTTGCTTTGCACCTCCTACTTTTCTATATGCAATACCAAGAAATCGTAAGTGAAATAAAGTCCGGAAAGTTTAGACCCATATACTTTTTAATGGGGGAGGAGACCTATTATATAGATCAGCTTACCCGTTTAATTGAAAAAACAGCTTTGCCGGAAGACCAGCAGAGCTTTAATCAATCCGTGCTTTATGGTAGAGATACAGATGTAAGAACGGTAATAGGAGAAGCGAAAAGATACCCCATGATGTCGGACAGAGTTGTGGTGATTGTGAAAGAAGCGCAACAACTCCGAAAAATTGAAGACCTGGAATCGTATGTGCAACAACCACAACCAAGTACGGTTTTAGTTTTAGCGTACAAGTATAAAACTCTGGATAAACGCAAAAAGCTTTACAAACTCATAAGCAACGATCATATACTTTTTGAGTCCAAGAAGTTATATGAAAATCAAATTCCAGAATGGATAGGCGCTAACCTACAAGCTAGAGGTTATAGTTCTTCGATAAAGGCGAGAGAATTGTTAGCAGAAAGTTTGGGTAATGATTTGGGCAGGATAGATAAGGAATTAGAGAAATTGGAATTAGTTGCAGAAAAAGGACAGACCATTGATGAGCATATTATAGAAGACAACATTGGTATTAGTAAGGACTACAACAATTTTGAATTGATAAAAGCACTCGGAAATAGAGATTTGGTTAAAGCCATTAAAATTCAACAATACTTTAAAGCAAACCCTAAGGATAACCCTTTGGTGGTTACGATTAGCCTTCTATTTGGATACTTCAGTAAATTGATGATTATCCACCAGGCATCGGATAAATCCCCGAGAGGATTAGCGTCTCTACTTCGATTAAACCCATACTTCGTTAAAGACTACCAATTAGGAGCAACACAGTACGATCTTAAAAAGCTCGCTCGGGTGATGGGCTACTTGCGAGAGTGTGATATGAAATCAAAAGGGGTGAATAATACCTCTACATCCCATGATGAATTACTACGTGAGCTGATCTTCAAGATTATTCACGTTTAAAACCGTTAATTATTTGGATATATTTGGCGGCCCTTGAAAATGAAATTTTTAAAATGAAGATAAATTCCCTAGTTCTGCTCACCTTTTTGTTGATTGGTTTTCAGTCTTTTGCACAATCTGGTAAAATAAGAGGATTTGTATTTGAAAAGAGTACGGATCAGCCTGTTCCTTTTGCCAATGTAGCTTTGCAGGGCACTAAACTTGGAGCTGTGGCAAATGATGATGGTTATTTTGTGATTAACTCTGTTAAGGCTGGAACTTATAAATTAACTGTTTCCTTTTTAGGATACGAAACCTCTACCTTAGATGTTACCGTCAAGGCAGGGCAGATAGTTACGGAAAAGATTTTTTTAGATCAAGCTTCTGAAGTATTAGAGGATGTAGTTGTAAGTGCCGAGCGCCAAGAAAGGGATACTAAGGTATTAACTGGGGTAGTTTCTCTGGATACCAAAGAAATACAGCAGTTCTCAGTTGGTGGTGACGCGGATATCATAAAGGCTATTCAGGTATTACCAGGTGTAGTAACAACAGGAGATCAAGGTGGTCAGGTATACATTCGTGGAGGTGCTCCCATCCAAAACCTTATCCTTTTAGATGGAATGATCGTATATAATCCATTTCACTCGATTGGTTTTTTCTCTGTTTTTGATGTAGATATCATTCAAAGTGCAGATGTGCATAGTGCTGGTTTTGCAGCAGAATTCGGTAGTCGAAATAGTGCTGTAATGGATATTCAAACGAGAGATCCGAACAGAAGAAGGTTTAGTGGTAAACTAAGTTCAAGTACCTATACATCCAAGCTTCTTTTAGAAACTCCTCTAGGTAAAAAGAATAAAAACGGACAAGCTGCAACCTCTGTGTTAGTATCAGCAAAAACATCTTATCTCGATCAAACTAGTAGTATTTTCTACCCGTATGTAGAAACCGAATTTGGTGAATTACCATTTTCATTTACAGATGTTTATGCTAAGCTTACTACTCAATCAGAGAATGGTTCAAAGTTTAACCTATTTGGCTTTTCATTTGATGATGCTGTAGTATTTGGTGGAAATAATAGTATTGATTGGTCCTCCATCGGTGGTGGTGGTGACTTTACCGTAGTTCCTCCATCCTCTACCGTATTAATTTCTGGAGACTTTTCTTATTCTCGATACGATATTGCTTCTATTGAAGGCGGTAGATCAGCTAATACTAGTAGTATTACAGGGTTTAACGGAGGCTTAGATTTCACCTACTTTTTAAGAGAGAATGATGAGTTGAAATATGGTTTGGAGGCCATTGGTTACGCAACTGATTTAACCCTAGGAACCGAAACTGGAGGTTCTGTAAATGAAGCAGAAAACACGACAGAGTTAGGTACCTACTTTCAATATAAGCTTAAGGCGAATCGTTTTATCATTCAGCCTGGTCTTCGCTTACATTATTACGGAAGCCAGAGTGAGTTAAGCGTTGAGCCACGTTTTGGAATCAAATACAATCTGAATGATTTCATTAGACTAAAAGCTTCTGGTGGTTGGTTTTCGCAAAACCTTATAGCCGCTAACAGCGATAGGGATGTGGTAAACTTGTTTTATGGCTTCGTAAGTGGTCCTTCGGATCTTCCTGATGAATTTAGAGGAGAAGAGATAACAAGTAGGTTGCAAAAAGCTAGACACGCTATTGCTGGTGTTGAAATTGAAGTAACACCCAAGCTTACCTTAAACATCGAAGGGTATGTGAAGGACTTTAACCAGTTAACCAATGTAAATAGAAATAAGATTTACGAAGATACTGAGGCAAATTCGGATCAGCCAGAGATCTTGAGGAGCGATTACATAGTGGAGAGAGGGTTGGCGAGAGGACTAGATTTTTTAGCAAAGTATCAGGATAAAAAATTCTATTTATGGTTAACCTACTCTTTAAGTAAAGTAACCCGAGATGATGGCATACAGGAATATTTCCCACACTTTGATAGACGCCATAATTTGAATTTTGTTGGTACTTACACGTTTGGAAAGAAACGGAACTGGGAGCTGAGTACTCGATATAACTTTGGTAGTGGATTTCCATTTACCCCAACTCAAGCCTACTACAGTCAAAAACCTTTTACAACAACGAATGGATCTCCAAATATTGCTTATGATTACACGACAGAAAATGGAGAGGCTGAAACCTTATTTGGGGATTTGAATACCAACAGATTACCAAATTATCATAGAGTAGACGTTAGTTTAAGAAGGACGTTTAGTTTTAATGACTATCAAACTTTAGAAGTATCTGCAGGAGCAACAAACCTTCTGAACTATGAGAATATTTTCTATTTTGACAGAGAAGCTATAAAGAGGGTGGACCAATTACCGATTATGCCTTCACTGAGCTTAAGCTTAACCTTTTAACCTTTTTAAATAAAGAAGAGTTTATTTAAAAAGGTTATACTTCAAAATGCAATAGATAGCTCTAAAGCCATCTTTCCAGTTGATTTTTTTACCTTCTTCAAAGGTTCTTCCATAGTAGCTAATCCCTACTTCATAAATTCTGATTTTTGGGATTTTAGAAATTTTGGCTGTTACTTCAGGTTCAAACCCAAAGCGATTCTCCTTAAATTTTATGGATTGTATTATATCGGTTTTGAACATCTTATAGCATGTTTCCATGTCTGTAAGGTTCAAGTTGGTAAGCATATTTGATAAAAAGGTAAGGAACTTATTTCCTATAGAATGCCAAAAGAATAGAATTCTATGTGGATTACCACCCATAAAGCGAGATCCATATACTACGTCTGCCACGCCATTGATAACTGGTTTTAACAGCAGATTATATTCTTCCGGGTCATACTCCAAATCTGCATCTTGGATAACTGTATACTGGCCTGTGGCGTAGCGTATACCTGTGTGTAATGCAGCGCCTTTTCCTTTGTTTTTTTCGTGTTTAAAGTATTGAATGTTAACTTCCGGATTCTCCTTTTGATAGGATAAAATGGCTTCTTCTGTATTGTCTGTAGAATAGTCGTTTACAATAATCACTTCCTTCTCAATACCATTCAACAGCTGTACCGCTTTAACCTTGTTCAGGATGAAGTGGATGGTTTTTCCTTCGTTGTAAGCAGGGATAATAACAGATAACTTCTGGAAACTCATATATTCTATTAAAGTTGGCAAATATAGATTTTCTAGATTTTGTTAGGCAGCTAAATCTTGAAACTATATAGCTTATGTTTTTTAAAGCTAAGTCTTAAAATGGATCTAGATATATGAATAAAAAAAACCTTCTTGGACATGTCCAAGAAGGTTTTTTTTGGGAAAATATAAACGATGTTTAAAGCACTCTAAACTTCACCACTTCCTTTCCAGTGCTTAGTAAGTAAATTCCAGAACTAACGTTTCCAAGATCAATCTTGGTTTCCATTTCATTCATCTCTCTTAGATTCTTTTTTAGGATCACATTTCCGAGAAGATCTATAATTACAACCTCTCCTACAGAATGATCGTTAATCTTCAAAGTGAAGTCTCCATTATTCGGGTTTGGATAAACCTCTACTTCTTGATGCTCCAATTCACTAATTTTAGTGCTTAAGATTGGAGGGGGAGGAGGGTTTCCGTGATCTTCATCAGATATTCCTGTAGAAACCTGCTGAATGGGTTGATTTGGGGTGCTCGTAGATTGAGCAAAAACCGATGATGAGAACACTACACCGAATAAAACGGCCATGGCGCTCATCCATGTTTGGTTTAAGTTTTTCATAATGTGAAGAATTTAGTTTTTGTTTTCGTTATTCAAATCTACCTATTAGACACCCCGGATAGTGTTAAGGGTTGCCTAAGCGTTGTTAAAGTCCAGTTAAATTTTATTAATTACGTGATTTCCAGTGTTAGATTTGCGTTGCTATGAGAATGAAAACCATAAAGACTAAAAAGGGTATCCGTTGGCTTATTGTGCTTATGACGCTTTCGCTAATAGGTATTACCGGTATCCAAGCCTATTGGATTTCTAATGCATATGGTATTAAAGAGGAAAAGTTTAATCAAGAAGTAGGAGAGGCTTTGGCGAGTGTTTCAGGAAGGTTGGAAGCGATTGAGGCGGTAAACTTTCTAAACGATAGTTTTATGAAGGACTCTTTTTTTAACTCCTCCTCCTTACTCCGTCATTTTGATAATGACCGTTTTGATACGGTTAAAAGAAGATCTGAAGGAGGTTTTTTTATGTCGATGAAGGTTTCTGGAGATACTAACTTTGTCGTTAATATTGATTCCAGTAGCAACCTTGAATTAAAAAGTAGCTTTTCCACTGCAGATTCTAACTACAACCATGTTTTTCGAAATTTTCCTGTAAAAGTGGAAAGAAGGATTTCTTACTTAAACCATGTTGTTAAGAAACTCATGCTTCATGATGTTAGGAAATCAGGGAGTGTAGCCAACCGTCCAATGATGGATGACCTTGATTCTTTAATTAGATTTGAGTTGGAGACCAAAGGAATTGATGTAGATTTTGAATATGCAGTAGTAGAGAACAATGATTTTGCCATACAGAGTGATAACTGGAACCCGAAGAACGAACAACACAAAGCAGCACTTTTTCCAGGTGATTTTTTTGGTAGTCGATTGTTGCTGGTTAGTTTCCCACGTAAGGCAAACTACCTATTGGGATCCATGTGGTTTACATTACTCGTAAGCATGTTGTTTACCGTGGCAATGATTTTCACCTTTTCTAAAACATTGAGCTATTCCATTCGTCAAAAAAGAATTAGCGATATAAAAACGGATTTCATCAATAACATGACGCACGAGTTTAAAACTCCAATAGCCACAATTAATTTGGCTATCGATGCTTTGAACAACGATAAGGTTATTAATAGTCCAGATAAAATAAAGCACTACAGTAAGGTTATTAAGCAAGAGAATAACCGAATGAATATGCAGGTAGAAAGTGTTTTGAGAATGGCGTTGATGGATAAGAAGGAGTTGGAGTTGAGCTACGAACCTATCGTAGTTCAAGACCTATTGGATGAATGTATAGACCATATTAAACTCTCTATGGAAGCTAGAGGAGGTAAAATTCAAAAGTTCTTTAACGATAGTAAAATCGAGCTTTCAGCAGATCGAAATCATTTGGGCAATACCATCATTAACATATTGGATAATGCCATGAAGTACTCCATTGGAGCACCAGAGATAAAAGTAGTTACTGAGGTAACTAAAAATGATTTTATCATCATTATCAGCGATAAAGGAATAGGAATGACTAACGATGAGCAAAAAAAGATCTTTGATCGCTTTTTTAGAGTTACTTCCGGAAACATCCACAACATTAAAGGACATGGACTTGGCTTGAGCTATGTGCAAGGAATAATTGATGCACATGGCGGCCGAATAGATGTGGAGAGTGAAAAAAATAAAGGAAGCAAATTCTATATATACTTACCCCTAAATCAAACCTCATAATGGAAAATAAGCAAGAAATTTTACTAGTAGAAGATGATCCAAATTTTGGCGCGGTGCTAAGGGATTATCTAGAATTGCACGACTTTAATGTTGTATTAGCCAAAGATGGGGTTGAAGGTTTACAAGCCTATAGAAACAACGATCCGGAGATCTGCATTTTAGATGTTATGATGCCGCATAAAGACGGGTTCACACTAGGAAAAGAAATCAGAGAATTAGATGGTGAGCTTCCACTTATCTTTTTAACGGCAAAGTCATTAAAAGAGGATGTGCTAAAAGGATATCAGGTAGGCGCAGATGACTACTTAACCAAACCCTTTGATTCTGAGGTTCTACTGTATAAGATTAAAGCAATTATCAATAGACGTTATCAAAATCAAGCAACACCGGAAGATAAAATTCTGGCCGTTGGTGCTTATTCATACGATACAGAAATGCGTATTTTAAAAATAGGAGAAACAGAGTTTAAACTAAGCCCAAAAGAAGGGGCGTTGCTCAAGTTGCTAGCTACAAACAAAAACCAATTGGTAAGTAGATCTGAGGCTTTGAAAAAAATCTGGAAAGACGATAACTACTTTACGGGTAGAAGTATGGATGTTTATGTGGCTAAGATTAGAAAACACCTAAAACTAGATGAAAACGTAGCTATTGTAAACGTTCATAGCGAAGGCTTTCGTTTAGTTGATGGACTATGATTGAACTGAAAATTAATTCTCAATAGCCCAAGTAAGGTCCGCTAATAATCGTACGGTTTTTAAGTGAGCCTTATACTTTTGTTTTCTGCCCCATTCGTCAGGTCCAATCATAGAGAGTACAAACTTACCATCTTCTTTTTCGTATAGATGGTAAATATGATTAACCTCAGGTTTAAAACCCATGTAAGCAGAATATATCTTTTCAGAGATCTCTTTGCGATCCTGAATGTCTTTAGCTTGTTTAGCCAATAGGTCTATCTGTTCTTTAATTTGTTGAAGCTGCATATCCGTTTGCTGCTCCATGGCCACCAACGATTTAGATCGGATTATACCCTCTTTCGTTGGTTTTATTACCGCTCCGCCTACAGTGTGTGCATAAGGTAGAGTAGAGGGAGACTCAGTAATTTTATCTTTATCTATAGGATTTATGAATTCTTCGTCCGTCATATCACAAAAGTAAAAGCTATGTGCATGTAATTATTAATTTCACCTCCCTAACACGAGAAAAATGAGATTGTTTTATTGCCTGCTGTTTTCTATGATCAACTTTTGGAGTTTTGCCCAAATTCAACTGGACTATGAAGAGAATAAAACCTTGGAATATGATGAGGTTGTGGAAGCGTACAAAGCTCTGGATAAGAGATACTCAAATGCACGCTTAATTGAATCTGGACCCACGGATAGCGGAAGGAAATTAAAGCTATTCTTAATTGGGAAAGAAGTAAGCGATGCACCAATAAATATTTTATCTGCGAGAAGGGATCGAACCATTATGTTGATCAATAATGGAATTCACGCAGGAGAATCATGTGGAATTGATGCTTCCATACTTTTTGCTCAAGATATTTTAGAAACCGGGGTGCCTGAGAATGTGTTTATTGTAATTGTACCAGCTTACAATATTGGGGGTGTTTTAAATAGAAATTGTTGTACTAGAGCAAATCAAGATGGACCTGATATGCATGGCTTTAGAGGGAATGCTAGAAATTTAGACTTGAATAGAGATTTTATTAAAGCAGACGCATTAAATACCACAACCTTTCATCGATTATTCCATCAATTTAAACCACACATTTTTGTAGATACACATACTTCAAACGGTGCAGATTATCAATATACGTTAACTCTTATAAGTACTCAAAAAGATAAGCTAAACCCAGAAATCTCTCGCTTTTTAACGGAAAAAATGGAACCTGAGCTGTATGATGAAATGAAAAAAAAGAGCTGGGAAATGGTGCCGTACGTAAATGTTTACGGCAACAATACGCCAGATAAAGGCTACAACGCGTTTTTAGAAACACCAAGATATGCGAGCGGTTATACCACCTTGTTTAATACCATTGGTTTTATTACCGAAACACATATGTTAAAGCCTTACAAGGACAGAGTGGAGTCTACACGAGTGTTCTTAAATACAATTACCAATTACGCAGAGAATCATTCTGAAGAAATACAAGAGGTAAGAGAAAGGGCATGGAAATACGATAGAACTTTAAAAACGATGGATGTTGACTGGGAGCTAGATAAAAAAGCTTTTAGAGAAATGGAATTTAAAGGGTATGAGTACGATTTTATTAAAAGTGAAATAAGTGGAAGAAACAGACTAAAGTACTTTAGGAACAAGCCTAAAACCTACAATGTAAAGTATTTTGATTCGTATACATCTTCTAAGGAGGTTGAAATACCAGAATATTATATTGTACCATCCGCATGGCATCGGGTAATTGAATTATTACATCTCAACAAGGTTTATATGCTTCCGCTTGAAAAGGATACAACCTTTGCAGTACACTCCACCTATATTTCCAATTTTAAATTTGGAAATACACCCTATGAAGGACATTTCCCGCTACGCCAGTTGAGTACTCTGGAGAAGGTTCAAGAGAGAAAATTTTGGAAAGGAGATGTTATGATTCCAACCGATCAAAGAAATGTAAGATTCATCGTTTCGGTATTGGAGGCAGAAGCTGTGGATAGTTATTTGAGATGGAACTTTTACGATGAAATTTTTCAGCAAAAAGAAGGTTTTTCGGCCTACGTGTTTGAAGATACAGCTTTGGAGCTACTCAAAAACGATCCGGAACTAAAGAAGAGTTTTGAAAAGTGGAAAGAGGATAATCCTGAGGAAGCAAAAAGTGGGCGTAATCAGCTCCTATTTATCTACAAAAAGTCAGAGATGTATGAGAAGGAGCATTTACGGTATCCAGTAGCGAAAATATATTCCAAATAAAAAAGCCCCTTCAAAGTGAAAAGGCTTTTTAAAATATGTTGAAATATTGGGTTTAGAAACTATCCCACATTCTTTCCCATTTCACTTCTGATGGGGTAATACACATTACTGGGATCTCAGAGTGATAAACTATCGCCTGAACATCTGAACCAAGAATATAGTCCGTGATATCACGTTCACCATCATCTTCGGTTATAATAATTAAATCACCGTCATTTTGGTATGCATAATTAAGGAGGTTACGCACAACACCCTTTTCTTCTGGGTTAATTAATTCTGCAGTACACTCAATACCATGATCGTTAATAAAGGTAGCCACTTGCTTAATATGAGCTCTTAAAACAGGTGCTTTCTCTTTAGATTCCAGCACAGAAACGATCTTGATTTTTGCTTGAAAGAGACGGGCATAATGTAAAGCAGGCCCTACTTTTTCTTTTGATCTTCTGTCTAAAACAAGTGGGAAAATAATCGTGTCAATATTCTTAATATCTCTAACACCTTTAATGGTAACTACAGGTGGTTTTACCAAGGTTACAACACGATAAGCATTACTTCCAATGAATCTTTTTCTAAAGTTTTGAGGCTTACCGTTTGTTCCCATAACTACAAGGTCAGCGTCAATAATTTCACTAACCTTAGCTACTTCTTCATATACTATTCCGGTAGAAACCATTACATCAAACTTAACACCAGAGTCTTTTCCGTACTCTTCGGCAACTTCTCTTAACTTTTCTTTTACCTGAGGCTTAAGCTCTTCTACACTTTTATCAGAGTTAAACATTTTCTTAAAGAAACCATTTCCTTCCATCACTGTAAGAAGTGTAATCTCGGCTTTCATCAGCTTGGCAAAAATCAAAGCTCTTTGAATAGCTAAGAAAGACTGCTCTGAGAAACCTACAGGAACGAGAATTTTAGGGGAACTGTTAGACATATTTTGTTTTATTTTGGCAGCAAAAGTAATACTTTATGGGCATAACTCGATGAGTTTGTTCTTTATCAAAGTATGAATTGAAAGGGGAGAAGCACTCTCTAAATGTTTTGAATTAGAATAAGTTGCAGCAATTCAGTAAATAAACTAGAAAAGAAAGATGAAAAATTCTGAGCTCATAATAAATCCTGATGGCAGCGTCTATCATTTGTCTTTATCGCCAGGTGATGTAGCCAGTACCATTATTACGGTAGGAGATCAAGATAGGGTAGATAGAATTTCAAAACACTTCGATTCCATTGAGCTAAAAAGACAAAATAGAGAGTTCGTTACCCATACCGGTTACTTGGGTAAACAAAGAGTTTCTGTGATTTCCACGGGAATTGGTACGGATAACATTGATATTGTGATAAATGAATTACACGCACTGTTTCACGTTGACTTTGACAATAGAGAAGTGCTACCACATCAAAAACTCAATTTTATAAGGCTGGGAACCAGCGGAACGCTTAGAGACGATATTCCCTTGGGAACGATTTTAGCTTCTGCGGGAGCCTTGGGTATGGATGGTCTTTTACACTTTTATGAACACCAGTTGGATGAAGAAGATGTAGATATACTTTTAAGGGATAACCCAGCGCTTAAAAGCTTACCTAGACCTTATTTGAGTTTTGCTGATGCAGAGTTGTTAGAGATCTTTAAAGACGTATACTCCCAAACGGGCATAACTATAACGGCTCCGGGTTTTTATGCTCCGCAAGGGAGAGAAGTAAACAGCCCGGTAAAAATCCCAAACTTCCTGGAAATAATGGCTCAAAACTCCGTAAAAGGCTATCCAATAACCAATTTAGAGATGGAAACAGCCGGTATTTATGGTTTAGCAGAGGTTTTAGGACATAGAGCGATCTCCATATCAGCCATCTTAGCTAATCGTAAAACAGGGAAGTTTGCTGCAAATCCAGACCAATTGGTGGAGCAAATGATTCACTCCGCCATGGATATGATTAGCGCGCTACATTAACCGCTCGTGTCTCTCTAATTACTGTGATTTTAACCTGACCTGGGTAAGTCATTTCAGTTTGAATTTTCTGACTGATATCAAAAGAGATTTTAGCCGCATCGGCATCGTTTACTTGCTCGCAATCTACCATTACTCTTAACTCTCTACCGGCTTGAACTGCATACGCTTTGGTAACTCCATTTTGGTTCATGGCCAAATTTTCAAGATCCTTTAATCGTTGAATATAAGATTCTGCAATTTGTCGTCTAGCACCAGGGCGTGCACCGGAAATACCATCACAAACTTGTACAATTGGAGAGAACAGATTAGTCATCTCAATTTCGTCATGGTGGGCACCAATAGCATTACAAACATCTGGCTTTTCACCATACTTTTCTGCCCATTTCATACCTAGTATAGCGTGTGGAAGTTCGCTTTCTTCACTGGGCACTTTTCCTATATCATGCAGTAAACCAGCTCTTTTAGCAATTTTTGCATTTAAGCCCAATTCAGCCGCCATAATACCGCAAAGATTAGCTACTTCGCGAGAGTGTTGAAGTAAGTTTTGGCCATAAGAAGAACGGTATTTCATTCGTCCTACAGTTTTAACTAATTCAGGATGTAAGCCATGAATACCTAGATCGATGGTAGTACGTTTTCCTACCTCAAATATCTCTTCATTGATTTGTTTGCGGGTTTTGGCTACCACCTCCTCTACGCGGGCTGGATGAATTCTTCCATCCGTTACCAATTTGTGTAGAGACAAACGTGCGATTTCACGTCTTACAGGATCAAAACAGGAAAGTATGATAGCTTCAGGCGTATCGTCAACAATAATTTCTACTCCTGTAGCGGCTTCTAGAGCCCTAATGTTTCTTCCTTCTCTACCAATTACTCTTCCTTTAATATCGTCATTTTCAATATTAAATACAGAAACACTGTTTTCAACAGCTTGCTCCGTAGCAACTCTTTGAATCGTCTGTACAACGATTTTCTTTGCTTCATTTGAGGCAGTAAGCTTAGCCTCCTCCATAGTAGACTGAATAAAAGAAGCAGCATCTGTAGTAGCTTCATCTTTTAAGGCTACCAGTAGTTGCTCTTTTGCTTCCTCTGGGGTTAAACCGGAAATAACCTCCAGTTGTTCCACTTGCTTGCGGTGAGCTTTGCTAAGCTCGTCAGCTTTAATCTTATTAAGCTCAAGCTTTTTAGATAAGCTTTGCTCCAGTTTGGAGAGATCTTTTGATTTATTATTATTCTCTTGAAAAGCCTTATTCACCTTAGACTCCTTGTCTTTAAGCTGATTAAAGCGATCGTTGAGTTTGTTTTCTCGTTTATTAATTACTTTTTCATGTTCTGTTTTTAATTCCAGAAACTTTTCTTTGGCTTGAAGTATTTTATCCTTCTTAATGTTGTCAGCCTCTTTATTTGCCTCTTTTATAATGGAAGAACCTTTCTTTTTCTCCATCGATTTCAATAATAAGAAGGATAAACCACCTCCAATTATAAAAGCTACAATACCTATTGCAATCGTTTCCATTTAGTTTGTCAACTTAAATACGTTAAATAAAAAACCCGCACCCATCCAAGTTTTGTCTAAACTCCAGTTAGACAAGATTAGAGTTTACCGGACAATTTTGACCTTCCATTCTAAGACGGCATGATCGAGAAAGCCCGAGCTAAACTCTTATAAAAAGTAAGCGTTGAGTTTAGCAAATTCATTGGATTGATGCGGGAAAAAAAATTATATGTAAAGAGCGAGACTACTTAATAACGTTGGAAAGTATCTTTTCCATAGCAGAAAGACGTTGGCTTACAACCTCAGCATCAACAAGTTCTTTCCCGTTGTGCTTTTCTAGTCTAGACGCCAATTGCAAGGCGCACATAGCTAACAGATCCTGCTTATCTCTAACGGCATATCCCTCTTCATATTTCTTAAGGATGCCATCAATAGTTTTTGCCGCAGCCCGTATTTGCTCCTCTTCTTCTCTCTTGATGTTGAGAGGATAAACACGATCTGCGATCGATACTTTTATTTTTAAATAATCCGACAAATTTTAAGGATTACTCGTTTAACAACGCAATACAGCGGTCAATCTCCCGCACAAGTGAGCTTATTTTTGCCTTAGCCAAGTCCGAGTCTTGGCCTCCATTCACAAATCCTTGCGCCACTCGGGCATTTTTAAGCTCTACTTCAAGCATCGCAAGTTCTGAATTTTTTTCACGTAACTTACTCTCTAACTCATTTACTTTCGATTGTAAGCTCTCATTTTCGGCATGCAAATCATTGTGAGCATTAACTAAACCATTAGCTAAACTCTCTATTTTATTGATTTGCAGGTCGATATTTACCATTGAAAAACCATTCAGTATTCCACAAAATTAGAAATGACTACCTGTAAAACAAATTTTTAGGGGCTTTCCTTTTCCAAAAGACACTTTGATCGTATTATTGAATTCAGTTCTAATGCTTTAATGTGATTTTATGTTGAGAGTGCTTAGCCTTCTTTTATTTTTTGTTTTTACCCATCAAACGCTACTTTCTCAAAGTAACTATCCCGTTGAAGATTTTGTACCCCCCCTAAATATCCCAATGATCCTCTCTGGAACGTTTGGAGAGCTACGAACCAATCATTTTCATTCCGGAATTGACATTAAGACACAGGGAAGAGAGGGTTTACCTATTATCGCCATTGCTGATGGAGAAGTGTATCGGATCAAAGTGTCTCCTTATGGATATGGGAACGCTTTATATGTTAGGCATTATAACGGCTACTCCTCAGTTTATGGTCACCTTAAAAAATACAATAAGGTGTTACAGAATTATGTAAAGAAGCAGCAGTATAAAAAAGAATCATTTGGTATTGAACTGTTTCCAGCAAGAGGGAGTTTTAAAGTAAAACAAGGAGATACAATTGCTTGGTCTGGGAACTCGGGTGGAAGTGGAGGACCTCATTTGCATTTCGAAATTAGAAGTACAGCAACGGAAAAGATCATAAACCCATTATTCTTTTACGACATTAAAGACAGCAGAGCTCCAGAGATGATAGATCTGCAGTTTTATGATTTTTTGGATGGTGATCTTTTAGAATCTTCTAAGTACAATTTGGTAAAAGACAAAAAAGGAAAATATCACTTAGCTGGAGAAGGAGTAATTGAAGTAAGAGGTGAGCCTGGTTTTGGATTAAGAACTTTTGACCGATTGGATGGTGCATCGAATAAGAACGGGGTTTATAAAATTAAAATGTGTGTAAACGATGACAAGTACTATCAGTTTAAAATGGAAACTTTTGCCTTTTCTGAAACGCGTTACATCAATAGTCATATAGATTATGGACAAAAGGCCTGTTGCAAAAGGGTAGTAAATAAACTTTTTGTTGAACCCAACAATAGGCTAAGTGTTTATGAAGGCAGAGGTTCTATGAAACTTCCTAAACTACCCCTTGATAGTTTGAAAACCATTCAGATAACGGTTTCTGACATTAAGGGAAACACGTCTGAGTTGGAGTTTAAAGTAAAAAGGGTAGCAGCAGCAACTTCAGCCCAAACGGTTAGTTCTGGTTTTCCTGTGTTCAGACATTCTCAAACAAACTTTTTTAAAAACGATAAGGTGGACATTGTCCTTCCAGAAGGAGCTTTATATAAAGATGTCTATTTCGAGTATGCAGAAAAAAGTAATTGTACGGGGTGTTACAGCTCGATTCATCAATTTGGTGCATATGAAATACCCATCCATAAATATTATAATGTTAAAATCAAACCCGATATTCTGTTTGAAGGAGATAAAAGTAAGCTGGCAATTGCGAGCTTTAAAAAGGGAAAACGGGCTGATTTTGAAGGAGGGAAATTTGAAAATGGATACGTGGTTGGACGTACCAGACAACTAGGTGATTTTGCAGTTGTAGCTGATACAATACCTCCAAAGGTGAAACCTATTAATTTCTCCAATGGAAGTAAGGTTTCAAAAATGAAAACACTAAAAGTGCGTATTGGCGATAATTTTAGCGGTATTGATACTTATTACCCTACAATAGATGGAAAATGGGTGCTTATGGAGTACGATGCGAAAAATAATTTACTGATTCTCAAACTAAAAGAAATAGAGCTTGAGCAAGGAGAGCATGAGTTAAAACTGATGGTTAAAGACGAACTCAACAATAAATCTACGGTTAGTTATAGGATTATCTTGTAGCAGTATGTTATTTTTGCAGATTCAGCGTTTGCTTATTTAATGAAAAACTTCATATTCTTACTTATGCTTTCAATCGTGTTTATCCCTGTAAAGGGGCAAACACAATCGGAGCCTCATCCCATTCAGATTTCAGGAATTGTTATTACTGCGGATAGTATACCTCAATTTATACCCTATGCGCATGCCGTAGTGAAAAACAAGAATAGAGGTACTATGACCAACAAAGATGGTTTCTTCTCCTTTGTTGCCATGCCTTCTGATACCATCATATTTACAGTTATTGGGTTCAGAAAAGAAATGCTTGTTATTCCTGATAGTTTAAGAGAAAAAGAATATTTAGCAAGAGTGGAAATGAAGAGAGATACTACCCTGCTAAAGGAAGTAACTCTTTATCCATGGCCAACTCCGGATCGTTTTAAAGATGATTTTTTAGCCACCAGAGTACCTACTACCGATAATGATATTGCGATGCGAAATCTAGCAATTCAAGAATTGAAGTTAAGAGCAGCAGAAATGGGGTATAGCCCAGAAGAGTTGCAAGATTTTGTGATTAGACAAAATGAATCCAACATATACAACTACGGACGTTATCAAGGATTTGCAAATGGAGGGACTGCCATTTTAGGCTCGCTAACTAATCCGTTTGCCTGGGCAGAGTTCTTCAATGCAATTAAAAGAGGAGATTTTAGTTCTAAGTAATCGAAAAAAGTAATTCATGCCTCTAGCTCGCGTCATACTGCCTTTAGTAGTTTTTATTTCTTGTATTTTCTCAAACAAAACTTGGGCTCAAGCTTCAACTGCTATTAGCGGAAGGGTAATTGATGATGCAGGTGTTTTACTAGAAGGCGTTACAGTTACTGTAGGATCTTTCTATACACTCACGGACGAGGAAGGGAATTATAGTCTGAAGATTTCAGAAGGGAGTGATCAAATCGCCTTTTTTACCAGCTTTGGTTATGAACCAGATACTACAATCTTTTCTATTGAAAAAGGCGAGAAAAAAACATTAAACAAAACGTTGGTCCTTCTTTCTAATGAACTTATTGAAGTAAACATTACTGATAGAAAAGCGCGCTTTGACAATCAGGTAGCTATTAAGAAGAAAAGTTTAGACGCATTTGTTGGTCCGGGATCTAGTGTGGAGGGAATTATTAAAACCTTACCTGGTGTAAGCAGCTACAGTGAGTTGAGTTCACAATACTCTGTACGCGGTGGAAACTTTGATGAAAATTTAGTTTATGTAAATGGTATAGAGGTATATCGTCCCTTTTTAGTAAGAAATGGACAACAAGAAGGTTTGAGTTTTATCAACTCTCAAATGGTGTCGAACATCCGATTCTCCGCTGGAGGATTTGAGGCTCGATATGGCGATAAAATGGCTTCTGTTTTAGATATAACGTATCGCCAACCTAATGGTTTTGGGATTACAGCTCAGGGAAGTTTGCTTGGTGGTAATTTGGTTTACGAAGACGTTTATTTAGATAAGCGCCTATCTGTATTGGTTGGAAGTAGATACAGAACAAACCAATTGTTATTGGGATCATTAGATACAGAAGCGGATTTCCGTCCTCGGTTTACAGATGTTCAAGCTTATGTAACGTATTACATAAATGATGCCCTAGAAGTTAGCTTTTTAGGAAATTATTCTCGTAACCAATATGAAGTGATTCCGAGTACTCGAACAACTGATTTCGGAACATTTCAAGAAGCGCTTAGGCTACAAGTATTTTTTGATGGTAGAGAAGATTACGATTTCAATACAAGATTTGGAGCCCTCTCCACCACCTATAATCCAGACAAGAATTTACAATTAAAGTTTACAGCCTCTGGTTACCAAACCTCAGAGCAAGAACATTTCGATGTATTAGGAGCTTATCGGTTGGGTGAATTAAACAACAACTTAGGATCGGATGATTTTGGTGATATTTCCTTTGTGAGAGGCATCGGTGGTTTTCAAAACTATGCTCGAAATGATTTGGATGCTATTGTAGCAAACATTGGGCATGATGGAATTTGGGATAAAGAAGACATCACATGGAGATGGGGGGTGAAATATCAATATGAAGATATTATTGACCGCTACAAGGAGTGGGAGCGTATAGACTCCGCTGGTTTTAGCGTACCAAATAATCCTACATTAAACCAACAAATAGATTCTATTTTCACGAATAACAACGGTGAAATTATTGGAGGAACATTGATTAGCTCTTTTAATTCTGAAGACAGTCTTAACCTTTTTGAAAGCTTTGATAGTAGAGCTTTGGTTCAATCTTCAAGAATTATGGCGTATGCTGAGCGCTCTCAAATTTTTGAAGTAGACAGCAATGATATCTTCTTAAACATTGGTTTACGGAGTCATTATTGGACTTTTAACGGGCAAAATGTAGTGAGCCCAAGAGCGAGTATTGGCTGGAAACCAAATTGGAAGGCTGATTTAGTGTTTCGATTTGCGACCGGCTTTTACTATCAACCTCCTTTTTACCGAGAGATGCGTAACCTAGATGGTGGAATAAATGAGGATATTGAAGCTCAAAGATCCATACACTTTGTGTTGGGGAGTGATTACCAACTTACTATGTGGAATCGCCCATTTAAGATGGTAGGCGAAATCTATTACAAAGATTTTAGCAGTTTAATCCCTTACGATTTAGATAATGTTCGATTAAGGTATACTGCTGAAAACAACTCTCGTGGTTTTGCCACAGGTTTAGATTACCGTATAAATGGTGAATTTGTAAAAGGAGTGGAAAGTTGGGCGAGTTTATCGCTACTCACCATTCAAGAAGATATTGAGGACGATGGTATTGGATACATCCCAAGGCCTACAGATCAACGGTTTAATTTTAAAATATTCTTCCAGGATTATCTTCCTAAGGATCCTACTTTTAGAGTGAGTTTAACACTTACTTATGGATCGGGTTTACCTTTTAATCCCCCTCAAGCCACTCCTGAGGAAAAGTTACAAGACTTTAGAGTACCCGCCTATCGAAGAGTAGATATAGGTTTTAGTAAGGTTTTAAAAGCAGAAGGTAAAGTGTACAAAAGCAAATTCTTGAACAGCTTTAAGAGCTTATGGGTGAGTTTAGAAGTCTTCAATCTCCTAGCCACGAACAATACCATTAGCTATTTATGGATTAAGGATATTAGTACTTCAAGAGAGTATGCCGTTCCTAATTTTCTTACAGGTAGATTGCTAAACGCAAAAGTGGTTGCTCAGTTTTAGAGCCAACCAAAAAAAGCAGATTAATTCTATTTCGCTTCGTGCTTATTTCTAAATTTGCCGCCTGAATTTACAGCTATGTTAAATAATAAAATGATTAGGATTGTCCTAACCGGTGTAGTGCTTGCAGTTGCTGTATGGCAATTTGTTGAAGGTAATATTGGTAACGGAATTATGTTGGTTCTCCTATCTGGTTTGGTGCTATTAACCTATTTCAGAAATGAAAATATCCTTATTTCTTTTTGGCATTTAAGAAAGAATAATCTAGATAAAGCGGAGAAAGTTTTAAGTAGAATAAAAACTCCAGAAAAGGCTTTAATTAAAAGTCAATTGGCTTATTACTATATGTTGTTAGGGATGATTGAGTCTCAAAGAGGTATTGGTAAAGCAGAAACATTGTTAAGAAAAGCATTGGCTACTGGATTGCGGATGAAACACGATCAAGCTATGGTTAAGCTACAATTGGCGGGAGTAGCCATTGCTAAACGAAGAAAACGCGAAGCTATGGTACTTTTAACGGAAGTAAAAAAGCTTGATACACGAGGTATGCTAAACGATCAAGTAAAAATGATTAAAGCACAGATGAAAAGAATATAATTGAGTAAAACCGGACTTTCATCCGGTTTTTTAGTTAAAGCTGGATTGGCCCTGATAGCCAAATACCTTGCGCAGTAAATCCGAAACTCTTGCCATTGGATTTTCTCTAATTTTTTCTTCTTCCTGCGCCAGAACAATAAACAGTCCATCCAAAGTTTCTTGAAGTACATAATCATCCAAATCTGGATTCATTTTTTGTACTAATGGTATTTGATTATAAGTATTGATTACCGGATTCCAATATTTAGTAATCTCAACTTGATCTAAAGCATTTTGTATTACGGGCCGAAAAGCATTCTGTAGATTACTTTGGGTAGCCTGCTTTAGGTATTGGGTTGCAGCATCTTTGTCACCTCTCCAAACATTGTATACATCTTCTATAGTCATTTGCTTAATGGCATTGGTAAATATTGGGGTAGCTTTTGCGGCTGCCTTTTCCGCACCATGATTTAAGGTTTCTACAAATTGATCTACCTTGTTTCCTAAGCCAATATTACGGACGGCTTTTTCCACTTTAGCTGCTTCCGGAGGAAAAGGTATCTTAATGAGGGAATTATTTAAAAAACCATCCTCCTTAGATGTTTGAAAAACAGCATTGGTTATACCTACAGTAAGGGCCTCCTTTATTCCGTTGTTAACTTCACTCTCAGTAGGTGCTGTATTGGTGGCTATTTGTCCTGCAGATTCAACAATTTCTTGAAGTTGGTCGCAAGAGAGAAGCATAACACAGAACAATAGGAGTACTAGCTTTTTCATGGTAAATACTTTTTGGGTTTGGCTTTTAAGGGTCAAAATTTACGTATTCCTGAAATAAGAAAGCTTGTTTTTTATCTGTAAAATCGGAGCTGTTGAAAGAAATATTGATATCTAGGTATGCATTATTTTACTAATTAGCGTTTTATCAAGTGTATTTTGTTTCTTTCCTTTGCATTCAGCTATCAAAAAACTCATTATGAAAAAGTTTGTTGGAATTGCGTTACTATTTATATTCTTAATTACATCCTGTTCTGGTGATGAAGAGATAGAACAACCCCCGAGTAATAAGGATTTGTTAATTGGGAGTTGGAGTTCTAGTTCAGTTACCCGAATTATTTCTGTTAACGGAATAGAAACCTTAAGATTAGATTCTGCGATATCTGGAAGGTCTTTTACCTTTGAGTCTAATTTTAATGTGTTTACTAGCGTGGATGGGATGACCGATACGAGTAGATACAATGTGGATGGGGATACTTTGTATTTTATTAAAAACGCATTAGCTTTTGATACTGCCGTGATATCTTACATTGATCAAGCCAATTTACTATTGGCCCTCGATCTTAGAATTGATAAGATAAACGGGAATATATTAAGACAAGAGTACGTTTTTAACTACAGCAAGCAGTAGGTTAATAAAAACCTAGTACAGGCCAAAAGGCAAACAACTAAGTAGTTTACCTTTGATTCAGATAAAATTCAATTTGTGCAAGCCGAAATAATAGCCATTGGCGATGAAATCCTCATTGGCCAAACCATAGATACCAATTCCGCATTTATAGCCTCGCAACTTAGTTCTAATGGTATTGTTGTAAAACAAAAAAGAGTAATAGCGGATGAAAAGGACGCCATTACCGAAGCGTTGGATGGCGTTTTGCCCGATACAGATCTAGTTTTTATGACAGGAGGGTTGGGTCCCACTAAGGATGATATCACCAAAAGTACTTTAACAACCTATTTTGGTGGAGAGTTAGAATTTCATGAGGATGTTTATGAACGTATTGTTGATTTGTTTAAAACCTTTAACCGTGTTCCTTCCGAAGTAAATCGCTCTCAAGCTTATTTACCAACAAGTTGCGCCATAGTTCCTAATGATATAGGAACAGCTTCTGGAATGCGATTCCAAAAAAATAATACTTACTTTTTTTCTTTGCCTGGTGTGCCTTATGAAACAGAGTATCTGGTAGAGAAAAAAATAATGCCGTGGATTAATCAGGTTCTAAGAAAAGGAAAAGCAGTTCACAAAAACATACTGACCCAAGGTGTTCCCGAGAGTGATTTGGCTCAAATGCTAGAGGGTTGGGAGAACGAACTCCCCGCGGAGATAAAGCTTGCCTATTTACCTTCTCCGGGTATGGTGAAATTGAGACTGTCTTCCTATGATCTGGAATCAGATGAAGCATCATCATTGATTGATGCCGAAATAGATAAAATGAAATCTCTACTCGGAGAGATAATTTTTGGTGAAAGCGCTGAAAGTTTACAAGAGGTAATAGGCATCCTACTAAAAAGAAAAGGAGTCACTGTAGCTACAGCAGAAAGCTGCACCGGAGGATATCTGGCTCACTTGATAACAAGTATTGCTGGAAGTTCGGAATATTACAAAGGAAGTATTTTAAGCTATTCCAATGAGGCAAAGATGAAACTCTTGGGTGTTAAAAAAGAAGATCTGTTAAATTACGGAGCGGTTTCTAAAGAGGTTATTGAGCAAATGGCCATTCAGGCACGTCACGAGTTGGACACTGACTTTGCTATTGCTACAAGTGGGGTAGCGGGTCCAGGTGGAGGAAGTTATGAAAAACCTGTAGGTACGGTGTGGATAGCTGTTGCTGGGCCAAATGGTATAAAGTCCAAAAAATTTCATTTTGGTAAGGATAGGTTGCGAAACATAAAAAAGAGTGCTTTGATGGCTCTAGATATGTTACGAAGAGAAATACAGAAAATTAATTAACAAGGTTGTGCGGCTTAAAAAGATTAATTACTTTTGCAGACCAATTTTTAACGAGCGTTTTATATGTCAAGAGTTTGTGAGCTAACAGGAAAGAAAGCAATTACAGGTAACAACGTATCCTTCTCTAACAAAAAGAATAAGAGAAAGTTTAACGTAAACCTTACGAAGAAGCGCTTTTACATCCCAGAAGAAGATCGTTGGGTAACTTTAAAAGTTTCTACGTCTGCTCTTAAGGACATTAATAAAAAAGGTATCTCTGCTGTTATTAAAGAAGCAAGAGCCAACGGGTACCTTACCAAATAATTATTGATTAAAGTACAGAAGCAAAATGGCTAAGAAAGGAAATAGAGTTCAGGTAATTATGGAATGCACCGAGCATAAAGAAACTGGAATGCCAGGTACTTCTCGCTACATTACTACTAAGAACAAGAAGAATACTCCAGATAGATTGGAATTAAAAAAGTATAACCCTGTATTAAAGCGTTATACTCTTCATAAAGAGATTAAGTAATACATAAAAATAATTAATCATGGCTAAGAAAGTAGTAGCAACATTGAAAAAAGAAGGAAGTGCTTCTTACACCAAGGTTATTCGCATGAAAAAAAGCGATAAAACGGGTGCTTATGCCTTCGAAGAAAAAGTAATTAATAAAGATACAGTAAACGATTTCCTAAAAGGATAGTCAACTCGATCTTTACGATATAAAAAAAGCCTCCTGAAATTCAGGAGGCTTTTTTAGTTTGAGATGTTTTTCTCTTATGCTTGTAAAGAACAAGAAGTAAAAGTATTTTAGAATAGATAGGATATACTAGTTTTAAAGCTTATTAAATTGTATTCAAAAACCCGCGCTTTTACATAGTCCATGATAGAGTCTTGATTAGATTTAGAGTTGGTATCATAACCCTCTCCTAAGTCTAGAGAAACGACATTTCCTCTTCTTCCCAAGCCAGGGATGCCTATATTAATATCCAATCCCATTCCTACTAACACTTGATCAAATAATACTCTTTGGACTCCATACCCAAAACCAAAGTTGAATATAACCGCTGTTCCACCACTTATCGTCCCGTTTAAAGCTGTGTTTGGATCATTATCTAAAGAAACATCTGATATTCTAGGAAACATAAAACCGGATCTAAATTCTAAATAGTTACCCAAGGGAGCGAAATGGTCAACATACCATTTATACCCCATATTTATTTGCAAAGCACTTATTGCTTGGTTTTCCAAGTTATTAAATCCATTATATTCAATGTCCGTATAAGTGCTAAAAAAGCCGACATCATATATGAATGATGCGTTTTTACGAAAGCTGTTTTCAATCGAAATATGATGCCTTAAACTCCATGAGAAATCTTTTGTTTGAATATCGTTTGGCTGGGAAAAGGCTGGAAACATATGGAAATTATATCCAATAGATAGCTTTTTGCCTAAATAACCAGGATTTGGTTTCGATAAGCCTAAAGACAATTTTTCATGAAGCTTCTCTTGCCAAGTTTGCGAAAATCCAGTAATTGAAGATAGTAACAGTATTATTAATATTTTTTTCATATCAATCATTCTTCTGGTTGGTTGGAAACTTGAGATAAATTATAATATATGAGACTCTTCATGAAATCAGCTTTATCCCCCGACTGAGATTGGTTATATTCGGATAAAAGTGTATTTCCATTCCGGATATCAAAGACCAAAAAATAATTAAATGAAACATAGTCAGGGATGAATAGGGATGGTATGATCAGAATTGCTAAGTGAGGTTGTAGTATGGAGCCTATTATTTTACTTGCTACATTGGATTCCGTAACCCTCAATGTAATTTGCCCCGTTTTCACTATATAAGGTGTTTTAAGGCTTTTAGAAATTTCTTTGACATAATCGAAAGAACTTATCATCACATTATGCTCATCATGAAGTATTCTTTCAGATAACCAATTTTTTAAATACGAGATCTGATTGTAACGATCAGTTTGTGAAAGATTCAAATCTTTATAGTCTAGAATTTCTAGCTTTAAATCTACTCTAGTTGACAGATCAGTTAAATAGTTTTTGTAAAGAGTCAAGTTTTCTTTGGTGGTAAAAAAACGTATCGAGCCCTCTACTCTTTGGTCAAGCTTTAGATAGCTTGGAGTTACGCAGACAGCATGATTGATACCAAGTGCCGTGTTATCATCATTACTTATACTATTCGAAAAAGATGTTCTTTCAAAGCGATTGCTCTCATTAACGGACATTTGCTCATATCGTTCAAAATCTTTCCAAAACATACTATCGTTGGCAAATTCTAAAAAAGCACTCTTCCAATAATTGGCGGAAACATCGGCTGTAAACCCTTTATTATTAGCTCTTCGTTCTGAAGGCTCAAACAAACTAGAATCAGATATTGCTTTACCTGATTTGCGTAAGGAGTCTTTAGGATAATTATTCAAATGTTTAGTAAGAAAGTCTTCCTTGCTAAAACGATGTAATTGGACAAAGTCGTACATGATTCTTTGGTAGAGCTTATCAATAGATTCATCATTTGGAAAGTCTCTTTTTAACTTATAGGCATATCTAGCAGCTAGAATTGCTAGTTCTTCTTCTGGAAGCTTATTAAATAAATAGTAAACTTGTTGGGATTCACCCTCAATATTTTCATAGTCTTGAAGCACCTCATCAATATCTCTATCGTTTGCGTATGTACTTAAGCCATGCAGGGCTTTCATAATGGAAAGTCGATTGTATCGATTCAATGAATCTTCTTGCAGGAGTAAAAAGGAATTATAAATTACGGAAGCATAATCCCTATAGTTAAGATAAATTTGATTGAGTTCAAAGCGCGCTGTTTTTCTACAATGAAGAAATGTTTCTTTTGAAATGAGAAAATCCTGACCTTTTTGACCCGAAACGAGCCCGTCCAAGTTTTCCTTTCTTTTTAAAAGATTAGGATGACTACTATTTTTATCATTGTAATCATCAGTGGCAGTTATCTTTTGAACTTGTTCAGTTTGATAAGTTGGAGGGAAATGGTAATCTTCTGATTCAAACAAAGAGAGGCTAAAGCGAACTTGATCAAATGGTAAATAAGAGTATTTCAATAAAGATAGAACCTCGAATGGTGCGTTATAACTATAACCAGATTTAGAATAGAAACGTGAAAAACCTTGTTCATCAGCTTCAAATTCCTTACTCTTACTATAACTACTTAAGGCCGTTAGTTTTTCATCATCAGCAGTTCTTTTGTAATAATCTTCACCGTTATAGATTTTTTCTTGTTCAACATATTGATCTACAACATGATCATTTGTAAAATGAACTAATTCATGAGATAGAATATAAGCCAATTGAGCTTCTGATTCAAGACGAGCAATGAGTCCAAGATTTATAAAGATGACACCGTTTGCTGTTGCAGCAGCATTTACTACTGGACTTTTTACAGTTAGAACCTGAATGGAGTTTTTCAATTCTGTGTCGTCTCCAATAATTCGATCTAAAACACTTTGACAATAGGTGGTAATAGAATCTCCAAAAAACACTTTTCCACTTGTTAGATACTCGTCAATAAAAAATTCACTTTGTTTATGAAAATCATCTTTCCGCTTCCGAGTTTTTCTATCATCTTCTTTTGAAATAGAGCTTGCTTCTTTTTCATATTTATTGGAAAATGTTTCGATGAATATGGTTGGAATTTCTCCTCTTGCTTTAATTGGTTCATAGTAATTCCAATCTTGAGAGAAAATAGGAAGAAACAAAAATGTTAAGCTTGCAGTAAAGATGAGTTTGTGCATAATAGGCTAGTTGTGAGTGAGCAAGGTTAGCAAAAAAAAAACGTGATTGCAAAAAAAAGTTGTACGTCAATGTCTTGCGCGAATGATAAGTGTTTTGATGATTAAGGATACCGAATGTTTTCGGATATTTGCAGCCTTAAAATCCGGTACAATGGGACTATTTGGGAAAATATTTTCGAAAGAGAAAAAAGAGAAGCTTGATAAAGGATTAGAAAAGTCGAAAGACAGTTTGTTTTCCAAGCTCTCTAGAACCGTTGCAGGAAAAAGCAAGGTAGATGAGGAAGTACTGGATGAATTAGAAGAAGTACTCATTACTTCCGATGTTGGCGTTCAAACTACCGTTAAAATTATTGAGCGAATTGAAGAGAGAGTTTCTAAAGATAAGTACCTAGGCACGGCAGAACTTAACTCCATTTTAAGAGAAGAAATAGCCGGCTTATTATCGGAAAATGAAACAGAAAACCCAGAAGATTTTAACGTTCCGGATAACAAGCGACCTTACGTTATTATGGTGGTGGGTGTTAATGGCGTAGGAAAAACAACAACCATAGGGAAATTGGCCCATCAGTTTAAAACCGCAGGTTTAAATGTGGTACTGGGTGCAGCAGATACGTTTAGAGCAGCTGCGGTAGATCAATTGACCATTTGGAGTGAAAGAACTGGTGTGCCTATTGTAAAACAGGGTATGGGATCAGATCCTGCATCTGTGGCATTCGATACTTTACAGTCTGCTATTGCTCAAGAGGCTGATGTGGTTTTAATTGATACGGCCGGCCGTTTACATAATAAAGTGAATCTGATGAATGAACTGGGTAAGATAAAGCGAGTCATGCAAAAGCTTATACCAGATGCTCCGCATGAAGTATTATTGGTTTTAGATGCTTCAACAGGACAGAACGCCATAGAGCAAGCCAAACAATTTACCAAAGCTACCGAGGTTAGCGCTTTGGCGCTGACCAAATTAGACGGAACCGCAAAAGGTGGTGTAGTAATAGGGGTTTCAGATCAATTTCAGATTCCGGTAAAATATATTGGAGTTGGTGAAGGGATGGAAGATCTTCAGGTGTTTAACAAATATGAATTTGTAGATAGTTTTTTCGGAACAAAGTAGGATAAGGGATAGGTGGATATAATATGAGGACAAAATCAATCAAAAAGAATAAGATCAACATCGTTACACTCGGTTGTTCTAAGAATATTTACGATAGCGAAGTTTTGATGGGGCAACTCAAGGCCAATGGCAAAGAGGTGGGACATGAAACAGACGATGGAAATATAGTGGTTATTAACACCTGTGGTTTTATTGAAAACGCCAAGCAGGAATCTATCAACACCATTCTGGACTATGTTGAGAAGAAGGAAGATGGAGATATTGATAAGGTTTTTGTAACGGGGTGCTTATCCGAAAGATACAAGCCGGATCTTCAAAAGGAAATACCAAATGTGGATCAATATTTTGGTACGCAAGAACTTCCTCAGTTATTAAAAGCATTAAGAGCTGATTATAAAAAAGAGCTTGTAGGCGAGAGACTTACAACCACTCCCCAACATTTCGCATATCTCAAAATTGCAGAAGGTTGTGATAGACCTTGCTCTTTTTGCGCCATTCCTCTGATGCGTGGTGGTCATAAATCTAAGCCTATTGAAGAATTAGTTGAAGAGTCCGCAAAACTTGCGGCAAAAGGTGTAAAAGAACTAATTCTTATCGCTCAAGACTTAACCTATTATGGTTTAGATCTCTATAAAAAAAGAGAGCTTGCTAAACTTTTAAAAGAGCTGGTTAAAGTTGAAGGAATCGAATGGATAAGGCTACATTATCTTTTTCCAGCAGGCTTCCCAGAGGATGTTTTGGATGTGATTCGAGAAGAGCCTAAGGTGTGTAACTATATTGATATCCCACTTCAACATATTGCGGATCCGGTATTAAAGTCCATGCGAAGAGGAACAACTTTTGAAAAGACAAATAAGCTGCTAAGAAGCATGCGGGAGAAGGTGCCGGGAATGGCTATTCGTACTACGCTTATAGTGGGTTATCCTGGAGAAACTGAGGAAGACTTTGACGTATTAAAGAAATGGGTAGAAGACATGCGCTTTGATCGTTTAGGGTGCTTTACGTATAGTCACGAGGAAAATACGCACGCTTTCAACCTTGTAGACGATGTCCCTGAAGAGGTGAAGCAAGAACGAGCCGCAGATATAATGGCTATTCAACAGGAAATTTCAGCGGAGTTAAACGCTGAGAAAATAGGCAAAGAGTTTAAAGTTCTTATTGATCGAAAAGAAGGACAATACTTTGTAGGAAGAACAGAGTTTGATTCTCCGGATGTAGACAATGAAGTTCTTATTGATACCGAATACCTTAAAACTGGGGAATTTGTAAGAGTTAAAGTTACCGGAGCCTCAGATTACGACCTGTTTGCTGAATTGGTGTAAGAAAGGGGGGAATTATAGGAATGTTTTAAGTCCTTTTGCTTTATAGATAACCCTTAAAAGTATTGCGTTGGTGAAACTCACGTTTTAGTTGAGCCATTTTTACCGCAGCAACCGCACATTCAATACCTTTGTTTCCATGCTCTCCACCAGAGCGGGCTTTAGATTGCTCCAGCGTATTGTCTGTCAACACGCAAAATATAACGGGTGTGTTAAACTTTACATTTAAATCTTGAATTCCTTGAGTAACTCCTTGGCATACAAAATCAAAATGACGGGTTTCTCCTTGAATCACAGTACCTATGGCTATTATAGCATCGTAGCTCTGCTTTTCACAAAGCAACTTCGAACCATACACCAATTCAAAAGTGCCAGGCACATCTATTTTAACGATATTATCCGTCTTTGTTCCGGTAGATTTTAAAACTTCTAGAGCTCCTTGATAAAGAGCATCGGTGATGACTTCATTCCATTCGGCCACAACAAGACCAAATTTCATGTCAGAAGTATCGGGAAGTCTCTTTGGATCGTAAGCCGATAAATTTAAACCAGAAGTGGCCATTACTTGCCTGACTTTGTCTCTATACGAGCAATATACTTATCTACCTCAATAGCGTATTGAGATTCTGAAAAGTCAGATTTAAGGCGTCCGAAATAATTTAAAGCGTCTTTCCACTCACCTTGATTTTCGGCAAGAACAGCAGCCTTTTTAAGATAAAAAGGAACAACTAAACTGTTTTCTTTTCCGCTTACTGCAGCCTTGTAATAATCTAAAGCTTCTTTTGGTTGATCAATTTCCATGAAAGCATCTCCTATAGAACCCTTAGCAATTACAGAAAGAATAGGATCGCTTGAGTTGAAATCGTCTAAATACTGAATAGCATTTTGATAATCGCCCATGTTGAGATAACAGATTCCAGCATAATAGCTAGCTAGATTACCTGTTTTCGTGCCACTATATTGATCTGCTACATCTACAAACCCTAAATTTAGACCATCTCCATTAACGGCTAAACGCAAAGAATCGCTTTCAAAATAACGTTGAGCAGGAAAAATTTCCACTAAAGCTTCATTTTCACGTGGTTCTTGATAAAATTTCGCATAGGCAAAATATCCACCAACAATTACAAATAGACCAATAATTATGGCCGTTATGCTTTTTTGATTTTCATTGAAGTAAGCTTCAACCTTAGATATAGACTGTTCTACGTCAATAATTACTTCTGCGTCCTGTTGTGAATTCTTCTTTGCCATTCTAAATCAGCGTATTTCTTTGAGAGGCGCAAAAATAATTTTTTTTCCTAAGCGAAACACTTTATGGCCTCACTAAATGCTGTAATTTTGAAATCTTCTTATGTATTTAAAGACATTACACCTTCTTAATTTCAAAAACTGGGAGCAAGCAGAATTCGATTTTAATGCTAAAATCAACTGTTTGGTTGGAAATAATGGCTCTGGAAAAACGAATGTTTTGGATGCTATACATTACTTATCCGTATGCAAAAGTTATTTTAACTCTGTAGATAGTCAAAACATCCGAAATGATGAAGGATTTTTTGTAGTAGAAGGAGATTTGAAAAAACTGGATTCAGACTATCATCTTTATTGTGGATTGAAGAGAGGGCAAAAAAAGGTTTTTAAGAAGAATAAAAAGGAGTATGCTCGTTTATCCGAGCATATTGGTCAATTTCCATCCGTTATCATCTCCCCCTACGATAGAGATCTTATAACAGAAGGATCAGAGGTGAGAAGAAAATTTATGGATGGTGTAATAGCACAATCTGATCCGATTTATCTGGATAACCTGATACGTTATAACAAAGCACTTCAACAAAGAAATAGCCTGCTCAAGTTTTTTGCAGCCAATCATAGCTTTGATGCTGAGAATTTGGATATTTATAACGAGCAGTTGGACGCAAAGGGACAGCCCATTTTTGAAATAAGAAAAGAGTTTATTGAATCGTTAAAAATCAAGTTGCAACACTATTACCAATTGATTTCTGGAGGAAATGAAGAAATAAACCTAAACTATAAAACGCAGTTAGGAGAACAACGACTTAAGGACGTATTGCTCCAAAACCTTCAGAAAGATCGCTTAAATCAGTACACTGGCTTTGGCATTCATAAGGATGATTTAGAGTTTAGCTTGAACGGAAGAAGCCTGAAAAAGTTCGGTTCACAAGGACAGCAAAAATCTTTTCTGATTGCTCTAAAACTTGCGCAATATGATTTTATCTCTGAAAAATTAGGTGTTAATCCAGTACTATTGTTGGATGATATATTTGATAAATTGGATGAGCAAAGAGTAGAACAGTTAATAAAACTGGTGAATGAGGACTCATTTGGCCAAATATTTATCACCGACACCCATCCTGAAAGAACCGAAGCAATGATTCAAAAGGTTACCTTAGAGTCGCGAATTTTTCAAGTAAACCAAGGCCAAGTGCAGTATGAAACAGAATGAACAAACATTAGGCGAGGCGATTCGATCCTTCCTAGCTGCGAACGGACTTTCTGATCGATTACTTGAAACGGAGATTTACCAGCGATGGGATGAACTTGCTGGAAGGGATGTAAATGTTAAGACCAAAAAGGTGACTTATAAGGATGGAGTTTTAGTTGTTTACTTGAACTCTTCCGTTTTAAGAAATGAACTCAGTTTGCATAAAAGCGTATTTTTAGAAAGGATAAACCAACGTCTAAAAGGTCGACCATTGAAATCAGTAGAGTTCAAATAAAAAAGCCCTTCCAAAAATGGAAAGGCTTTTATTATAAAATATTTTTGAGCCTTAAAATTTGCTTCTAGTGCTGAAGAAGAAGTTTCCCTCATTTGCAGCGTTTTCATCAGAATCACTTCCGTGAATAGCGTTTGCAGCAATTGATTCAGCATATAATTTACGGATAGTTCCTTCCGCTGCTTCATCCGGGTTAGTAGCTCCAATTAGTGTGCGAAAATCTGCCACAGCATTTTCTTTTTCCAATATAGCGGCTACGATAGGGCCAGACGTCATATATTCTACCAACTCACCATAAAAAGGTCTTTCTTTATGGATTGCGTAAAATTCTTGAGCATCGTTTTTAGACAAACGCGTCATTTCCATTGCTACGATTCTAAAACCGGCAGCGTTAATTTTTTCTGTTATACCTCCGATGTATCCTTTCTCTACAGCATCGGGCTTAATCATTGTAAAAGTTCTGTTGGTAGCCATTTTTATTTTTTTCTCAATTTGGGCGCGAAAATAGGTATTATTAGATGATTAGTTGTTAATTGAGGTTTAATTTAAGCGTAGTTTCTTAAAAATCCATAATTTCGCGTCCTGATTAAATAAACTGGGATAGTACGATCAACCTTTTGGTTTTTTGTGCATCTATTAAACTGTAATCACATTAAAAATCATTAAGAAATGAAAAATTTAAAACTGTTTGCACTGGGTCTTTTAGGATTTAGTATGGTTCTTACCTCTTGTTCAGATGATGAGGATGACGCTCCAAATCCAGTAATAACTGTTGAAGAAGCGCTTTCAGGAGCAGATCAAGGTTCTGTTACCGTTACTCCAAACGAAACGGTTCAATTAGCTTGGAATGCACGTAAAGAAGGAACGGGTGCTGAACTAGAAACATTTGCTATCAGTAGTCAAGGTGTAAATTCTATCAACCCAATTCCAACTAGTAATAATGGAAATACTTTTCCTTACAGCATTGCTAATGCTGATGACGATCAGTATATCGATTATATTGAGTTCAATGCAGGTGCAAACTTGGGAACTACAACTTGGTCTTTTACTGTAACCGATAAAGATGGAAAATCAGCTACGGCTAGTTTCGCAGTTGAAGTAGCAAATGCTTCTACTCCATTAGGAAATGAAACAATGGGTGCATTCTTCCACATCGGTGGTTCTTTACAAGGTGCTTATGATTTAGTAAGTGGTGCTGTAGTTGCTGCTGCTGGAGCGGATAGCGATAAGGATATGAGGAATACGGATATGGCTGGAGCTGCTTTTACCGGAAGCTGGGAAGCAGGAAATGCTACTGAGTACGTTAAAGATAATAGCTACGACTATGCTAACGCTACGGAAGAAGGTGCAATGGCCGCCTACAGCGCTGGTTCTGCCACTACTTCAGTATCTAATCCTGCTGCTAACGATATTTATATTGCTAAGCTTAGAGGAGGTTCTGATTACGCGGTTATTAGAATTACCGATGTAGATCCGACAAACAACGATTGTAACTGTGGAAACACGGGTAAAATTGAATTTGATTTCAAAAAGAAATAAACACTAGCTATTAAGGCTTATTGAAACCCTGATCTCGCCACTGTGAGGTCAGGGTTTTTTTTGATTTTTGCTTTTTAAATCTTTTAGTTATGAAGTTGGATATATTGGCTTTTGGAGCGCATCCAGATGATGTGGAAATGAGTGCCGGAGGCACCTTGGCTTATCAAAGCTCACTAGGCCATAGTTGTGGAATCATTGATCTTACTGCTGGAGATTTAGGTACTAGAGGTACGGTTGAAACCAGATTGAAGGAAGCGACTGCGGCTGCTAAGATATTAGGCGTTCAAGCAAGAGAGAATCTAAGGTTTAGAGATGGTTTTTTTCAAAACGATGAGGAGCATCAGCTTGAGGTAATCAAAATGATTCGAAAGTATCAACCCGAAATTGTGATTTGCAATGCTCCAACAGATAGGCATCCAGACCATGGGAAGGGCGCAGAATTATTGCGTGTATCTAGTTTTTTAGCAGGGCTTAGAAAAATTGAGACTAAACTAAATGGAGAGTTTCAACAAGCATATAGGCCTAGATTGGTTTTACAATACATCCAATTTCAAGATTTAAAACCGGACATCATCTTAAGTATCGGAGATAAGATGGAGCAAAAAATGCAGTCTGTTGAAGCGTATCGCTCTCAATTTTATGATCCTTCTTCTTCTGAGCCAAAAACCGTAATTAGTTCAAAACACTTTTTAAACAGCATACGGAATCGCAGTATGGATATGGGGCGATTAATTGGAGTTGATTATGCAGAGGGTTTTCTTTCTCCACAAAATATCGGAACAAACGATATCATGAATCTTTATTCAGTACGCTAAAGTATATTTTAGAAATGCTATTGGCCACGGCCGTATGTCCATATGAGTTGGTAGCATTTTCGGATATTTCTTCACTATTAAAGGTGGAGTAGTTTTCAATTACTTTTTGTAAGGATTTTGTAAAAGAGCTCGAATCTCCTTTATCCACGAGTATCCCATTACTTTCGTCTATCTCCTCTGGTATTCCACCTACATTACTACTTACAATAGGTTTACCGCAACAAAGGGCCTCTAATATGGTACACGGTTGATTTTCGAAATGACTGAACATCACCAGACAATGACATTGTCTCATTTTGTTTGCTATCTCTTGAGAAGATGCTTCGCCAAATGTTGTGACTTTATGCTTTGAAATACCTAATTCTTCAATTTCGATAGTTCCTAATTGAGTAATATCTTCCAGTT
>CAZAJG010000029.1:2356-19219 GCA_964485405.1 uncultured Owenweeksia sp. | reverse complement strand
ATATCACCGTCACCACCAATCTCTAAAAGAAATTCAATACCATTTTGATCTAAAGCTTTAAATGACTGTAGAATACCGCTAATATTTTTAGACCTTTCTTCAAGGGATGAAACATGCAAAAAGGTAAAAGGAGAAGCTTTGGGTTTTTGTAGATAAAAAGTATCCGTGTCTACAACGTTAGACACTTTTTGAAAGGAATTTTTAACACCAAATTTTACAATCGCTTCACCAAGATGATTGGAAACAGGTAAAATGAAACTCGCTTTGTTTAGCGCTTTCCGAGTAATCTGTTTTCTTAAATAACCCCATTTAAAACCAGTATTTTTGTGAAAACCAGAAAAGTGCTCTGTTACAATGTAAGGTTGATTAAATGTATTAACTAGAATTGCTGCTGGATAGGTAACATGAATGTGAACTAAGTCGAATTGCTTTTTATCATTTAACTGGTTATAGGCGGCAGTCATAGCTTTTTTATAACTCCATAGAGGAAACTGTTTTTTAAAGTACACTCTATGTTCCTCTACATTCTCAAAACTGTCCACTTGAGTTTCAGCATGAGTAGACTCTACCCCATACAATACGGTTACGTGGTGAAGTTTACTTACAGCAAGGGCATGACGTTGAACAAAATTCCCTAAGGTTCGGTGTTCTCTGGAGGGATACCAACTACATAGGAAAAGTATATTCAGCTTTTGACTCATTTAATAAAAACTATTGCTTTATCAGTAATTGATGAAAAGAATTTTTGTTAGCATCTATAACATCTAAAATATAGATACCTGTTTTGTACTTGTTAAAATCCAAACGGTATTCATTCTGTTTTTTTGGAAAGAATCGAGCTAAAAGCTGCCCATCAATTGTACTTAACTGTAACGATTTTATGGTATTGTCTGATTTTATAGATACAAAAGTTTCTATCGTAGTAGGGTAGACTTGCAGTGACTTTTCCGTTACTAAAGATTCTTTTTCAATTAAAAAGTAGAATTCGTTGCAGCTGGCAATAGAATCTGTATTGGAATAAATTAAGTTTCCGTTTTTAAACATACAACTCAAATGGCCCGCGCTATTAATATTGGCTTCTCCACCAGGCGTGTTTATAAGCACAAGGGATCCAATACCTTCAATCCATAAAGCACCTTTTGCACTTGCCAAAGTCGTATCCGAAGGAGTCAAGTAAAAATGACGGTAATCTTCTCCGTCAAATAAAGTCCTACTAACAATAGAATCTAGCGTAAAGTATCCAGCATTTGGAGGAAACGGGCTAATGGGATTATTTATCATGAGAGAATCTCCAACTTGAAGCGCAAAATCATACAATAAAACTTCTCCAAGAGGGCGGCCATTTTGGATAAATTCTAAATATACTTTTCTTGTATTTACATCCTCACGGAGCAGAAAGTGCCTGGATATATAATGATACCCATCCAAAATTGAATAGGTTTCACCATTCACAACGGTATCATCCTGGGTGATATAAATGTCAGTTAAGCAGCCTGAAATCCCGCAGATAGTAACCTGCCACTCGTTATTCGCAACCAGCATAGGTTTATATGCTTGAGCTGTGAGCGTTTGTGACGAGATAACACTAAAGAGTAGAAAAAAAATCGTTTGTCTTAGAATCATATTATATGAGGTCAAATAGTGAAAATTTAGATTATTTGACTCTTTTACATTAAAAACTGCTCAAAGGTAGTTTTAATGTAAATAATATGAATTCGCTTTTAGTTCATTCTTTTACAAGGGTTCTGGTATAGTAAACACCCGTCTGATCTGTGAGCTTGATAAAGTAGTTTCCAGGTTTTAGCTGGATAACATCCACAGGAAATAGATTTTCACCTTTCCGAATTTGCAATTCCTCACGGGTAAGGATACGACCATTTACATCGATTATTTCAAGGCTTAAAGATTGACCATCTATACTGTTAATAGCTATTTGTGCATTATCCTTAGCAGGATTTGGATAAATAGCTTGCATTTGAAAACTACTTTCTACAGGAGTAAGCTCAACCAGCCCAACATTTGCGCACTGATTGTACTTAGCCACGTATTGTTTGCAATCATTGGAGCGGCAATCTGTCCATAAACTGTAAATATTACAATGTGTTCTTACGGATGAGGAATAATCTCCAACAAACGGTTGAGTGCCTATGGAGGCAAAATTGGTAGTTGCACTACTCATCACTATTGATGGGGCAAAGTTTACGCCACCATCATCAGATAATGCTAAATGATACTCAGATAATTTGGCGGAGTCTAATACATTTCCAGCGATAGTAATTCTGCTTCCAAAAGCAGAAACAACTGGCATAAAAACACGGTTTGGAAATATTGTTGTTAAATCTAAAGGTGTACTCCAAGTGTTTCCACCATCTGTGGAATAGGAGTAAAAGGCAAGAGGTAAGGATTCATTTGCAGGGAAATCATTCCAGACTAAATGAAGATTCCCTAAACCATCAATGGCCATCGAAGGTGCAGAGTTTTCACGGTCATTCACTTGAGCAGCTCCTCCGTTTGGAAATAAATTTTGCGCATTATAAATAAGATGAGTGGCAGAAAAGCTTTGCCCGCCATCGCTTGAGGACACATGATTTACCGTGTTTTGAGCAAAGTCAACAAAGCTGTAGTGCAAAACCCCATTTTGATCAACAGCAATGTTGGTGAACTGTCCGCTTCCTAAATAGGCAATTTTATCGGTAGAAAAACTAGACGCAGTTCCGTCTTTAGTTTTAATTCTTAAACCTGTTTGTTGTAGATCAGATGGATAATTGATGTAGCCCACATAAAGCCTGTTTCGGTTTGGTCCATTTGAATGATCAACGGCCATCCATTGTCTATCCGCAATTCCATCAGCTGTATCGTACACAGAAAGGGCACCATTCAGATTCACTAAACCTTCTGCAAAATGTTTATCTGATCCATTTTGCAGAGTAAAATTAGCCCCATTATCCGTAGATTTCCCCCAAGTAGATTTCCATAAGCATGTATCAAGGCCATTTGGAATACTTACGTTGCACCATAACGTAATCCATGAGCAGTACACATCTCCGTTCACATCGTAGGCAAATACAATATCTCCACCACCAACAAGACTAAAAGGCGCAAGGTCTGTTTGCATTTGTGCTGTAGGTTGAAAGTTTGAGGCTTGCCAAGATGAACCAGCATCTGAAGAAGTGTAAATTTTGAAATTTAGCCCATTTCCAAGCTCCATAAAACCCATTATCATCTGTGAGGAATCTGTTGGATTGATGGCGATATGCGCTTCTCCTTCTTCAATGGCTGAACTCGTATTACCGGAAATAGGAGAGTCATAAATCTGAGCATGAACAAAGCTAAATGTTAATATGAATAAGACGATCGTGCTGAGAAGTGGATTAGGGATTACTTTCATCATTTACTTTTTTTATACTTCTTTATCAATTTTTCATTTACTGAATGTTCAATTCCCTTCTTATAGTTGGCACTATCTTGTTTAGAAGGAATTTCCTTTTTCGCATTAGAGTTTTGTAATTCGGTAACGGAATTTTGAACGTGAGACCCACAAGAACTAATAGCTAGAATCAATAATCCTAACCCGATAATGAGGTAATGCGTTTTTGAGAAATTTAAAGATGTCATGAATACGATATGCAATAATTAGCGAAAATAGAAGGTGTTGGATTTAACCGGTGTTAAGATAGCGTTAAAGTAGGGTAGAATCTGTTAAAAATCAATTGATAAACAAAGTTTTTAGCGGATTCGGAGCGAAGTTGATAAACAAAAAAAGCTGTCAAATTTTGACAGCTTTTAATAGGGTGGAAGACCGGGTTCGAACCGGCGACCTCCTGAACCACAATCAGGCACTCTAACCAACTGAGCTACAACCACCATGATCATTGAACAATTACATTGTTCAAACGGGCAGCAAATATAATTAAAAAAGCATATGTAAAAACAGCTTTTTTATCAAAACTAAAATTTACTCGGAGTGTTTGTTTTTCTGGCTTCTTTTATCCTCTTTGCGCCTTTTAGATAAACGTTTAAAGAGTTTTTTGCGAAACTCAATTTCTGCTTGGAAAAAGATAGCAACCTTTTTAATAGGTAAGGCTTTTTTGAACTCTTTGAAGTATTTCTGTCTTATTTCTACATGTTTGCGCTCTTTTTCCATTTGATTTTCAACACATCGCTTTGCCTTTTCTTCACTTAGGCTTTTGATATGGTCTATAGAGGTTTTTGAATGATGGAAATCATCATGCGCATCCTGAATAGCATCTAACTCTACACGATATTGATTGTAGATTGGCCAAAATTTATCTGCTTCATCTTTATTCAGTTCTAATTTTTCACCAATAAATTTAGATCGGAGTTTTTCTATACGCTCCTTGTTATAGCCTTTACCTTTACGGGGTTGAGCAAAAGCTCCTCCAGTTAAAAAACTGAAAACAAGTAATATGAGGATCTTTTTCATGTTTTGTTGCTTATAAATTTAATTCTTCTCCCTCAAAATCTAGCACCTCAAGCTCTGAATGCATTAGGTCGTCATCTGTATTGTATTGATATGCATCTAACAGGTATTCTTCAATTTCATCTGTGCTTAGATTGTTTAAAGTTACTTCTGTATTTGAAGGAAGATCTCTATCTACAATTACAGGAGGGGGGGATTCTTGAAAATAAAAGAACAACGCTATTGCTAATAGAGCTGCAATTCCAGTACTCCAAACATAGGTTTGTTTCCAAAAAGGAGCTATTGTTTTAGAAGTTTCTTCATTCGCTATTGCATAAAGAAGCTTCTTCTTTTTATTAAAATATCCTTCTGGCACCTTAAAAGGATACTTTTCATTTGATTGACGTTTGTCTAATTCTTTCTCACTCATAGTCTTGTGATTAAGTTAGAACTTAAAGGTTTAATTCTGTTACTATTTGTTCTTTAATTTTAGATACAGCATGGTGATAGGATGCTTTAAGACCACCTACAGAAGTGCCTAAAATCTTAGAAATATCCTCATACTTCATATCCTCAAAGTATTTCATTTTAAAAACTAATTTTTGCTTTTCAGGTAGGGATTCTACGGCTACCCATAGTTTGGTGGTAGCCTCATCTCCATCAAAGTAAGGATCATCCGTTAGATTGAGCTCCGCATAATCTTGTTCGGCAAAGGCACTGATGAACTTTCGCTTTTGCTGTTGAAGATGGCTCAAACATTCGTTGGTGGCAATCCGATACATCCATGTGTACAGGCGAGATTCTCCTCTAAAGCTATCAAGTGCCTTCCATACTTTGATAAAGGTGTTCTGAAGCACATCATCCGCATCATCATGCGAAAGCACGATTTTACGAATATGCCAATATAGACGCTCTTGATACTGATTCACAATAAATTGAAAACCCTTTTCACGAGTTTTTGGTTTGCGAATAAGCTTGAAAATTTGTTCTTCTGTCAACAAAAAATAGTGCTCATAAAGTTCCAAGATAGGACTTTAGAAGAATCAAAAGGTTTAATTCGTATATCTACTTTCTGCTGATTGCTTTCTCTGCTGCTGCAATAATGTTGGTAGTACTTAGACCGTATTTTTCCAATAGTTGTTCTGGAGTGCCACTTTCACCAAAAGAGTCCATTACGGCTACAAACTCTTGAGGCGCGGGGTTTTCTCTAGATAACAGTCCGGAAACAGATTCCCCTAAACCACCATAAATTTGATGCTCTTCAGCTGTTACAACACATCCGGTTTTGGATACAGACTTTAGAATTGCCGCTGCATCAAGCGGTTTTATGGTGTGTATATTTACTACTTCGGCAGAAACTCCTTTTTCTTCCAATGCTTCTGCCGCTTCTAATGCTTTCCATACCAAATGACCCGTAGCCACAATAGAAACATCGGTTCCTTCATTTAAGAGTAGGGCTTTTCCGATTTCAAATTTTTGATCAGCAGGTGTAAAGTTGGCAACTTTAGGTCTACCAAACCTCAAATAAACAGGTCCATGATGTTCTGCCACAGCTATAGTTGCAGCTTTAGTTTGATTGTAATCACATGTATTTATCACGGTCATACCGGGAAGCATTTTCATCAAACCAATGTCTTCAAGAATTTGGTGAGTAGCACCATCTTCTCCTAGAGTTAATCCAGAATGAGACGCGCAGATTTTCACGTTTTTGTCGGAATAAGCTACAGATTGACGAATTTGATCATAAACCCTACCTGTAGAAAAGTTAGCGAACGTTCCAGTAAAAGGAATTTTACCTCCAATGGTTAGTCCAGAAGCGATACCAATCATATTCGCTTCTGCTATACCTATCTGGAAAAATCGATCGGGAAACTCATTTTTAAAAGCATCCATTTTTAAGGAGCCTGTTAGGTCAGCACATAATGCTACTACGTTTTCATTTTTCTGACCTAATTCCAATAATCCTGCTCCAAATCCTGAACGGGTATCTTTTGCGCCTTGATCGATGTATTTTTTCATTCTTAATTGAGTTTAACTATGGTTGTTGTCCCTGAGTTTATGGTAAAATTTTTGGTCACCGAATATTCAGTGTCTTTAGATGTTTTGCTCCTAAAAACTACTTTATAGTTCCCCGGTTGCATATTGAAAGATTGGCGACTTTGCGCTGAGCTTAAATCGATAATCCACTTCCATTCATTTTTTTCTTTCTTCAATATAGAACCGTAACCGTTCGCTGTGCTAGTGAAATTAACTACCCCAGGCGGAGGTATATTAATGGTGGTGGTTTTACCGGCTTCAATCTGGATTTTTTGACGATATCTTGGGAGGCTCAAGATCTCTAAATCATAAGGCCCTCTTAGGTATTTTTGTGTGGTATTAAAGTCTTGAACGTGCAAAATCTTGTTTTCACCATCTTGGCGGATGATGGCATGAAGCTTTTTGTAGGCCGTTCTTCCTTGGGCTCTTACTTTGAGTTCTAAATCGCCTCTTGGGAGATCAATGCCAACCGTGTTGTGCGCTCCTGGGGCAATTTTTATACTATCTATTCTCACCTCAGGCAAAGAATGCACAACAATATCATAGTTTACCAAGGGATCCATATAAATGGTATCTGGGTTCCCATAGTTATTCAAGGTGTGAATAAATTGCTTGTTAACCTTCTTACTTACCCTGTTATAAAATGTAATGGGAACATCTGTTTCACTTGGATTTTGATTTATGTCTAAAAGGTTTATTTGAGCGGAAGTATTATTTAAAGCCTGAGATATAACAACGCCTAAAACTTCTTTAAAGGTTTTCTCATTTGCTGCATCAAAATAGGTGCCTACACATTCGAAGCTTTGTTTAAACTCAAGATCTAATCCTACTCCAATCACAAATGGCTTAAGCGTAATGCCATTTTTTTGCAGATGACGAGAAGCAGCGCAAGGGTCTTCATCACATGATTCAACACCATCCGTAATAAGTATAATGATGTTTCTGCAGTTTTCGCAAGCTGTGAAATCTGTTGCGGAACGCAAGAGTGATCGCGCAATAGGCGTTGTTCCTTTGGGTTTTATCCTCCGGATTACTTTTTTAATTCGACCAAAATTGTTGTAACCAAAAGGAACTTCTAAGCGAGTGTCATTACAATCTTGAGGAGGAACCGGTTTTTGATGACCATAAACCCGAAGTGCGATTTGAAAGCTTTCGCTTCTCAAGCTTTGAAGGCTGTCCAGCATTCGAGTTAATAACCTTTGCGCCACTTCGATTTTTCTTCCGCTTTCCCATCTGGCGTACATACTTTGCGATCCATCAAACACAAAGAGGATTCGGGTGATTTCCAAATTCTCTTTTTTAGTTGTTTGAGACCAACTGCAATAGCTAGCAAACAATAAAAGGACTATAAGTATGTGCCTAAAATATTTCAAATAGAAAGGGATTAATAATCTCCTAAGGTTTCTTCTAGTTGAAGCAAAGCTTGTTCCAATTGTTCATCACTTGGTGCAATACCATGCCATTTATGAGTTCCAGCCATAAAATCTACACCACTACCCATGTCTGTTTTCATAATTATCATAACGGGTTTACCCTTTCCGGTGCGCGTTATTGCAGTTTGTAAGCCATCCACCACTTGCTGCATATTGTTTCCATCTTCAATAGACATTACATCCCATCCAAAGGCAGAGAATTTAGCACCTATATCTCCCAATGCCATTACGTTGTCTGTACTTCCGTCAATTTGTTGCCCATTTGCATCAATGGTGCAAATCAGGTTATCCACTTTATGGTTAGGAGCGAACATAGCTGCTTCCCATATCTGACCTTCTTGAATTTCACCATCTCCATGTAGGGAAAAGACCAATCGATCTTCGCCATTCAGTTTTTTGGTAAGGGCAGTTCCTATAGCCACAGACATTCCTTGACCGAGTGATCCAGAGGCTATTCTAACTCCAGGCAATCCTTCATGTGTAGTAGGGTGACCTTGCAATCTGGAGTTTAGTTTCCTAAAAGTATTTAGTTCTTCTATATCAAAGTATCCACTTCTGCTTAATACACTGTAAAAGACCGGACTTATATGACCATTGGAAAGGAAGAAAAGATCTTCCCCTGAACCATCCATGTTAAAGTTTTCTGGTTTGTGACGAAGAATTTCGAAATAAAGAGCAACTAGGTATTCCGTACAACCTAAAGAACCTCCAGGATGACCACTTTGAACGGCATGAACCATTCTTACAATATCTCTTCTTACCTGCGAGGCTACCTTTTCTAAGTGAGTGATGTCCGCCATAAACAATATATGTATTTTTACTTTTTGCAAAAGTAGAATTTCGAAACTGGAGAATGTCATATTTGTTAATAAATCCTTTGCATAGGGGGATAACTCAGCTTTTTACAGGAAATTAGCCTGATATGTTGTGTAAACGAAATGATAATATTATTTTTGCGCTCCTTTTTACAAGGTATATAAGTATTTAAGAATTAAATTATTAACACAGTATGAATCAATACGAAGCCGTTTTCATTATGAATCCCGTCTTATCTGATGAACAGGTAAGGGAAACGGTAGACAAATACAAAGGCCTCCTTGAAAGCAAGGAAGGTAAGGTGCTTAATGAGGAAAGTTGGGGCTTGAGAAAGCTTGCTTATCCTATCCAGCATAAGAGAAGTGGTTTTTATCATTTACTAGAATTCCAAGTTCCTGGAGAAATTATTCAGGGCTTTGAAGTAGAGCTGAAGCGTGATGAACGTATTATGCGTTTTTTAACTATGAAAATGGATAAGCATCATGTTGAGTTTGCAGCCAAGAGACGTAAAAAAATGCAAAAAGCCTAAAACATTAGATTATGAGTACATTAGAAACTGGTTCTAACCAATCAGAAATCAGATATCTACAGCCATTAAGTATTGATACTGGTAATAGAGAAAAGTACGATCGTTTCTTAAGATACGGTCTTAAGTACGTGGATTATAAAGACACAAAATTTTTAGCTCAATTTGTAAACGAACAAGGTAAAATTTTACCTCGTAGACTTACAGGAACTTCTTTGAAGTATCAAAGAAAAGTTGCAAGAGCTATCAAAAGAGCTCGTCATTTGGCATTGATGCCATATGTTACTGATAACCTTAAATAAGATTAGTTACTATGGAATTGATATTAAAACAAGATGTAGAAAACCTTGGGTATAAAGATGATGTGGTAACTGTAAAAAACGGTTATGGACGTAATTATCTTATCCCTTATGGATATGGTGAATTAGCTACACCTGGAGCTAAAAAAATGTTAGCGGAAAACATTAAGCAACGTCAGCATAAAGAATCTAAAGTTATAGCAGACGCTGAAAAAACCGCAGAAGCGTTGAAGAACTTAGAAGTAAAAATCGTTGCCAAAGTTGGTAAAGGAAATAAGCTTTTTGGTTCTATCAACAATGCTAACCTTGCAGAAGAGTTGGCGAGAGCAGGTCATCACATCGATCGTAAATTCATCCAAATTACTGGTGGAACGATTAAAGCAACTGGACCTTATTCGGCACAGATTCGTTTACACCGCGAGGTGATTGTAACGTTTGAATTTGAAGTAGCAGGAGAAGCTTAGTCCTGATATTTTGAAATAAGATTATTAAGCCTTCCTTTTACAGGGAGGCTTTTTTATGCGATAAATCATCGGATGTAGCTGTGGTAGCTATGAGTAAATCTATAATGTAATTGCTCTGACGCCAATTGGATACTGTGAAAAAGTACTTGACTCACAGGGAAATGAATCTCTCATTTAGCGAACTAGCGTTAAAGCAGAAGGACTTATTCGTAACGTAGCGCATCAATAGGATCTAACTTTGAAGCTTTGTAAGCGGGGTAAATTCCAGATATAAGCCCAACTACTAGACAGATAATAATAGCTAGAATCATCCAATTCCAAGGAACAATAAAGCTGCCGTCTACTAGAGAGGATATGAGATTACCGATCCCTAAACCCATGATTATTCCTAATACACCTCCAAGCAGGCAAATGACTACTGCTTCGGTAAGGAATTGAATGCGAATCGTTTTTTTCTTTGCTCCAATTGCTTTTCGAATACCGATCTCTTTGGTTCTTTCTGTTACAGAAACAAGCATGATGTTCATCAAAGCAATGGAAGCTCCAAATAGAGTGATTGTGGCAATAATAATGGCTGCTAGAGCAATGAACCCTAAACTTGTTATGAGCTGCTGAGAAAGACTATCACTTTTGGTAATACTAAAGTCATTGTCTGCCTTTGGATCTAATCTACGAACCTTTCGCATCATAGATGTGGCTTCGGAGATAACAGGATCGAGCATCTCTGCTCGTAATGTCATTACATTGATGGAATAGGTTTGATTGGCTCTACTAAAGTTAGCACGCGCTTTTGTAATGGGGACAAAAATAGTTTTATCCCCACCAAAACCCATGGCGTTACCTTTGGGCTTAACCAAACCAATTACTTTATACTTTTTACCACCAATTTCTAATACCTTACCTATTGGATCTACTTTTCCAAAAAGATTGGTTTTTATGTCTTGACCAATTACAGCAACAGAAGAGCCTTTTTTAACTTCACCTTCGGATATATCTCGTCCGGATTCTAATTCGTAGCCAGCTGTTTCTAAGTAGTTTTCATCTGCCGCCCATACTTGGATATTGGGGTTGGTTTTTTTACTTTCATAACCCGCTTGAGCAACACCAGTAGCTATATAAGCAATGCTAACGAGTGCGGGTTGATCATTAAATCTTTCTTTAAACTCCTGAGCTTGTCTAAATGTTATAGCAGAAAATGGTTTTTGTCGTTTTCCACCTCTTCCGATATTAATACTGGATCCCCGATTTTGAATGGAGAAGGTATTTGCTCCCAAAAGGGCAAATTGTCCACTTAAAGAAGCTTTCATGGCATCAATAGCAGTAAGTATTCCTACTAAAGCCATAATGCCTAAGGCAATGATCAAGCCTGTGATAACTGTACGTAACAACTGACTTTTGATCGATTGAAGAGCGATCTTTATGTTTTCGAAATATGCTCCTTTAAACATGTGTTTGAATCTTCCGCCTAAAATATCAATTAATTGAACAGAAAAGCGTGCTTACCTTTGTCAATTCATGAAAGAAGAAGAAAAATACGAAATCCCCCTCGAGGGATCTTTAGGATTGTTGGCTTTAGGAGCTTCGGGTGTTCGCGCTTGGAGGATTGTGAGAGAAGAACATGCTTCTGAAAAGCAAGAGAATGACAAAGGCTAAGAAATTATTACTGATAGGCTGGGATGCTGCAGATTGGCAGATTATTGAACCTTTAATAAAAGAAGGTAAAATGCCTGCATTAAAAAGTTTGATGGAAAAAGGATGTAGTGGTAACATTGCTACTCTAAATCCACCCTTAAGTCCTATGCTTTGGACTTCTATAGCTACAGGGAAAAGAGCATATGATCATGGTATTCATGGCTTTGCAGAATACAATGCACAAACGGAAGAAATAGAACCAGTAAAAGCAACTAGTAGAAAAGTAAAAACCTTCTGGAACATTTTAAACGAAGCCGGATTAAAAACTAACATTATTAATTGGTGGCCATCACATCCCGCTGAAAAGATAAATGGGGTTTGCGTGAGCAACTTCTTTCATGCTGGTGCGCCAACCTTTGGGGAAGAGTGGCGGCTTGATGAGAGTTGTATTTTTCCATTAGAATTTTTCGAAGAATTGAAAAAACTTCGTTTACACCCAGCGGAATTGACTCTGGCACATGTTATTCCTTTTATACCAGAGGCAGAAAAGTTAGACCCTGAAAATGATGCAGTACTTAAACCCTTATTGAAGGTGTTAGCACATTGTTCTTCTATACATAATGCGGTAACCCACCTAATGGAAAATACTGAATGGGACGTTACTGCGGTTTATTATGAAGCCATTGATCACTTTAGTCATTTAGCAATGAAATATCACCCTCCCCAACAGGAAGGTATAGATGACAAGGATTATCACTTATACAAAGGTATTGTAGAGGCAGCATATAGGTTTCATGATATGATGCTAGACAGATTGATACAATTAGCCGGTGATGACTGTAACCTTATGTTAGTTTCTGATCACGGTTTTGAGTCTGGAGATTTACGAATTGTGAATTTGCCTGACACCCCTGCTTCCCCTGCTCTGGAACACAGGAAATATGGTGTTTTTTTGGCCACGGGTCCTGATTTTTTAATAAATCAAAAAGTATATGGGAATTCTTTGCTCGATATTGCTCCAAGCATACTTCACTTGTTTGATTTACCAATAGGTGATGATATGGAGGGAAGGGTGATACCGGGTTTATGGAAAAATGATAGTTCCATCGGAAGGATACCTAGTTGGGAGTTAATGGCTCCAACACCAGGATTTGTTGGAGGGAATCATACACACATGAGTAATGAGTTACTAAACCAGTTACAAGATTTAGGGTATATCCATTTACCAGACAATGAAAAGCAAGCTCAAGTAGAGAAGGAGTTAGAGTATAATCTTATCCAAAGTTTATTGGATGGAAATCAGTTTGAGAGAGCAAAAAGTCAAGCTGAATCTTATCATTCAAAGTATAAGGATACTCGTTCACAAGAAATTCTGGCCAATATCTATCTCCAAATGGGGGCTTATGATAGTTTGGAAGGATTTGTAGAGCAGGTGGATAAAGAGTGTTTAAATCCGGGATTACAGTTTATCAGAAGTCTAAAAGATCTTTACACAGGTGAATTTGAACGAGCCATTCAGAATTTTAAAAGCCTTGAGTCTAATGGTGTGAATTCGGTACAGCTTTATAATCAGTTGGGGCAAGCTTTATTTCTTTCCGGCTTTTACAAAGAGGCAATTCAATACTATGAAAAGTCTCTTAATATGAATATTTTGAACGCCTTTGCTTTAACTGGGAAAGCTCAATGTTTGGTTGAGCTAATCTGCTATGAAGAGGCTGTTCCCTTACTCGAGCAAAGCTTAGAGCTAACATTTTTTCAGCCCAATGCACATTATCTAATGGCTTTATGTCTTCAAAGTATGAAGTATGAAAAGGAAGCCGTAAATGCTCTTCAACTTGCATTGAGTCAAGCACCTAAGCATCTTAAAGCGAAGAGACTCTTGCAGGAGATTAATGGAAACACAACAGAGCAAAATCAGGAAATTACAATTGTTTCTGGACTACCTAGAAGCGGAACTAGTATGATGATGCAGCTATTAGAAGCAGCAGGTATAGAGGCCCTTACGGATGAAATTCGTACATCGGATTCAAATAATCCTAAAGGATATTTTGAATACGAAAAAGTGAAGCAAATAGGAAGAGATACGAGCTGGGTTCCAGAAGCAAGAGGTAAAGTGGTAAAGGTTGTAAGCCCCTTACTGAGGTATCTACCTTCGGAGGAGAATTACAAGATCGTTTGTGTGAAAAGACCATTAACCGAGGTGATTGTTTCTCAAGAAGTAATGAAAGGAAAAGATAAAAGGGAAGTAATGAAATATTTCCCATTTCAATTGGCGATGGAGTTGCAACAGGAAGAAGAACGGTTAGGGAACTGGTTGAAGGCCCAATCTAATATGGAACATATTGAAATTGAGTATTATGACTGTCTGAACAACCCGGATCAAGTTATTAAAGCAATAGGTGATTTTTTAAACATTACCATAGATAAAGAAAGTATTAAAGCAATTGATTCGTCTCTTCACCGGAATAAGTTGGGAGAGTAGTAAGTTTTTAGCATTTTTGACGTTTGAAAAATGCCCGTTTAAAATATTCGGACATTGAACCATGAATTTGACATGATGAAGAATAAAGAATCATTGGAAAAGGTAGTATTGAAATACTCTGGGATGGCTACTGCGATTTTAGGAGCAGGAGCCACTCATGGACAAATTGTATGGACTGATATTCAAGATTCTACCGTTACTAAAAATGGTGCTTTCTATGAGGTAAATATAAATCCAGATATGGATACCATAGTAGACTTCAGAATTTACCAAATTGTAGATAGTTTATCCTCAGCTTTTGATGTTACTGGTGTTATTATTAAAGATGCCAACGGTGCAACCAATCAAGTTGTTGGTTTGGATTATGGTAACTACAACTATGCCTTTAGACTTGGTGTAGGTGATAGTATAGGTACAAATAGAATTTTCAGAGGAATTCATCCAGCCAGAAATGTAGGGTATATGGCCTTTGAAGCTTCTGGTGCGGGATATCCTAACAGTCAATGGGTAGATACTGCAAATGGTATTACCAATGGCTTTTTAGGTGTTAGGCTTAAAGCGGATTTAAACGATACGATTCGTAACTTTTATGGGTGGATTCGATTGGATATAGCAAAGGACTTGAGATCTTTTACCATAAAAGACTTTGCTTATCAAAAAATAGAAGATCAAGCGATTACTGCTGGAGAAGGATCACCCATTGGAGTAGAAGAAGTGTACGAAGCGGAAAAGGCTCAGCTCGCTCAAAGAGGTTTATTTCTAGACATTAACCTTCCAGAAAGTTATTTACCAAAACTTACCTTAAACATACTTGATCTAAGCGGGAAACTAGTGAAATCTTACGACCTCACCGGACATAAGAATACGGTAGAATTAGAAAATCTACCCAAAGGTATTCATATTGCCAATGTGGTAAGTAATGGTCTGGAATCTGCTAAAAAAGTAGTTGTTTACTAATTTTAACTATCCTTGAGTTTCTATCATTTCAACTATTCTATCTGCTATTGATAAGCAAGACGTAGCAGCAGGAGAAGGAGCATTCAATACATAAACGGAATTCTTACCATACTCTATTTTGAAGTCATCTACCAGCGCTCCATCTTTCATTAGAGCTTGAGCTCTAACACCGGAACGAGCAGGTTCGATATCTTCCATGGTAAGGGATGGAATCATTTTTTGAAGTGCTTTCAGAAATAAGGCTTTAGAAAATGCTCGTTTATATTCTTCTATGCCTTGAGCATAATGTTTGGCAAAAAGCTTCCAAGTGCCGCTAAAACCTAAGGCTTGTATAGTATCTTTTAAACTAAATGAGGTTCTGGAGTAACCTTCTCTTTTAAAGGAAAAAACAGCATTTGGACCACATTCAACGGAGCTGTCAATCATTCGCGTAAAGTGAACTCCTAAAAATGGAAAATCTGGATCAGGTACAGGGTAAATTAGATGCTTTACTTTGTTTTTACCTTTTTCGCTGAGCTCATAATAATCTCCTCTAAAGCCAACAATCTGCATATCTATTTCTGCACCGTCTTTTTTGGCTGTTCTATCCGATTGTAGACCGGTACAGAATACGCGTTGTTTGAGAAAATATTTCCCTCTATTTGTGAGTACGCCACTTTGATCTTCTTCTTCAAAAGAGTTGAGAACTTTAGCATCGAAAAGGACCGAGCTCTCAGGATTTATTTGTGATAAGAGCTCAGCTAGCTTTTCACAAACTTGAACGTAATTAATAATTCCCGTGCAAGGAACTCTTATCGCTTTAACTCCTTCAGTGAAAGGTTCAATCTCTTTAAATTGATCCGGCTCAAGCATCTCAAGTCCTTCAATACCATTTTCAACACCTCGCTTATAGATTTTAGTTAAAGCCTCTAGCTCGGAATCGTTGGTAGCCAAAATGATTTTGCCACAAATGTCATGCTCTACTTTGTGTTCCTTAGCAAATTGTACCAATTGCTTTCTACCATCAATGCAATTGATCGCTTTAAACGAACCTGGTTTATAGTAGATACCTGAATGAATAACTCCAGAGTTACGTCCCGTTTGATGTTCGCCAAGGGAAGATTCTTTTTCAAATACAACTACTTTATGTGATGGATTTTTGAGTTGGTATTTATAGGCTGTTGCCAGTCCGACAATTCCTCCTCCTATTACTCCGAGGTCAAAGTGATTCGTCATTCTTTATCACTTTTTTACAAATGCGAATCTACTTTTTTAGGTCTTACAATCGTAAATACTCTTGAAATATTGAAGCCAAAATGAATATCCCCATCCAACCAGCTTGTCCGGGTGTCAGTAAAAATTAGAGGTTCGCTAACACCAGGAGAGTTGGTTAGAAACAATTGAAATACATGCCCACCTGTTTCAATATCAAAACCTACTGATAAAGAATTATTATAATCTTGGGTATTTCCATTTTCATCTGCGTAGGTAAATGGGTTAAATTGATGAACATATTCAAATGTGATCGCATGCATATTGGTGATTTTATAGCGAGCCCCCAGACCCATAGCAAAAACATCATTGCTAAAATTTTTCTGCTCAACCACGTTCAAATGGATAAGAGTGGGAACTAATTCTGCTGAAAACTTCTTATTGAATTTACGAGCGATCACCAATTCATGTACGTAACTTAATCTCTCATATTCGCTATGATCAAGATTGTCGTTGAAACGTAGATTCTGGTAATAAACCCCAGAGAATCCTGTGATAGTAAATGGAAAGTTTTTCGCGCCTTTACTCTGTCTGAATAATCGATAC
>CAZAJG010000029.1:0-2346 GCA_964485405.1 uncultured Owenweeksia sp. | reverse complement strand
CTTCACAAAACCATCATGTACTTTTCTAAAAGAAGCATGACTTAAGCCCACATTCAACCAATCTGTAATAGAATAGTCCAAGCTCAGTCTAATTTGAGCATTATCTAAGCCAATAAAATTGTAGAAATACTCATCATTAAAAGATCCGAACCTATGGGATATTACATACTGCAATACTCCCTTTCCTGGAATTTCAGGTGATTGAAGATTAATTACTTTCGTTCCTTTAAAGGTGGCAAAAGCATATTCTACTCTAGGTCCTTGTTCCTCTTCTAACATGCTTAACAAATCATCTTCCTCTTGAGCAAAAATTGGAGATGAAAAGAGAAATAGAAAAACTAAAAGGTAGGTGTTACTTTTTATCATAACTCATTTTTACAGTGATATCCAATGTTTCAGAAATGTTGTCTTTTTTGGCTGCTGGAATTTTTACACCGTAATCTTCAGGCTTCAATTTGAATTTCGACTCTATAGTTACTTTTCCATCTTTCACAGTTAACAATGCGCCTTCTTTCAGCTCTTTTTTCACACCATGAATTTCCATGAGTCCAGACATTACCACTTGATACTCCCCGTCTTTGCTTACATCAACGTCCCCAAGGTTTTCAATTTTCCCTTTAAATGAAGCTTTTGGAAATTCACCGCTTTCCATATAGTTTTCATTAAAGTGCTCTTGCATTAGGGCTTTTTCAAATTGAAAGGCTTTGATTTGAACCAGGAAGGCAAATTTCCCACTAGAAAAATCAATTACACTGGAAACAATACTGTTTTCCGCTTCAATATTCTCAATTGGAGTTTCAGAGAAAAACTTCACATAGCCGCTACGAGTAGCAAGTTTTTGGGCAAAAGTACTTGTACTAAATACAAGCATAAGGGCGATTAAATAAAAGCTTTTTTTCATAATAGCAGTTGGTCTTAATTATTAGGGGCTCCATTGAGAACCCATGTTTCTATTTGTAAAATTTCACAATCAGGTAATTCCTGGCCTCCTAAAGGCATAAGATTACCCCCAATTCCGTTTATTCGGTCAACTAAGGTGCCCTTATCTGCAGATATCTTTACATCTTGGTATTCAGACAAATTTAAACCTGCTGCCGTTGTTGAAGCATCATGACATCCACTAATAGCACAGCTTTGAGACATGATGCCGCTTATTTGGTTACCGAAGGTTACAGAGGAGGTGTCGCAAGTTGTATTAATGTTGACGTACAAATCCTCCTTATTGTCGTAATAGCAAGAACTCACCGTGATAGCAAGGGTCAAACAAACTATAAACAGTTTCAAAATAGTTTTACTCATCTCAAATGTATTTACAAAAATGTGATTCTAAATCGCAAATCTTTTTTCTATTTTAAAGTATAAAACTCGAAGGCCTAAATGAGCACCATGAGTTTGTCTCAATGGATAAATTCACTGAGAGTATTTTAAACAATAAATAAATATTTAATACAACTAAAACAATCGCACAAACTCGCTTGAATTAATTTATGCGTTGTCTATATCTTAATTTTTCATCTGGAACTGCCGATCTTCGTTGTTTAGGTAGGAAATTATTAAGATCAGAGTGTATACCAGATTATCCCTGTGGTCAAAGGTAAAAAAACAATCCAAATATTGCGCTTCGCTTAAATTTATTTAAGTTTAGAGCCTCGCTTGAATATTATTTAACCCCTTTTTTAAAGAATATCAAAAATGAAAAAGTTACTTTGGATAGTATTAGCGATCGTTGTTTTAGGTGGATCTTATGCTGCTTATCAATTTTACAAACCTCACAGAGACATTGTTGGAGAAAAAGCTAAACATGAGCTTGGAGCGGCAGATTTAGTTGCGAAATACATGGATGATGAACAAAGCGCCAATGCGGTTTATTTAGACCAAGTTGTTGCGATTACTGGAATAGTGAGTGAGTCTGATGCCAGTCATGTGAAATTAGAGTCTGGTGTATACTGCAATGGTAATTTCAGTGAAGCTTCATTAAAAGAAGGAGATAAGGTATCTGTTAAAGGTAGAGTTGTAGGATACGATGAACTTTTTGAAGAGGTTACCTTAGACAATACAGTTGTGCAAGACTAGTTTTACCGAACATATTTCGTTTTAGGTACTCTTAAAATGAGCAGGAAACCTATGGCAAAGAATATGCTTAGAGAGAGTGCGCTCATTTTCATATCCCCATCGTAAATAGCAATGCAGAGGCCGAATACCGCTGTTCCAATCACTACGGCTATTTTTTCGGCAACATCATAAAAGCTAAAGTAACTGGCGTGATTTTGAGTATCTTCTTTCAGCATCTTTGAGTAAGTACTTCTGCTGATGGATTGTATACCCCCTAAAACCAAACCAACCAAG
>CAZAJG010000028.1:39296-55641 GCA_964485405.1 uncultured Owenweeksia sp. | reverse complement strand
CGTTTGTTGTGGAGCCATCTACTTCTGTAAAAGAAGTTAAGTAATTGTTGTTGGCTACCATGGCATCTACATCTGTCTCAGTAAGTACGCTGTCTTGAAAAGTGCCACCGTCTTCTAAAGTTACAGTTAGCCCATCTCTAGAAATAGTTTGATCGTCTGTTTGAGAGGTTAGGTAACCATTGTTGGCTACAAAAGCATCAACTGCACTTTCGTCCAATTGGGTATCTGTATTCAATACAGTCCAAGCAGTTGTATTTGTATCGTAATAATAAATACCAGCAGGACTGCAGTCTACACAAAACACCATTAAGGAATGCGCTGGCGCATTAATGCTGTTGCGTTGCGTTTGAGTTAGCCTCGGCATTAACATTCCTTTATCCGCTGAGGACATGTCAATAACCGAACTAGAATCTGGTGTTAGTGTGCCTACTCCTAACTGCGCAAATAGGGCAGAGGAGCTAAAGAGTAAAATAAAGAGGAGTGTAATTTTTCTCATGATAATCGTCTATAGTTCAACGATTTCAAAAGTATATGTGAGATATCTCTTACATTGTAGACAATAATGATTACAGATTTCTATTGATATCCACATCTTGTGGATTTACCTTTTATAATTTGTAGTTATTTAACTACAAATTGCGGTGAGTGACCCATTGCGCATAACTCAGTTACGTTGGTAAATAATAGTTTCCGAACAGTATGTGCATGATCCAAGGCAGATAAATCCCATTTATTTAAAAAGGTGGTAACAGAATCGATTTCCAGTGGTGTAGCGAGGCTCTCTTTCCGATCAATTGCCAAAATAGGCCTAGGGAAGCGGGCGATCCAGTATATTTTTAGAAGTAAAAAAAGTAGGTATCTGGGTTAGAATTAGGAACTTAAAATGGAACTTTTACATATCTGTACCTAAAAATTAACATTTAAATGTGAAAAAAAAACGATCAATTTGCTGAAAACCAAAAAAATGACACCATCTTTGCACTTTATAATCATTACATTAAAGTACCATGAGTAAAGGCACAGTAAAGTTTTTCAATGAATCTAAAGGTTTTGGATTCATCACCGAGGAAGGAGTAAACAAAGATCACTTTGTACATATTTCTGGATTGATAGATGAAGTTCGCGAAGGTGACTCAGTTGAATTTGACTTACAAGAAGGTAAAAAAGGATTAAATGCAGTAAACGTAAAAGTTATCTGATACATACGCTTTTAATACATCGTTCATAGTTATGAACGAATCTTTTTACACATTACAAAACCCAAGAAAAAATTCTTGGGTTTTTTTGTGCTTATATTTTCGAAGAGATACAGGTTTGGGTAAACCGCATTCACTTTAATTTTCCAATCCATTTTGGATAATGTGCATATTTGAAATTCAGTTTTTAACTTTCAGTCGCTGTGCTAACTCTTAAAACCCAGTTGATTTTTTTGGAAGCGCATAAACTCTTATTTTTGAATGCTATACGCAACCAAAAAACACTTTTATGTCATTTGTTAGATTACTCTCTCTGTCGCTCTTGGTTATTACTTTCTCTACGCTGTCTTACGGGCAATCTCATATTTTTACTAAAAAAGCGGCTCCAGGAGAAGTCTTAAGTCGCTTTGGATATGCTTCAGATCCAGCATTTGCCTTTGGAGATATTGATTCAGATGGAGATGAGGATGTAATTATTTCGGGATCAAATAAGTTCTTTTTGCCCCGAAACTACAACGATTTAAACGCCATTTATCTCAATGATGGAACGGGAGCTTTTCAGAAGAAAAGTTCAAACTGCTTTAAGGAATCTAAAGATGTGCCCATGTTTTTACACGATGTGGATGGCGATAATGATTTAGACTTCATTCAAGCCGGTATTCTTCAAGGTCCTTCCATAGCACTTTATTTAAATGATGGTTCTGGTAGTTTTAAAGAAAGTGATAGTGTTACGTTTCCAACGTATACGGATTACGATGTGGCTCTAGGCGATATTAATAACGATGGAATAATGGATATCATTGTTTCTTCCAGCCAGTTTAGAGCACATCTTGGAGATGGAAATGGAGGTTTTACCGATACGGTGCTCTCTCAAGTGGATGGATTAACCAATTGTGCCTTGCTCATTGAGGATCTCAATAACGATGGTATTTCAGATATTATAGCTACTGGAGAATTTAATGGCTCTAATGCCTTCCGATATTATGAAGGTCAAGGAAATTTAAACTTCAATCAGGTTACCACAATTATTCCTGGTTTAACGGAAAACCCTTCTCTTGATTTAGGGGATATTAATAATGATGGTAACTTAGATATTGGTATTATGGGTGAGGATGCAAATGGAGACCCCGTAACCAGTATATACATCAATATTCCAGGTACACCATTCGTCAAAGCTTTAATTCCAAACTTGGTACAATTACAGGAGGGCGATATTCATTTAGTAGATTTTAATGGAGATGGTAATTTAGACATTTTTGCCACAGGGGTAATTAGTTTCGGCACAGGAAGAGTTTGTGCTCTGCAAAACAATAACCCAAATTGGAATTTTACTTCTATCGATACCGATGATATGGTTAACCTCTTAGAAAGAGGCAGCTCGGTGTTTCATGACGTAAACGGAGATAGTTTGCCAGAGCTATTTTTGGGAGGCGATATGCGGGATAACTCATTTAAACAATCTTCGGTTATTTGTCAATATCTCAATCATGGGAATAGTGAATTTTATAGAACAGACGGTTCTCACTTTTGGAATGAGTATGTAGAATATCGTGTGCTTGGAGATTTTACGGGAGATGGGTTTTTAGACATTCTGGCTGGTGGAGATATACCTTCTGGCCCCGAATGGATAGAAGCGTATAAAAATGATGGATCTGGAAACTTCAGCTCCGTATCAACCAACCTACCACTTTACCGAGTCTCAGATGTTGCTGCCATTGATGCCGATGGTGATAATTATGAAGATATAGTATGCTATCACGATTGGAACAATGGACCTACCATATTTTTAAACTCGGCTAATGGAATAAATTTCAGCCAAGATGCAATCTATCTCGACTGGTCCTATGAAGGTGGGATATCTGTTGGAGATATAGATGGAGATGGAGACGATGACTTTACCTATATGACACAAGCTGGTTCTAGTAGTCCAAATGTGCTTAATGTAATGTTGAACGATGGAATAGGGAATTTCAACAAACTCACCTTGTCCTCTCCTCCACAAATGCCAGACGTTTCAGAAACGATGTTTGCTGATTTTAACGATGATGGACATATAGATTTGTTTTTCCCTAAATTCAAGCGCCTCTACCATTGGGATCCGTCTACTTCAGAGTTTTTGAGAGATACCGCATTTCCAACCAATGCTATAGCATACTCTAGAGGCATTCCATACACATCCATTGCCGACTTTGATCAAAACGGCCGTTTAGATATTATGATTGGGTTTGATGGATCAAATGGAACAGGTGGCGCTTTCTTCGATTTGATTTTACAAGATACCAGTGGTGTATTTACTTACGATTCCACATTTACATTTGCGCCCTCAGAGTTGGCCACCATTGATACCGCAGACTTTGACCAAGATGGAGATGTGGATGTAGTGTATGTAGGCTCAGGCCCACCACATTCTGGCTTCTTGGCGATGATTCTTGAAAATGATGGTCAAGGGAATTTTACCGAATACCCCTTCCATGAATTAACGGTTATGACTAATTTTAGCTGGTTTATGGATGTAGACAATGATGGCGATGAAGATATTATGCAGTTTGGTATGGGTTACAACCGAACAAGAAATATCGGGGAGGTGCACGAAAATCATTTGTGTTCACCCATTCAAAAAGATACAGTTGTTTCCACTTGTGCTAGCTCTTTTAAATGGAACGCTACGGGCTGCGAATACATGGTTTCAGGCGAGTACACTAGTCAGTTTATTAACGCGCAAAACTGCTTCGAAATCTATAAAATAGATCTTGAGATTAAAGGTTTTGAAGCTGTGATCAATCAGCTTGGTGCTGCGTTGATCTGCACGGTAGATACCTTTGCGTCCTATCAGTGGTACGATTGTTCCAACGGAGTTTTTACGCCAATGGTTGGAGATACGGCTTTTACCTTTTATCCGGTTAACAATGGCTCTTACGCTTTAGTAGCAACCAATGCAGAAGGATGTTTAGATACTACAGATTGCTTAACGATCGAAAATATTTCTGTTAAAGCCTATGCATCAAACGTATTGGATGTAAGCGTTTACCCAAACCCAACATCATCTCACATTCAAGTACATAGACTGAATCAGAACGGAAGTTTTGAGTTGTTTGATTTACAAGGGAGAAAGATTCTAGACGGAAGATTAATGCCGGATGAAAGAAGCATTGATATCTCCAATTTTAAAAATGGAATATACCTGTTAAAAATTAGCAGTGATGGTTATAGCCAATCTATTAAGGTATTGAAAATGTAATTATAAGGATTTCAAACTATAAGGAATTAGAGTATAATTTTTTTAGAGCCATACTTTAAGGCAAGTACTCAAATTTATATTTTAAACCAGAATTTAAACTAACTGTAGTACAATAATCCCGATTGTTTACATAGATCGAAACAGTATATCCTTTTCCTCCAAATCTTGATCAGACAAGTAGATTGTGCCTAGATATTTTCGGAAAGCCTGATCCAATAGTTTCAATACTTTCAATTTACGATCGAGGGTCATATTGGAGTCAACTATTTCGTTGGTTAACTGCTCTTTAAATTTTTCGTCTACAAGTTTCATATTAATCTTATTTTGTTAATAGGAGTAATACAAATGATAGTCCGATTTATAAGTTATTGATAATTAGATGGAATTCATTTTTCGAAACATTGATAAAATCCAATAAACGGAAAATTTCCCAAAAAGGGAGTTCAGGAATAGCTTTACTGAAACCTGTTTTAGAGAGGTTTTCATAACTATGTATTCATCAAATAAGGCACTCCTAAAACTTTTATTCTGTTCAAAAAACCGTTACGTCTTTGGAGTGTTACTGTCTTACTGTTTTATGAACTTCAAAGCCGATTCAGGCTTACTATCTAAGAGCAGGTAGTAGAGACCAGGAGACAATCTGCTGATATCTACTTGTTGGGACGAAGGAAGGATGGTTTTTTGGATTAAAAGACCATTGGCACTGTAGATATACACCTTTTGAGTGTTTAATCCAACGGGTAGTTCCAGACCAATCACTTTGGAAGCTGGATTTGGATAAATTACAATCTCTTCTTCGGGTAAAGGCTCTGGCGTACTCAAACATTGATAACTCAAAGGACCAATAAGGGTAGTGTCAAGCGGACAGTTGGAGCTTTGATCCACAACATAACCCTTATAATTCCCTGAGGTATAAACAAACAGAGTGTCCTTATTGTCAAAGGTAGGTAAGGGCTGTCCATCTTTAAACCAACGTATCGTTTCGGTGCCCGTAAAACCAGAGCCATTCAGTACAGCTACAATACCCGTATCTCCCACACAGGGATCTCCACCAAAAGCAGCATCAAAATAATATCCACTCCATTGAGGGCTGGCTAAAAATACTTGTGAAAGTTCAGAGCATCCGTTAACCGTGCTGCTTACCGTAAAGCTGAAGTTGTTGTATTGCTGGTAATCGGCCAAAAACCTTTGCATTTCTGGTAGAGCCACCCCACCGTTATACCATTGGTAGGTATCTGCTGTTTGCGTCCATAATGTATCGTAATTGCACAACCATGTTTTATTACTGAAAATATTAGGCGTATGGCTGCAAAATGAAATTACGGTATCCGTAATGCTATTGCTCATTCCTTGCAGATTACAAATACTGGTCGTCAACGTAACGGTATAGGTGCCATCTGTAGCATAAGAATGTGTAGGGTTGCTCGAAGTTGAAGTGTTGCCATCTCCAAAATCCCACAGATAGTCTTGAGCAACGCCAAAATTAATCGGACTAAAAATCACCTCATTTGTACCTGAGCCAATGGTGTATTGAAAGTTAGAATGCGGTTGATGTTGATAATTCCACTGAGGCAAACTGTCGTATACCACGGTTTTGGTCGCCTGCCGAATGGCTAAAGCATCTGCCGCGTTTAAACTTGAATCAAAAGTAATAGCGTTAGGGTCTTTCTTGAAAATAGCTGTATAAAAAGTACAGGCCGCGGCATAACTCCCCGCTACAGAAGGGTGGCTTCCATCCGCAGTATACAATTGAATAGTGGAGTGGTTCTGCCTTAAATAGCGCCATACAGCAGAAACAGGTGAGATTTCAGCGCCCGCTTCTTGTGCCAATTCTGTGTATTTTTCTCTTAAAGTTGAATCCATGGAGAGGTAGGTACACACTTCAGGATAAGTAGGGCAGAAGGTAGCATCACCATTTTGCCTGCCCCAAGTCATGTAAAAAAGGGTAACGCCACAAGGGCTTTGAGTTTTGAGTTGAGATTTTAACAATTTACCATGTTGTTTAAAACTGGAGTTGCCCAGTATAGGCTCTCGGCTCTGTCCTTGAAGCACCATATAATCCCAAGTTTCTGCGGCAATTTTGTTTAGAGATTGCTGGTCGGAGAAATGATCTTGTAATCTATAACCTCCAGGCGTACGGCTATCGTAAACCAAACTGTCACCAGCAGATTGTGTTACATCCTCTACCAGTTGTGGGAGGTTGTTGGAGCCGGTATAGCTATTTCCTAAAAAAAGGACTTTTCGTGTGAACTGTCCATTCGCATGGGTTAGAGCCACAACAAATAGGAAGCTGAAAAGAATAAAGGATTTTTGCATGATGCAAAGTAGATGAAAAAAAGAGAGGAGAAGTTGCTTGTCTTAGTCATAGATGGAAATAGGCTTTTCCTAGAGCAGAAGTGGCTAAAAAAGGAATTAGCCCAACATCTCATTATATTAAAAAGCTATATTCACGCCTCTATTTTAATTCTATAGAAACAGATTTAATCCACTATAAAATATAAAGAATGCCAGAAAGTAAATTTTACCACGTTGGGGAGCTCAGCGAAGAACAACCCGCTAAAACGCAATACGAATCTACCAAATTTGCCAAAGCTCGTCATCCCGAACCTTATCGCTTTGAAGTAAATTTAAGCGCGGAAGCAGGAAATATGCAAAGTAAAACGGGAGTAGTTTCGGTAAATATTCCTGGCTTTAGTCCCGTAAAATTGTATTGCGATGAACAGCCGCCAGTAGGAGAGGATACTGCACCGCCACCCCTTGCTTTTTTCTCTGCGGGTATTGGATTTTGCTTAATGACACACTTAACAGATATCCTTACCGCCAGAAAGATACAGGTAGATAGCTTAAAGCTAGAGCAGCGCATTGTATTCGCCACAAACCTGGGACATATGCGCGAACATGGATATATGACCGATGGGAGATGCGATATGGTGGAAACTCATGTAATTATAGATAGCCCTGAGCCGGAAGAAAAGATCAAAGATTTGCTTAATGAGGCAGAGAACGGTTGTATGGCCCATTTCGCTTTAAGAAACCCTATACCATGGTCTACACGATTGGTGTATAATGGGAAGGAAGCGATTAGTCGTTCGTCTGATGAGGATAACGATTAGGATATACTTCTTTAGATAGTTTTTTAAAAAAGTCCTGTTTGGGGCTTTTTTTGTGGATTAAACTTTGGTCTAACTTAACTATCCTTGTGAGAATATTCCTGATACTTCTTTAATTTTTTTCAGAGTAATCTTATTCTTATTGGCTAATATGGCTATTTAATATAATGCCAATTATGAGTCACTGCAGCGCAGCGAAAGTGTCTTATAATTAATATTATGTAAAATAGAATATTTAAAAGAAAAGAGAGCATTACACTCTCCTTTCAAATATCATTACCCTTCAGCAGCTTCTACTACCTCCAGTTCCTTCATAATTTTCATTTGCTTTTCGCGCATTTTAAGCTTGTAGTAAACTTCTTTTAGGGCTCTAAGCGTATCTCCATCCTTAGGATTGATGGCGTATACCTTTTCGAAAAATGGTAATGCCGTTTCAAATTCTTTCTTCTGCTCAGCTTGTAGTGCATCGTATTTCTTCTTTTCGCTAAGCTTCAGCTTATTCATCTTCTCGGTAATTGCGTTTGCTTTATCGATGTAAATCAAACCGTTCATGTACAGAGGATCAATATAGTTTGGATCAAGGGATGCTGCCTTTTGGTAAGATGGTATTGCCTTTTCTACATCTTTCACAGAAGTATGCAATATGTATCCTTTAATGTAATATAAAACTTTACTTGAAGGATCTTCTGGTTTAGCCGAGATAGCTGCATCTAAGTTTACCAGCGCTTTTTCAAATTCTTGCGCTTCTAAGAATTGTTGAAGCTCAGCACGAATAAAACCATCATTTTCAGGGAATTTTGCTCTTCCCTCTTTTACCAATCTGTCGTAAGCCGCTGTATCTTTATTTTGACGATACAAGTTGGCTGTATTTAAAAGAATATCGGATCTAATGTCACCTTCATTCTTAGGATCTTTAAATTTTCCTGACTGCACGGCTTGATTACGTTGTTTAGCAGATGCGAAAGAATTTTCCTCACCAGATTCAACGTCTGTAGCTTTAAATTCTACTGCTTTATACCCCATAGCCATTAAATCCTCATTGATTTTAATGGCTTTGTCTAAGAGCTTCGCATTTTGTGCCATAATAGCTGCGTTGTAAAGCATCGCAGTATCGGTTGTGCCAATAGCTGGATTCTTTTTCATCTCATACGTTTTCAAAAAATCATCGTAAGCACCTATATAGTCTTTGGCAGTACTTTTATCAATTCCTCTCTGTGCATATACATTAGCTACATACGGCAATTGCTCATTCGTTTGGTTGGTAAACCTCTCTTTACCTATGCTTTTTTCATATTCTAAAAGCTTTATGAAATTATCATAAGCTTTGTCCAAAGCCTCCGGATCTAGTTTCTTAATCGCTTCATCTTCGCTAGTATAAATGCGGAAGTTGATTAGGCCGCTGTAATAATAAAACTTACTTATCGTTTTTTTCTTGATGGTGCTCAAATCCTTAGTTCCAATAATGTTGGCAGCTTCATCAATATATGTTTTTGCAGCAGAAAGATCTCCTGATTTGGTTGCAAGAATAGCACTGGCAACTTTAGGTCCCTCCTGAGCGGAGAGTTGGATACTGATAAAAACGGATAGGAATAATGCTAATCGTTTCATATTGTTCATTTCAAAATTTTGTGTTCCCTTTTAGTGGTGGAGCAAAACTAATATTATTTGAATAAGAAGTTGTCAATTACCGTTCCATTTTGATTTTTTAAACTTAGAATCATTCTAAGTAATAGTGTGAGTGAAGGGAAAAAGCTTGTTTTTCAAATCCATACATACTCCTTCTTCATTTGTTCAACAGCTTTACGCTTTTAGAATCTCCATATAGATTAGAGCAATAAAATTTTTACGGTTGCCCATAGTTATATATCTTTAAACAACAAATAAAAACAATAAACAAAACAAGATATGAAGTGGGATATACAAGCTGTTAACTTCAGCATGAAACCGGAACTGATGGATTACACCAAAGAGAAAATTGGTGGACTTAGCAAGTATTATGACAAAATTGTAGGAATTGAAGTTTATCTGAAACTGGGCCAAGAGGCAGAAGAGAATAAAGTTGTAGAGGTTAAACTCAACATTCCTGGAAACGATATACATGCCGTGGGTAAAGCCGCTAAATTTGAAGGGGCCATAAACGAAGCTGTAGATAAATTAAAAGGGCAGATTCGTAAGATTAAAACGAAGCTGGTCGCTCACCACTAGGAAGAAAAAAATAGAAAAGCCGTAAAACACTATTCAAACAGAGTTTTACGGCTTTCTTATGTCTAATCCTTTAGAATTTCTTGGATGCTAGGCTTAAAGTAGAGATCACTCTTTAAGATTTTCCCATCTTCTCTAAAAATAGGATTTCCATCTTTATCCAATTTACTCATATTACTGCGTTGTATCTCTTCAAATACTTCTTCAATCTTATGTTGAAGACCATGTTTTAGAATCGTTCCGCAAAGGATATACATCATATCACCTAAGGCATCGGCTATTTCTACAAGATCGCCATTTTTAGCCGCTTCCAAATACTCGTCATTTTCCTCTTTCATAAGGTTGTAACGCAGCATAAAAGTGTCTTTATCCGCTTGGGCCAAAGGTTTTTCTTCATTGCCAATTTGAAATACATCGTGAAAACGAGCTACATGCTCAATTTGCTTCTTCATGAATTATCTTTGTCAAAAATTTTGTTAAACATACTATGGAAAATATTACTACCGGTCATTGGATCTTTGCAGGAGTTTTTATGCTGGCCTTTGTAACGTATCTCATTTGGAGCTACCGTAAAGATCTAAAGCTTCATAAGGTGCATTATCAAGGTACTTTTTACTTAATGGCGGGTATCGTTATTATTGCTTTTCTATTTTATGTGTTCAAACAAGTGGCTTAGGGAATTCCCTATTCAACTAAAACACCTTTGCTAAATTGGATTTTAACCCCTTCCGAAACTTGAATCTGTAATTGAGCTAATTTTTCCAATTGGAGCTCTTCTGCTTTTTCTACTCTTCCTCCCTCCTTTTCCATCATGCCATATTGAAAGCTTAAGTCGCCAATATCGGTCAATCGATATCTTCTCTCTAGGTTTTTGGTTTTATCATTGGCTACCTCTTCCGTCATAAATCCTAAATCCACGGTTGAGCCAGACTCTTCCAGTATACAGTTGCGAATAATTAAATCGAGTATGCTTTTTCCATTTTCTGGGATGGAGTGATAAGCATCTGTGTTATACTCCTCAAAATCACCTTTGAGTAATTCTTCAAAGGCTCTTAAAAAGATTAGAAAGTTTAGTTTCCGGGCCGTATCTCGGTTTGCATCGTTTGGGTATGCTCCAGACTCTACTAAAACACAGGGAACCTCTTGCCGATGGCAAAACTCGCCTAAAGCTCTCGGGTAATACTCGTCTGTATAGCGCCCACAGTGGCCCGGGTGTAATTCCTCTACTACTTCTGCTAAGGTGCTAATTAAGCTCATGCTTTTGGCGCGAACAGGGTTTATCTTTCTGCTTACTTCTGACGAAGCAGCAAGAAAACTGATGGTAGCCGTATTTTTAGAGTTGCCAGCAGAAAAGAAGTTTCTCTGATCGTGTAAATTGAAAGCCCAATGCGGTTTGTAAGAGTTGAAAAGTTCAACAAATGCCTTTATTTCTAATGTTTGTTGACGCAGAGCATCTCTGTTCATGTCAATCTGGAGGGCATTTCTTCGGGTAAAACGTTCCGCTCCATCCGGATTTAACATTGGGATTACCTGCAAAGTAAAATTGGTGGCAATCTGTTTCCGAAAGTTGTCGTAAAGATCACCCTTTGAGGTAAGGAATTGGAGCAAATCAATCAAAGCCATAGTGGCTGTTGGCTCGTTTCCATGCATTTGAGACCAAAGCATAATCTTTAAAGGGCCGGTTCCAAACTCAATCCGCTCTAATTTCCGCCCCTCTTCCGATTGGCCGAATTCGTAAAAACCTAGTTCTTCTTTTCCGCGAAAGGAAATGAGCTTCTCTTGAAGGTGTTCATACCTTAACCATCGATGTGAAAAGGCTGCCTGTTTATAAGTAGCATAGTCTGAAGGATTAAAACTATGAGTCATATTGTACTGTTTTCATTTCCGAAAATAGAATATTAAGTTTAAGTAAAGCTCTACAGGGAGTTGTCTTAAGCTCTATTTTTGAACACTTAATCGATTTCAAACTCATCATGCTAAAACGTACCATCCATCTTGCAACATTATTATTAGCTTTTACAGTAAGTGCTCAAAATCCCGCTAACGGACTCATAAAATCAGGGCCTATGTTGGGTTATTCTGAAATGAGAGAGGCTGTAATTTGGATACAAACGGTAAAACCTGCCAAAGTAAATGCCGTATATAAAAATGTTCTGGCTCAAGATGGACCCTATCTAAGCACGGACACGTTGAAAACTTTAGCGCAAAACGCCTTAAGTACACATCTATATTTTAAATCGTTGGAACCCGGGCAAACCTACGAATACAGCGTTTTTATAAATGGTCATAAACTAGATCGTAACTATCCTCTACGATTTACTACACAACCCAATTGGGCTTATCGAACCGACCCTCCAGCCTTTTCCATAGCTATGGGGAGTTGTAATTACATAAATGAAGAACAATACGACCGTCCGGGGAAACCTTATGGAGGAGACTATCAAATCTTTGAGTCCATTCAAAAAAAGAATCCCAATGCTATGATTTGGTTGGGAGATAATACCTACTTCCGTCCTGCCGATTGGAGCTCTAAGACCGGTTTCATGGAAAGGTATACACACACGCGCTCTATTCCAGAAATTCAAGAACTGTTGGCCAGTTGCAATCATTTTGCTGTTTGGGACGATCATGAATTTGGACCGAACGATGCGGATGGAAGCTGGATTCATAAAGATTGGTCGTTGGAGGCGTTTAAAACCTTTTGGGCTAATCCATCCTACGGGTATCCAGACTTACCCGGTATAATGAGCGCTTTCACCTATATGGATGCAGACTTTATACTGATGGATAACCGATACAACCGCACGCCAGACTATGAGGTGGGTGAAAAGCATATTTTCGGATCTAAACAAGTAGAGTATCTTATAGGTGTGCTTAAATCCAGTAAAGCTCCATTTAAGTTTGTTGTAACAGGAGGGCAGTTTTTAAATACAGCTCAAGTTTTTGAAAATCACGCCAACTTTGAAAAGGAAAGATCTTACATCTTGAAGCGAATTGAAGAGGAAAATATTAGAGGTGTAATTTTCCTAACCGGAGATAGGCATCACAGCGAAGTGATGAAACATAAGCTGGCAAATGGGAATATGGTTCATGAATTTACGGTATCGCCTTTAACCGCTAGAGCAAATAGTAAAGTAGATGAGATGAATAAAAACCGAATAAAAGGTTCCTTGATACAGCAAAGAAATTTTGCGGTGATGTATTTTTCAGGAGCTTTTAGAGAAAGGGTGCTTACTGTAGAATACTATAATTCTGAAGGTGAAACGGTTTACAAATACTCAATTAGCGATTAAGTATTTGTTCTTCAGTATTTTAATATATTTTACGTGAAGTTTTTGTTTAGTATTTAATTTAAAAAACCTACTTCCAAAGTAGGTTTTTTTATACGCTTTTAATTCCGTTTATTACATTTGTAAAACAAGATCATAACCCTAGATAAACGCAATGGCTAGTATTCAAGAACGCATTAAGGAGCTTATTAAGTCTGAAGGTTTAACCAATAGCGAGTTTGCTGGTAAAATGGATATGAACCCTTCTATCATTAGCCATATACTAAGCGGTAGGAATAAAACAAGCTTACAGGTGGTGGAGAGTATAAAGACTAATTTTACAAATGTAAATCTAGAGTATCTAATAACCGGCATAGGTGAGTTGTACTCGAATGTTACAAATGTAAATAACAATGTAGATAAGATTTTAGAATCTAATCAGCAGCACCAACAAATACCACGTACCTCTACACAAGAAAGGGAGCCGGATATCGATAAAAAGATAACAAAGGTTGAAACAGAACCTGACGTATATTACTCCTCTCCTCCACCCGCTTTACCTAAAACAGAAAGGAAAGAAGCTGTGGATGGAGTGGATCAAATCATAGTCTTCTACACAGATGGTAGTTTTAAACGCTACCATGAGCGTAAAGACTAAGCACTTTGTTTTTTTATAAGGCTTGCTTGTATTACTTTTGACAGCAGTTAAGAAAGATCATTATGAACAATCGCAACATTGCCTTTATCTCGCTAATTGCTTTAGCCATAGCCACACGTTTTATACCTCATGTGAGTAATTTTACAGCGGTAGGCGCTGTAGCTCTATTTGGAGGAGCTATGTTTAAAGATGGTCTCAAGGCTTTTTTAGTTCCGTTACTGGCTCTGTTTTTAAGTGACTTAGTTATTAATAATGTGATGTACGCTTCCTTTTATGAAGGTTTTCAATGGGTTACTCCTGGATTTGGAGCGATATATGGAGGTTTTCTAGTAGCAGTTTTAATTGGGAGGTTAACGATTAAAAGTTTTAAGCCTTTACCTATTGCTTCAGCGGGAGTTGTTTCTACTTTGGCCTTCTTTTTAATAACAAATTTCGGTTCTTGGTTGGCAAACCCTATATACATCAAGGATTTTTCGGGTTTACTTACTTCCTATACAGCAGGATTACCATTTTTAGGAAATCAGCTAATTGGTACGTTGGCATATTCGGCCATTCTCTTTGGTGCGGCTTACTTTTGGCTTGGATCTAAAGAAACCACTTTAGCTAACAATGCATAGCATTTGGGAGAAGGAAAGCTTCCATTCTGGTATTGATGTATGTATTGTAGGAGCGGGTCTTACCGGTTTACTCACCTCTATATTTTTAAAGCGCGATCGTCCTAATCTTAAGGTGGTTGTATTGGAGAAAGGTTTTTCTCCAGAAGGCGCTTCTGTTAAAAATGCTGGTTTTGCCTGTTTTGGGAGTGTCTCAGAGATTTTAGATGATATTTCTGATAGTAGCGAGGATGTTGCTCTAAACCGTGTGGAAAGACGCTACGAAGGCTTACAAAAACTTCTTGAGATTGTTGATGTCGCTAATATTGGACTTCAGCGAGAAGGAGGTTATGAGATGTTTGACTCAAATGAATCCGGTCTATATCAGGAATGTATAAAAGCCCTACCCTACCTCAATCAAAAATTGCAAGCTGTATTTAAACAAGATTGCTTTTACCCAGTTTCAAATAAAATGGGTTTTAATTCGGGTAATTCACTAATATTTACGCCACTTGAAGCTTCTGTGAATAGTGGTTTGCTGATTCAAGCACTCATTCAGAAGGCTCTCTATTTAGGTGTGGAAATTAAATTCAATACCCTCGTGGATGGTTTTAAACCTTCATCGGCTTGCTGGACCATTCAAACAGGAGATTCTGAGCTAAAATGCAGTAAACTTGTTTTAGCCACCAATGGCTTTACACCTCGTATTTTACAGGAAGAGGTTATTGTTCCAGGAAGAGGGCAGATTTTGCTAACTGAGCCCATTAAAGGTTTAGAATTAGCTGGAAACTACCATCTCCATCAAGGCTATTTCTATTTCAGAAATTACAATGGATCGGTATTGTTAGGAGGAGGAAGACATTTGGATAGACGAAATGAAGCGACCGACTCTCAAGAAACTTCAGAATTCATTCAAAATCATCTAGAACATCTTTTAAGAGAAGTAATTATCCCAGGAAAAGCGTTTCAGATAAAGCAAAGATGGGCGGGTACTATGGCTTTTGGACCTAATAACGAAAAGGAAGCTATTGTTGAAGAAAGAGCCCGCGGTTTATTCTTGGGGGTACGATTGGGAGGAATGGGTGTAGCCATGGCTGCTCAAGTGGCGTCAGAGCTTAAAAAACTTGTTTTGGCATAAAAACTCAATTCGGGTTTCTTAAAAGAATTACAGCATTTTTCAGCATGGGATAAGCCAAACTGAACCCTAAACCTTCCGGTGCATTCTTTTCATTTAAAAGAAGAGGTTCCGCTTTCAATTCTTGCAACACAGCTTCATGTGTAGTGCCTTCTTGAGCAGAAGTGCTAAAAAAACAATAATCTAAAACTTTAGGCTTTTGTATGCTAGCGATCCAAAGCGCAATACAACTGCTAAAATCATCCACAAGAATAGCCATTTTGAGGCTTGCTGCTTGCAAATAGGCGCCTACCATGGCTGCTAGTTCAAATCCACCATAAAGCGTAAGGAGTGTTAAGGAGTTGTGCGTTTTAGGGTGTTTTTTTAGCATTTTATCGATCCAATCGGCCATAACTTGGCTTTCTTGTATTCTGATCTCTTCATAAGTGAATTTCAACAAGGCATAAACAAGTAGTTTTGCGCTGACCTCCCCTCCTCTACTGAGTGATGTAAACCCGATGGTATTGCATTCTCGCCTCTTTTCTTGATGAACCAATTGAGTACCGTATTCAATTGCCTGATGACATTGTTTGGTGGTCATGGCAGGGAAAAATTCAAAATCTCTAGTCCCAAAAGCAATCTTGTTCGGTATAAACCTACTTCCATGGTTCAACCAATAGTCTAAACTTCCTTCAAAAGAATGATTTACACCCAAATCAGCAACCTTTACATGGATACGATGTGTTTTGGTGAATGTGCTGCTTAGTGCGGTTTTATTTAAAACCTCGTAAACCTTGTCTGCTGTAGTTGCAGTGTCAACTCTGGATGTGTCCTTTTCATCATCAAAATCATTAACAAAGCCGTGATCTGCAGCGAAAAACAGTAAAGTAGGACGTTTTATTTCTGGGCCGCTGGAATTGAAAATTAAGCCAAGCCTTAACGCATTGGATTTCAAGGTACTCAAG
>CAZAJG010000028.1:12084-39286 GCA_964485405.1 uncultured Owenweeksia sp. | reverse complement strand
GTACTCAAGTAGGCCTTTGGAAGATTTAACTTCTCAATTTTGTTTTTGATTTCATTTTCAAGCTTCGAATTTGAAATCGAGCTTATGGAAATCTGTTTCACCCCTAACGATTCGTTTTAAAGTCGAAATCAGTAGGATTTTGTCCTGCGCTAAACCGATTCATAAGTGTTCCGTCCTCTTGATGACGACTTACTCTACCCGCATCTCCTTCAGTGAGTTTGTCTGCTAAATAGATTTGATTTAATGTGTTGTCAAATCCAAAAGCATAGAATGAACCTGGTATAAAGGGTACGTCAGAAACAGTACTTGCGCCATTCTCCACCATCATCAGGTCGGAGAGCTCTTCATTGCCTAAAAAATAGAAACGATCTTTCGCTTGGCTATATCCCAATTGATTCGGGCGCAATTGGTTATTAGGCATTTCAAGGGTGTCTTCAACCCAAAGGGAGTCAACATTAATAGAATGAAGGTAACCAAAAGTGGAACTTGTAGGGCTCATTAAATCTTCTATACCTTCGCTCAATACCCATAATTTACCTTCGTTATCCATTTGCAAACTATTTGGGTTCTCTCCTACTTCTATGGTTGTTATCAAAGTGTCCATTACGGCATCGTAAACGGTAACTGTGCTGTCTTTTTGTATTGCTCCGCCAAAAAAACCACCTCGGTTGGTAATGAAAACTTTGTCTTCATGTAGAAGCATATTTTCAGGACCAAATCCTGTTTTAAGTTCTTTAACAATTCTCCCATTATTTGGGTTTACCACATGTACTCCATTAATACCCCAATCGCTGATCCAATAGCGATTCTCGGAAACACGGATTACTTCACGCGGACTTTGAAGATTCTCAAATTTAGCTTCTACCAAATAGGTGTCAGAATTTACTACATACACTACCCCATCGGCATTTACTACTATCCAAAGTCTATTTCCATCTACATAAATGCTATTGATTACAGCGCCAGCAGCATAGATATTAGCTTTTTGAAAAATATTATTGTTTGTAGTATTTGAATTAGGATTGTAGTTGGTTATTGAACCTACACCATTTGGGAAAACACCCTCGTTGGCAATAAAAACTGATTCAGTTGTAATCGGATCTGGTGTAGGAGTATCGTCATCGTTGCATCCAACGATAAAAATAGAAAGTGCGATAGCGGATAGAAACCCAATCTTCTTCATAATGTATGTGTTAAAACGTTTAAAAATACAGTAATCTATTTGTTAAACGCCATTCTCTTTATTCCTTATACAGTTCGGAAAGTTAAAAATAAACCACATCATCTAAAAACCTCAATGAGTTTATGTTTTAACACTGTAATGTTCTAATCATTTACTCCTGTTGCTGTAAGAGTTGTCGGGCATTTTCTAATGCAGCATCCGAAATCTGTTCGCCACTTAATAACCGAGCTAATTCCGTTAATCGTTCCGTCTCTTCCAGTTCTTTAATATGAGTTCTACTCACATTATTCTCCACATATTTAGAGACTTTATAGTGATACTTGGCAGAAGAAGCAATTTGAGGTAAATGTGAGATAGCAATAACTTGCATATGATTGCCCATACCTTTTAAGATATCTCCGATTTTACCGGCTGTTTCTCCAGAAACACCCGTATCTACTTCATCAAATATGATGGAAGGTAAACTTTGGGTTTGAGCCATGATCGCCTTTAATGAAAGCATAACTCGGCTCAGTTCTCCGCCAGAAGCTACTTTTGAAAGTTTAGCTGGAGCGAGTCCTTTGTTTGCACTAAACAAAAAGTCAATTTTCACATTCCCACGCTCTGAGTACGCATCTGTTTTTAATAAATCAATGCAGAACTCCGACTCAGCCATATTTAGCTTCGTTAACAATGCTTTAATTTCATCCTCCAGAGATGGAACAATTCTTTTCCGAGATTCGAAAAGCTCATTTGCTACCTTGGATAATTGATCTTCAGCCTTTTTCAACTCGCTTTCAAGAGTTTGAATTTTAGATTCAATACCGGTTTGACTTTCAATTTTCTCATCCAAAGCGTCACGTTTGGTTATGAGCTCGTCAATGCTGGTTGCTTGATGCTTTCTTTGGAGATTTATGAGTAAACTAAGCCTAGTATCCAGTTGAGTAGTTCTATTTGGATCGGCTTCTATACCATTGAGCTTTATTTTCAACTCTTGAACAATATCATCCAATTCAATTCGGCTACTCTCTACTCTCTCCTGAAGGTGACTCATTTCAGAATCGAAAAGTAATAAAGCACCTAAATGCAGTCTTACCTGTTTGAGTTGCTCTATAGCGGATGATGAGCCGTCCTCAAGTAAGTGTAAAGAGGCAGATAGGTTTTGCTGAATTTCTTCTGCATTTTCTGCCACTTGCAATTCTTGCTCAATTTCTTCCTGTTCCCCTGCTTGAAGATTTGCGTTAAGCAACTCTTCTAATAAGAATTGAAGGTAATCGCCATCTCCCGCTTCATTTTGGGCTTTTTCTTGTAATTCCTGAAGTTGTTTTTTTAGAGCTTTATATGCTTGGTATTGTGCGGCATAACTGGTTTTTATCTTTTCGTTTCCTGCAAAACTATCCAGTAGATCAAGTTGAAACCCTACGTTTGTTAAAAGCAGATTTTGATGTTGGCTGTGTACATCAATTAGTCTTTCAGCCAATGCTCCTAAAAGGTCCAGTGTAACCGGTGTGTCATTAATAAAAGCTCTAGATTTTCCAGAAGGTGTAATTTCTCTTCTTAAAATGGAAAACTCCTCAAAATCTAAGTCATTTTGATCAAAAAAGGCTGTGTTTTGACTGGGGTTCAGCTTAAAGGTGCCTTCTACAATACACTTGGCATCTTGCTTTTTTATTGATTTCAAATCAGCTCTTTTCCCTAAAATGAGAGAAAGTGCGTTAAGCATAATTGATTTACCTGCCCCGGTTTCACCCGTTATAACAGAGAAACCATCGTAGAAACTGAGTTCGAGATGATCAATGAGGGCGTAGTTTTTAATAGAAAGATGCTGTAGCATAGAGTTGCAAAGCTACAAATTAACTATCGTCCGATGGGTTCGTAAAGGTTAGCATTATTACCATCCAGGTCAATGAGCACTTCTTTGAGGTCTGCCAGTGGAATAGGTTCACCGTCACTAAAAAGGTTTACAATCTCTTGACTCTTAGCATCAAAGAAAAGCTGCATCAAAAAGGAATTCGGTCTTTTCTTATTTACTTGTTTCAGCGACATTAAGGTGGCTTTAATGTTTTGCTTCGCTATTTTATGCTGTCTTTGTTCAAACATTAAGTCTAAACCTTGGCGATGGTACTTGTAGTAACAAGTTCGCATACCATTAAAAGCGGGGTTCTGCAGATTACTGACCAGCCAAAAACGACTTTTAGTATTCGCTTGTGAGCTCGCCCAACCTGGAAAAGAGCTTGTTTGATTGTTTCCTACAATCTGTTGAGCTTGATCGTAAAAAGGATCGCCTCCTTTCAACTTATAGGTATCGTGATCCATTCCTAAAACAATGTAAGTGTAATACGCTAGAATGGATGTAAGATTAGAAAGTGTTGTATTTTCTGAGAAGTCGAGTCTATCAAATTCTAAATAAGAGAATTCGAAATTTGCGTCAATATGCGCAAAAACGGGAGAGTTGTAAGTGGATTTGAATATAGGTCGGCTATACTGAATCTGAAGTGTGCCTTTAAAGGCGTCTACTCCATCCCAATTGGTAATGTTAATGATGAAGGAGCACTTTATACGTTCTTCTAACTCATAAGTCTCACCTGTCCACTTTCTGGTATTTAGAAACTGGCGGATGGCTTTTTCCAAAGTAGTAAAGACTTGCTTATTCGTCCTTTGTATACTAGGAGAAAGTACTTGAACTTCAGCATTAAGCTCTTGAGCTTGTGCCGAAAATCCGATGAAAAATAAACTAATTAAAAAACTCCTTAACCACATATTCTATTATTTCCTTGGCTATTTCTCTTTTTGGCTTTAGCCCTAATTGAGTTTGATTCTCTTTTCGATCAATGAGGGTTACCTCATTGGTATTGTGTCCAAAACCAGAACCTTTATCTGAGGGCGAGTTTAAAACGATTAAATCACAGTTTTTCTTATGTAGCTTTTTAATCGCGTTTTCTACGCCATTGTTGGTTTCTAAAGCAAAGCCTACTAAAGTTTGTTGATTTGTTTTTAGTTTTCCTAACCCATACAATACATCTGGGTTTTCTACCAGCTTGATTGTTAGCCCCTCTCCACTCTTTTTAATTTTTTTATCAGCTGTGCTTTCGGGGCGATAATCAGCAATAGCGGCAGAAAGAATCGTCAGTTCAGCTGTTGAAAACTCCTCCAAACATGCTTCATTCATTTCTCTGGCACTGGTCACATCTTTTACATGGATGTTAGGCTCCGAAGGGCGTACTGAACCAGGACCTAGTACCAAATGTACATGAGCTCCCATTTCATAAGCTACTTCCGCTAAGGCAACACCCATTTTACCGGTAGAATGATTCCCGATAAAACGAACAGGATCTATTGCTTCATGTGTTGGACCAGCATTGATGAGCACTTTTTTTCCTTGTAAGGGAAGTCCCTGCTTAAGGTGTGCTTCAATAAAGTCTACTATATCTTCAGGTTCTGCCATTCTTCCTTCTCCTGCTAACCCACTAGCTAACTCCCCACTTTGAGATGGGATGAAATGGTTTCCAAAATCTTGAAGTTTGTTGATGTTTGTTTTGGTAGAAGGATGCTTGTACATATCCAAATCCATAGCAGGTGCGAAATAAACCGGACATTTAGCGGATAAATAGGTTCCTAGAAGTAGGTTTTCGCTGGCCCCGCTTGCCATTCTGGATAATGTATTAGCTGTTACAGGAGCAACAATCATTAAATCGGCCCATAGAGCCAAATCCACATGATTATTCCATTTTCCCTCTTCATCTTGCGGGTCAAAATACTCCCAAAGAACAGGGTTTTTAGAAAGGGTAGCGAGGGTTAGTGGAGAAACAAAGTCCCGCGCTGCGGGACTGAGTATTACTTTTACTTCCGCTCCCGCCTTTATTAAAAGGCGGGTTAGAAAAGTAGTTTTATAGGCGGCAATGCTACCGGTAACGGCCAATAGCACTTTTTTTCCGCTCAACATGATGTTAGTCTTTTTTCTCCTCTGGAGTACGGTGGTAAATTTCACCTTTAGTCCATTCGTCCACAGCTAAAGCAGTAGGCTTTGGAAGAGCTTCGTAAAAACGGCTTACTTCGATTTGCTCTTTGTTCTCAAAAATCTCTTCTAAAGACTCAGTATGTGTAGCAAACTCTTCTAGCTTTTCGTTCAATTCGGTTTTTAAATCTTCACCGATTTGTTCTGCTCTTTTTGATAGTATAGCTACCGCTTGGTAAACATTCTCCGTTGGAGCATCAATCATGTTATGATCTCTTGTTACCGTAGATTTTGGTACATCTCTCTTTTTATAATCCATCTTCCTATGATTGGTTTTTAAGATTCTTTATTTGTAGTTGAACATCTGTAAATTTCTGTTCAATGTCTTTTAGGCCTGCGTTTTCAGGGTAATTGTCTACTAAGCTCAAGTAAGCTGTTCTTGATTCAATAAAACGTTGTAGTTTTTTAGAATCAATACTGTTTTTTGCCAACTCGTAAGATGCTTGAAACTTGAAGAATAATATCTCTTCTCTGTAGCGCGTATCGGGATAGTTGTTTAAGGTATTATTGAAGGCTACCACAGCCGATTGATAATACTGCGTTTTAAAATAAAGCAGCGCCAGTTCGAAAGATTTTTTCTCTAACTTTCTTCTTAACTCGATGATCAATTTATTGCTCTCAGCCAGTTTCTCACTGTTTGGGTGGGTGTTAACAAAGAGCTGAATCTCATTGATGGCTTTAAAAGTATACGCTTGATCTAAGCTATAAGGTGGAGATTCTAGGTAATAGCAATAACCCACCATAAACGCCATTTCTTCTGCTTTTTCATGACTTGGAAAAGTATTACTGAAGTTTTTAAAATGGTAAGCGGCCAGAATGTAATCGTTTAGCTTATAATTGGTGTAGGCAAAATAGTAATAAACGTCTGCGGCCTTTTGAGTACCGCGATACAACGTAAGAAGCTCATCAAACAAGGGGTATGCCTTGTTGTACTTGGCGTCATTGTAATATTCTACGGCCTTGTTGTACTTATAATCAAGGTCAGTACTCTTTAATACTTTTTGGTATTCACTACATCCGAGTGCTACAAAAAGGAGACTTATGTATAAAAGTTTTTTCAGCATCGTTAAAAACAGTTGGCAAAAATACAAATATGCTTTGAAATGGTAAACGATTTAAAGCTTAATAAATTACAGCCGCTGTTTCAAAGTTTAATTCGAGGCACTTTGCCGCGTACTTTTCAAAAATCTGTGTTCTTAAAATGTCTTCTATTTGGTCTGGGAAATCTACCTGAATGGCCTCTCCATGCTCTACCCAGTTTTGTATCTCTCCTATCGATTTAGTGTTTAACTCCTCAACCACGGGAACGCCTAGATGCTTTATAGCCTCTGCGTTACAGTATTGTTCATATTGCTTTTTAATAGGGATCACCATTACTTTTTTACCTAAGTAAAGTGCTTCCGCTGGTGTTTCAAAACCAGCAGAGGTTAACACACCATCGCAATTAGCAAAACTTTCTAAAAAATGTTGGTTGTTAACAGGTTTAAATTCAACAGTACCTTTTTGATAAGTTTCTTTGGCTCTTTTCGAAAAGACTTGCCATTTTATTCCAGGGATGTTGCCTAGCACTTTTGCAATATGTTCATCGCTATAGGCGGGTAAATAAACGGTATAGTGCCCTTTTTTTGTAGGAGTCAGTTTTCTAATTCCTTTTCGGATTACAGGAGGGAAAATAAATTCATCAAAGTGATCAAAGTGAAAACCGATTGGATCAGAACAAGGAGCATAATGCTTCAGCACCCACTCACCCACCCAGTCCTTTCTTTTAGGGCGAGGCGTGTTTTCAGACACGAATGAAGCTTGATGTCCGAGACCAAAGCACTTTAGACCTTTTCTTCTTGCTGCCCAAGCAGAAATAAACTCAAAGTCATTCACGATAATATCGTACTGCTCAATAGGGAAGTTTCTAATCTCTTGGTTTAGTTTAATCAGGTTGTTTTTTAACAAGGATCGCCAGAGGCTAACGCTGCCGCTTTTGTTGTACACAAAGGTTAGTCCCTTACTTCTGTACTTTATAGGATAGTCTAGATCGATATTGCTTTGATCACCGCTTAAAACCACATCTACTTCACCATACTTTTGAAGTATTGGGATAATTTCTCTAGCTCTCGCCACATGACCGTTTCCTGTGCCTTGAATGGCGTATAATATTTTAGGCGTTTGTGGGTATAAATCCTTCATGCTGTGTTACCTTTTTCATTAAAGCTTTAATGTCTAAATCATTCAGGTCATCCTCTAAGTCTCCTGCTTCCTTCTCAAAGTCATCCTTTTCATATTGAAATAGATTCCAAGCTCCATTTTGATATTCTAGAGCGGTTAGATTTTCAATCCAATCTCCTGAATTCAGATAAATACAACTTCCATACCCTTTTTTAATCGCCTTTATTTGAGGTTGGTGAATATGCCCACATACTACATAGTCGTATTTATTCTCAATGGCTAATTCCGCAGCGGTATTTTCAAAATCTCCAATAAACTTAACGGCCTGCTTTACACTGTTTTTAATCTTTTTGGAGAAGCTATATCTTTCTTTTCCCATTCGTTCTAAAAACCAGTTGCTCATACTGTTCATCATAATAAGTAAATCGTAACCCCATCCGCCAAGTTTCGCCAACCACTTGGCACTGTGGATAGAAGAATCAAAAATATCGCCATGAAAAAACCATGCTTTTTTATGGTCTAATTCTAAAACCAACTTATCGGTAAGTGTAATGTTGCCAAAGGTTAGATCTGTGAATTTCCGAAGCATTTCATCGTGATTACCCGTGAGATAATACACTTGCGTTCCATTTGCGGCCAATGCAAAAATCTGTTTTAGAACTTTTAGATGGTATTTTGGAAAGTATCGCTTTCGAAACTGCCAAATATCAATGATATCACCATTAAGCACTAGGGTTTCAGGTTTTATAGATTTTAAATACTTGTAGAGTTCTTTTGCTCTACAACCAAAAGTTCCAAGATGTACATCCGAAATAACTGAGACCTGAACACTTCTTTTCTGCATTGTATAAAGTATTTTATTTCTATGATGAATCAAAAGTCTAACTCTCATGTAAAGTCTAAATCAACAGGAGATTAAGCCCATTCTTCTTATCAACTTTTAGCGGTTAAAAACGCATGCGAGTTAGATTTCACGGGCGTTTAGCTTAATAAGGGTTTACCATATGTTTTATCTATGATCCTTTTAGAACGGTTTACTAAGCATCCTTTAAGAGAGAGGTGTGTATTACATTTGCGGAAAATCAAATTTTACCCGATTATGAAAAAACTTGTATTTGCTTTATCAATTCTCCTATCTGGGAGTTTACTTGCTCAAGATCTTCCTCAACCAAGTCCTGCTGCTTCGTTTGAACAACGTGTTGGCTTAACGGATTTTAAGGTTACTTACAGTCGCCCTGCCGCTAAGGGAAGAAAGATATTTGGAGATCTTGTTCCTTACAATGAGTTATGGAGAACCGGAGCAAACGCGAATGTTTTGGTTGAATTATCTACAGCCGCTGTTATTGGTGATCAAGAAGTTGAAGCTGGAAAATATTCCTTACTTACCATTCCTGGAAAAGAAGAATGGACGGTTATTTTCAATACAAAAACGGATATGTGGGGTACAAATGGATACTCTAAGGTAAATGATGTAGCTCGCGTAAAAGTTAGCCCATCTTCTTCCGCTTTTTCAGAATCATTCACTATTTCTATTGATGATTTAACGGCTAATTCGGCTAATTTAATACTGAAGTGGGAAGAAACTCAAGTTCAAATTCCTATTAAAGTTAGTGTACAAGAACGTGCGCTTAAGAATATTAATGACGCTATTGCTAGTGCCGAAACAGATGATGTATGGAGAGTTTACAGAAACGCTGCAAACTACCACTACAATAATAAAATAGATATGAAGCTTGCATTAGGTTACATGCAAAAATCTATTGAAGCAAACAAAGAGAGCTGGTACAGCTACTGGTTGCAGGCGGAGATTATGGCAGAGAATAAAATGTACAAGGAAGCCATTAAATCTGCTAAAAAAGCGATTAAAGTAGGTGAAGGTGCTGCTAAGGAAAAGGGAAATACTTTCGGTTACACCGAAATGATTGAATCTGGAATTAAGGGATGGAGCGAAATGAAGGGCTGATCTCACTCTTTCTAAACCTCAAAAAAAAGTCCCGCAATTATGCGGGACTTTTTTTTTGAGGTTTACTTTAAAAGCGCAAAAGGATAAAAACTGTTTTTTGAATCCTATTTTTGTGGAGACATGAAACTCTACCACACCATCGCTTCATTTTTTAGGTTCACGTTATTTTCCATACTGTTTTTAGTTGCCATAGCATCTAGTGGGCAAAACAGTTTAGAAGTACAAGCACAAATAAAGGATCTTAATAAGTCTATAGCAGATGAGGCTAGTTCCAGAGGAGAGCTGCAAGAGCTCATTCAAGAGTTCAGTGGGGATGAATTAACGCAAGAGTACCTATGGGTAAGCCAACTGTTACAAAAGACTTACTTAGATTCTAATGAGTATTCGTTTGCTCTATTTAGAAAAGAAAATATTTTTTCTACCGACAGTTTAGATCGGGTCTCTGCTTACCTCTACTCGAATTTGCTTTTTGGAAATGGAGTAGCCTACTTTCAAATGAGTGAAATAGATAGCTCTATTCTTTCTCATCAATATAGTTTAGAGCTAAGAATAGCTAGCTTTGATACGGAGCAGGATAAAATTGCTCAAAGTCACTCCTACTTGGGTTACTTATATCGCTACCGAAAGAATGATTCTCAAAAAGCGCTACATCATTATTCGGCCCAACTTAAGGCACTGTTATTAATTGGAGATCAAACTCCTGCCCTTGCTCAATGCTATTACAACTTATCCGCAACTTATGGGCTCTTAGAAGATTACAGTATAGCTCTAACCTATGCCTACAAAGCATTGGATCTAGCCAATGATTTACTTATGCCCGCATACTTTAGGAGTTATTGCTTAACCAGTATTGCAAACAATCATCAGCTTTTAAGAGAGTATGAAAAAGCATCTGTGTATTTTCAGAAATCGCTCAGCCTTATGGAAAGTGAGTTAGGTGAAGATGATCCGAACTTGTTAATTATCTTAAACAATCTAGGCGTGTCTCTTCAAGAAGTGGGTTTAAACGATTCTGCGAAAGCGTATTTTCAAAGATCGTTGGAGATGACTCGTAAGCATTATGGGGATACTCATATTGAGGTTGCTAATACTTTCATGTTGTTGGGGTTAAATGAATTACAGAATGAAAAAGGTAAAGATTGGGTTCTGAAGGCAATAGGCCTTTACAAAAACATTTCAGCCAAAAATGAAGAAAAATTACCGCTGGCTTATTGCAGGTTGAGCAAATGGTTTGTTAACCATAATCAATACGATTCTGCTGTTTACTATGCACAAAAGGCCTTGTATGGATCAAGCACTAAACATCTAGACCGAGTATCGGTAAATAGGATTGTATCTCATTCCCATAAACTGATTGCGCTTAGATCTTTAGCCTTTGCCAGTTTTAAAAAAGCAAAATCTGCTTCAGCTTCTGTTAAAGATCTAGAAAACGCCATTGGCTATTATATCCTTTTGGATAGTTGTATGACCTACGCACAAAAGCGCTTAAAAAGAGAGAAGTCAAGATTGAGTTTTTTCAGCAGGTACAGAGAAGATTATGAACAAGCCCTGGAGCTTTGCTACGACTTAGTGCATACCCACAAAGAGTTAGAATACAACTCATGGTTCTGGAGTTTTATTGAAAAGAATAAAGCCAATATCTTACTAGAAACGATGGCGAAAATGGAAGCTGCTGATGCTTTACAAGTTCCAAAACGTATTCAATCTCTAGAAATGGAACTAAGAGCAGCATTTGAAAGGTTAAGAAATGAGACCGATCCATCTAGTTCGGAATCCTTAAACATGCAAAGAGAACTTTTGGTACTAGAGCAAAGACAAGACAGTTTGATTAATCAGATTAAAGAAAAATTCCCTTCCTATTACGCTTTTAAATATGGTTCCAATGCCTCGCTTAAAGAGGTGCAAGCTCGCATGAGTAAGGAGAGTCAACTGATGTGTCAATACTTTGAAGGCCAAGAGTACTTCTTTACTATGTCTGTATCTAAGTTTGGTTTAGAGACGCTTAAAATTAAGAAGAATGAGGTTTTAACCCACCTTAATCCGCTCTTATCTATACTTCATGAGGGGTTCAATTATCAGAACCGATTGGAGGACTTTAATACTTACAAAGTATCTGGTTATCAGTTATACTTGTCCTTGCTGGCTCCTCTACTCAAAGAAGTTCCCGTTAAAGATCTTATAATCTCCCCAGATGGAAGGCTCAGCTTATTAGCCTATGAAGCTTTACTGAGTAAAGAGCCTACAAAATCTTTAGAGGTAGATTACTCGGTACTCCCCTATTTGTTGTTTAATAAAGATTTATCCTACACGTTTTCTGCTTCTATCTATATGATGCAAAAGCCTTCTTCTGATTTAGAAATCAACCACCTGAAGTGCTTTACCACCATTAAGTCCGAGCTTCCAAGCTCTGAAATTGAATCGGATAAGATTAAGAGCGCAATAACGGATGCCAGCATATTTAAAGGCGAAACTTCATCAAAAGCTAGCTTTTTAAAAGAAATTGAAAAAGGGGATGTTCTACACCTGTCGCTGCATAACTTCAATAATCACCAGAGCGCTTCCGCTTCGGGCCTACTGTTTAATGGACAGGATAGCCTACTATCTATGCACGAGTTATACCAGCAGAGGGTTTCTGCAAAATTGGTCTTTTTAAGTGCCTGCGAAAGTGGTGTTGGGAAGTACGAAGCAGGAGAAGGAATGTATAGTTTAGGAAGGGGTTTTCAATTTGCGGGTGTGCCTACTGTAATCATGAGTTTATGGAAAATCCCAGATACACATACACCTACTTTAAGTTCTGCTTTTTATTCAGAATTAAAACAAAACATATATTCAACTAAAGCTTTAAGTAAGGCTAAGCAAAATTTTATAAAACAATCTGATAACTACAATTCACACCCTTCCAATTGGTCTGCGTTCGTACACATTGGCCCAAATCAAAAACAGAGCCCGAATTGGAAGATGTATCTTATTTTCGGGCCCGTTGTTTTCGTTCTGTTTTTATTGTTTAGCCGTATTCGAAGGGCAGCTTAGCAGCCACAGAAGAATACGTATTTGATTCCGGCAATAACTAAACTTAAGCCTCCTCCTATTATAGCTACGCTCGCAGACTTAATGTAAACGGGTGGTACATCTGGCCATCGAATATCGCGTACAACCGGCTTTTCGGGTTTGTCTGGTGTCACTACGGTGTCTGTGCCTTCTTTTTCCTTTGACATGTTTTGGTTTTATGGGTTATAGTTAAGGTTTATAAATTCAATTTGTTAATTAACTCCTCCGCTTTTTTGCTGTAAGTTGATTTGTAAAGGGTAAGCTTCTTTAAGTCTTTTTTCGCCATGTCCTTTTCGTCTAACTTCAAGTGAGCTAAAGCTTTATACCAATAGATTTGCGGTTCTAGATCCGAGTCTTTTTTTAACAAGCTCGTATAAATTGTTATTGCTTCTGCGGTTTTATCGTTTTCTTGTAAGCTCTGTGCCAGATAAAAACCGATTTGAATCTGTCCATTTTTCTGATAAAGAGTTTTTAAAAGTTCCTCTGCTCTGTTAAAATCGCTCTTTTCGTAAGCCAGCATGGCAGTTTCTTCTTCATTCAATTCTATTGGGTCAATTTCGGCTCCTCTCTGAATAACAGGTGAGAAATTTGGATACGTTTCATAGTATTCTTGATACAATTCTAAAGTGCTTAATGTGTTTTTAGGCCATACCGTATAAAGGCTTATCAAAAGAGCCACAGAGGCTGCGGCCCATAAAACACCTTTGAATTTATGCGAACGCAAAGAAATAAGCTTCGGCTCCTTTTTTAAAGTATCTTTATTCAAAGGCTCTTTAGATTCTAAATCTTTTAGATGTCTTTTAATATCCTCATGAGCATCTAAGCGGATGGCTTCAATTTGTTCAATTTCAGCATTCAGTTTAGCTTGTAACACTTCATCAGCTTCAAGCTTCTGTTCCATCTTTTGATGATCCTCGGCATTCAACTCACCATCAAGGTAGTCAATAAGACTTTTTAACTCTTGTTCCTCCTCTTTATTCATAACACTTCCTCTTTTTGGGCTTTATGAATCTTCCTAAGCTGTTCCATACACTTGTACTTCTGATTCTTAGCCGTATTTTTATTCTTATAGCCTTGTTTTACCATAATCTCTTCAAATGATAGATTTTGATAGTAAAATAGCTGTAAGAGTTGTTTGCAGTGATCCCCCAACTTCTGCAAACTTTCCTTGATTTGCTTAATTCTTTCTTCTCTTTGTTCTTCCTCGTTTTCTGGTATGGATTCTTCTTTTAATTCAAAATTCTGCTCTACCTTCTTGCTTACTCTAATCTCTTCCATCAGTTTATTTTTACCAATGGCAAATAGATAAGTTTTTAATTGACTGTTTATTTCTACCAATTTGCCCTGTAGTATGTTTTCATAAAAAACAACAATGGTTTGCTGGTAAAGATCTAAAGCACGTTCTGTGTCTATCTTATACTTCACTTTGAGCCAGTTCACAAACTCTGTTCGATAGGATAGATATATGCTGCTTAAAACCTCTTTATTCCCATTTTTTAACTCCTGCAACTGTGCGTTAGGATTCATGGTTTAGTTGTTTATGCGGATTTGATGAAAAGGTCACCCATAGGGCAACAATTTTTTGAAAGATTGGTATAGAAATAGTTCAAAACAGAGCTTGTTAACTAAATGATTTACTAAACTATAAGTTATTTAATGAATTCAAAATCTTACAGTTAACACGTCAATTAAAATTATTCTACTCTAAAATAAGCTAAAGCCCTTTTTATGAATTTATTGAACTAATCCTTTTTAATCAAAACAAAAAGAGAATTATTTTTTTTGATTTTTTCTGGGTGACCTTTTTTAAGATTCATCATAAATAGATGAATTTTAAAACAACACCCATGAAATCAATTGAAAAACAAAATGTCAAGCTCAATGTTGGCTTTGATGGCCAACCTACTGAAGAGCTCTCTTTGAAGGCTTATGTATTTAACCAAAAGGGTAAGCTTATTGAGGCGGCTCCGTTAAAGAAAACTGCGGCCAATCTTAAAGTTTCTAAGTCGGATTTAAAACACAGTCGGCTTTTTATAGCTCCAGAATCTAAAAACGATAATAAAGAAGAGCGTTTAGAGCTAGCAGATATGGCCAAGCGCGTAGCATATGAGGCTCAAATTCCAAATCTAAAAAGCAATCAACTTAAGCTCACGCCTATACCCAAATTTAACTGGGAGAACTGGTGTTGGCTAGCTTGCAGAGTACGTGGTAGAGTGGTGAAATCCATTTCTGTGAATGGTAGTGATACCAATATGCCTGTATGCCACGCACGAGTTCATATTTGTGAAGTAGATAAACTCAAACTCATTATCCCTACTATACCAGACGATATTCTAATTGATCTTAGGGATATAATCATTAATCCTCCCCTGCCAGAACCCATACCAAGGCCTATACCCATTCCATTGCCAGTGCCTGATCCGGTTCCATTTAAAGAACTAAGTACTTTCCAGAATATTGATTTTGAGGTGAAAAAGCAATTTCAAGTGCAATCGCCAAAACTTATTCGAGAGGCACTACTTAGCAATTTTCAGCTTTTACACCCCTATTTGTGTTTAACACCAAGGTTTTGGCCTTTTTTTTATCGTTGTGATGAATTAAGAACAGTTTTAACCGATCATCAAGGACGTTTCGATACCACTATTTTTCACCCTTGCGCAGATCAGCCAGATTTGTATTTCTGGGTTGAATATATGATTGATGGCAGCTGGGAAACGGTTTATAAACCATCTATTCCTTGTCATACCTACTGGGATTATCGTTGTGGTAGTGAGGTAACTATTACTTTGGATGACGAAAGAGTTGATGTTTGTGGAGAATTACCTGGCCCTGAAGGCAGCGATAGTGTTGAGATTGTTAAAGTTGGAAGTGGCGCTTTTGTTTCCCATATTCAACAGCAAGAAGCGGCTACGAGTAACATTCAAGGAGAAATTCTCCAAACAGTTGGCCTAACAGACTTAGGGCTGGGCTCAGGAAACTATAGACGACCGTTTGGAGGGAGTTTAGGTTTTAGAGTGCATTTTGGATCTAGTTATCCTATTGTAGGCGGTATAACGCACTACCGCTGGTCGTATAGAAGAATTAGAAATGCGAACCTCAGCCCGAATTTAGGCGCATGGAAAGAGATTACAAACCCTGCTTACATTCGTTATTATGAGGAAGAAGGTGCTCGCTTCACTAAAAAAGCCTATTCATTAGGGCCCGATCCTGCTTTTGTAAATACCGGTTTTAAAATACCGCCCAGAAGAGCGGAAGATATAGATGTGGCTAATCCACGTAATTTAGATCGTACCTGGGTTTTAGAAGAATGGAATAGCGCTATTATTAATACTCTTTTTACAGGTGTGAGTGCCTTGCAAAGACAAAATGATGCCGGTTTGTATGAGTTTAAATTTGAACTGTTAACCCAAAACGGAAATGGCTTTGACGTAGCTGTGGTGGATCAGGATACTTTTCAAATTCCAAAATTTAATGAAACTGACGTAAGTGTAGACGCTCCTGATATCAATTTAATTTTAGCTCCTGGAAACAAAGCTTCTGGCTTTAGAATGAAGCTGAGAGTAGATAACAACAAATGTGAGGCTGATATATTCCCGGTACGAGTGAATGCACAGGAAGCCAATGAATGTGGCTTTGTACAGTATCAAAATGCGAACATTCAAAATGCGGAACTATCCTTTAAAGCCTTTCATCCAAATAACTTTGCCAATCTTAGCTTTAGAGTAAGAAAAGGTACAGAAAAGGATGGCCTCGGACGACCGGTTTACAGAGAGCGTGCATCGGGAATGGTTATTGGAGATACAACACAGGGTTATAATCGTGCCGCAGGAGGAGTATTTACTAAAAATGTGCCTATTCACGATTTATTAGGCAATTGTGTAGATGCTGCTTTTGGCGAATACCTGTATGTAGATGCTTTGGCTACAAATGGATCTACAAATGAGTTGGGGTATGATGCCAGTTCATTAGCAGGATTTGCTCTGCAAAAACAGTAAGTTAACTTTTATGGTTTTAAAGCCCTTCTGTATTAAGAGGGGCTTTTTTGATAAATACGGAGTTTGAAAATTAGGGGTTTATACGGATTTTTTAACTCATAATTATACTTCATATTCGCATCTCTAAGTCATTTTCCATTGATTCTAGACTCTAAAAGCTTTCAGCCCCCCTGCTGAAAGCTTTTCTTTTTTGCACTTTAACGGTATGTCTATAGACAATTCTTAATTTAGTCAGGTGTCAGACATTTATAAAGTTTCGCCTAGCTATTTTCGTTTGTGATAATGAAGAACCTCCTATTTAGTTTCTTATTACTAGCTTTTACCTTGGCAAAAGCTTCTTCCACACCCAGCGATAGCTTGAAGCTTTGCAAAATGGGCGGGGTTAATTTAGTGTCGCCTACTCAAGAACTTCCGTTTGATTATGTGGAGCAGGTTAAAAGGGTTAATGCCAGTTGGATTGCTGTTATACCGTATGCTTTTATGGAAAATAACAGCTCCGTTGTAGAGTATAACTGTGAAAAAAATTGGTGGGGAGATAAACCGGATGGTCTTAGAAAAACCATTGAATATGCCAAACAACATCAGCTAAAGGTTGTTCTAAAACCCCATTTCTGGATAGATGGAAAAGGATGGGCTGGTGAGCTCAAAATGTCGGATCAGAAATGGCGAAAATGGGAAATCAATTACAGTCGATTTGTTTTAGAAATGGCTAAGCTGGCAGAGCTCCAAAAATTGGAGATGCTTTGCATAGGCACAGAGCTGAAGTCAGCAACGGTAAATAGATCTGAGTTTTGGAGAACTTTAATCGCTTCGGTAAGAAGGGTTTATTCTGGAGAATTAATTTATGCCGCCAATTGGGATAATTATCAAAACATTCCATTTTGGAAGGATTTGGATTATATCGGTATTGATGCTTATTTCCCTTTATCTCCAAAGCAAACTCCTGCAGTAAGTGAGCTACTTAGAGCTTGGCAACCTGTTAAATATCAATTAAACAAGTTTTCCGATAGTTTGAACCTGCAGATAGTATTTACTGAAATGGGTTATCGAAGTATACACAAGGCAGCTTGGAATCAATGGGAAATAGAATCTGTTTCTGAATTGAAAGACGTTAATTTGAAAGCACAACAAAATGGATATACTGCGTTATTTGAAAGCTTTTGGAAAGAACATTGGTTTGCTGGAGGATTTATATGGAAATGGGAGCACCCCGATAAGGATGCAGGTGGTGAAAAAGACTCCGATTACACTCCACAAAACAAACCTGTAGAACAAATCATTAAAAAATGGTACGAAAAAAAATGTATACCTCCCTCCTAGTTTCCCTTGCGCTTGTATTTGGTGCAGCTTGCACAAAAGAAGCAGATACCAATGTGGTAAATGTAAATGTGGCTAATACCACATCCGATCCGGATAAAACAGCGCATAGAGGGGTTAGTTTCGTAAGCCCATCAAATCCTATTGAAGCGAGTAGTTTTGATGCTATTGTAGATGTAAACTCCAATTGGACGGCTATTATTCCGTTTGGATTTATTGGAAATGGACAAGCCAATGTGCAATACAATATCCCATGGCAATGGTGGGGAGAGCGAGATGAAGGCGTTCGTACCATGATTAGCCAAGCACATTCTAAGAACATAAAGATTATGTTAAAACCTCAGATTTGGCTTATGGGTGGGGCTTTTACGGGAAACTTCACTTTAAACGCTGAGCAAGATTGGCAAACTTTAGAAGATACTTACAGCAGCTACATTCTTCATTTTGCAGATGTAGGAGAAGAATTGGGCGTAGAGACCTATTGCATAGGAACCGAGCTAAAGACGTTTATAGCTATGCGACCTCAGTTTTGGAGTGATCTAATCGATTCGGTTAGAGTACATTTTAGCGGGGAGTTGACCTATGCGGGTAACTGGGATTCATATCAAGCTTTTCCACATTGGCAAAAGCTCGATTACATTGGTATTGATGCGTACTTCCCTGTGAGCGATATGGAAACACCGAGTGTTCAGGATTGCATAGATGGTTGGCAGCCGCATTATCAATCCATTAAAACGCATCAAGCGGAAGTAGGTAAACCTGTACTTTTTACTGAATATGGCTACAGAAGCGTTAATTTTTGTGGAAAACAACCTTGGGATAGTAGTAGCGGAGGTGTTGTAAATGAAGATGCTCAGCAAAATGCGTATGATGCACTTTTCCAGGTTTTTTGGGATGAAGATTGGTTTGATGGCGGGTATTTGTGGAAGTGGTATCCAGATCATTCCAATTCTGGAGGATCTTCAAATACTCGATTTACACCGCAAAACAAAAAGGCAGAGCAGCTTATAAAAACCGTTTATGGTTCTTAAGGTATTGAGATAAGCGCTTATATTTAAGCTTTCATTTTTTATAAGATTTGTTTGGATATGAAGTATAAAGCTCAAAACCCAGAAGAATATATAGCCCAATTGCCAGAAGAGAGAATTGAAGCTGTTGAGCGATTGAGAAAGGTAATTCTTAACAACCTCCCAAAAGGATTTGTGGAGCAAATGAGTTATGGCATGCCCGGTTATATAGTGCCACACTCAGAGTATCCAGATGGATATCATTGCGATCCAAAGCTGCCTCTTCCTTTTATGAGTTTTGCCTCTCAAAAGAATTTTGTCTCGCTTTATCATATGGGTATTTATGCCGATCCTGAATTGATGAAATGGTTTACAGAGGAGTATCCAAAGCATTGTAAAACCAAGCTTGACATGGGTAAAAGCTGTATTCGCTTTAAAAAGGTAGATCAGATTCCGTTTGACCTTATTGGTGAGCTCGTTGGCAAAATGTCTATGCAGCAATGGATTGATATTTATGAAACCGCTATAAAAGCATAAAATTCTCACCTATCTTTCAATTTAAGCACCATGTTCCGGCAGGGTTTAGAATATTCGCCCTTGTATTAGTAGGCTTAGGCATTTTCGATTTACTGGATTTCGCTTGGCGAGGTATTGTATTGCTATCCATTGGGTTGTTGATTTTGTCTTATAGAAATAAAACACAGGTAGACTTGAATAAGAAACTCATGCGGGAAGTAACCTTTCTAGTTTTTATTCCATTGGGAGGATGGGTGCCTTTGCCGGAGATTAAATATGTCTCTATTTTTCATGCTAACATAGGCGTTATTAACACTTCTTATCAAACCCTTAACAGCAGCAACCTTGCCACAAAACAGTACTTGGTTAGTTTGGTACATGGCCGAAATAAGCGGATTAAATTGGTATTAACCGAAAACAAAGAATTGGCCTTGAAAGACGCAAAGCAAATGGCTGTACTCTTAGAAAAGCCAATTCTAGACGCTTCGGAAAGAGATAAAAAGTGGATTAGAGACGTAAAGAATACAGAAGTATAGAAACTTAAATTACCTAAACCCTTGATTAAGAGGTGTTCGTTGCGGTCTATGTGAAGTTCTACTTGTTTAATCCGCTTAAAGTTTCCTATATTATCGATCAAGAACAGATTAACTGGAAAAAGGAACATACAATTCATGATAAAAATACCTGCCGAAGGTTTTAAAGGCTTAAAAGAAAACTGGCAGAATGATGCTATTGCCTCTGTAAGTGTAGCAATGGTAGCTATGCCCCTATCTCTTGGAATTGCTTTAGCCTCTGGTGTACCTCCTATTTCTGGAGCCATCTCTGCTATTATTGGAGGAATGATTACGACCTTTTTAAGAGGTAGTCATATTGCTATTAACGGTCCTGCAGCAGCGCTCATTGCAGCTGTGTTGGCAGCGGTTCTATCGCTAAACTTCGGAGATGGACGCGCGATTCACTATACGATGGCTGCTATCATCGTTGCAGGTGGCATACAGGTACTTCTTGGATTATTTCGCCTGGGACGTTTAGCGGATATCTTCCCCTCCTCCGCCATACATGGCCTATTGGCCGGAATTGGAGTTATTATTTTCTCCAAACAGATCCATGTAGCTATGGGTACTACTACCGATGCTTCCAACACTATGGGTGTTCTGGTAGATGTTTTTAGGGAGTTGCCAAATGCAAATCCTTTTGTTGCCTGCATTTCGGTTGTAGGCTTACTGTTGTTGATCTTTCAATCTAAAATTAGCTATAAACTCTTTCATTTTCTCCCCGGACCAATATGGGTCTTAGTTATTTCCATTCCCTTTGTATATGGATTTAACTTTTTGGAGAGTCATGAGTTGAGCTTTTTTGGTCAGCCGTACTCGGTTGGTCCAGAGTACTTAATCAATCTACCGGATAACTTAATAGACACACTCATTTATCCTGATTTCTCTAAGATCAATACGATGCCTTTTTGGGTGGCGGTTTTATCCATTACTACTATAGGAACGGTTGCCTCCTTAGCTAGCGCCAAAGCAGTTGATAAATTGGATCCTTATAAACGAAAAACCAACCTCAATAGAGATTTAATGGGAGTTGGTGCCAGTTCTATGTTATCAGGTGCTATTGGAGGATTACCGATTTCCACAGTAATTGTTAGAAGTACCGTAAACGTTCACAACAATGCCAAAACTCGATGGTCTAACTTCTTTCATGGTGTTCTTCTTTTACTATTTATTGTGGCTCTCTCCCCGCTTATCCAAAAAGTACCCTTAGCAGCTTTGGCAGTTATTCTTGTGCATACTGGTTTTAAACTGGCTTCTCCAAAGGTTTTTAGGCAAGCGTACGATCAAGGGATTGAGCAGTTGGTTTTTATGATTAGTGCTCTACTTATTACTCTTTTCTCCAACTTGTTATTGGGCATTATAGGTGGAATTGCCATTACCTTAATTGTGCATATGCTTTTGGCGAGAGTGGAGATTTCTGCCTTTTTTAAGATGACATTCAAATCAGGTTCTAACGTAGTGCATCGTCAAGATGGATCTTACGATATGCAAGTGAAAGGCATTGCTAACTTTTTGGGTATGATCAATTTGAATAAGTTGTTGGCACAAATTCCTTGGGGTGCTACTGTTAAAATTGATCTATCTGAAGCTCGTATTGTAGATATGACGGTGATGGAGAACCTGATCGAATTTAAGAGGAGTCAGGAAAACTCCAATGGAAAAGTGGATCTTACAGGTTTGCAGCATCATGTGGCTTCTACAGATCATAATCGAGCGTTAAAAATCTTGACGAAAAGGGTGCAAAAACCCTTATCTACTCGTCAAATACGCTTGCAAGATTTGGCTACTTCCAACGAATGGCACTTTAAAAGTGATGTGGACTGGAATACATCCTATTTAAGAAGCTTTCATTTTTTTGAAACCCGTCCTGTAAAAGGAAAGAAGAATGTAATGCGAGGTAGCTATCAGAATGGTTATAAATGGGAAGCAGCGGATATCATATTTGATGAAGGTCTTCTTTTATCATCGGAAGTATTTATGACTACCGTTCAAATCATTCACCTACCCAGTACCATAACCACTTTTATCTTAGAAAAGGAAGGTGTTCTGGATAAGATATTTGACCGAGTAAAGGCACTATCCGGATTTAAAGACATTGATTTTGAATTGTATACAAACTTTTCTAAGCGATTTTTACTGAAGGGTGAAAACGAAGAGGAAGTTCGAGCGTTTTTTAGGCCGGAGTTGATCGAATTTTTGGAGGAGCAAGAAACCTATCATATTGAATGTAATGGAAATGCGTTGATGATATTTGGAAATATGAAAATCGCAAAGCCAGAAGAATTCCATAAAATGTTGCGTTTTAGTCAGAGTTTGGTTGAAAAAGTCTCTCTACAAACGGCTTAATCGTTGTACACAAAAAGAAATATGTTTCCGTTATTTGTATTCTCAAACAGTCATACCTTATGAAACGATTATCCTTAGTATTAACAGTTGTTGCTGCATTAGTTTTTTCTCAAAATCTAAAGTCTCAAGATTACAGCACTGCTGCTGGTTTAAGACTAGGAGCTTCTAGCGGTCTTAGCATTAAGCACTTTGTACAGAGCGACAGAGCTATTGAAGGTATTGTGTCTACCAGGTGGGGTGGTTTTAGTGTTACCGGTTTATATGAGTGGCATAAACCTACTAACACGAGTAATCTAAACTGGTATTATGGTGCAGGTGCCCATATTGGATTTTGGGAGGGTAGTAATGTACGCTGGGCGGATGATGACGCTTCCTATACCGTTATCGGTGCAGATGGTATATTAGGACTCGAATACACTTTTGATGAAGCTCCAATTAATTTAAGTTTAGACTGGATTTTAGCGTTGAACGTTATTGGTCAAACAGGAGTTTGGGGCGATGGCTTTGGACTTTCGATTCGCTACGTGTTTAACTAACCCTTAAGGATTTCCCAAACCAACATTTTGGTCATTTCTCTGCCGTTTGCTTTTTCTCTCACCAAGTTAAAAGGGAAAGTATAGTCACATCCCTCTTGCCACCTGTTGCAGCCAAAAGCTGTTTTCCCTTTTAAAATGCTACCCTTACCACATTTAGGGCATGGTAAAGGATCTGGTACAATTTGCGATTTTGATACTTCTCTCTTTATTTCCAATTGAAGTGTAAACGCTTCATCAAAAAGGGCTTTAGCGCTTACCTTTTCTTGATTCACAACGAAGCCTTTCAATAAGGTGGTGGATCCTTTTTCATACAAACGGATGAGCTGCTTTTGCGGTATTTTTTTTTCGTGAAAAACCAAAGGAATTAATAAAGAGCACCCATCTTTCCAACGATTACAGCCATAGCCTGTTTTCCCTTTCAAAAGCTTCCCCTCTTTGCATTTTGGACAAATCATACCATCCAGCTCTGTAGGAGCCTGTTTTGCGGTGTTTTTAGCTGGATTTTTTGTGGGTTGTTCGGAAGCAGATATTCTTGGGCCAGAGGGTGAACTTCTTACATCTTTAACCAAATCATAAACCATCCTCTTCATATTATTAATGAAGAGCCCAGCTTTATATTCTCCAGACTCAATATCCTTAAGTTGCTTTTCCCATTGTCCTGTTAGCTCAACAGATTTTAGTAGTTCATTTTCAATAACGCCAATTAGCTTCACTCCCATTTCGGTAGGGAGGATTTGCTTTTTGTTTCGGTAAATGTAGTTTCGCTTAAAGAGTGTTTCAATGATATTAGCTCGAGTGGATGGACGACCAATACCATTGGCCTTCATTACATCTCTAAGCTCTTCATCTTCAATGTTTTTACCCGCAGTTTCCATGGCTCTTAAGAGACTGGCCTCTGTGTAGTTTCGGGGTGGTTTCGTTTGTTTTTCCGTAAATGTTGGCTCATGACTCCCCTCTTCTCCTTTCGTAAATTCGGGTAAAATAAGCTCTTCAGATTTACTGCTTTCTTGTTGATTCGTATATCCAAATACTATACGCCAAGCAGGGTCCAGTATCTCCTTACCACTCGTTTTAAATTTAACGGCTTCTACTTCACCTTGCACTGAGGTATTAGATACGAGGCAATCTGGATAAAAAGCGGCAATAAAGTGCCTTGTAATGGCATCGTAAACCTTATTGTCATCCGGGCTCAATTGACTTTGCAAACCGGTTGGAATAATAGCGTGGTGATCGGTTACTTTTTTGTCGTTAAAAACCTTCTTGGATTTACGAATGGGCTTACTTAAAAGCTCTTGAGTAAAGCTGCTGTATTGACTCAAGTTCGAGAGGATGCCTTTTATTTTAGGATACTGATCTTCTGGTAAATATGTGGTATCAACTCTAGGGTAAGTAACTAACTTTTGTTCGTATAGTTTTTGAACAATTTTAAGGGTTTGCTCCGCTGTAAAAGCGAACTTATTATTGCAATATACTTGTAAGCTAGTGAGGTCAAAAAGAGAAGGATGGGTTTCCTTTCCTTTCTTCTTACTAACAGAGGTTATTGTAAAAGATTTACCTTTTATTTGATTCAGTAACTTCTCGCCATCTTCTTGTTTAAAAAAACGGCCCTCTTCATTACTAAAAGTTGTATCTCGATATACGGTTTGAAGCTCCCAATAGGGTTTAGGTTCAAAATTCTGAATTTCGTGATAGCGATTCACCAACATGGCTAAAGTTGGGGTTTGTACGCGTCCAATGGATAAAACCTGTTTTGGTCCGGCAAATTTTAAGGTGTATAAACGTGTAGCGTTCATCCCTAAAAGCCAATCTCCTATCGCTCTTGAGCTTCCTGCATGGTATAGTGAATCGTAATCTGAGGCATTTTTAAGATTTTCAAAACCTTCCTTAATGGATTCGGTGGTTAAGGATGAAATCCATAAACGTTCCACCTTACCTGTATAATTCGCCTGTTTTAAAACCCATCGCTGAATGAGTTCTCCTTCTTGACCGGCATCTCCACAGTTTATAACCGCTTCTGCCTGATTTAATAAGGATTGAATGGTGTTAAATTGTTTTTTTACCCCATCATTATCAATTAATCGGATTTCAAAACGCTCCGGGAGCATGGGTAGATTATGAAACTCCCAGTATTTCCAATCACTTTTGTAATTATCGGGTGTATACAATGTGCAGAAATGACCAAATGTCCAAGTCACTTGGTAGCCATTTCCCTCATAATATCCATCTTTTCTGCTGTCTGCCTTTAAAACGGCAGCAATCTCACGGGCAACACTTGGTTTTTCCGCAATGCAAACCTTCATTAAAACTTGTTTGCTTCAAAAATAGTAGATGTTTGGAAATATGGAAGGTTATTAATCCTCTAGATTAGAAATATGTCTTTTATTACCAAATTGAGAAACAACTTTAGCCATAGATTTTTGGGAGTATTTAACCCAATCCTGTTTTAGGTATAGATAGAATCTCCAGCAGCAAAGTATAGCAAGCGGAATCAATACGGTGTTTAAGATAATACTTGGCCAAAAAACGGAAGTAAGGTGAACTGGAGCAAGAGCATTTAGAAGATCGATAAAGATTTCTCCGGCATAAATAGCTCCAAAAAAAGTGGAAATGCCCAACACGGCATACTGCAAAGGTCGCTCGTCATAACGATGAGCCAACGAATAAAATCGTTCTCCAACAAAAAAAGCAAGCAGTAAATTAAGTAGCATAAAGGATAGGATTAAAGCTAATCTTTCTTATAAACCAATAAAAAGAGAAGATTGTTTACCAATGTACCTAACGTTAAAGGCATCCTTTTTATTGGATTCTATGATTTGGTTGAATAATGAACACTTGAGAATTTGACTTATTTCTACTATGTTGCGGCATAAATTGATAAACTATGCGTCATCTTGTTTCATCCTTTATTCTTTTGGTTTTAATTGTCTCTTGCCAATCTGACCCTCAAACCAATCAAACACCAAAAAAAGAAGATCCGCATCCATTGGAGACCAAAATGTATAATTGCATAAAAGCAGAATATTTAAAAGCCGGTGTTAGTGTAGAGGATTACTTATACAACTTAGAAAAATTAACCTTAGAAACAGGAAACTTAAAGGATACTACTGCAGCAGCTTACTATCAAATGTTTAAAGCTAGCGCTGAAAAAAGTCATTTTCCTCTGGGCAATGATGCCTATTACTTTCATTATCTAGCTAAAATCCCAAACTTTCCTTTAAATATGGCTTGTCCGGATCAAAACCTATCGAGCAAAAAGGAGATTGAGAATTCAAGGTTTTACAAATTTAATCGGGCTTTTTCAGTGGAACTTATAGAGTCTGGTAAAACGGCTTCTCAAGTAAATATTGGTAAGGTTGTAATGAAGGTGTACAAGGAAGAAGATTTTGAAAATGAATACATCAGATTATCTCTCTTATCGTTTATCGCTCATCGTGCTTATGTGGAAAACCCCATATATGAGAATAATTAAGAATTATTTCTATCCATGAACAAAGACACGATCGTATGTTCGGTTCTCTTCATCTTGATTTTTCTTACAATCTTTGTGTTTAACAGCTAAAAGATGATCCAGTGAATCATTTAAAGGGTTTGTAAAAATAAATCGCGTACTAAATGAGTCATTCGAAACGGATATAGAACTACTCTCATTGTCCATAAATTGATAGTGAGATTTTTTCTCAAAGTTAATGTCAATATCATCTTTTAAGTATTTGCCTAAAAACCGATATACTAAAGCGGTTGATGAAGACGCACTTGTTAAGTGTTTTTCACTCACACTGATTTGACATAAAAACAATTGATGTTTGTGAAAGTGTAGTTCAAAATTACATTTATAAGCCCCTACTTTTTTCTTGTAATAAAGGATGTAATATCTTCTCATTATAGGAGTGTTTTTCACTACGAAGCCAGGGTTTCCCATGATCTTTAAAGTTCTGCAAACGGAAATGCCAAGCTTTAAACGAAACGGAGAAAAGTATCCATTAAGATTGTAATTGTCTCCAGATTGAATCAGGTTTTGTGTGTGTCTTTTTATAAAATGATAATCCTTTTTTGCTAAGCTGCCGTACTGGTAGTAATCCTCCTTTTTGTAGTACCAGTAATTGGATTTCAATTTAGGGTAACTCAAATACAATAATCCGGGAAGTAATCTGAAGAGATATTGGCACATATTGTTCAGTATTTTAATCTAGGTAATTGATTAATAGGTGATTTTGAACAAAAATAATCTATAAAATAGTAGACAATATCACTACCCCAAGGACAAAATGTGGACGTTTGAGTAGACTAAAAAGAGGCAATAAAATCTCTCAAACTATCTTCTATTTCAAGATTCAATTTTTTCTTAAGCCTATTGAGCGATTTCCTTACCGATCCAACTACAACATTGGTAAGAAGAGCGATTTCTTTATTATCCAAACCAATTTTAAGGTAAGCACACATCTTTTTTTCATTAAGACTCAGTGATCCGAATTCTTCGATGAGCTTATCAAAAAAATTGGGATGTACTTCTTCAAAATGAATCTTAAAACTGTTCCAGCTTTTGTCCAAATTGAGCTGTTTTTTGAGCTCTCTTTTAATCTGGT
>CAZAJG010000028.1:6453-12074 GCA_964485405.1 uncultured Owenweeksia sp. | reverse complement strand
AATCATATTGTTTTTTTCATGCTCAAACAGAGCTGCGCTGGTAAGTTCCCGGTCTTTTCTTTCTAAAGCTTCATGCATTAAAAGCTTTTCTTTTTCTAGGAGTTGAGTTATGGTTTCATGTTGTTGTTTAATTCGAAGATTGGCTCGAATACGAGCATTAAACTCTATGGGATTAAAGGGTTTTCTTAAAAAATCAACTGCTCCAGTATCCAATGCTTCCTCTAAATTTTGAGGTTCTAACATCACACCGGTAGCAATGATAATTGGAATATGTTTGGTGTAAGGGTTAGATTGTAACTCTTTTACTGCTTCTAAACCATTTAAGACAGGCATTTCCCAATCCATTAATATGAGATCTGGTAGCTCTTGTATGGCTAGTTCAATGGCTCTTTTTCCATTTGGAGCATAAAGTAGTTCATCAGGTTTATCTGAAAGGAACTCCAAAACAACTTCTAAATTGTTTGGGTCATCATCTACAATAAGAATCTTATTAGCCATATATTTCTACATCGTTTAAAACATTAGTAAAAGCATCATTATCTCCTGCATATACTATGGATTGAACTTTGGTTTTCCAAATAGATTGAATATTTTCATTTTCCATCTCCCTTAGGATTACATTTATTTTGCCCACCTCATAAACTTTATAGTTTTTTAAGATACTCGCATATTCCTTAACTCTAGCCAGTTCATCCAACTTAATAAAGCCGCTCTCAAGTTCTTGCTCAAAGAGCTTACGATTGTCTGTTAACTCCCCATTGCAAGCACTACGTTTTAAAGGAATGTTAATGATTATGCTGGTTCCTTTACCTATTTCAGATTCTGCTTCTATAGTTCCTTTGTGTGCATTTACAGCGAGTTTACAAAAATTTAAACCAATCCCGGTGGATGCGGATTTATTGATGGTTTGAAGTTTATGGGAGTTAAATTCCTCAAATAGCTTGGTGAGGTGCTCGCTCTCAATGCCTTCTCCTTCATCTTGAATGGTTAAACGCAAAACCTCACACATATCATCGTTCACCAAAAGCTGAGTACTTATATATACATAACCACCTATATCTGAATATTTTATGGCATTGGTTAAAAGATTAACCAAAACTCGAATCATAATGGTTCCATCAAATATGCCGGAGAGCGCAGATATATCCGATTTTTTTAAAGTAATTCCCTTCTCACTCCGCATAAGCTCCACCTGTTCACTGGCTTCATCCACAAGGTCGTAAATAGAATGAGATTTTAGATCCAGTACAATATTGGCCTCTTCAAACTTATAGATATCTAACATATTAGTAATGAAGTTAAACATCTGACCACTAGAACGATTGATGATGGACATTTTCTTCTCCGTAGGTGTGCCGTTTGATAAGCCCATGATGGTATTTAAGGGATTCTTCATATCGTGCACAGCCATATGCGCCAAACGTTGCTTAAAGCTAGATAAATCATTTACTCGTGCATTACTTACCCTCAACAAATCTGCTTTAGCCATCAACTCTTCTTGCTGGTTCGTGATCGTTCTATTTTTTTCAGATAGTACTTTTCTCGCCTCTCCTTCCTTTTTGTATAAACGAAACAAAACATAAACAAGCGCTAAGATTATCAATAACCCAATTGCCACAAATGTTTGAATTTTTTTGAAGTAAGAGACCTCCTTTTCCAAAAGAGCAGTTTCCTTTTCCTGTTCTTTTAGAAGAAGCCCTTTTTCTATTTCAAACTGATAGTCGGCCTCAATTTGCACCAGTTCAGAATTATTCCTTTCGCTAAAAAGCGAATCTTCTTCCATTTTAAACCGTTTGTAGAACTTTAAAGCCGCTTCATGATCTCCTTTTTTTTCATAGAGTTCGCTCAAACCTAAGTTTACCTCTGCTGCAGCATTAAAATCACCCCGATCTCGGTCCTTTAATAGATCCTTTGCCTTGAGAAAGGATTTTTCCGCTTGCTTAAGATTTCCGGAAATGAGCTCACTTTTACCTTTTATGGAGTACGCAAAAACTTCATGAATAAAAAATGAGCAATTGCTCGTGTAGTTAATAGCCTCTTGCGCATAGAAACGGGCAGAGTCTACTTTTCCCATGGCAAGCATTAATTCAGCTATTCCTGTAAATCCAAGGATTTGATCACATCGTGAATCTGGATGATCCGAGATTTGAATGGCCTTTTTGAAAAAGTAAGAGGAGTTCTTCCAATCCTCTTTTTTAAAGTACAGATGCCCCATATTCCGCATCAGTGTGCTTTGTACGGAGCTTTCACTATCGTAGCTTAAGCTTCGTTGATAGTACTTCAGGGCCAAGTCAAACTCATTCAGAGAACTGTAACAATGACCTATATTGTTAAGTAAATAAACTGCACTTTCTTCATCTTTGGAGTCTTCGGCAATCTTTAAACTCTTAAAAAAGTAATTGAGAGCTCTTTTATAGGAGGATTGTTGAAAGTGAATAAAGGCAATGTTGTTGTACCTCTTAAGAAGTTTTTTAGAATCATCATGATATTCTTCCTCAATTTTAAGTGCTCGTTCAAAATAATAGAGCGCTGAATCATATCTGCTCAATTGAGAAAAGGCCCAACCATAGTTGTTGTAGGCGGAAGAAAGGGTTCGTTGATATCCAAACTTCTTTGCTAAATAGATGGATTGTTGAAAATTGTAAAAACTACTATCCAAGGATTGCTTTAAAACTAGAGCAGATCCTTTATGGTAAAATCCTTCTGCTACTCCTTTTTGGTAATCAATTTTTTCTGAAAGCTCAATTGCTCTTTCAGCCAGATTTATGGATTGGTTTAAATCTGTATTTCTGAGTTTTCGAGACTGATTTAGAAGCAATAAGACCGCATTGCTGTCTTTATCGCCTATCTGTAAGAGAACAGAATTGTTGTCTAAGTTGCTAAGTGATGGACTTGCCTTACAAGTAAATAAGCATACCAAGAAACAAATAATGGTTGTAGAAAACCATGAGTATGGATATTTGTGATAATTCATTCTTGCGGTGTAAATAAATGCATACCAAACGATTGGCTTCCCGTTCCAATCCTTTGTAAAGCATTTTGATAATGCAAAAATATTGATCCTGAGCCGGATAATTCGTTTTGAAATAGAGACAAAAAGTTCACATACGAGCCAGTAATTAAACAGATGCTTCCCAAAATCATATAATTCATCTGGATGAACCGGAAGTTTTAACCCTTGTATTTCAGTAGGTTGTGTTTTATTTTAAGATAGATGTAACTTTTTAGGTTTTGACGACACTTACTAAATGAGCATCTTTAAAAAGTATGAGCAAAAGCAAGCAGAATAAATTTTTAAATCTATACAAGCCCATCCATGAGAGGTTTGAAAGATTCTGCCGGGCAAGGTCTTATGGAGATATGCCATTTGAAGATTTAATAAATGAAACTTTGCTTGTGGCTTATAAAAAGATGGATAAGCTTAAAAACGAAGAGGCCTTTTTAGGTTTCTTGATTGGTATAAGCACCAAGTTGTTAGCCAACTCAGGTCGAAAAAAAAGAGCGGAAACGGTTGATAATGAACTCTTTTTAAGCAACTACATCGACCCTCAGGGAGGACTGGAACAACAATTTGAAATTGAGTTGTTGTACCGCTCTTTAGCGCAAATTCCAAAAGAGCAAAGAGAAGCATTAATACTATTTGAGATTACCGGGTTCAGCATCAAAGAAATTGCATCGCTACATAATGCCGGAGAGTCTGCAATAAAGCAGCGTTTGGCAAGAGGAAGAAAGGCTTTAGAAGAAGTTGTGAGAAATGAATTAGCTTATAAAAAGGAGGTGAGTAATGGAAAATGACAAGTTATTAGATACGCTTTTTGAAAAAGCCAGAGAAGAAAAACCTCATGTAAACTATGAGCAGACCTCCTCCCGTTTCTTAGCCTCTTTGGCTGCCCTAGGCATTTTAGTTAGCTTAAAAAGTCTACTTAAAAACATTAACCTAAACTCAATTCTTATGATTACCGCAGCTTCCGTTATAATTACTTCTATTGTATTGGCGCTTAGCTTTAACTCAGCTTCAGAGCTTCCCGAACCTTCTCTTCCAGAAGCTGTATTACCTACAGATACTACTAAAAAAGCCAAAGCCCTTACAGGAACGATAGAAGAGTTAAAAGTTCAGCCTATACAGCCAAAGTCTAAAGTTATTCCCCAAAAAGAAAAAAAGAGTATAAAACCTCTTTTCCAGCAGCCTATTATGAATGATTTGGTGGTATCTGCTGAAACAATTGAAATGAAGAAGGCCGCAGTTATGGAAACTCTAAAGATTGAAGAGCAGAAGCCAATGTTAGAGTCGGTTGAGCTTGTTGAAGAGGTTTCTAAAGAAAATAGATTAGAAGAGAAAGTAGAACCCTTAAGAATACAAATAGAAAAAAGGGAAAGGGAGCTTACTGTAAAAAAATGCATGAGCGCTATTGAAAGAGAGGCATTTTGGGATAGCCTTTTGAGTTTAGGGTTTGAGGGCAAGATAAAATGGTACGATGATGAAAAATGTATAGAAAAGGTTAAAATCAACCTAAAAAATGAATTCGGAATGAATTTGAGATTAAAGGTTAAAGGATTCTCAAACTTTCATTTTGTTTATGAAACCGAAAAGGATGGCTCATTGAGCAAATTTGGCTACCGACTTAACAAAAACAAAAAGATTTCTCAGATCGGATTAAACTCTAAAAATCGAATTTCGATCGAAGTGATTAACGAGGAATGCAAGGTTACAAATGAATAATAAGATCTTAAGGAACATTAACTTCTATAAATAGCACCTATACCTCAAAGAATCTTAGTAATATTAACTCTTAAATATTACGCTTTGAGGTTATCTATTCTGAATCAACAAAATAGTATTGTAAATCAATTTCTGATGAAAATCAGAGATGTGGAACGGCAAAGGAATAAAAGTGCCTTTCGGTCTTATCTGGAAAAGTGTGGCGAGATTCTGGCTTATGAAGTTTCAAAAGACCTGACTTACACTAAGCAAGAAATTGCTACACCCTTAGCTCCTATTAAGATTAATGCTCTAAAGGATGATGTTGTTTTGGGCTGTATACTTAGAGCTTCATTACCCTTGTTTCAAGGGTTTTTAAATTACTATGAAGATGCCGAAAGTGGATTTATAGGTGCTGCAAGAGTTCACGAAAACCCAGATGATCCTGAGTTTGAAATAGCGACTAACTATTTTGCGTTTCCAAAAATTGAGAATAAAACCTTAATTCTTATTGACCCGATGTTAGCTACCGGTAGGTCTTTAGTGAAAAGCATAGACTATTTAACTAAAAACCAAAAGCCCAAAAGGCTTATACTGGTTTCTCTCATAGCAACACCAGAGGGGATAGATTATTTAAGGAAACATGTAGATCTGGATTTCTCCTTGTATACAGCTGCGGTAGATGATGGCTTAAATGAGCAGTACTACATCGTACCGGGCTTAGGAGATGCAGGCGATTTATCATTTGGTAATAAAGAATAATTATGTCAAAAGTTGATTTAATAATACCGGAAAGAAGCAGAGATATAGGTGATTTTATGGTGGGCAGATTAATTCCGTTTCGAAAAAAGAGAATGGTAGGCCCCTTTGCTTTTATCGATCATATGGGCCCTACCCAAGTTGGACCGGATCGGTATATGGA
>CAZAJG010000028.1:4777-6443 GCA_964485405.1 uncultured Owenweeksia sp. | reverse complement strand
GTATAGGGACGAAGCAAACCATAAAACCAGGCTCTGTAAACTGGATGACGGCTGGCAGTGGAGTTACACATACCGAGCGAACACCACTTGAGGATCGAAATGGAAAAGTGACTACGGTACATGGTTATCAAATATGGATTGCTTTACCGAAAGCATTGGAAGAGATGGATCCAGAGTTTCATCACATACCGGAAGAAGAGTTACCACAATGGGAGGAGGAAGGAACACTTTACACCTTGGTGGCTGGCGAAGGATTTGGTAAAAAAGCGCCCGTTCCGGTACACTCTCCCCTTTTTATGGTAGATGTAAGGAGTTTGCACGAAAAGGAGTTAAACATACAAAAACAGTTGGAGGGGGAAATAGGAATTTGCATTGTAGATGGAGCGGTTACTGCTTGTGGAGAAAAAGTGGAGAAAGGAAATATGCTTGTCTCAAAGGTAGAAGACACTTGTCAACTTGTAATTCATCCCAATACCCATTTGCTGTTATTCGGTGGAAAACCATTCGAAGAGGAAAGGTTTATACACTGGAACTTTGTTTCTTCTAGTAAGGAGCGAATTGAAAAAGCGAAGGCTGATTGGAATAACAAACGATTTCCAAAGGTGAAGGATGACACTACTTATGTCCCTATGCCTTGATATCGCTTATTTGATCTTCTTCAAAATCTAGAATATCACCAGGTTTGCAACCTAATACTTCGCAAATAGCGTTGAGTGTGGAAAAACGGATGGCTCTTACATGCCCTTGCTTTAATAGAGACAGGTTTTTCATGGAAACCCCTACTCTCTCCGAAAGCTCTTTTAGCGACATTTTACGATCCGCCAATACTCGATCCAACTTTACAACAATCGCCATACTTAATTCTAAACGGTTTGTTCTTCCAGTTCCTTCAACTCGTTTCCAGCTTTAAAAACTTCTGCCAAAACTAACACGAGAAGGCCAAAAAACAGAGTAGCCCATTCAAAGTCTACATACACTCCGCTACTCACATTTATAAGATCCAACTCCTGAATAAAACTACTACCCACTATACTTATAACAAACCAAAAAATTACTGAATAAGCTGCAAGGCCAAGAATTATTAGCCCAATGTTTCTTACCTGATGATAACTGGCTCTGGAAAAAGGGTTTTTGTTTTTAATGCTTTTGAGAAGTTTAGAAAGGTTTTTGAAAATAAAAAAGTAGAATAAAACATATAGAATGGCATGTGTATAACCAAAAAGCTGCAACTGAATTCGATCTCCTACCGGTACAATATTCAAACTAGCCTTATCAATCTCTATTTCAATGTCTTTATAGATCTTATTATCAAATTCAATAGGATAGAATTCATCCAAACCGCTGAGTTGAATGGGTATATCAAATTGAATGTTCCAATCGTTAGAACCTCCAGTACTCAAAGCTAATATGAGTAGAACTAAACAGACAGTCATAGTTAAAATAGAGGTTAGGTAGAGAAACCTGCTGATGAAATATAGAATATTGATCATATTTTTTACTTTACGATAAAAGTAAAATATTTTACGATAAAAGTAAAATTTTTAAAAAGAAAAATATTCTTATCACTTGAACGTAATATATATTTTTACCCTTCTAAACAATCCATGAAATGCCTGCGAAAAGAAAGCGTAAATCAAAAGTTAAAAAGAAGAGTACAGGTAAACGC
>CAZAJG010000028.1:2266-4767 GCA_964485405.1 uncultured Owenweeksia sp. | reverse complement strand
ACTCCTACTACTGAAGCTCTTTCTTATTCTAGTGGGCCTAATAGCTCTCTTTGTTGTGTCGGTAAATTATGGAGTATTTGGCAAATTATATTCAGCGGAAGAACTTAAAGGCTTTAAAAATGAGACAGCATCATTGGTTTTAAGTGAGGATGGTGCGCTGATTGGTAAATTTTTTGCGGAAAACAGAACAAATATTTCCGAGAGAGAGATCCCTGTTTTTTTAACGGATGCTTTAGTGGCCACAGAAGATGCTCGGTATTTTGAACACAATGGAATAGACCCTTGGAGTTTAGTTAGAGTACTCTTTAAAACACTTTTATTAAACGACAGAAGTTCTGGAGGTGGAAGTACTATTTCACAACAGTTGGCTAAGAATATGTACGGCAGAAAGAACTTTGGTCCCCTAACCATGCCTGTAAATAAATGCAAAGAAGCTCTTCTTGCTTACCGGATGGAAAGTGTATACAATAAACAAGAGATTATCAACTTGTACTTAAATACAGTTCCTTTCGGAGAAAATGTATATGGAATTGAAGCGGCTGCAAGAAGATATTTTAATACGTCTACAGATAAACTCAAAGTTGAACAAGCCGCTGTACTGATAGGTATTTTAAAAGCTAATACGGCATACAATCCTAGGTTAAACCCAAAAAATGCCAAAAAAAGAAGGAATGTGGTTTTGGGTCAAATGGAAAAGTACGGATACCTAAAATCTTCAGAATGTGATTCTCTTAAAGAATTGCCACTTAAACTGGATTATGCGAATCTCAGATCCTCTGGGCCTGCCAACTATTTTTTGGTCGAAGTAAAAAGAAAGGTTGCTCAAATACTGGAGGAAGTGAAAAACAAAACTGGAAAGGAATGGAATGTAAAAAAGGATGGACTCATTATTGAAACCACCTTAGATTCTAAACTTCAGAAACTAGCATTAGCGTCCTTTAAAAAGCATTTGTCTTCTATGCAAAAACAACTTAGAAAACAGTACGTCTCAGGAAAATCGGCTTCCGAAATTGATAAAATGGTAAATGCTCGTTTGAAGAGACTTGATTTAACAGAGCGTGCCCATGAAAAGCGGAAGCAGGAGCTATTTTCTTGGAGTGGATTTTCATCTGACTCTATTTCTGTACGAGATAGTATTCGCTATAATATGAGCCTGCTACATGCAGGTCTGATAGCAATTAGCCCGAGCACAGGAGCAGTTAAGTGCTGGGTTGGAGGTATTGATTATCGAACACAGCCTCATGATCAGATAAAGGCAAAAAGAAGTTTGGCCTCTACGTTTAAGCCTATCCTATATGCTACTGCACTTGAGTCTGGAGTTGGTCCTTGTACCTATCTTAAAAATGAAAAAATTATTCTGGAAGATTATGATGATTGGAGTCCTTCAAACTATGATAATAGCTTTGGTGGTAAGTACTCTATGAATGCTTCGTTGACGAAGTCTCTCAATATTCCTACGGTTAATCTATACTTTCAAACAGAATTTAAGGATATAGATTATATATGGCAAAAATTAGGCTTTTCCGCTCCACTTCATGATGCGCCCTCTACTGCTTTAGGTACTTCAAGTGCAAGCGTATATGAGTTGGCCATAGCTTATGCCGCATTTGCCAATGGAGGTTATAAAATTGAACCTCAAATAATAAGGTCAATTAAAACGGCTGAGGGAGAAATAATTTTCGAGAATAAATTGCAAAAAGGAGGGAATCAAGTTTTGAAGAAAGAAACGACTCAACTTCTGAGTCAAATGTTACAAAATGCAATCAATAAAGGTACAGGAACATCCCTACGGAATGCCTATGGTGTTGGTTTACCATTAGCGGGCAAAACAGGGACTTCTCAAAATTATGCAGATGCTTGGTTTGCCGGCTATAACCCAGATTTGGTTATGGTAAGTCGAGTTGGAGCGTCTAGCCCATCAATTCATTTTAACTCTGGAGTATATGGCTCAGGCTCTAAGTTAGCTCTACCGTTAGTAGCGTTAACCCTGAGAGGGGTTGAACGAAACCGTAAACTTGCAGGAAAATATAACTCTAAATTTTTGCCTATGCCTGATTTGTTAATGAACCAATTTGATTGTGAGGATTTTGAGGAGGAAAGTAAATTAGAAGAGTTGTTGAACGTTTTTGAGAAGGATAAAACGAGTTCTCAAAAAGAAAAAGAAAAGGCCAGAAAGAAGAAAAAATCATGGTTTAAAAGACTTTTTCAGAAGAGCGATTAAAAAGACTTAAGACATAGAGAGGCCTTGTGCTTTTGACTAAAATAAATATGTTTAGGAGGGGATGAATTTTAAATGTACTTTAAAGAATCCGAAAAACAACCGGTAACGCATACAATTTCTATCACTTTATCTTTCAGTAAGTCAGTAAATTAAATTTTATTGATGAATAATAAGTTGATATTAAAAAGGGAGAAATTATGTTAAATAAAGTGGGTTTTACGGTCATAATAACGGTTTTTATGATCGCTACACTCGATGCTCAGGTTTTTAAAGAGCTTAA
>CAZAJG010000028.1:0-2256 GCA_964485405.1 uncultured Owenweeksia sp. | reverse complement strand
ATTATGTTAATTCTATAAAACGAAAGAACATAAAAGATTAGAAACGAAGATATTTTATTTGCAATATCGTATTGCAGTAAGAATAAACCAAAAATTGTAAATCTTTCTTGACCAGATATCTCTTACCCGAAATACTCAGTATGAGTAAGATACATAATAGTAAAACATTCTATAGCGTATGATGTAATCTCACGTTTACTTAATTTTTATTTTTAACAACTCAAAAAATAAGACACATATGTCAAAACTTACAATAGTTGCTCATATTAAAGCTAAATCAGACAAAGTAGAGCTCGTCAAAAAAGAGCTTAAAAAACTTAAAAAGAAGACAGAAACAACAATCCATAAAACACAATCGAATGGCGGGGGGCTAAGCGAAAGTGAGATTTCTGAAGGTTTAAAAGAGGCCTTAAATCAAGGTGTAAAAAATGGTGTTTCTGAGCTATCTAAACCAGGTGGCTACTTCAACGATGCTCAATTAAAAATTCCATTGCCAAAAGAGGCAAGAACGGCTGAATCTAAGCTGAGAAAGTTGGGACAAGGTAAACTAGTTGATCAAGCAGTTCAATCAATGAACGAAGCCGCTGAAGATGCGGCCAATGGTTCTAAAGAAATCTTTGTGAGTGCCATCAAAAAGATGACATTGACGGATGCAAAAAGCATATTAGATGGAAATGATGATGCAGCCACTAGATACTTGGATAAGAGCACTCGAGCGGAGCTCACTCAAAAATTTAAGCCCGTTATAAGAGCTTCTTTGGAAAAAGTAAATGCTACCAAACATTGGAATAAAGTGTTTTCTACTTACAATCGTATTCCGTTGGTAAAGAAGATCAATCCGAATTTAGAGGATTATGTAACTCAAAAAGCCTTAGATGGTCTGTTTATTCAAATAGCGAGAGAGGAGCTTGAAATTAGACAAGATCCTGCGGCTCGTGTTTCGGATATTTTGAAGAAGATATTTGGTTAGTTTCCATGCTTCGAAAGGTTCACATATTTCTTTATTTCGGTATTCTTTTTTTCTCTAAACAACTTCAAGCTCAGAACCGAGAGTTGAGCAAACTGTTTGAGGAGATAAAGTACATCGACTATCAAATGAATCCAAATCTCAGTTTGGATAACTCCCTTCACCCATATCGGATTTATTTTTTAGAACTAGATGAATACGGTGACTTACTATGGAAGTATAAAAAAGCCTTACAACAGCTTTTATCCCTCTCTGAAAATAAAATGACCAATCAAGAGCTGATTAGTAAGAATATTATGTTTCTGAAACTGAGAGATCAGATCAGTTTATTGGAGTTTAAAACATACCTCATTCCCTTTAATGCGGAAGGAGGGTTTTACAACTCTCTTGCCTATTATTTACCCAAACTCCCTTTTAATACACTAAACGATTACACAGATTATTTGAGGTGGCTTCCCTCCTTTTCACAATACCTGGAGAACAGTATTACTCTTATGAAACAGGGAATGAAGCTTGGTGTTGTACCACCTAAAGTAGTTACTGCTAAGAATATTGATTTGATGAAAGGATGGGTTAACATTGATTTGGAAAAAAGCCCCTTCCTCCTTCCCTTTCAAAACTTTCCAGAGGAAATAAATGAAGAAACCAAAGATTCTTTGATCACATTAACTCGAAATATTGTTTTAAATCAAATTTTACCTGCCTATAAAAACCTAAAGGATTTTACGGAGAACAAATACCTACCGGCTAGTTCTGACAAAATTGGAGCCTATGCTCTGCCTAATGGCAGAGCCTATTATGAAAACCGTGTACGGCATTATACCACATTAAACATTACACCAGATTCGGTTTATGATTTAGGCCTGCAGGAGGTAGATCGCATCAAAATAAAGATGCAAGCAGCAATAGATAGCTCCGGTTTTGAAGGAAGCTGGAATCAATTTTTAACATTTTTAAGAACAGATCCCCAGTTTTTTGCTAAAACACCTCAAGAGCTTTTAAACTATGCTTCCTGGTTGAGTAAAAAATCAGAAGGTTTGCTTCCTCAATATTTCTCAAAACTTTACAGCTTGCCTTTTACGGTTGAAGCCGTTCCGGACGAGATTGCCAAAGCTTATACAAGCGGAAGGTATGTGCATGGTGATGCTGTTAACGGAGTTCCAGGTACATATTGGGTAAACACTTACAATTTATCCAGTAGAACACTTTATACTTTACCTGCTTTAACGCTACATGAAGCCGTACCAGGGCACCACTTACAAACTACATTAGCTGCAGAAATACCAAAT
>CAZAJG010000027.1:0-56034 GCA_964485405.1 uncultured Owenweeksia sp. | reverse complement strand
TCTTTACTCCATCATTATCATCATCATCATCACAATAATCAGCTCTTGGCAAATTTGAAATATCTAAAGATGTGTATGGAGTAATAGTAGTATACATCAACAAATCATTGAAATCATTATCCGAGCTGTAGTCTCTACGAAGATCTTCAAACCCAACAATTACAATCTCTCTACCCGCATCTAGAAGCTGAACATTGTGTTGTCTCAACACAGGGTTTCCTTCTGGATTGAAATCATAAGTAGAATAAAACTTAGTTTGATTTGGATTATTTGCTTTTATAATATCGTTTGCATCATCCCATCCATTGGCCATTAAAACCCAACCAATACTTGTTCCTGCAGAAAACTCGCCTAAGTAAATTTTATCTCCTGGTACCAAACCACCACCAGAGCCGCTGTTTGAAGTATTTGGAAATAAAACCTTAATAGAATCTATATCTGCTGCCGTTGCAGGAGGGTTGGCTGTAGGGAAAGTATAATAACCTAATGTATTTTTTTGACCAGCTCCTTCTGCCATATAGGTTACCCAAACTTCTCCAGTTGCAACCAAATTGATATCGTAAGCGTTAGTAGGTGCTAAAAACTGAGATTTATTAACCGGAATATCTAAAAATTCAGGGAGTGAACTACTGATATCTGTAATCATAGCATTGTCTACAACATCTCCAGGAACTTCAAGGTAGTTCGGCACACCTTGTCCATCAAATGTTCCTAAATAAAACCAATTTCCTCCAGCTGGTGTAATACTTTGTGTTCCGGTAGTTTTTCTTTTTCCTCTAGGTTCGCCTGCACCTCCAAAAGTAGCGTTGAGGTTAGCACCTGCAACTTTAATTAGACGATCATTTTCAAATCCTAAATAATTGATTCTAGCTCTTACCTCTGTTAAGTAAGTGGGGATCCTAACCAAAGAATTGAAAACTCCATTAGCATCAGAAACTCCAGATGCTATGAGCTTTTCTAAATCGGGTGAATATAAATTTACTCTCAAACCTTGAATTGGGAGATCTTTATGATCCAAAAGAGTAAAATTCACGGTTACTTCCTGTGTGGTAGCATACGCAAAGTTGTCAGAAACATTAGACGTCTGATTGCCAGAGCTAGATTCTTGTTTCTTACAAGAGGAGAGCACCATTACCGAACCAAGTGCTATCGCTAAAACTACTTTTTTGTAAAGCATTGTATTATGATAGAGGAGTTATTATAAACTAGCTACAAAGATAAGAATAAGCTCTAGGGCCATATCCTTTTAATCGAAAAAAAAGAACCGTACAACTAATTAGTTTTCAGCCCTAACTGCCCTATCCCAAGTCGATTTTTGAGTGCCCTTTACCCATCTAAAAAAGCCTGCAAAAACTGCGTAATTCATTACAGCAAAGTAATATGGGATAAAAAGAATTTTCACCCGAATTTGTCTATTTTCTAAAATCCATCCAAGGAAAGCCATTCCATAAAATGCGATCTGGGCTATTAAAATACCCTGATAAATGGCGTCACCATCCATGGCCAAAAGTAGATTTAACACAAAAACAAAAGGTAAAGCTAAAGCTGAAATGGACCAACGCAATACACGATGAGAAATGTATTGAAAGCTTAAAGTAAATTGGCCAAACGGATTTAAAAGTGAGGCCAAACGATTCATTGATTGCCACCCTCCTGCTGCAATTCTTATCTTCCGCTTCAGTTCTTCTTTTACATTTTGGCTAGCGGTTTCCATAGCGTAAGCATTAGGTTCATAAGCAAAGCGGTAGCCTTGTTTGCAGATTCTTAAACTTTGCATAAAGTCATCCAAAATGGTGTCTTCTTCCAAGTCTGTCATTAATTCCGTTCTAAAGGATACTAGCTCCCCTGCTGCTCCAACAATTGTATAAAGTTCGTAATCCCATTTTTTGAGTGTTGACTCGTATTTCCAATAAATACCTTCTCCTGCAGCACTGGCCGAGTCGGCTTCTTTACTCATTACTCTTTTTTCGCCAGACACCCCTCCTACTTTTGGATTGGCATAGTGCTTTACTAGTTCTTTTATACAAGCTGAGTTCAGCATTGTATTGGCATCACAAAAAACAACGATTGGGCTCTTTACATAGGTCATCGCTCTATTTTCGGCAGCTGATTTACCTGCTCTACGATCATCGTGGAGTACTTCAATACCTTCCATGCTTTTCAGTATTTCCACCGTTCCATCTGAGCTTCCATCCGTAATAAAAATGAGTCTCAGCTTTTCTTTAGGGTAATCTATTTTTAAGCTATTTTCTACTTTCTCCCGAATGAAACCTTCTTCGTTGTAGCAGGGCACCACTAAGGTTACATCTGGCTCATAGCTTGAGTCTGTAACAATTGAGTTTTTAACAAAAACCCGTTTTATTCTTACTAAAAAGTACAGGAGTATTCCATACCCAACATAGGTGTAAAACACCAAACCTAAAAGGAGCCAAAATGCGATATTCATGATTTTTCTTTTTGCTTCGTAAAATCAGATAATATGTACCGAATGTTATATTTAAATCGAATCCAAAAGGCCTTTAACAAACTGCCATCGTTGTCGGTTCTTCGCATATTGGTGTAAATAACAGCTTTTTGCGAAGACACCATTTTAATTTTCCCTTTTTCTCCGAGCTGCATAGCTATATATCCATCTGAGCCTCTCACAATTTTAGTATTATACCCACCGAAAGCAAGAGCATCCTCTACTCGGAAGGCCATGCTCGCTCCTCCACAGTTGAGCTGTGCACGAGAAATACTTTTAGAATAGATTTTAAACAGTTTAGCGTATTGGTAAAACTGCAAAGACAAGGGATATTTTCTTTTATCGGTGTAAAATGCGTGTAGTGTATAAGTACAAGCAATACTTTTATCCTTTTCGAGTGGGTCTACAATTAACTCGGCCCACTTGGGTTGATAAATGGTATCTGTATCGCCAGAGATAAAGTATTTGCCCTTAGCATTTTTCAAGCCTGCCTGGCGCGCAAAAGGATAGCCTTGTGAAGTTTCTTGCACACTCTTTAATCCGCATTTATCAATAAACTGCTGTGTATTATCCGTTGAATTATTGTTTACAATAATAATTTCAAAGGGGTATTTGCACTTTGTTTCTGCCAAACTGCATAGTGTCCCTAAAATAAAGTTCTCTTCATTGTAGGCAATCAATCCAATGGTTACGAGTGGCTTTTCGCTTTGGATGGTTTCGAACTTCTGTTTCAGATCATCAAAAACCGATTGCGGAATGTCTTCTAGCTTTTTATAATTGTAATCTTGATACGTAGAAACATATTTTGGAGGTATAAAGTGATACATAGTGGCTTCTAGTTAAATGGTTTTCTTGTAAAGTTCGAGTACTTCCTTCGCTGTATTTCTCCAACTAAATTCCTTAGCTCGCTTCAAGCCTTTTTCTTCATTCTCTTTTCTTATGTTTTCGTCTGTCAACAAGGTATTAATTCCTTGCATAATATCTTCCACCTTATTCGGGTCCACAAATAAGGCAGCATCCCCTCCTACCTCGGGCATTGACGAAGTGTTGCTTGTTAAAACAGGAGTTCCGGAAGCCATACCTTCTAAAACTGGGATTCCAAAACTTTCTCTTTTGCTTGGATATAGAAAAACGGTGGCCAGATTAATTACGGCCGGTAAATCCGTATTCTTTATGTATCCAGTAAAAAAGATGTTTTCAAAGTGCTTCTCCAATCCCACTTCATTTAAAAAACCCCGTATCACATCTGGATCCAAATCACCAATCACCAATTGATAATCGGCCCCATACCGTTCGCAATATTGCGCATAGGCTACTACTGTATTTCTGGTATTTTTCTTTGGGTCTGTATTGCCTAAAAAGAGGAAAAACTTTTTTGGGAGCTTATACTTGGCTCTGATCTCTTCAAGCTGTTGTTGATCATCTATCTTAATAAAATGCTCTCCTACTCCATTGTAAACTACTGTTACCTTTTTATCGGGTAAGTTGAGAAAACTATGAAACCTTTTCTTTTCATATTCTGAAACGGTAATGATGAGCTTTGCGGTTTTAAGCAAGCGCTTTACCACTGCTCTTCGGTATAAATTTCCAAACTTCTGATAGGAGGTGTATCCTTTTGCTTTTAAAGGGTGTGTTTCAAAATAGATAATATCATGAATGGTGACTATTAAAGGTACGGGACATCTTATAGGAGCTGTATTGGATGTACAATGTAAAAGATCCAGCTTATCTTGTTTGGCAAATTTTGGGAGCTTAAACTGTTCCCAAATCGGATATGGTCCACCAAAAACACGAATCTTAAAGTTCTTTGTTTCTTGTAAGCATTCTGTATCTGGCCCTTCATTTACGTAGATAAAATACTCGTTATCTTGATCAATCTTTTGCAGATTGCGTATCATTTCGAGCGCAACAAAGTCCATTCCATGTTTATGCTCTCGGAATATACGTTGAGCTTCAATTCCTATTCTCACCTGGGTTGAGATTTATGCGTTATGTTCCACCAATAGCCTTTAAAAAAACTGATGGCTAAATCCTTTCTTCCTTTCAACATCCAAGATATCATATTTTTAGGGAGAGCTACCAACCCAAAATAAATAAATGATGCTAAAACGGATAAGGAACTATAATTTCTTCTCGCAAATAAGAGCCTGTTTCGAGTGAGGTAGTAAATTTTTAAAGGACTATCCTGACCTGTGCTAACAGATTCTTTGTGAAAGATTTTAGTTCCTCCAAAGTACCAGATTTCCAAACCGCTCTGAGCTATTCTTTCGCACCAGTCATATTCTTCGTAATACAAAAAGTAGTCTTCGTACATCGGACCGATGGCATTAATTACTTCTTTAGGAACCAACATGGCTGCTCCATGTATGTAAGAAGTTTTCCGACTTTCGGAATATTGATCTTCATCTTTTTCCTTCCAGCCAATGCCTTCATTTCTAATCGTTACCTTACTCATGGGTGTAGCTCCCGAATATTGTATAAGATCTTTATCATGGTAGTAGTGTAAACGTGGACTCACCATTCCCAATTTGGGCTTTGATGAAGCAAACGGTACTATTTTATCCAAAAGATCTGGCTCTACTTCTGTATCGTTATTAATAAAGAAAATATACTCACCCTTACAAAGGGGTAAACCCGCATTATTACCACCGGCAAAGCCTAAATTTTTTCCAGTCTCTAAAAATTGAGCTTTTTCATTTTTTTGCACTTCGTCCCTTAGATTCGACCGCTCAGAGCCGTTATCTACTACAATCACTTCCCAATTTTTATATTTGAGCTTGTCTAAAGAATTCAGAAGATCTACAGTAACCTGAGGCTGATTGAAGTTTACCGTAAGAAAGGAAATAAGAGGATGTGAAGCGATATCGGTCAAGTTAGAATTGTTAATAGCTGTTTCAAAAATAAATTTTTATATCAAAGCGACTCTGTCCAATATGCTTAAATTTGTTAATAATCGCTTTTCGCAAACCCATATGCGCCTTATTGTTTTATTGCTCTTGTTCGCTTTTCAGGGTCATTCTCAAAAGAGAATGAATGATCCACTACCCATTTTCTCTAAAAAACCAATAGAAACCTTAAAAAGAGGGGTTACTGGCTGGAGCTTTAGCGAAGATGGCCAATGGATTTCTGCTAAAAGAACTATACCTGTGATCACCAATTCCCTAAATCGTAGTGTACATAAAACGAGAGAAAACCGCATTGGTATTGATAACTTTAAAGAGTTTCGAATCTACCCTATTATCCTTGGATCAGATACTTTAGTGCTGCTTACTAAGTTCTATACAGATGGTCATTACAAGTACAGAAGATCCAAAAGAGGATGGCAGACTTTTAAAAAGTGTCATTATTATATTTTCAATAAAAAGGCTCTTAATAAGCTAGATGCCTTAAAAGATTCAATCGTACAAAACATACAGATTCCTCTACTGGATGACGGTAACTTTATATACAAAACCTCTTGGGGAATTATTGGGCAAATAAAAAAGCTAGCTGTTTTAGATCCTAATTACGGCAAGGAACTCATTTTCACCATTCAGCCCTTTACTCAAGATGATAAAATCCGTTTCCAATTTTTCTCTCAACATAAAAAGTATAAAGAAGATGTAAGCGGAATTCTAAGAGATTTTCAATTGGATGGATATACGGTTTATGGTAAGTTGGAGCTCTTTGATCATCTTTATTATGAGACGGATATCAGTAGGTTTTCTTCTTTCCTATCTGTACCTGCAAGTTTTAAATTCAAAAACTAGCCGGAATGTTCAAAAATATTGAAAGAGCAAAGGTCTTAAAGTATTTAATCTCAACTATTCTTGCTGTAATTGCTGGAGTTCTTATTGCTCGAAAAGGAGTTAGCGTTGCCGGGGCTTTAATGGGTATTCCCATTTTGATCGGCTTTATGATTGTCTTTTTCAAATTCCCAAAGTTCGGAGTGTACTTCGTTCTTATGATGTCTTTTGTTTTACCCATTTTAGGCCGTTATGTGCCTATTGGCTTCCCCTTTGGTCTGTTAATCGACCTCATGCTCGTAGTATCCTATTTGGTTATTGCCTTAAGAAACTGGAAGAAAACAGATTTCTCATTAGCTGTAAATGAAGTAATGCTTTTAATGTCCTTATGGATGGGCTATTGTATTTTACAAATAGGAAATCCGCAGGCTTACAGCTTTGCAGCGTGGTTCTATTCTATGCGCGGTATAGCGCTTTATCAGCTTCTATTGATTGGACTCTGCTTTATCGTTTTTAATAGTAAAAAGGACTGGTACAAGTTTTTAAACATTTGGCTAGCCATGTCTGTACTCGGTATTATTTGGGCAGCTAAGCAAAAATTTATTGGTGTAGATTCATTTGAACAGCGTTGGCTGGATGAAGGTGCGGCAGTGACCCACGTGCTTTTTGGTCAGCTTCGTATATTCTCTTACTACTTTGATGCGGGTACTTTTGGAGCGGCCATGGGGCAGATATGCATCATGAGCGCCATATTCTTTTTAGGACCTTACTCCTTAAGGCGCAGGATTTTTTACATTGTTTTGGCCTTAACTTCCTTTTTTGCATTGGCTCTAAGCGGAACCCGTGGAGCAATAGCCGTACCTGGTATTGGAGGGATCTTATATCTGATCATGACACGTAATTTTAAGGTACTCACTATTGGTGGTGGCGTTCTTATTGCCGCGTTTATCTTTTTGAAGTTTACCACTATTGGTAACGCGAACTATGACATAAACCGACTGAGAACCGCACTTGATCCAAATGATCCTTCTTTAAATACCAGACTTAGAAACCGTGCTCGATTAACAGAGTACTTGAGAGATAAACCTTTTGGTGGAGGATTGGGAACTGTAGGTTCATGGGGGCAACGATTTTCTCCAGGAACCTGGCTCGCCAATTTTGAGCCGGATGGTCTTTACACTCGAATCCGGGCTGAGACGGGCCTGATTGGAAGGGTTTTTTATGTAGGCATGTGGATTTACATTCTAGCCCGAGGAATAGGCTTTATGTGGACCTTTGAAGATGAAGAAAGGCGAAATATAGCCATGGCGATATTAGCTGGTTATGCCGGTATTCTTGTAGCAAATTATGGTAATGCGGTATTGACACAATTCCCAATTTCCATAACTACTTTTATCTCCATTACCTTCATCTACAATATGAGGAATTGGGATCACAAGGGCGAATACAAATTAGAAGGTAAACCCACTCCTTACTTGGGTAAGAAATCGGACGAATAAGGGCTTTTTGTTTCAATAAACGTCAAAACTTTGCTTCGGTGTTGCCTGCTCAAAGAACAGGACCTTCAATTTAACTCTAAATGCCCTGTTTACTACATAACGAGTTATTTACTCGCTTTTTTCCAGTTATGTAACAATAATCTCTTTCGATTTTCTATATCATTAACTCTTATACAGGAAACATCATTCAGTTTAAACATAGAAAAGCCTTCATCTTGCCCCAGTTCACCTATAAGGTGAAGCACTACATTTTCTTTATCTAGCTTATGAATGAATCCAGAATAAGTAATATCTTCATTTACAGTTATTCTTACTATTCTGTCTGTTTTTCCAGTATGATGATTGAGGTAATCGAATTGCCAATTCTCTCCTTGAGGAAGTGCTTGAGATAATTCATTTTCTTTATCTAAATCAAGAGTATTGTCAATCAGATATTTCAAGCATTTAGCATAGTCATCTTCAAAATCGATACTTTCTATGTTTTCAATTTGCTCGATGATAGTCCCGTCTGACTTTCCATACTTCGTGAAATGGTGAATTTGTACAAAGCCTTCATTGTAATCGGTAACGTAGCCACTCCAAAACCCATCACCATCAGTATATGTCCAAATACCTATTAGACTTTTAGTTGATTTAGACTTCTCCAAAATTTCTTTAATTATATCTGTATCCATTCTGTCTTATTTATAGGTAAGAGTTCTAATAAACGCACTAAAGTTAGTCGAAGCCGTACTTACCCCTTCTAAAGCCTCTAAATTATCACATATTAGTACGATAACAAATCCTAAAAGCTGAATCTAAACTATGCTCCCAAAGAATCGAAGCTTTATCCATTTAGTTTAGTAAAAATCAACAGCTTTAAAAATAAGGCGATCAAAAGAAGAGTAATCTAAGCATAGGAATCTGTTTTCAAAAACTCTTCAGCTTTAATTGCAAGACGCTAATAGAATCTCTACTATCCTCAAAGTGAAATAAAAAAAGAAGCCTGAGTAGTTTACTCAGGCTTCTTTTTTTATTTTTTCTTATTTGAAACGAGGCCTTAGTCGTCTCTTTGTTGTGCTTTAAACTTTTTAGAGTGGAACTGAAGCGTGAACAACATCTTAAGATATTTCCTGATGGAAGAACGACTTTTCTTGATATCTCCAAGTACCGCGTCCATATAATCTGGCTCTACACCATTTACAATGAGCCTAGGTTGTACATTAAGAGTATTAATAAACTCCTTCATCGCAAACTTATCTGCTTTATTCCAAGAGCGATTTGCAGAAAGTACACAAAACGCCATGTCTGCTTTTTCATTCAAATCCAGAGAGTACTGCTCTGTTAAGATACTTTCAAAGGTTACAAATATGAAATCGTATAAAGAAGAATCGAAGCCCACAGGCATCAAGTCTTCAAAGTTTTGTGTTTTTAAAAACTTCTTATTGTTTTCATACTGTGCTACATCATAAAAAGCTTCATAGTCCTCATTCAACTTGTGATAAATCACCATCACCTTAAAGTTGAGTGATACAAGCTCATTGGCCAACAAATGCGTCATATACGCCTTACCATCCCTCTGCCTTGTACTATACACCACCACATGCTTTGGCTTTTGGTCTGCAATACCTAGGTTTCGCATTTCCAAACGTGTATTCTGGCTCAGTAAACCCAAAGATTTGTCTCTCAACCAATCCATGTCAATGTTCCGATTTTCTGATCTTTTAGTCAGATCAGGAAAAGCACCTAAAAGTTTAAGGTTGGTTAGCTCTTCAGCTCTTTCTGGATTCCGAACGGTATTATCCAGAAACTCCATTACGATAACAATACTGAATGGCATGATAAAACCAATTACAGCGGCTACAAAAACCAAAAGCATGGCTTTAGATTTTTTTGGTTGTAGCGGAAAGTTCGGCTGTACGGTAACTACCAGACCACCTGTAGCTAAAGCTTCACTTTGTTGACGCATTTTAGCCATATTTAAGCCGTGTAGTAGCTCCAGATAATTGCGTTCTTCTACGGCTATTTCTCGCTCCATACGTGCTAGCTCCGAACCCAGAGGAGAGAACTCATCGTAGATATCACGGAAATATGATTTTCTAGATTCAAAAACATCTAGCCTCGCTTTTGATTCATCTAGTGCTAAAGTATAAGTAAGCCATTGTTGGAGAGACTCCTCAATAGGTACTCCTTCCGTTGTTCTACTATGCTGATATCTTTTTTCTAGAACGTTACTTAATTGTGCTTTTATTTTTTTAGCCTCTTTTTTGAGGTCTCTCATCATTTTATCATCCTCGTAGTACACTTCCAACTGTACAATTTGAGAATTGATTTCAGCTAGCTTTTCTCTTTTTTGTAGGATTAGATCACTAAACTTCATGATCTCCTTATTGAGCTCCAATTGTTCTTCCAGCTTTAATACAGAAGCTTCAGCTGCCGCTTTCATAGCCAATTCTTGCTGATACTCTGTTTCCATCATCTCTTTAAGCGTAGCAATGGATTTGGTTTGTTCTTCGTAGTTGATGATGCGATTGTTGATTCGGAAATTCTTAAGCTTTATTTCTACTTGCTTTAATCGCTCCACCGCGTTTTCTACTTCATTCTCAAAATACTTAATTACGTCAGAAGATTGCCCTTGCTTGATTTGAGAAAGTTTTTGGGTAAATACGTTATTTAATATGTCTAGGGTATGTTGGGTAATACCCGCATCCGCCCAAGTGTAACTGATATTGATTAAATCTGAATTTTGAAGACGGTAAACATTAATCTTTTGAATGGCCTTGTAACTATAAGGAGAACCTGCATCTTCAAATGTTAACTTAACCAAGTAGGAATCATAATTTTCTAATCTATACTTTCTGATATTTAGCAGAGTTTGTTCCTCATCTCCTGGAACTAATAATGAATCTTCTAATTCTTGTGGTATCTTATATCGGAAGTGACCATAATTCTCTTCTGAGATAAACCTTGGATTCGCACTATCCAACATCATATGTTGAATTAATAATCGCTCCCCAACCTCAACCAACGTTTGTTTCGATTTAATTACGTTTATCAGGTTATCATAATCGTTGTTGGTTGCAAAGAAATCTAGAGCAGAAGATTCTACAGAGGCAATAGTAGGACCAGACGCTATTCCTGTAAATATCTCTGTATCAGATTGGTACTCTCTGGGCAAATTTCGGGTCATGAAGAAGACCACTATAGCCAATACTATAGAACAAAGCAGAAACAAATTCAGGTTTCTGTTAAATATTCTAAAAAACTGTATTAAACTCATCTTGTCCTTAAGCTTTAGTTCATTTTACGAAAAGAAAACCCCGCTAACCTCTCTAATTGGGTATACGCATTACTAAAAGCCGTTCTATACTGCTCATATTCTACTGCAGATCTTGATTTATAATCTGTTACTGCAGATAATTCTTCTAAGGAAAGTTCACCATCTCTAAATCGTTCTTCTGCTATTTCTGCAATTAGTCTTGCAGACTCTTTTGACTCCGAAGTTATTTTCAGCAACCTCTGAAGCATTAGCAATTCATTGTACGTTTCAATAACCATTTCTCTTACCAAATAGGCAGCCTCATCTACCATTCCTTGTTGCATACCTCTTAAAGCTTCTGCTCTGGCAATACGATCGCTTCTTCCATACCAACTACTTAAGGGTATAGATACAGCTACTCCATAGTTATATCCTTCATTTATTTCATCCGAACCTCCTGTTGCAATACCTTGAAGAACCAATTGGTTTCCTAAAGTCCACGTGTAACCGGCTTGAAAGCGAATATCATTCGCCCAATCCTTTTTAGCTAAGCTCACATCATACTCGGTTGATTCAAGCTGAGATTCAAATCGCGCCACTTGAGGAGCATTTGCTAGGGCAGAATCAAGAATAATTGGAAGCGGTGGCAGGTAATCCATTATATCCACTACAAGTAGCGAATCAGACTGGGCATGACTCACCTTAGATATACCTATTATCAGGAAAATACCGATAAAAAAGCGTGTAGTAATATGTTTAATCTGTCGTCTCACTTTATTTATACATTCTCTTTTTGGAATAGTGCTGGTATCGTTTTCAAAATCAACCTTATATCATTCCAGAAGCTAAAGTTCTGTGCATATTTATTATCCAACGCTTTTCGCTCTTCTTCACTCATTTCTCCTTTTCCACGCTTTTCTACCTGCCAAAGACCGGTAATCCCTGCAGGTGCTAAAAATCGTTCTCCCCAATCATCTGAAGTAAGCTGCTCCGCTTCATATAAGGGTAAAGGCCTATTTCCGACAATAGACATATCTCCTTTTATGACATTCATTAGCTGAGGAAGCTCATCAATACTCGTGTTTCTAATAAAACCTCCTACTTTGGTAACTCTTGGATCGTTTTTTATTTTCACAAAGGTTCCAGCTGCCTGTTTCTTTTTAAGCTCTAAATATTCTTCTTCGCTCATTGGCGTACCATCTTTGTAAATCAAAGTTGGGGAACCAGATAGTGAAGCGTATTCCTTTTTCAGCTCTGTGTCATTCGCTTCTTCCTGTGCATACTGATTTAAATGTTGAAAGTCCTTAAGTCTTTCAGCAGCATCCACATACATTGAACGGAACTTATAAAAATCAAACACCTTATATCCAGTACCTACGCGCTTAGAAACATAAAAAACCGGACCCCTTGATTCTAACTTTAAAACAAGCACTACCAATACGAGTACAGGCAATAGCACAATAAGGGCCATTCCTGCCACTACAATGTCAAAAACTCTCTTGGCTAGTGGTATTTTGTAGTCTTGAAATTTTTCTTTTGTGACTTCACTTAGCTTGGCTTCAAGCATTTGTTTTAAGAAGTCTACTCTTTTAATAACTGTGTTAACATCTTGTTTTCGAGAATAACACTCAATCACTCCGAGCTTTAAAAGTCTCTTTCTTTTTCCCAAATCAAGATTTTCGTCCAATATTGAAAATGGAATTCTCTTCTGATTGAGTAGTCCTTTATAACGCTCAAAGATACCATCCCCTCGAACCCCTTTTAATTGATACTCGGAAACAACAAGGTCGTATTGATCCACACTAGTAAGTTGGTTATGAAACCCAACCACATTTTTAACATGGTGGAAGTCAACATCTGCCGATTGAAACCTGTCCAAAACGTCCTGATCTTCTCCTATGTAAAGGATACTTTTCACGATTTTAAGCGAATCAAATTGTCAATTCTCAAACCCAATTCCTCTGGATTAAAAGGTTTTATCAGATAGTCGTTAGCACCTAATTTTAAGCATTTTATCCTTTCAGAGCTACTTTCTTCCCCAGAGAGAACAATGAGTGGAACATCGTTAAAAAAACCACTTTCTCTTACTTTACTGATGTATTCAAAGCCATTAATTTCTGGCATATTGAGATCAGCCACTACTAGGTCTGGAATATTCCCAGAATACATCCACTCTAAAGCTTCTCTACCATTTTCCATAGTTACCGTTTCATAACGGTCTTTTAGAATCTGCTCCAGAAGCTTTCGCATAATGGGTTCATCGTCAATAATCAGTACCTGTCTTTGTTTCATGTTAGCTGTTCTTTAAGGCCTCTAACTGCTCAAAAGCTTTTTTAAGAGTAGCTTCTACTCTACCCACTTTAGCCGGCAAATCAGGAGATTGCGCTCCTTCCTTTCCCATAGCTTCTATTGCTCTTATATCTTCCTTTATTTCACTTATACCGAAAAGGTCAACATTTGGCTTAATCTTCTGCGCTAAGCCGCCCATTGCACTCATATCTCCGCTTCTAAAAGCCGTTGTCAATTCATCCAACTGCCCTGGAGTATGTTCCAAAAAAGTCTCCACCATACTGAAAACAAATTCCTGACTTCCTCCTGCTAACTCCTCAAGCTGGCTTAGATCATAAACTTTATCAGACATCTTCTAATTGTTTTGGTTCAAATATTAATTTCATTGTTTTTTATCATGCGATAAATGGTGCTCTTACCTATATCCAACTTCTTTGCCACTTTTACTACATTCTGATCGTACTTATTCAAAAAGTGCTGAATAATTTGAATGGTGTAGTCTTTTAAACTTCTTTCTTCCATCATCAAATTATCCAAACTGCTGGTAGAATTAAAGTTGATGTTAGACTCATCAATAATTCCATCGTCTGCTAATACAGCAGCCAACTCAACAACAGCTTTTAGCTCTCTAACATTTCCGGGCCAGTGGTACCCTCTAATTTTCTTTTGCGCCTCTGGGCTAATTTGAATTTTACCTAGTTTATTCTCCTTCGTAAATTCATCTAGGAAGAATTTTGTGAGAAGTACAATATCATTTTCTCGATCTCGTAAAGGCGGTAATTCTACCGGGAGGCCTAAAAGTCTGTAATACAGGTCTTCTCTAAAGTTACCTGCTTTTACTTCTTCTGCCAAATTGCGGTGAGTGGCTACAATTACTCGCGTATTGATTTTGATGGCTTGATTGCTTCCTATTCGAGTAACCTCTTTTTCTTGCAACACTCTAAGCAGCTTGGCTTGAAGCTGAAGATCCATTTCTCCAATTTCATCTAAGAATACCGTGCCTCCGTTTGCCTCTTCAAACTTTCCTATACGTTTATTTACGGCTCCTGTAAAAGCTCCTTTTTCATGTCCAAAAAGCTCACTCTCCAATAAATCATGAGGTATAGCAGCAATATTAACCGCTACCAATGGCTTTTTTCTAAACTTAGAATTGTAATGAATGGCTTTTGCCACTAACTCCTTACCGGTACCTGTTTCTCCTGTAATAGATACTGTAATATTGGTTAGGGATGCCTTTTCTATGAGCTTAAATACTTTTTTAAGTGCTGTGCTATTTCCCCTGATATTACTGAAGTCATACTTCAAATTTACTTCTTCCCTCAGCTTATCTAGCTCGCTTCGTAGTCTTGCATTTTCTCGAACATGGTTGGTTGCATTCCACATTCTTTCCTTCGCATTTTCATCTTTTACAATATAGTCGTACGCTCCCTCTTTCAGAAGGTTTACAGCCGTACTTACATCCTCCTGACCACTAACTATTATAACGGGAATTTCCTTGTGTGTTTCTTTAATTTTTCGAAGCACATCAATACCAGACATTTCAGGGAGAGAGTAATCTAAAAAGATTAAGTCTGGATTTTTATAAAGTGATTCCAGACATTCTTTACCGCTCTTAAACTTTTCTACCTCGTTATCTGGATTTAATGATAGATGATGATGAGACATTCGAGCGTAGAGCTCGTTATCATCTACTACAAATATTTTGAGAATATCCATAAACCCAATTCGTTAAACCTTTCTCAAAGGTGAAAATATTTTCTCAAAATTGGAATTTTCCCAGGAAATAATTCTAAGAGTTCCTAACGTACTTTTTAACAAGTCTTACATACTCAGCTGACCCTTTTCTCAGCATCAATACAAATTTGAATGGGATATGCTTTTTAAGAAATATAAATCCGAAAACTATACCTGTACCAAAGGTTATAGTTGACACAAAGGCTACCCAAAGCATACTTCCTGTGTAATGCAATACAAGCACATCGCCAATTACGTTAGCGGAAAGCATTAAGAGTACTTTGATAAAGTTTAAATCTGGACGATTGATTACATCCAATGCGATACCTGTAAACCTATCTAAAGGTGTAAGTGCTGTGTAAATACAGAAAATCCTTAAAATGTCTGCACTAGCTGCATATTCATCACCTCCTAAAGCTAAAACTAAAGGATCCGCAAAAATAAAAGCCAAGAAACTAATCGGAAGCAGCAATAAGGTAGAGAAACCAGCATCCGTTTCAAACTCATCCTGAAACTCTTTATATAGCCCTACAGAGTACTTTTTAGCTAGTTGTGGAAAAGAGATCGAAACAAAGGCTCGGAGGGGAATATCAAATAAGCCGCCTAGTTTTTCTGCGACATTATAAATTGCAACTGCTTTTTCTCCCAGAAAGGCAGCAATAAGGAAAGTGTCTGAGCTTCTTAAAAAGTTACTTCCAATCATAGACCCCATACTGTACTTTCCAAAACTAAATAGGGCTCTATCCATTTCTTTTGTACCCTTCCTTATAAACTTCAACTTATTCCATCCTTTTACAGTGGCTAAAAAGCCTGGGATAAAGTTTGAGAGCAGATAAACGACTAACATAAAGTGTAAGCCCAACTCATTATAATACTGATATATCACTCCTATCAACAAACCCATTTGGAGCATAAATCGTATCCAAACAATCTTATTGAACTTTACATAAGCGTTTAACACCCATGTGGCCATGGAGTGTGGGAGACTAACCAAGGCGATAGGCACAAACCATTGAAAAATATACTTGTAACTCTCATCTTGCGTGAAATAGTAAATGCCGTAAAAGATTAGAGCAATGGATATGGAACCAATGAGACTTATCTTTAAACTGAGTTTCCAACCGGAACCAACCACTTGCGCCACTTCTTCTTCCGTATCGTACTCATTGATCTTTTTAATCATAGCATTGCTGATTAAACCAGACCGAAGCATATCAAAAAGCGTATAAACCGTCATGAACAAGGCCCAATACCCCAATTCAGATAAACTAAATGACCGAGCTAAAAGACCATAAGTAAGAAGACCTAAAACCGCAGCTGTACCGCTACTTATCAAAGAAAGTGACTTATTGGTTTTTAGAAGTTGTTTTAGGCGAGCTATCACTTATTTAATTCTATATTTGAGATGTAAATGTAAAGGATTCGCTTTAATACTCACACCAATTCAATGATCATAAAAGACAGGGATTTTATTATTGTAGGTCAACAGCCATGGGATAATCCGATTGGGAGTAATTGCATTAATATTGCAGAGGAAATAGCCAAAAACAACCGAGTTCTGTATGTGAACCCTCCTGTGGATCGAATTACTTTAATGCGTAAAAGGCCGCATGAGCAATACATTTTGGAGAGGCGTACAAAAACGTTAATGGGTGAACGAGAAAAGCTTGTAGCCGAAATACCTAATCTCTGGTCATTTACACCTACCAAAACCATTGAGTCTATAAATATGCTGCCTGATGGAGCATTATATGACTTTTTTAATAAACGCAACAACCGCATTTATGCAAACGAAATTCAAGAAGGCATTGAAAAACTCGATTTCAAAGATTACATCCTTTTTAATGATGGGGATATGTTTCGTAGCTTCTATCTCAAGGATTTTTTAAAACCACAAGTATCCATTTATTATACACGAGATTACTTTTTAGCTGTAGATTACTGGAAAAAACACGGTTTGAGATTGGAGCCAAAACTGATGCGTAAAAGTGATTTGATTACGTCCAATTCTCTCTATTTAAACCAACTGGCCAGTAAGCACAATTCCAATGCCCATTACATTGGTCAAGGTTGTGATTTCACCCTATTTAACCCAGATATTATCGATAGCATTCCTACAGATTTAGAGCGTATTCCACATCCACGAATTGGTTATGTAGGCGCACTTTTAAACCTTAGGCTAGATATAGATTTACTCATAAATATAGCCGAACAAAAACCCGAGTGGCAAATTGTTTTGGTGGGTCCCGAAGACGAGCACTTTAAAAGCTCCCGCTTACATGAGCTTAAGAATGTTCACTTTTTAGGATCAAAACCCATGGAGCTTTTGGCGAGTTACTTAAGTGGGTTTGATGTTGCTATTAACCCTCAACGATTTAATGAAGTAACTATTGGAAACTACCCCCGTAAAATTGATGAATACTTAGCTATGGGACTCCCTACAGTGGCCACGCTTACCGAAACAATGAAAGCTTTTGATGGTTATGTGTATTTGGGTGAGAATATAGATGATTATTTGGAATTGATTGAAAAAGGACTCACAGAAAACAAGGAGGAACTTCAACTGGAAAGGCGTCAATTTGCCTTAAAGCACAGCTGGGAAAATAGCGTAAACGATATGTATAAAGCCATAACTTCAACGCCTTCGTATCATGGGAATTAAGGAAAAAATAAAAAGCAACGAAAAGCTCAAAAAATTTATCCATTACTTGTTGATCCCAAAGAATCAAGCTCGCCCCAGGCTTTGGGTAAAGTGGTTTGTAAACCCATTTATTCATAAAAGAGGAAAAGGAACTACCGTTTGTAGAAGAACGAGAATGGATGTTTTGCCCTTCAATCAATTTCATTTAGGCAGTTATTCTACCGTAGAAGATTTTGCAACAGTGAATAATGGTGTAGGCGATGTTTACATTGGAGATCATACGCGCATTGGTATGGGTAATGTAGTAATCGGACCTGTTCGCATTGGTAACGATGTAATTTTTGCTCAAAACATTGTTATGTCTGGCTTAAACCACGTGTATGAAGATCCGGATATACCTATTCACCGACAAGCGGTTACCACTAAGCAGATTACCATTGAGGACGATTGTTGGTTAGGCGCCAATGTGGTTGTTACCTCAGGAGTAACTGTTGGTAAACATTCTGTAGTAGCAGCAGGCGCTGTAGTTACTAAGGATATTCCTCCGTATAGCATAGCTGTTGGAAACCCTGCTCGTGTTATTAAGCAATACAACCCTGAAAAAAAGAGCTGGGAAAAAGTTATTTCTTCGAAGTAACACTCTTCTCCGTTACTTCAAATTTAGAGGCAGTAGATTTTTTAATTCTTAAAATAGAAAGAACCATAAAAAAGATAGCTTTGGGGATGTTAAACAGAGCGCTAAGCAGCTTTGCATTAAAAAACCTTCTGGGAACCGCTAGTAAAAGGGCCAGGTAATAAACCAAAGCTACATGCAGCCATTGGGGATGAAGCGGCAGAAATAAACTAGCTAGCCCCATCAGTCCTAAAAAACCAATTAACAACACCTTAGGCACCAAAAACATTTGAAAAACTTTGTCGAAGTAATCGAAATTACCCCTTAAAAACAGCTCCTTCACGCCATCCAAAAAGTAGTTTTTGAAGAAATAAATTTGCACCCCTACCCAGCGCGTTCTCTGCTTAGAAAAGTTTTGAGCGTTGGCTACTTTTTCATCATATACATAAGCGTCTTCAACATACTCTATCAACTCTTTTTCTTTTAACACTTTTAGCTCCACCAATTTATCTTCACCAGCAACATCCTCTATATCCGACATTATGGCTTTAAAGTATTCAAAGTTGAAAGCCATACCCGAGCCTATGAGCGCTGAACTTACCCCCCACACTCGATGTCCTTTTCTAAAGATGCTGTTTCCTATCTCTTCATTAATTGCATCCAGTAAAGAAAAGCTGGTATCTTGGTTTTTAGCCGTGCGATGCCCTTGAATTACTTTTGTACCCGATGAGTAAACCGCATTCATCTTTTCTAGAAAGTCTGATGCCATGAGGTTGTCAGAATCTAATATTACGGCAATATCAGGCTGAGAAGGCGTGAGGTACTCCAGTGCTTTATTCACACTTTTTGCCTTAGTGGAGTTTTCAAATTCAACTTCTAACACAGTAACATCCAATTGCTTTAACTCCTCTACCGTTTCCGGCTTAAAGCTATCTGCACAAATCACTACCTCGTATTTTGCTTTGGGATAATTTTGCTTTAAGGCATTAGCTGCAGTATCTATAATGATACGATCTTCTTTGTAACCTGGTATTATTACAGCAATTTTATGCTGCTGAATAGCACCCTCTACTTTTTTAGGTTTATATCGAAACAGGCTCCCAAAAGAGAAAAAGAAAAAGTAAGTAACCTGAAGACTTATAATAAAGAATATAAGCGTCTCTATTAATGTCAAAATATGAAGGGCTGTTTGCATTGGCGTATTTCAAAAACTGAAATATCCAAAAAACCTACTCGATAACCAAGAGTTTCATAGGTTCTACCTTAAAATCTTCAGTTAGAATATGTATCATATAGCTCCCCGCTTTAAGCTGGTGTTCAACTCTATGCTTGGGTTCAGATAGATCGATTGTTAATTCTTTAACAAGTTCTCCATTAATATTAAAAATTTGCAACGTAGACATTCCTCCCAATTGGCGCTCGTCCAATTCTAAATTGAAGTAGTCCCTTCCAGGGTTTGGAGATAAAGAAGGTTGCACTGTTAGCTCCTCCTCTAACGAAAATGTAACCGGAAGAAGAGCAACTGTTCTTTTTAGCTCTATCCCGTTACTAAAGTTAAGTGTGAGTGTATCGCTTTTATAGGCGGGTTTACTAAAAACTACTTGATATGTTCCAGCATCTCTTATAGCTGTGGCATAATTTCCAAAAATATCCCCTTGAAGGGCTGGTGAACCATTCAAAATCTCAATGCTAGCGGCCGGGATTCCTGATCCGGTAACAGAATCTTTTACCAAACCTGTTAAATAACATGCCTTAGGGTAATCGCAACTTAAAACAAAAAGCCCTTGTTCCCTATCGGTAACCAATACATTACCGCTTGGCAAATATGGGTATGCTCCCCAAGCTCCTGTAAAACCAGTACCTGTATCTAAAGAAGTGTCGTAATAAGCTGTTTCAACCATAGCATTTGGTAGTGTAGCATCTACTACCTGAACCCCTGAGGTATAATAAGAAGTAACCACAAAATCGCCATAAACATGGGCATTATGAGGAACAACATCAGGGCCTCCATAAGAGATTTTTACTCTTCCTTGCTCTACAATATTACTTACATCCGAAACGTCATATGCTGCCACATAAGCCCCACTCACTTCATCTGTTGTAAAAACAGTTTTTCCATCATCTGAAACCCATGAATTGTGGGTAAAAGCATCTGGTGTATTTACAAAGCCAATACTTGTAGGGTTTGCCTTATCCGAGATATCTACAGCCACCATGAAGCCATTAAATATAGCTCCTCCCCATAAAGTATCTCCTCGAGCCATACCATCGTGTAGGTAATATTCATCAAAGGCACCAACAAACTTCGGGTTCCAAGGGTCTGCATTTAAATCGAAAAACAAAGCTCCGCCTACACCAATACCTCCTGCTCCGTAAACATGTAATATTCCATTGTCATCAATATAAATATTATGAGAAGCCAAGTAATTCATAGGAGCTCCAAAAATGGTATCAGTAGGAAAGTGATTTTTGAATCTTGCTACGGGTTGGTTTACGCTATCCATATCCACGATTAAAATACCATCGGATGCTCCGGCAAAACCATCATGCACTATATATGCATAATGACTGAATGTTTTAATGTCTCTCCAAGTTGAGAATGCTGAACCCGGTATAGATTGCTTTTCTATGGGGTTGGTTGGATCGGTAACATCTACGATGGAAAAACCCGTCATGCTCCCTACTAGAGCGTATTCATTCCCATTTCCATCCGCATATCCCCAAACATCATTAAGTATGGAATTGTAAGTGAGTTGGCCAAGCTTATTCATATGTAAGCTGTCTTGAGCTTTTAGTGCCACTGATGCGATACCAGCAACCAAAACCAATAATAATACTCTCATGGATTTACCAATTATAGTTCTAATGTAATTTGAGAACTGTCTCCGTCATCTTCCGGATCCTGTTTCTCTTCTTCAATTACAGTTTCTATTTCTTCTACTTCCGGTTCGTCTATTTCCGGTTCTTCGGGTTCTAAAAGGTTTATCTGCTTAACGGAATCTTTCGTTAACTGATTTCCTTGTGCCTTTTGTCCTTTTACAGCAATGAAATCATTTAAACTAACCGTTTCATTCTCCTTTTGTTTCCCTTTGAGCTTTTTGAACACAATTTCTATAAATGGTTGCCTGTAGGTACTCGCTAATTCTAAAAAAGATCCATCGGATTCACTGATGAAAATCTCCTTTTTATCTGAAGCCTCTGGTAAAAAGCGTTTTGCAAAGTATATTTTTTTGTCTCCATCAAAATATACAACAGCAACAGGTTTCTCCGGGTCAAACTTCTCCAAGTGAATCATATCTTCTTCAAACTTGGTGCTTAAATCGAAGCTAAGTAAACGATAATGACCTGATTGGGAAATTTCCAAAATACGATCTTCTCCTTTAAATTGACCTAAAAGCTCTCCTCTTCCGTCTACATTGAGGCGATTCACGGTATCGTCAAACCAAATTTTACGAGGAGCTAAGGTGGAAACCCCTTCTTCTTTAAGTTCAACCTTTTTGATCGGAAACTTGGTTACCATGTTTCCTTTAGAGGCTCTGCCCTTTATTGCAAGCTCAGAAAAATCAATATCAAATTTGAGTTTTCGAACACCTTGCATGGCTTTAAGGAGCACTGTAATAACCTCAGCTTCTCCATTCGGATTTGCTGTAAAATAAAGAACTTTTGTGCCCTTAACTTCCTGAGCTAAATCGTATTCTTTATCTCGGGTTATACTGGTCACATTAAACCGCTTCATAAAGGAGCGCCCTTTAGGGCCATTTTGGTACACCATATTGTATACCGTGCGCTTATCTCCTTTTTTCCAGACCGCAATATGGATAATATTTTTACCTACATAGGTCTTTGGGCCGACCTTAGTCACCATCATCTTACCGTCTGCCAAAAACACGATAATATCATCAATATCAGAACAATCGGTAACAAATTCATCCCGTTTTAAGGATGTTCCGATAAAACCTTCTTCTCGGTTTACGTATAACTTTGTGTTTGCTATAGCCACCTTGGTGGCATCAATGTCTTCAAACAGTCGGATTTCAGTTTTACGCTCTCTTCCCTTTCCGTACTTCTCCTTAATTCCTTTAAACCAATCCACGGCATAATCGATCAGGTTTTCCAAGTGATACTTTACTTGATCAATTTTACCTTCTAAATCTAGAATATGCTGATCCGCCTTAGATTTATCAAATTTGGAAATACGCTTAATCCTTATCTCTGTTAAGCGAGCTACGTCTTCATCTGTAACCTCTCGTATAAGATGTTTGATATGCGGCTTTAAACCTTTGTGGATAAATGAAATTACCTCTTCCCAGGTTTCCGCTTCTTCAATATCTCGGTAAATCTTCTCTTCAATAAAAATCCGTTCTAAACTTGAGAAATGCCATTGTTCCCTCAATTCTTCCAATTGGATTTCTAACTCACGTTTAAGCAGATCTAATGTTTTTTCTGTAGATCGCTTCAGTATATCCTTTACGTCAATAAAATGTGGACGATCGTCTTCAATCGTACAAGCAAGGGGAGATATAGATATTTCACAATCCGTAAACGCATAGAGCGCATCCACCGTTTTATCTGGAGAAGTACCCGTAGCCAAGTGAACTAGTATTTCTACGTTTTCGGCTGTATTATCTTCTATTTTCTTGATTTTGATCTTGCCTTTATCGTTGGCTTTCAGAACAGAATCAATTACACTGGTAGTAGTGGTTCCAAATGGAATTTCGGTAATGACCAATGTCTTTTTATCGTCAATGGAAATTTTAGCTCTTACTCTAACCTTTCCACCGCGTAAACCATTATTATAATTAGAAAAGTCAGCTATTCCTCCGGTTAAAAAATCGGGGAGAATAGTAAAACTCTTTCCTCTTAACGCTTTTATAGAGGCATCAATAAGCTCGTTAAAGTTATGGGGTAAAATCCGAGTAGATAAACCTACCGCAATACCCTCTACCCCTTGTGCCAAAAGCATTGGAAATTTTACTGGAAGGTGAACAGGCTCTTTACCTCTACCATCATAACTAGCTTGCCAAGTGGTTACTTTTGGGCTATAAACTACATCCAAGGCAAACTTGGTTAATCTCGCTTCAATATAACGTGGAGCTGCGGCTCTATCACCAGTGTGGATATTTCCCCAGTTTCCTTGGGTATCAATTAAAAGATCCTTTTGCCCCAATTGAGCCAAAGCGTCTCCAATGGATGCATCTCCGTGCGGATGATACTTCATCGTTTGGCCAATCACATTGGCTACTTTGTGGTAACGGCCATCATCCATTTCACGCAAAGCGTGAAGAATTCTCCTTTGTACAGGCTTATAGCCATCAGGTAAAGCGGGAACGGCTCTTTCTAAAATTACGTATGAAGCGTAATCCAGAAAATAGTCTTCATACATACCCGAAACCCGGGTTATACTTACATTGTCTTCTTCAAAATTTTGTTCATCGTCAATGTGTTCCTCGGCCATTGCTGTCTTGTCTTTCTTTGTTTTTTGTCAAAACTCCGTTTAAGGATTTTTTAAGATCTCTGAGCTCTTTACGGGTGAGATAGGAAATGGTTATACTCTGTTTTTTTATATGCCCAGCTTTACTGTGAATATGCACAATAAGCTTTCGTCTAAAAGGTAATTTCTGAATTTTAAATCGTGCGAGTTTTCTTTTTGGGAATTCAAAATGTGTAATCATTAAAGAGCCCAACCAAGGAAAGTTAGGTTCTTTAGCCGTAAAATTTAACACTTCACCATCACTATCGTAGTTAAAAGAGGGCAAACCTCGATAAATTAAAAACAGGATTACACCGATAGCTACGGGAGAGGTTTTAAAGATGCCCTTCCAGGAGCCGTCAATGTTTAAAATGATAAGATCAAAAACAATACTAAAGGCACTCAAAATATAAATGAATGCCAATACTTTTTGACCCGTGCTCGAATTAATTCTCATTTGTTAGGATTGTTCTACAGTTTCATTCTTTTCTTGGTCGATATCGATGTCTTTTTCTACCCTCAAGTTGTCAATAATAAACTCTTGACGTTTAGGTGTGTTTTTCCCCATATAAAAAGTGAGTAGCTCTTCTATGGTGGTTTCTTTACTAAGCATTACCGGATCCAAACGAATGTCTTCTCCAATAAAATACTTAAACTCATCTGGTGATATTTCTCCCAATCCCTTAAAACGAGTAATTTCTGATTTAGCACCTAGTTTGAGTAAAGCAGCTCTGCGCTCTTCCTCACTATAGCAATAAACCGTTTCCTTTTTGTTTCTGACTCTAAACAGTGGTGTTTGTAAAATATATAAATGCCCTTCTCTTACCAATTCTGGAAAAAATTGAAGGAAAAAGGTAATCAACAATAAACGAATGTGCATACCATCCACATCCGCATCCGTAGCAATAACTACATTATTGTAACGGAGATCTTCTAAGCCATCCTCAATGTTGAGAGCCGCTTGCAAAAGGTTAAACTCCTCGTTTTCATACACTACCTTTTTGGTGAGGGCATAACAATTAAGCGGCTTTCCTTTTAAACTAAACACGGCCTGGGTATTTACATCGCGTGATTTGGTGATAGACCCAGAAGCGGAATCTCCCTCTGTAATAAAGAGGGTAGTTTCCAATCGTCTTTCATGTTTTTGATTGCTATAATGTACTCGGCAATCGCGTAATTTACGGTTGTGAAGACTGGCTTTTTTAGCTCTATCCCGAGCTAATTTTTTTATACCGCTGAGCTCTTTACGCTCCTTTTCGGCTCTAAGAATTTTTTTATAAATCGCTTCTGCGATTGCCTCATTTTTATGAAGAAAATTGTCTAAATGCGTTTTAACAAAATCGTTTACAAAAGTACGTACCGTTACCATATCTGGCCCCATCTCGGTAGAACCTAGTTTGGTTTTGGTTTGCGATTCAAAAACAGGTTCAATCACCTTTATACTCACTGCAGCAACCAAAGACTCTCGAACATCCGAAGCATCAAAATTCTTATTGTAAAAATCGCGCAAAGTTTTCACCATAGCTTCTCGCATGGCCGCTTGGTGTGTTCCTCCTTGAGTTGTGTGTTGTCCGTTTACAAAGGAAAAGTAAGAATCACTCTGACTTTTTTCGGTATGTGTAATGGCTATCTCAATATCGTCTCCTCTCAGGTGAATGATGTCGTGAATGATATTGCCATCCAGGTTATGCTTTAGTAAGTCTTTAAGACCTTCGTCTGAAAAGATTTTCTTTCCGTTAAACACCAGTGTTAAGCCCGGGTTTAAGTAAGCATAATTCCAAAGCATTTTTTCAATGTACTCGTTTACAAAACGGTAATTCTTAAAAATACTCGCATCTGGTCTAAAAACGGTTTTGGTTCCTTTGCGGAGAGAAGAATCCACAATGGCATCATCGGTAATCAGTTCGCCTTTTTCAAAAGTGGCAACTTTGGTTTTACCCTCCCTTATGGATTGAACCAAAAAGTTATCAGACAAAGCATTTACCGCTTTGGTACCTACCCCATTTAAACCAACTGACTTTTTAAAAGCTTTAGAATCGTATTTGGCTCCGGTATTGATCTTAGATACACAATCAATCACTTTGCCTAAAGGAATACCCCTTCCGTAATCTCGAATGGTTACTTGCCCGTCTCGTATGTTAAGTTCAACGGTTTTTCCGGCACCCATTACAAACTCATCAATAGAGTTATCGATTACCTCTTTTAGTAAAATATAGATTCCATCATCTGAGGAAGAACCATCCCCCAGTTTTCCAATATACATCCCCGGACGAAGGCGAATATGTTCCTTCCAGTCCAGCGAACGAATATTATCCTCCGTATAATTCGTCTGTGCCATTTTCAAATACTTACCAAAAGCCTTAAAAATAGAAAATAGAGATCTGAATTGCAGGCTTTACCGCATTCAGTTTTTAACAGTAAAAAAATAGAGTTTTAAGATCTGATACCCTCTTAAACGTTGAAACGGAAGTGCATTACATCTCCATCTTGAACCACATACTCTTTACCCTCAACTCCCAGTTTACCAGCTTCTTTCACCGAATTTTCCGATCCGTACTCTACGTAATCATTGTACTTGATTACCTCCGCTCTAATAAAACCTTTCTCAAAGTCAGTGTGAATAACTCCTGCCGCTTGCGGGGCAGTAAAACCTTCTTTAATAGTCCAAGCACGTACCTCTTTAACACCTGCCGTAAAGTAAGTTTGAAGGTTTAATAATTTATAAGCTGCACGAATTACTCGGTTTACACCAGGTTCTTCTAAACCAATGTCTTCTAAAAACATTTGGCGCTCTTCATAATCATCTAGCTCAGAAACATCTGCTTCGGTAGCCGCTGCCAAATAAATTACTTCTGCGTTTTCTGCTTTAGCTACCACTTTTACTTTTTCCACCAAAGCATTACCATCCTTGGCCGATGCATCATCTACATTACACAAATAAAGAATGGGCTTATCGGTTAAAAATTGACAGTCTTTAATCAACTCTTCTCCATCCGCATCGGTTTCAAAAGTGCGTACGCTTTGTCCGGCTTCTAAGTGTGCTTTTAAGGCTTCTAAAACGTTGGCCTTACTTACTTCTGCTTTGTTACCGGTTTTAGCGGCTTTTTTGTGTTTATCCAGCCTTTTTTCTAAGGTGTCTAAATCTTTCAACTGGAGCTCTATATCTATCGTCTCTTTATCTCTAATGGGATCTACCGAACCATCTACGTGGGTAATGTTGTCGTTCTCAAAACAACGCAATACATGAATAATCGCATTGCATTCTCTAATGTTTCCTAAAAACTGGTTTCCCAAACCTTCTCCTTTACTTGCTCCTTTTACAAGGCCCGCAATATCAACGATTTCTACCGTAGCCGGCATTACACGTTCTGGATTCACCAACTCCTCTAACTTTTCCAAGCGTTCATCCGGCACATTTACCGTACCTACGTTTGGTTCAATGGTACAAAACGGAAAGTTTGCCGATTGCGCCTTAGCATTTGACAAACAGTTGAAAAGGGTGGATTTACCAACATTAGGAAGACCTACAATACCGCACTTCATAGTAATAGATTCATTTTTGCGGGGGCAAAGATAGAGTTATCTAATTTGAAAATGAATCTATTTAAAAATTTGGAGCTTTTCTTAACGGACATGCATTCCTCCTTAAATCCTACGCAGCCTTAAATTCGTTTTCAAATTTTCAAATTGTCCTCTTAAGTTATCAACATTCCTTCCCCTACTCTGCTTAGCTTTCTATATTTGCCCACAGATGGAAAATTTTATTGTATCCGCAAGAAAGTACCGTCCTCAAGCTTTTGAGGAAGTAGTTGGTCAACAAAATGATACCAAAACACTTTCCAAAGCCATTCAACAAAACCATCTGGCGCAAGCCTTGCTTTTTACCGGTCCGCGTGGTGTAGGTAAAACCACATGTGCTCGAATTTTGGCCCGAATGATCAATCTAGACGATGGTGTAGATCCAGATCATGATTTTGCTTTCAATATTTTTGAATTGGATGCAGCTTCCAACAATTCGGTAGATGATATCCGAAACTTGATTGATCAGGTTCGTTTTGCACCTCAGGTAGGAAATTACAAGGTGTACATCATAGATGAGGTACACATGCTCTCTCAGGCGGCCTTCAATGCTTTTCTAAAAACCTTGGAAGAGCCTCCAAAACACGCCATCTTTATTTTGGCTACTACAGAAAAGCACAAAATCATCCCTACCATCTTAAGCCGCTGTCAGATTTTTGATTTTAAGCGCATTACGGTTGAGGATATTGCCAAGCATCTAAAATCAGTAGCTGAACAAGAAAATATAACCGCAGAAGCAGAAGCTTTGCATGTAATTGCTCAAAAAGCGGATGGTGCACTCAGAGATGCCCTTTCTATTTTTGATCGCATTGTTTCTTTTTCCGGTAACAACATAACGTACAAAGATGTAATCGACAATCTGAGAATTTTAGATTACGATTATTACTTCCGTACAACAGATCATATTCTACAAAATCAGCCCAGTGATATTCTCCTTCTGTTTAACGAGATTTTAGATCATGGTTTTGATGGTCATCTATATCTAAATGGATTGGCTTCTCATTTTAGAGATTTGCTGGTTTGCAAGGATTCTAGAACTATAGCGTTGCTGGAGGTGGGTGAAACGACCAAAGCTCGTTATCAAGAGCAATCGCAAAAAGCGCCCATGAACCTTTTGCTGAGAGGGCTCAAAGTTCTTTCGGATGCAGACGTTCGTTATAAAGGGTCTAATAATCCGCGTTTGCTGGTGGAACTGTCTCTACTGCAAATTACCGAGTTGCTTCACAGTAGCCCGGAAAAAAAAAAGCTGATGTAGTTCGTGAACCTGCAAAAGCAAACACCCCAACTGCTCCTCAAAAAACTTCGGTAAAACCTGTAGCTCCCCAAATGCCGGCTGAGCCAGAAAAACCAAATGTATCGGGTATTACAAAAGCCAATGCTGAGGAAAAACCCATTCAAAGCACACCTTCTAATGCTGAGTCTGTATCTATAGCCAACAAAGGGAAAAAGCTGAGGAATAGAAAATCCTTTTCCATCAATAGCATATTGAGTGGAGAAGAACAAAACCAAAAAGTAAGCGAAGAGGAGGAAGAAGACGAAACAGCAATTAAGCCCGGTTTACCTACAGATGACTTTACTGAAAATCACCTCCAAAATCTTTGGAAAGAGTTTTTAGGCGATCTTAAAAAAACGGGAAAGCAACGCATTTACAGTGGTTTAAACCAGGCCCCCATTAAACTAGGCGAAAACTTCACCCTTATTATAGAGTTGCACAGTGCTATGCAACAATCTTGTTTTGATGAAGAAAAACGAAGTATCATAAAATATCTGCGCGAAAAGCTGAATAACTTTTCCATTCAGTTTGAAGTAAAGATGGTGAAAAACGCGGCTAAATTGGAGCCTTACAGCCCACAGGAGAAATTTGAATACATGGCGAAAAAGAATCCTGCTCTATTGGAATTGAGAAAAAAAATGAATCTCGACTTAGAGTAAGTTTTTCATCTGCGTAGAGTTATTACTTTTGCAAATCTTCAAACACGCAACATATTTACAAAATCACAATGGATAAAATTAAAGTACACAATCCTGTAGTAGAATTGGATGGAGACGAGATGACTCGTATCATTTGGACGTTTATTAAAGATAAATTGATTCTTCCTTACCTAGATCTAGATATTAAATATTACGATTTAGGCATGGAGAAAAGAGACGAAACTGACGATCAAATAACAATTGATGCCGCGGAAGCGATAAAGAAATACAGTGTTGGAATTAAGTGTGCTACCATTACTCCAGATGAAGATCGGGTAGAAGAATTTGACTTAAAAAAGATGTGGCGTTCTCCAAATGGAACCATCCGAAATATTGTAGGTGGAACCGTTTTCCGTGAGCCCATCATTATGAAAAACGTGCCTCGTTTGGTACCCGGCTGGACGGAGCCAATTTGCATTGGCCGTCATGCTTTTGGTGATCAATACAAAGCTACCGATACCGTAATTAAAGGTAAAGGAAAGTTAACCATGACTTTTACACCAGAAGACGGTGGCGAAGCCACTACTTTTGACGTTTACAACTTTGAAGGCGAAGGTGGTGTAGCGATGAGTATGTACAATACAGATGAAAGCATTTACGGTTTTGCTCGTTCTTGTATGAATCAAGCTTTAACCAAAGGCTGGCCTTTATACCTTTCTACTAAAAACACCATCTTAAAAGCTTACGATGGTCGATTTAAAGATATTTTCCAAGAAGTATTTGACGCTGAATTTAAAGGCAAGTTTGAAGCGGCTGGAATTACCTACGAACACCGATTGATTGACGATATGGTAGCAGCCGCATTAAAATGGAACGGAGGTTTTGTTTGGGCTTGTAAAAACTACGATGGAGATGTGCAATCGGATACCGTTGCTCAAGGTTTTGGTTCTTTAGGTTTAATGACTTCTACGCTGGTTACACCTGATGGAAAAACAATGGAAGCAGAAGCTGCACATGGCACCGTTACCCGTCACTACCGCCAGCACCAAGCGGGTAATAAAACATCTACCAACCCAATCGCATCTATTTTTGCTTGGACAAGAGGCTTAGCCTTCCGTGGTAAATTGGATAACAATCAAGATTTAATCAACTTCTCTAACACATTAGAGCAAGTGTGTATTGATACGGTTGAAGGTGGAAAAATGACCAAAGATTTGGCTTTATTGATCCACGGTAAAGACATGACTGAAGAGCACTATTTAACCACAGAGGGTTTCTTGGAAGCTTTAGATACTGAATTACAAAGTAGATTGGGATAAGCCTCTATACTTTTAAAATAACTAAGCCGTTTTCATCTTTTGAGAACGGCTTTTTTGTTGACCAAAAGCCAAAAGCTTTCAACAATTTGATCCGAGCTTTTCTCAAAAACAGTACTTTGTATAGATAAATCTACCAAAACAATGGATTTAAATACGCTGGAGCTTCAACCCCTTACTTTGGACGAGCTTCATCAACTTGTTGAGTGGGCTCAAAAAGAAGGATGGAACCCTGGACCTAAAGATGCTCAAGCCTTTTGGAACGCAGATCCCGATGGCTTTTACGGTTATTTTCACAAAGGCAAACTCATTGCCGGAGGAGCTATAGTTTCCTACAACGGAAACTTTGGTTTTATGGGGCTTTTTATTGTACGCCCAGAATACCGCTCTTTTGGCATTGGCCGTAAGCTTTGGCATCAACGGAAAGACCTTCTCCTATCTCGTTTAAAACCTGGAGCACCTATTGGGATGGATGGCGTAGTGGCCATGCAGGCTTTTTATGAAAAAGGAGGTTTTAAAATTGCCTTTAAAGACGAGCGTTATGAGCGGATTGGCACTCCTTTCTCTATCCATCCGAATGTATCTCCCATCCAAAAAGAAGATTTAGACGCTGTTTTAGCCATGGATAAAATCTGTTTTGGATTTGAGCGCAAAGCCTTTTTAGAATATTGGTTGCAACTCCCCCACTCCAAAACGTTTAAGTATATCCAAAATGGCGAGTTGCTAGCTTTTGCCATTTTACGGAAAGTGGCTGTAGGGTATAAAATTTGTCCGCTCTTTGCTAAGAGTGCTCAGGTTGCCGAGGAGCTCTACAAAGCCTGTTTAAACGCCTGCCTAAACGAACCCGTGTATTTAGACATTCCCTTACCCAACAAAGCCGCTATGGAAATGGTAAAAAAGTACAAAGCACAATATGTATTTGAATGCGCACGCATGTATTACGGCACACCACCTGCTGTAGATCTGCAACAGGTTTTTGGAATTACCACCTTTGAGTTGGGCTAAAAGCCTTATCCTTTATGTAAATGTTTGTAATATTACCCCTATGAAAAGATACCTTCTCCTCTCAGTACTTTTTATAGCCACCGCCTTTAAAGCCGGTAAAGGCCCAGACGAATATCGCAAGGCCGATTTACTTGGCGATGTAGAAGCCCATCACAATCGAGATTTTGATAAGCTTAAAAGCAAATATACCACCAAGGCCAATGCCTACCTGCGCGATGAAGTATACGATGCTTTTAAAAAAATGTGGAAAGCTGCTAAAAAAGACGGCATTAAACTCACCATTATTTCCGCTACCCGCAACCGATCTTACCAAAGTGGCATTTGGAACCGTAAATGGAACAGCTTTGGAGGAGAAGAAAACGATCGTGCAGAACGCATTCTCCAATACAGCAGTATGCCGGGCACCAGCCGCCACCATTGGGGTACCGATTTTGATCTCAACAGCTTAGAAAACAGCTATTTTGAAAGTGGTGAAGGCCTACGCGTTTACGAATGGCTTACGGCCCATGCCCATACCTATGGGTTTTTTCAGCCCTACACCAAGTTTAACGACTACCGTGATGCGGGCTACAGAGAGGAAAAATGGCACTGGAGCTACTACCCGCTCGCCTCTAAATTTCAAAGAGCCTATACTCACATGGTAGAATATCCCGATCTGAAAGGTTTTAACGGCTCTGAATACGCTCAGAAATTGGATGTGATTAACAATTATGTAAATGGGATTGAGGTTGACCAGAAGGTGGAGCGATAAAATGGTTAGCCATTTGTAAATGTTTATAAGCGTTTACATGTCATTTACAAACGACTAGTAAACGTTTAACTCCCTTTTATTGGATTTGTTCTCCGTATTATTCCCGTATGGAAGCTTTAACCGCCCTCACAAACAAACTCAAAGCAAAAAGATATAGCCGCTCCACCATTCAGGTTTACAGATATTGTTTTCAAAAATTTCAAGATGCATTTAATGGCGTAAATTTAAATGGTTTGGAAAAAGATGAAATTCAGGATTACCTCTTAAATTACATAGTGCCTTATTATGGAAAAAGCACTCAAAACCAACATATTAATGCGATTAAGTTTTACTACGAAAAAATACTAAGTAAGCCCAGATCCTACTACGAACTTGATCGTCCATTACAAGATAAACGGATTCCCGCTGTACTGGAAAAAGTAGAAGTAGAATTTATCCTTCAATCTATACATAATCTAAAACATAAGGCGGTTTTAGCTGTAATTTATTCTTCTGGTTTAAGAGTAGGTGAGCTTTTAGCGTTAAAGCTTACTGATGTTGACAGTAAACGTATGGTTTTCAATATCCGTTCTGCGAAAGGGAATAAAGATCGGCTTGTCCCTTTATCACACAGTGTTCTTTTGTTATTAAGGTGTTACTACAAGAAGTACAAACCTGCTCATTATCTCTTTGAGGGAACCACAAACACTCCTTACTCCGCTTCTAGCATAAGAAAGGTTCTAAAAAGGGCCGTTGAAAAAACAGGTATCCGGAAAAAAGTTACTCCTCATACTTTAAGACACAGCTATGCGACACATTTGTTGGAAAATGGTGTTGATTTGAGATATATTCAATCCATTCTCGGACATAGCTCCATTACTACCACCGAAATTTACACCCATGTTAGTACCGCACATTTAAAAAAGGTCATTAGTCCTATTGAAAGTTTTAATTTGCATACATAAAACTAGAAATAAACGCACCTTTTGTTTAAAAGGTGCGTTTATCATAACGTTGTGTTTCATTCGAAAAAACCAACCGCACATTAAGCACATTTGGTTTTGCCAACACACAAGCCAACCCTAAAAAACCAAAAGAGCTTAATCTCCCCACCGCTCTTGATAATTACGATTTTGACTTTCTTCTTGTGGGATACATAACTTGCTGTTCTTTGAATTGACCAATTTCTTCCCTAAGTGTCTGATTAATGTTTTGGATTAGGTCATTTTGGACTTTCATAATTCTTAACAAATCATGCATTGCGTTTAGATTATCTAATTGTTTATATACAATCTCTTCTAAATCGGCTTTGGTATATCTTCTGCTCATATTAATTGCTTTTGAACAATAATTAATTTTCACGAAAATACAATAAATTATTGTTTTGTGAAATTTTAATTCGATTAAAAGGAAAGAAATTTGCACGAGAACGCAATTTTAAGCGGAAACTAAATAAATTGAACCCCTTATATTTGCACGAAACAGCAATTTAGTTGCACAATGAATAAAATTAATTACAACCGAATAAAGGCTGTATTGGCTGAGAAAAATGTATCATCTAAGGAATTAGCAGGGCATCTTGACAAAACAGAATCTACTGTTTCAAGATGGTGTACTAATGATGTTCAACCATCGGTAGAGATTTTCTATTTGATTGCAAAATATCTAGATGTTGATATAAGAGAACTGTTCGTATCTATAAAATAATCAATGAATAGTCCGACTAAAAATAGGTTCGAATTACAGATTAAATCACTTAGGGGATTTGATTTTCAACATTTCGTAAGAGAACTATATCTTCTCAAATATGGTGAACATGGATTTACTGTTTTAAGAGACCAGAAGGACAAAGGTTGTGATGGAATTATTGAGGAAGAAAAAAGAGTAATTGCTTGCTACGGACCTCAGGAGATTATAGACACGAAAAAGCGTCATAGAGAATTTGACAAAAAAGCAGAAGGGGATTACAATGAATTTAACTCAAATTGGAAAGCTCAATATCCAAATTGGTCATTCGTAATAAATCATGAAAGCGACCCTCATTATGATTCAAAAATTAAATCTCTTGATGACAATGCAACAATCATTGGTCTTTCTCAATTGATGAACTCTATAGAAAATTTAAAAAATTTCCAGAGAAGAAAAATTGGGAAGTATTTGAATATAGAAAACGAGTATTTGAGTTCGGATTACATTGGTGAAATATTAGAAGATTTATTAAAAGAGAATGACAATCTTGATGATAAAATTTCCTACAAACCTAAAAGTCTTGTTGAAATAACTGATAAAATCGAAATTAATTTTGATATTAATGAAATTGAGGATGCGAAAAATGAATATGGATTATTACTTGAGGAAGGGATTTTGATGGAGATTGCAAATATTCTATATGGATATGAAGACAAAGAAATTAGTAAAATTAAAAGAAGAGTGATTCATGATTATGATTCTAAGCCCAATGGCAACTTTAAAAGCAGACTAAAATCTATGACTGACCACTATTTGGTCAAATATTCGAATGAAAATGATGATGATTATTTGTTCTATATAAGAGCAATTCTAATCTATTTCTTCGAACAATGTTTAATCGGTAAAAAAACAGGAACAGAAATATGATACTACCACATCCAGAAAGTGACTTAAGCATCAACATAATGGTACTCGGAAAAGACATTATCGAATATCTTAAAAAAAAGAAAACCTTTGTCTTGATAGAAAATTTATTAGAAGATTTTTTAAAACGAGGAAAAAAGAGAACGCCAGATATGTTCTTAAACACTATTTCCTTCTTATACTCTTTTGGGTTAATAGAGCAACAGGGATACAAAATCAAATTAAACATAAGTAATAACACCCAACAATTGAGTTTACTATAATGCTGCAAAGTCTTTATTCCGATACAGAACTATTTAATCAAAGGTTTAATTTTAATCCAGGAATCAATGTGATACTTGGAAAATACTCGGATGATAAAGAAAGGCTAGGAATTAATGGTATTGGTAAGTCTTCGTTAATCAGGTTAATAAATTATTGCTTTCTATCTCAGAGTGCCGAAAAAGTATTTTCGAATGTTAAGTATAATTTTTTACGGGAAGAGAAACATAACATTATTCTTCAGTTTAACATCCAAAGCATATCATATTTTATTAAAAGAACATTTGATAAGAAGGACAATATACTCTTTGGTAACTCATTAAACACACTTCAAGAATTTGAGAAAGAAGAATTAAAAAGAGTTCTCGCAAATAAATTTTTCCCTTTTGAAAACAACGAAGTATTTTTTGAGGGAAAACGATTCGGTACTCTCATTGAATTCTTTATTAAGGATGATATAGAGAATCAAAAAAGAATTGACCCTCTTGTTTTTTCCAAAGGAATAAGGAATGAAATTCAAAAGGCAATATTTAATTTCTTCTTACTAAATCTGCCAACTAAGAACCTTATTCAATTCGAAGAACTTATTAAGGAATATAAAGGATTTAGTCAAACAATTAAAGGATTAGAAGAGAATGTCAAAATCAATACTGGAAAATCAATTGAAGAATTTAAAAGCGAAAGAATTAATATTGAGAAGAACATCACCCTTCTTGAAAAAAGCTTAGATAATTATAATTTTTTAGGTAGTTATAAAAATTTAGAAAGTAAACTCATTGAAATTACTAGTGAAATAAATGATAAACTAAAGGAATATCATTCTCTTAATAGAAAATTAAAAAAAGTAAAAGATTCTTTCCATTTTAACCAAGAAATAGATGTAGAACAAATTCAAAAGCTCTACAATGAGGCATTATCAACATTCGGGGATTTAGTTAAGAAGACTTTAGATGAGATTAAAGAATTCAAATCGGACATTCTTGAAAACCGTAATAAGTTTTTGATAACTAAGGAAAAACAGCTTCAAACCGATATTGATGAGGTATTAAAGGATATTTCAAAATTAGAAAACGACAGAAGTAAGTTATATAAAAAACTTGATGAAAAAGGTGCTTTAGAAAGTATTACAAATACATATGAGCAACTTATCGAAGAAAAAACCACCCTTGAAAGCAATCTTCAAGTTTTAAAGCAAGTCGATGATATTCAGGAGAAATTGGATAACTTAAATGTTACGATAAGTGAGGTAAAACGTGATGTTTCTAGTGACCTAAGGAATTTAGAAAAAGACCTATATGAGCTAAGAGCATTATTTCAAGAAATACTTAAAAGTTCCATTTTTCTTGATGAAGATTATTCTCATGCTTATTTTGATATTTCATCTAAAAGCAAGTCTAATAGGGAACATCTTCCTTTTAAAATTGAAGTTGAGATTCCAAAAGATGATGCTTTAGGACAATCAAGACTTAGGCTTATTGCTTATGATTTAATGGTTTTCCTTCATAATATTAGAACAAGTAGAAACTTACCTGACTTTATTGCTCATGATGGGGTGTTTCATGGAATTGCAAATAATACTAGAGTTAATACATTGAACTATATTTATCATCAATTCTTGTCTAGCCCAAAATTTCAATACCTAGTAACTTTCAATGAAGATGAAATCTATATTCCTGAAGACAAAGAATCTGTTTACGGGAAGTATGAATTTGATTGGAAATCAATGATTGTAGCTGAATTTTCCGATTCACCTAATGAAATGATATTTAAAAGAGCTTTTACTTGACTCATGTTATTTTGCCAACGCTATTTGCACATTGCCATCCTCGTACCTGCGGTAGCAAAGAGCAAAGCCAACGCACAAAAAAAATGAAAATAAAAACGAAAACACAACAATATGTATAGTGCATAGCTACCCTGCGGGATAGCTACGACACCATACATGGAACGTTAGCTACAATAGCCCTAAGAAAGTTTAGGAAGTAAAAAGCCCCACGCGCAAGAGATTTTTATTTGATTTTGCCAGCGCACGTCAAGCACGTTGCGCCCGCCCTACGGGACAGCCACAAAGAGCTTGCCTCCCACCCCGCAGACTTTAAAAGATTGAAAAGGATTTAAGAGGATTTTGAATTGATTCGATTTTCAATTTCGGTGCAAGCGAGTAGCATTTCGTAGCACTTTTCAGCGACAGGTTTTAGTTCTTCTCCCAAATCAGAAACAGGATGTTTGTGCGTCTCATCCAAAAAGCTGCCGTATATCTCCGCCCAACGGTCTTGCACTTTTCCTTTCGGAATATCCATTAATCGTGCGACAATAGTTAAAATGTCGAGGCAGTGCAACCCGTTATCATCTAAGCCCAATTGACGCAACCCTTCGGTGAGTTGGTTGTGTTTGATGTCTTGTTGAATGAGTTGAAGGATGAGATCTTTGTTGTTCATGCTGCTGCGTTTTATATTGTAATTCAATACAAATATATATCAAATTATAATATTTTACAATAGTTTTTTGTATCGTATTTTGATACACTCTAAAACAAAGCATCAGAAAGCATTATTTTTCTGTATTGCTTATTGATAAATTTGTGTATTATCATTCATTATGAACAGGATAAAAGAGGTACTTAAAGAACAAGGAAGAACACAGACCTGGTTGGCAGAGCAGATTGGGAAAAGTTATGTGGTGGTTACGAACTACTGCAATAATAATACGCAACCGAGCGTGCCAGTGCTGAGAAGCATTGCGGAGGTGTTGGATGTGGATGTGAGGGAGTTGTTGGTTTCTACAAAAGAATAATGAGCACATCCAAGCTACATATCTTTCAAAAAAACACAGATGCAAGTGCCTCTCTAAGAGGCTATCAATACCAAATACTGAAAACTCTTGAAAGTTGGCTATCTAACTTGCAGGAAAATATCGATGAGGAAATCTATTGTGATTTTGAAGAGGATATTTTTCATAGAAATCAACTTGAAGAAAAGGTCACATTCCGTCAATTAAAATTATACTCCTCAAACTTTTCTTTCAAAAGTGAAGAAATTGAAAAATGCATTTCGCACTTTTTTATGCTTCACGTAAAAACTGATTACAAGTCGTTCGATAAAGAATTTGTCTTTGAAGCCAATTCAAACGTTGCAGGTAAATACAAGGATAATGAGGCTGAACTTCTAAGAAATTGGGTAACAAACCAAGACGACTTATCCGATGAGTTACTTGAATCCTGTTCAAATAAATCTAAAGAAATAGTTTCGGCTTACATAAATGAGCAGGCAAAGAAGTTAGAAGACTCCATTGACGAAGGATTGATTTCAGAAGCCCTGTCAATCTTCGAGGCTTTGACGAAGGATGATTGGGTGTTATTTACAAAATGTATTCGATGGAAATTTGCAGGACCAACACCAGAGGAAGAGTTTGAAGCAACCATTGACAATATAAAAACTCTCATTCTTAAGCTCCCTTTTCCAATAAACGAAGATGGTGTCGATGCCATTTTCGGAATACTCTACAAAGAAGTTTCCATAAAGTCTTCGCAAAAAGAACCACAAGATAGAAAGTTGACATTGCGAGAACTTGAGTATCACCTTTTAAATTCTGGTTCTGAAGGTGATCAGTGGTATTCTGGCGTATATGAAAAATGGACTGATGTAGATTCCGTTGAAAATTTTCTTGTTGGAGAATTTTTTGAAATCATTGATGCTTCCAGATATTGCAGGAGGCGAAAGTATCTTTCAAATCATGATTCTGATTGGTTAAAGCTACTGGACTCTTTTATTAAAATGGATTTGAGAAAAGAGTTTAAGAGATACGCGATTTACGAGTTTCTATGGCTCAAATTTCGACCAGATGATATTCACAAATTACCTACTGGAGACTTATTCGGATGTGAAAATCTCATTAGAGAGTATTTCGAGAACTTTAGCGCCTTTAACAATGCAAAGGAGATTCAAGATGCCCAAAACCTGTTGAATATCACCTTTACTGCTTTTTTGTCTGAAAAGGTAAAAATTGAAAAGAGTGAAATCAGGGGTTGGTTTAAAGAACTCTACCGAACGTTACACCACAAACTTAAAGAAACGAAAAACCCTAATGAGAAATGCGAGTTACTTGAATCCCTTGGAACTTTAGCAATTTTCTCGAATCAACGCAATCGAAAAAACAAGAGTTCCAAAAGCATCTTGAAATATTTTGAGGAAATCTTGTCGGTTATCGATGATGCTGCATTTTACCATGCAACTACATTAAGCGAAAGGATCAACAAGTACATTGAGTTGTTCATTAAAATCGATTATGAAAGCAACTCAGAACTTATAAATTCACTTGAATCTTTCTCCGAAAAGCTGGATGTCGTTGTTCGTAAACGTGATGGGGACTATAACAGTGCAAAAGTGCAAGTTGAGAGAGGAGTTCAATATCTAAGAACAAACGATAAAACTCTTCTTTTAAAATCCCTTGACTATTTCCATAAGGCTAAAGACCTCTGGTTTCAACAAGAAACCATTGAAGGTTATGTTCTTGCAATGATCAATATTTCCCAGCTATATAGTGCAATCGGCATGAATATAGCCGCAAAGTACTATGCACTTGGAGGAGCATGGGTAAGTTTCAATAATGGAGACGAAAAACTTTTTAAGCGGATATCTCATTCTTTAGGGATGTTGTTTCATGCAGATTTTCAACAAGGTATGTGGATGAGTGCTATCATTGACTTTCACCTCTATATGAAAGCTCGTCATGAATTCGATCCTGATCCTATTTTATTTGAAAAAGGAGAGATAACTCTCAAAATTATGGCGGACTTTGCTCTTCTGCTTCATTGTACACCAAAGCTCTCGCCACAATTTCAGGTACTAATTGACTTTGAAATTAATTCGCTCGGCTATTTGGGTGAAGAGTTTATCAATCCTCTGCTTGGTGAATTAGAAACCGATTACTCAACACTCGATTCCACTGAAAAACTAATAGCTGATAGACTGGATGATTTGCCTCTTAATGAAGTTGAAGCAAATTGTTCAATAAAGTTTAAAGCATTTGGTAGCAACTGGGAAATAGTTTATCCGAATAAATATGAGGTAGTCCCAATCGCGGAAGAATTTTGTGCAAGACTTCAGGTAATGCTTGCCGAAATTGCTCTTTCTCAACAAGATTTTCACTTTGTCAAAGGAGATTTAAGAATGGAAGTCGTATTGAGCAGTCAGCACAAAATGCCAGAGCAAATCGCTTCAACCTCCACCTATAACTGGACGGTATTTACAGTTTATTATGATGATCCCGACCCCAAAAAGTTAAACTTACATTCCGCTCATAATTCTGCTTCGGTAATGTCAATCTTAAATGAGATTAGTTTACTGCCTCAAGAAGAATTCATGGAACTTTTTAAAAGTCTTTTTGAGAAAAGCAATCTGGCGCAGAAAGCCCTCTCTGTTAACGCATATCAGAAAATGTATCGAAAACTGATATCAGAGGATGAATTTCAAACCCAACAAAGAGCATTATTCCAGCCTGTCAACATCAATATGGAATATCCACTCGGAGCGAAGTGATGAAGTGGAGAGATGACTTAAGTGCCAAGTATGATCAAGCAAAAGCCATTAAGCATATTCAGAATAGGTTCAATAACTCAACTGAGTGTATATATATAACCATTGGAAAACTAAAAGAAGACCCTGAGTTTCATCAATTCATCAACAAGTTGAGAGAAGAAGGGTGGCTTGATTGGCAGATTATCTTGGGGATAACGAACTTCATGCTTGACTATAAAACTCAACGTGAATTATCACAGAAGAACTTCCAAACGGAAAAAGAGTATGTAGAAGCAATGCAACAGAATTTCCATAAATTTCTAAATATGGATGAAAAGGACTGCTACATCTTGTTTCCTTTGAAGGCATTTAAGACGCCTCAATTCAAGGTGTTTCTGGAAATGTATGCAGCAAATGTTCTCAAGGCTGCTTCTCTTGAAAACAAATCAAGAATACCAAATTTTCCAGCCATCAAAGAATTTCTTGACATTAGATTCAATATGAGGAATGATAACACAAATGAAGGAAACCCTTTAGCAGACATAAATTAGAATTAACCTGTACGGTTTGCACATTGCCATCCTCGTTCCTGCGGTGGCAAAGAGCAAAGCCAATGCACGAATTAAAAGAATTGAAAATCAAATAAAAATCTCTTCTCCCCACGCACGGGGTTATGGAGCCAGTAGAAAGAAAAGTAGGTAAATAAACGACAGTGCTAACCGGGCTACAGTAGCTAACAAAGAACTGTGCTAAAAAACAAGCCTTTTCTTAATTAGTTTAATAATACACTTCGGTAATCTGGATCATATTGAACTTTAGATTTTGCAATGGCAAATGCTTGTTTTAACAGCTTATTACAAACTGCCATTAAAGCCAATTTCTTACTCTTGCCTTTGGCTGTAATTCGTTGGTAAATATCTTTACATGCTTTGTTGTGTTCACAAGCTGTGAAACTACACATGAATAATAAATTTCGTAGTTTTTGATTACCGACTTTACTAATTCTTGGTTGCCCTCGAACGCTACTTCCTGATTGTCGCACTATTGGGGTAAGACCTGCAAATGAGCATAACTCTTTGGCACTATTGAACCGTTCAAAACCATCCGTTAGAGTGATCAGCATAATGGAGGTTTTACGTCCTAATCCAGGAATACTTTCTAATAAAGTGAGGAGCTCCTGATGTTCACTTTTAACCAGATCAGTCAGCTTATCTTCAAGTGTTTTGATCTCCTTTTGAACATTTTTCAGGCTCCTTTTTAAAGATGTCAACACTAATTTTGAAGGAATTCCGAGAACATCTTCTCCATGTATTTTATTCTTTAGTGCTGTACTTTGTTTAAAGTATAAACTCAATAATTGTAGCAACTGTAGACACTCCTGCTGGTTTTTAGTTTGGCCTTTCCATAACTTGGGATTCACTTTTACCCCATATAAACAAATCATCTTCGCATCTGATTTATCCGTTTTAACTTTAGATAGATGCATTTGAATAAATCGTTTAACCGCTAAAGGATTTTCAACAGAGACTTTTATCTTGTTTTCCAATAGAAAATAAGCCAATGGATAATGATAATAACCGGTCGCTTCCATCACACATTGTGCCTCTGAACGGATGGATCTTAAAAACTTTTTAAACCCTGTTTCCTTGTTTTCAAACTGCCAATGGTGACCATCAGAATCAATTACATCAAATACATCTTTGCTAATGTCAATACCATAATAAATAATATCTTTAGTCATAACTATTTGAATTATGAAAGAACGAGCTACTTTGGTTTCAACTACTTAAAAACGAGATCTGAAGTCTCAAACAACTGTACGAAATTGAAGTAGTAAAAGAGCAGGGATTATCTATGTTGACGAAGTCTTTGCTTCTCTGTGTATCTTAATCTTATTCTGCTCTTTTGTTCTTTCTTGATTTATTGAAATATAATAAAACACAAGCTTAAGACGTATATAAAAAACAGCTATTTAATCGCTTAAACAAAACAAAATGAATAAATTAAAGGTTTTTATAGATCGAAAAGCTAGTGCTTAAAAAACGCTACTTTTCATATACAAGACCGTTGTGCGGCAGCTAAAAAACGACACCTAAGAAAACTGACAAATTGAAATTAAAACGTTGGACATATTTAATAATCGGACTGCTTATTTTAGGATTTGCAGGACTTTGGACATTTAAGAATTTCAACTTTAACTCTGACTTTGAAATAGGACAACAAATTGACGAATTCAATGGAATTTATGTTTACTTCAATGATGGCGTTGGTAATGTAACCGAGAGAAATACAACAACTGACGGCTACAACATTGGACTAAAATATCAGTGCGTAGAATTTGTAAAAAGGTACTATTATGAACATTTAAATCATAAAATGCCCGATAGTTATGGTCACGCAAAAGACTTCTTCAACAAATCCCTAAAAGACGGACAGAAAAACAAGCAACGTAATCTAATACAGTACTCAAATTTCAGTCAGACAAAACCGAAAGTTGACGACTTATTGATTTTCGAAGGAACAGTATTTAATAAATACGGTCACGTTGCGATAATTTCAAAAGTGACTGATGACGAAGTTGAAATTATCCAGCAAAATCCAGGACCATATGGAAAATCAAGAGAAACCTATGACTTGGAATTTGAAAATGATAAATGGACAATCGAAAATGACCGAGTTTTAGGATGGTTAAGAAAAGAAAAATAAAGCCGATCGCACAACAACGGCTATACGTAATGCGGGTTTTGGTGCTAAAATGAAAGTAAATGAATATTAACAAACATATCGTTAGGCGGACAGTGAAGTGCTACTTAATCCCGCACTACGCATAGCCAAACCGTTGGGGCACATTATATAAAATGAGAAAACTACTTACATTAATATTTTTGACTTTTAGTTTCTATGGTTTTTCGCAGACAATTGAAGACTTTAAGATTGATTTTGAAAAATCCCTCGACCGAGGATTTGGCGAAGAACAACTAAACCAAATGTTCAGAACCTATTCAAATCTTTTAACCCCACATAGTGATATAACTCAACTCACAGCAGGAATTAAAGGCGAGTCTATACAACAATACCCTTTGAATTATTTTAAGTCTGAAAAATTATATAAAAAGAACATTAACAAGCTCTTTGACTCTGAAAACTCATACCAAAGAATTTTAGCTTATTTAGTTATTGCGGGTTCAGGAGACAAATCATTTGAACAAGGACTACTCAAAAAAATTGAGATTGAAACAAACAAAGGAAACCTCATTTGGGCGGGAATGGCATTACTTTATCTGAATACTGAATATACTACTCCATTATTCGATTTTCTAGTAAAGAATGAAACATTTGGAGACGCGCATATGCTTCCATTATATATTAAGTTAAACCCAGATTCTTTACAATCAACAGCATATCAAAGAATCCACAGCGAAAACGTAACAGCAAAAATTCTTGCGGCTCAAATTTTATCATCAACAGAAAAAAATGAAAAAACCGAAAAACTATTACTTGAAGCTGTTAAAAATTGGGATTACAACATAAAAGGCTATGCTATTTACTCGGTTAAAGTATTAGAAATTGGAAATCTGCTTGATTCCTTCCAGTCATTATTGGATAGTACTCAAACTCGTTCAATTGCAATAGAAGCATTAGCGAATAGTCCGACAAAAGAAGATGTTGATTACTTAAAAACTCTTGTTACAGAACAGGACACAGTTTCAGAAGATTTATTAGATGGTTTTTACAAATCAACCAATCCTGAAAACGTCAAGTTTTGGCTTGAAGTTTTACGAACTAAACCGATACCTAAAGATTACTATTTCAATAACAACAAACAGCCGTTACTCTATTCGGACGAAATTCTTCCTGACTTGCAATTGACTTTAGTGGAATGTAAAAACCCATATATAATTCAAAAATTAGTTAAAGGTTTATCAGGCAGAACTGATGAAAAATCAATTAGTATTTTAGTAGAACTGTTAAGTCATAATGACTCTTCAGTTCGCTGTTGGACTGCTTTTGCTCTGAAAAAGACTGATTCACCATTGGTAATTAATGAAATCATAAGATTAATAAAATCTCCTGTATTCAGAACGGTAGCGTTTACAGACATTCTAATCAATAACGGTATAGACACATTACAAACGACTTTTGAGACTATTTATAACGCCAAACCAAACAGAGATTGGAAAAGAAGTTCAATAGAATACCTTTCTACTTTCCCTCTTGACAGTCATAAGGAAATTTTTAGAGCAATATTGAGCGATAAAGAAGAAGACACATTTATAAAAAGGAATGCTGCATTAGGACTTGGCCGATTAAAAGATGAAAGTTCTGTTGGCTTAATAATTGAAGCTTGCAAAGAAGAAAGTGAAGCAAGTGACTACAATGCCCAGGTTTTTCTAAGAGCTTTGTCTATGATAAAAGGAGAAAAAGCTAAAGATTATATTTCTAGTTTCAAGAATAGTAAAGAACAGAATGTTCAATTATTAGTAAATGAGATATTAACTAATTAGTAAATAAAAAACGTGCCCCAACAAAGAACTGTGCTAAAAAACAAGCCTTTTCTTAATTAGTTTAAGTGTGTAAGCAATCTATCAGCTATTAATCGCCACCGCCTTATATACTTGCCGTTGTGTGCAATTTGAGAAAATGTTGTTTTTATACCAATTTTTGGTATATTTGAGTTAAATCAGTATTCAAATGAATAAAAACACATCAATATCACTCGGAAATTATTTTGACCAATTCGTTCAAAATCGAATAAATGAAGGAAGGTTTAAAAACGTCAGTGAAGTAATTCGTGCTGGATTACGACTATTAGAGGAAGAAGAAAGTAAAGTAATTGCTTTAAAAAAGGCAATTCAAGAAGGAATTGACAGCGGAATAGCTCATGATTTTGACCCAAAAAAGCATCTTGAATCTCTAAAAGCGAAAAAGCACTCGAATGGCTGAATATAAGTTGACGAACAAAGCTGTTGAGGATTTATCAAAGATTTGGGATTATACCTTTGAGGTTTGGTCAGAAAAACAAGCCGACAAATATTACGATGAACTAATTTCTGATTGTCAAGAAATTGCAGAAAACCCCGATTTGGGAAAAAACTACGAAGAAATATCAAAGCAACTTCTCGGAATTAAGGCAAATCGACATATAATTTTTTACAAAACTATGAATGAAAATTATGTTGAGTTAACAAGAATATTGCACGAAAGAATGGACTTAAAGAAAAGGATAGCGGAATAAGGTATATAAAACATAGCCGTTACGGGCTTTCCGAGAGGTTCGTGTGTATTTGCAAAGACCGCCAAATTTTTAAATTTGGCTTTTTAGAAAGTTTAAGATAAAAAATTAAAAATTCGGCTCGTGGTTAATCCGAAAAGTTAGCTTCTTTTTACACGCTACGTTTTAGATACGAGACCGTTGTAAAACATTAAAACAATATGAAAATAATAACACTTCTGATAGGAATTGGACTGAGCTCAACTGTATTTGCTCAATTTAATCCAAACGATAGTCTAGTTGCTTACTTTCCATTTAATGGTAACGCCAATGATACTTCAGGAAACGGATATAATGCCACTGTTTATGGAGCAGTCCCAACATTCGATCGCTTTGGCAACCCTAATTCTGCCTATGAATTTGATGGAGTAGATGACTATATCAATACGTTTACCTCTTTTGATCTACAAAAAAGAACAGTTTCTTTTTGGGCAAAGCCCAATATAATTAATGGAACCGGAATCAACTCATGCGGTGCCATATGGCAAGATAATTACGATGATGATTATGGGGTAATACTAGTGAATTTTCGAGATAATGCAGTACAACTTAATGGAGGAGGTACGACTTCCTATGTTGAGCCCAACATCACGGCAAATGATTGGATGCACATTGCCTTGGTTAGAACAACCGACAGCACCAAATATTATATCAACAATGTATTGGTTGGGACAGGTGTAGCTGGAGATGTTAACAGTATAACTGACCCATACGATTATCTAGTTATTGGTACTGATAGAAACAGAGATCGTAGATTCTTTAATGGTTCTATTGATGATATCAGAATATATAATCGAGCTTTATCCACTTCTGAAATAGATAGTTTATACAATGAATCAAATCCAATATTAAATACCTTAGAAATTCAACTAGACTTAAATCCCGTTCATATTTATCCAAACCCCGCTAAAGAAATTATTCATATTTCCTATGACGGTGATATTTTGGGGTTGAGGCTTTTCAACAGTCAAGGAAAGTTGGTTGTGAATGATCAAAACACTAAAAACCTATCTATTAGCAAACTAACCAAGGGAATTTATTTTTTAGTAATAGACACCAAAAGAGGTGTTAGTAAAAAAGAAAAAATTGTAATTGACTAATTACATTTTACAATAAACCTAAACTGCATTAAAACGCAGTTTAGCCAAAACGTTGTGCGCAATTGGGAGCTACACTCCCAATTGCTCTGAACAGGCTCCCGGGGTTCCCCCTGTGTTCGGAGTTGTGGTGCATTTAAGAATTATGAAAACGATTGGAACAATATTGACGGTGGTATTAATATCTCTCAGCTCTATAGTTAATGGGCAAGAGCGTGAAAAAGTCCCAGAATATGAGATTAAAGAAATCATAGAGTTAGCTATTGAATTACAAGGGCTTCAACAGTATTTCCATGTTGATAAAGATTCTACAAGAATTCCGCTAATAATTAAAGAATTTGGGACGGTTAATTCAAAGAATTTAAAAGGACTTCAAAAGTTTGGAGTTCCTATTAAAGTTATTGACGAAAACACCATTAAGGAAAACGATATTAAACCCTATTTGAATATTGCAGACTGGACATATGGCGGAAATAACCTGAGACTTCAAATGAATTATGTGATTAAAGGAATAACAATAAATATTAGATTAAATAGAATCAACGGCCAATGGAAAGTTGTTGATTCGTTAATTATGGAAGATTAAAAACGATACAACAGCAAAAGCTAAAATGCATGCCCTACCAACCTAACCGTGGGCCAGAACGTTACCGGCAATCGACAAAACTTATAGCAATATTATTCACTTTCATACTTATAACTTCTTGCAGTAATAAGGTAAAAGAGTTTGAAGGAGTATGGATTACCGTGAGCCAATTTAACGAAGAGGAAGAACCGCGGCCAAGTATAGCTCAAAAAATATTCGACTTTGAATCTGATTCGGTAAACATTGTTAAACTTGGAAATTATGCTTCAGGAAACCTTGGAGAAATTACCGAAGAAAAACTTTTATATAAATCAAACACAGATCAGATTACAATCTATTCTGAAATTGAAACTTTAGTATTTGACTTTGTCCATCAAGACTCACTGATACTGAAATTCCATATAAAAGAACAAAACATTAATCGCTCTATAGTTTTAACGAGAATAGAAAAAGGAAAAGAATTAAACGCTCCTCTAACCGGTTCATATAATTACACATGGTTAGACAACAAGGAAATAGTCAGTTTTATAAATGACTCATTAAGTATTGGTCTAAATCAAAAGAAACCGACTAAATGGAAAATATACAATTACAAAGGAATCAACCTTTTTGTTTATCAACAATACTTGCATCAAGTTGCAACGATATGGAATAATCATAGTGACACCATTAATTTAATATATCACGCTAAGCCAAAGCTTAAAGTAACAATGACAAGGAGAGAACAGCAATGGAATAGAAATGATTTGATTGGTAGTTGGTCTAAGTACAAACTTGGGGTTGATTCCGAACTACCTCCCCCACCCCCCCCAGAACTACCTGTGGTTGATTGGAAAATGAAAATAAATAGTGACACCATGTTTTTTAACATAGCAAATCGACCAAGCAAAGAATCTTGGGAAATAACGGATGATGGAAACTTCATTTATTTTCCAAATAAGCCAATTGACGAAAATTACTTTTGGGAAATCAAAAGCGTTAACAATGATTCCATAGAAATTCAAACTTCAAAATACTTCACAATGTGGTATAGAAATAAAACTGCGGGTAACACTAAATAAAAACAATGCTAACCAACGCTTTTGCTAAATTCGGGCTGTGCGCTTTCGCGAGCGACATTCAAGCTCTCCGAGCGTTGAAGTCTTTGAAAAACGCACTGTTTTAATTTTAACCTTTGTGTTTAATAAAATAAATTTAATGAGTAAAATAATAAAAATACTCTTCATCCTTTTTACCCCAATACTTCTACCAGCTCAGAATATCATTCCCACACCAAAAGAAATAATTCAGAAAAAAAATTATTTAGCGTTTGATAAAGGAGTGAGGATTTCAGAGAAAAGTGTATCAGCAAATAATTCCAAGCTGATAAATGATATATTAAAAGACCAGATCGATATTTCTAATCGTAAGGGGAAGCGACTTTTTATTCACTTGGAAAAGATTGCCTCGTCAGAACAAATCAACGAGAAATTAAAAAAATATAATCTCAATAGCAATTATAAGCTCGGTAAAGAAGGCTATATTCTAAATATTGACCTAAACAAAATAGAAGTATTTGCTCTCTCAGATGCAGGTATTTTTTATGGTATTCAAACACTACGACAACTTTTCAATAATTACAGTGAAGAGAAAAAAATTCCTTGTATGGTTATTTATGACAAACCAGATATACCTGTAAGAGGATGGCAAGATGATATTAGTCGTGGACCAATCCCTACAATGGAAACGCTAAAGAAGGAAATCGAAATTATGTCTTCTTTTAAAATGAATTATTTCACACTTTATACAGAACATGTTTTCAAACTAGATAAGCACCCTACTATTGCACCAAAAGATGGGATTACTCAAGCTGAAATATTAGAACTTTCAGCCTTTGCAAAAAAGTATCATGTAACGCTTATTGGAAACTATCAGTCCTTTGCTCATATGTACAAAACACTTGCTAACCCTAAATATGCTCACTTAGGCGAAAATAGGGATGTGATTTCTCCAGCAAAGGAAGAAACGTATGAATTCCTGAGTGATGTTTATGAAGAAATAGTACCTCCATATGATGGAAAATATTTTAATATTAATTGTGACGAAACATTTGGATTAGGTGATGGTAAATCTAAAGCGATAATAGATTCAATAGGTATAGAAGGATTGTATGCATACCATATTAATAGATTAGATGAAGTTTTAAAAAAGTATGATAAGCAGATTCTAATGTGGGGTGATGTAGCTATCACACATCCTGAAATTATACCAGCACTTCCAAAAGACATGACTGTTATGGCTTGGGGATATAGTCCGGAAGAAAGTTTTAATCATGTTATAGAACCAATAGTCAAACAAAAATTAGATTTCTGGGTCGCTCCAGGTGTAAGTTGTTGGCAGCATGTATATCCTGATTTAACGTCATCGGAAAAAAACATCTATAATTTCATTCGAGATGGTTACAAATTCGATACGAAAGGTGTTTTAAATACCAGTTGGGATGATGATGCCTTGAATTTTTTTAATAACAATTGGCAAGGCTTTATTTGGGGGGCAGAATTGAGTTGGAGTGCACCTCCTTATTTACTCAATCATGAATCGGATGTTGTAAGGAAGAGACGCTATCAAAAATTCAATGCGGCCTTTGATAAGCAATTCTATGGCTTAAATAATGCTGATAGCATTACCTCTTTAATGCATGAATTTTCATTGTTACACTATGCCCCTGATCAAGATATCTTAAAAAATGAAAGCTTATTTGAAGATGTTTTCCCTATACCTCCGAATTATGTGAAAGAAGGCAGTAAAGAAAAAAATGGTTTAGTATTGGAGCGGTTAAGCACTATGCTTGTAAAGCTAAAGCAATACAAAGACCATTCAAAACAGAATGCTGAAACCATAAACTATTTAGTTTATTCAGTTAACCAAGCCAGAGTAATAACAGAAAAGAATCTATTTCGAATTCAATTGCATGAGTATTTATATAAAAAAACGACCAGCACTGAAAAAGAGCTTCTAGCTTCAAAAGAGAAACTTGTTACGGACTTGAAAAAGTTAAAAGCTGATTACATTAAATTGTGGAATAAAGAAAATAGAAAGCACTGGTTAGCAGAGAACATAGTGAAATTTGATGCACTCATTGAAGGCACAGAGGACTTGGGCAGTACCGTACTTATTGAGCCTATTATGAATAAGGAAGAAACGAAAGTTTCAATGAGAACTGTAATTCAGGGGTATCCAATTTATTATTCACTTGATAAAGACACAACCACAACGTCTTCAACACTTTACACGAAACCATTGAGTATAAAAAGAGCCGCTGTGGTAAAGGTTTTCGCCTATGACGAAAAGCAACGGAAAGCAGTTAAGCTGACTAGTTTTTTATATCATAAGGCAATTGGAAGATTACATCATTTAGCATCTACCCCTAGTAGTTACCATCCAAGCTATTACGCTGGTGGAAAACACGCGTTAGTGGATGGGAAAATTGGTGAAAAGGAAGATTTGTGGAGTGGGAAATGGCAAGGGTATTCAGGTCAAGACATTGAAGTAGAGTTGGTTTTTAACCCCAATGAAGAATTAAAATCATTTTCTATGGGTTTTTTCCAGTATACCGATTTATGGGTCATTTTTCCACCACAAGTAGAAATCTATGTTAAAGACAATTTAGAGGATGAATATAAGCTTTACAGGATTATTAAAGGCACGGTTTCTGCAAAGGAAAAAGGTGGGCTAAAAGAACATTATTCTACTGGACTAGGTAATCTTAAGACAAAATATATGAAGGTTGTTGCTAAGTACTATGGTAAATTACCAGAATGGCATAAAGCAGGTGGTGCAGATTATGAGTCAATGCTATTTGCAGATGAAATAATAATAAAATAACTAAACACAGTAACGTATATAAAAAATAGCAGTTTAGTCGAGAGGAATTGAGCGAACTAAGGTCTGTTTTAATCTGAAAAGTAAGAGCATAAAATCCCGCTACGGCTCATACATAAACCGTTGTATGCCATTAAAAAGAAAGCACACACACATTTAGAACACTTGTTTTTTGCCAACGCTTTATTCCAATGTTAAAAAATAAAAGAGTTAAAATTTACCTTCGCTCACTAAGTGCTTCCTACCAAAGATGTTCTGATCCATCATAGTTAAAAAACCTTGCTGTGTCTTGGATCGAAATTTTTTCAATGACATTTCGAATGAGGTTAGATACCGCTTCTTCTTTCGAGAATCGGGCCGATAAACCGCCCATGTCCGTTTGAACCCAACCAGGATTAACGACCACAGAAATAATATTATCATTAACAACATCGAAGGCAAACGCCCTATTCATCATATTTAGAGCCGATTTACTTACGGCATAGCTATAATTGCCTCCTGATTTCTTCATTGAAATTGAACCAAGCCAAGAACCTATGTTAATGACTTTAGGGTGTGTGGAATTTGATAATAGTGGCCTGAAGGTTTGAGCAAATAATATAGGCGAAATGGAGTTTAAGTCGAGCATGGAAAGCACTTCATGCTTATCCAGACATTCAATGGATAGGTTTTTTTGTTCTAAATCTTTATCCCCTTTGGCTCTTGTTCCGGAATTAACTCCTGCATTGTTGATGATCAAATCAACTTTTCCAAACCTCTCAGAACACCAATTGAAAAGTTCTTTAGCATCTGTGGCAAATGTAACGTCTAGTTTCCTTGGATAAACTACTAAACCTTGTTCCTTTAACTCTTCTGCTGCTTGCTGAGCTTTCTCTATATCTCTTGCTGTCAATACAACTCTGTATCCTAAACGCGCGAGTTGTTTACACCACTCAAAACCCAAGCCTTTGTATGCTCCAGTTACAATAGCAATATCCATTTTTCTAGCGTTTTAGAAGTTTAAACGCAATTTCCCTTCCTTGCCCTTGAAACATAGCGAGGTTAATCCAAAACCAAGCAAATTGCTCCATGAGGTGGAATTTGTCATTTCCACCTATATCAAAGCAATCTGCAAATCCAGCATCTTTAGAAAGTTGTATGGCAATTTCTTTTCCTTTTACACTATCCCCACAGGTGAATAAATCGACTGAAGTATCAGCGTAGATCGGGTCAACCATATTATTATAGCCCGTGGTATTAAAGCACTTTACAACATCATTAGATTCCGTGTTCTTGAGTATGGCATCAGATGTATTATCAAAGCCTTTGGGGCCTCTTCCCATGATGATGTTCATGGCATCAATAATCGTTTTCCCAGCTGTGTTTCCAAGAGACTGTGCTACTTCAATCGCTGCTATTGCAGGTGTTGCCAGTAGAATCACTTCTGATCTTTCAACAGCTGCCTTTATTGGCTGAACACTAGTTCTTGGGTTTTGTAACAGGTGCTTTCCTTTAAAGTTAGAAATATCCTTCACGCCCAAAAATATTTCATGCTTGGCATTTGCCCATTTTGTAGCCAAAGCCCCACCCACATTTCCTGTTCCTATGATTGCTATTTTCATTTAATATCAAGTTTCATTAGAATAAATATCCATCAACGGGTTCAAGCTTCGATGGCAAATTTGGTTCACCCAGCATTTCAAGTAAATCCCTTTCGATTGTGTTACAAAGTGCCGTCATTGGCGTATCAGTCACCTTATTTTCAAATGGGTCTTCATTAGCCGCTCCAGTTCTTTCCATAATCACAAAAACGCCTGCAATGACTGTGGTTAAGGGTATGACCAAGTATGAAAACGGAAGTAAGTTTTCACTTTGAAAGAATCCCAACATACCAAAAGGCAGAAGCAATGCAAATAGCAGAACAAAAACCCGGGTAAAGAAATCATATTGGCGTGGTAAGGGAGTGTTTTTAATGCGCTCCGCTGCACCCTGATAATTGGCTAAAGCAAGTAGTTGTCCTTCCATTTGAAAACTATCAAAACCAGCTAACGTGCCATTGGCCTTTGCTTTGTAGATTTCACGCCACATAAGCAATTGAAGATAGGTTGGCTTATTCTGCGTTTGTACTAATTCTTCATATTCAGCAGGAGTTAAATAGGGTTTCAACTCCTCCCATTTTGATTGTTTTCTCAAATGGAAACGAAGTGCGTGCACCCAAGCTATACATCGAAGTACCATAGCCTTTTTGAAGTCTTCACTTCTGTCTTTTTGATAATTTTCTTGATGAGCATGGCTATCGGTAAATGTGATGATTAAGCGTGCAATGACCCTACTTGAATTAACCACGCCTCCCCAAATTTGACGAGCTTCCCACCACCTGCCATAGGCTGAATTGTTTCTGAAAGCAATGAATATTGCTAAAGCAGATCCTAAAACTCCAATGGGTGTAAAGTTGATGTAGAACTCTTCAAAGCCCATGAAGTATTGAACACCCCAAACCAATGTAGACCAGGATATAACAAACCACATTGGGCGTTTAATGTATTGCCAAACTTTAACGGGACTAAAATTTCGTTTTACAATCATGATTTGTTCTTAAAACTGTTTACGAAGGAAAATTCCAGGATTAGAATCCGTTGCGCTGTAGTCTTGCCCCAGAGCTGATAAGTTTAAAGCCAAACCAAATTGATATCCATTACGATCTAATCCTGCTCTTATTCTTTGGACACTAGCGACATGACCATCGGTATTAAAATTTGAAAAGAGTTCAAGACTAGAATAAAGCCTCCATTTATTGTTCAATTTCGGTGTGTATCTTACAATGGAAAACCATGAATAGGCAAACGCTGAGGAAATATCCACTGAGGCCAAGGCATATATCATAAAAGATGCTTTTGCCTTGAAAAAATGAATACCTGCATCACCACCTGCGCCAAGTGATGAAATACGCCCAACAACGGTACCACCAAACCCTGACTTTGTAGTGTAATTTACATAAGCACCTGTAAAAAGGTTGGTGTTTTCATCATTGTCTACAGTTGCTCTTGATCTACTGAATAATGACCACTTTCTTTCTTCATCAAATGTCTTGAGCCATTGAGCATCTATAAAGATTCGTTCCGTTCCAGGCATGAGTTCAAAACTTTGAGCATTGATCTTTAGCGTAAGAAATAAGGGTATAGCCAATAATATTAATAGTTGCTTCATATGATTTAATGAATTACCAAAGACCAAGGGCAAGGATACTTTAGCACCCTCGCCCCTTTGAATATTCCTTATTTTGAAAGAAGGTCAACTACCATGGTAGCGGCAGCTGCACCAGAGTTTTGTTGTTGACCAGTAACTAGATTACCATCTGTAATAGCATAAGAAGCAAATGCATCAGCCACTTTAAAAGTGGTACCATTCAATTTTTTGGCCTCATCTTCAATTCTGTACGGCTGAATTTTTTGACCAACAGCTTGATCCGCATATTCTTCTTCTGAATTTGCAAAACCCGTCCAAGTCTTACCTTTTACAAGTAGTTCTCCATTGGACCCATTGGCCTCTAACAACAAAGCGGTTGAGTGGCATACAGCAGAGCTTGGTTTACCTGATTCGTAAAATGAAGCAAAGAGCTTTTCTAAACTCTGGTTTCCACGAAAGGTATACATAGGTGCCTGGCCCCCTATTAAGAAAATTGCATCGTAATCATTTGCGGAAACATCCGTCAATTTTTTGGTGTTTTTGAGCAGTTCATTAAACCAATCTTGCTGCATGTATCCAAGTGAGATAACATCATGAGCAGAGTAACCACTTTCATCCGTTGGATTAGAGTACCCATCCATGAGGATTTCACCACCTTCGGTTGAAGCTAATTCAACATCATACCCAGCTTCTTGAAACACATGCAAGGGGTGCGTTAATTCTGCAGCCCAGAAACCAATTGGCCAGCCAGTTTGCTCAGATACTGCAGGACTGCTCGCTACCATTAATATTTTTCCTTTTGTAGGCATGCCGTGAGCATGCACATAACGTTTATTTTCTTTCACCTTTGATTCCATTTGTTTTTGATTTTTAGAGTTAGACAATTCTTTTTCTGACGTAGACTGAGATTTTGACTCACAGCCCATGAGCATCAGTGCTGTACTGATTATTGATAGTGTTAATACTTTCATTTTCTCTTAGTTTTTATTTTTCAAATTTGAGCCTATATCGTAGATTTGACAATATACTTACCTCGATTAGTGGTACATACTTTTTGGAAAGTATATTAATAATCAAATAGTTATGCCTGAATTTATGTATAAGAATAAGCTCTACTACAATCCAGTAGAGTTTGCAATGGAAAGAATTGGAGGTACTTGGAAGATGCCTATACTATGGAGATTGAAGGATAAAGTGATGAGATATAGTGAACTGAAGAGGGATATACCCCATATCACAGATAAGATGTTGACCACACAACTTAGACAACTTGAGGAAGAGGGATTCATTCATCGCGAGGTATATCCTGTGGTTCCTCCTAAAGTGGAATACTCAATGACGAGCAAAGGGAAAACATGTATTCCCATTATTGAAACAATTCGAAATTATGGACTCTATTTGATAGAAGAAGCAGGGATACAACATAAGTAGTAGCTTAACACGGCCACG
>CAZAJG010000026.1:47120-60420 GCA_964485405.1 uncultured Owenweeksia sp. | reverse complement strand
GAGTAGGAGATGGGGTTAAATGGGTCATCATTCAGATCGCCACCTTCTACAGCCGGAATATATTCGTCTAACAGGTTAATCATGAGTCGCGCCATTTTTGTTTTAGCTTGTCCTCTTAAACCTAAAAAATTGATATTGTGACCTGATAATATGGCTCTTTCCAAATCTGGAATTACCGTATTCTCAAAACCATGTATTTCGTTAAACACATTCTCTCCCTTTCGGATACTCTCAATTAAATTATCTCTTAATTCTTGCTTAACTCCTTTAGATATATAGCCTGATTTTTTAAGCTCGCCAAAGGTTTTAATGTCTTGATGCGCCATTCCTTATTTTATGTTTTTCTTTCTGTTTTTTTCGTAGTCTCTAAATATAAATTCACCCAAACCTTTTAGTCCAGTGTAAAACGCTTTGCCTTTGTTTGCATCTGTAAAATCATGCACAAACTCTTGCAAGTAGGGATCACTGGCAATCATAAAAGTGGTGATGGGTATTTTGAGTCGTCTGCAAGCCGCAGCTTTGTTTAGGCACTTGTTTACAATGTATTCATCCAGTCCAAAACTATTCTTGTAGTAGCTACCGTCCGGTTCTTTTAAACAACTCGGTTTTCCATCGGTAATCATGAAGATTTGCTTGTTTGTATTCTTCTTTTTTCTCAAAATATCCATAGCTAGCTCCAAGCCAGCAACGGTATTTGTATGGTAAGGGCCCACCTTTAAGTAAGGGAGGTCTGCCAACTGTATTTGCCAAGAATCATTTCCAAAAACAATAATATCTAAAGTGTCTTTAGGGTATCGGGTTTTAATCAATTCTGCCAATGCTAAGGCTACCTTTTTAGCAGGTGTAATCCGATCTTCTCCGTATAAGATCATGGAGTGGCTAATGTCTATCATTAATACGGTAGACATTTGAGCTTTGAAATAGGTTTCTTGAACAACAAGATCATTCTGGGTCATTCCAAAATTATCTATCCCTTGGTTGATGAAAGCATTTTTAATGCTTTCGTTCATGGCAATATTATCCAAGCTATCTCCAAAATTGTATTGACGAAGATCAGCAGTTTGTTCATCTCCATTACCACTGTGCTTAGTGCTATGGTTTCCACTCGCGGATCGTTTCAGCTTACCAAATATTTGTTCTAGAGCACTGCTTCTTAAAGTGCGCTCTGTTTTGGCCGTCATGCTAAGGCCACCGCCACTATCTGGATCATCAATTTCTTCTCGTATGTAGCCCTTTTTCTTGAGATCTTCTATAAAATCCTCCATCGTATACTCGGAGGTGGTTATATGGTATTCCTCGTCCAGTTCTTTCAACCAATCTAAAGCTTCATCCACATCACCAGATGTGTGAAGCAATAGCTCTTTGAAAATTCCAAATAATTTTTCAAATACAGTTTTATCCTTGCCGGAGTATTGAGAATAATGAAATCCTATCATGCTTAAAAATGAAAAGAATAAGTTGCTGAGGCGTGGCTCTATTATTTAAAACCAAAGTACAACTTACCTAAGAATTAACCCATAGGAAGGCATGAAGTTCATAGAGAGTGAGGCTATATTCTAGAAAAATAGAAATGAATCACATATCTATCTAACAAGGAGCTTTTACATAATCTTTTTACCGTGATTGTTTGAGAAAAATGTAAAGCTCTTGCTTTGAAATACTTATGTCGTTGGTTACTTCTTTTAACCATACTATTTCTCTTCTGATAAAGTTAATATGTTACAAAGTCTATTTTACTGAGATCTAAAACCAATAGGTCATCCTCATAAAACTCATTACTGAGAACTCACAATGGTCTGACCCCAAAAAGAATATCAATCCGTTATCATAAAGTTACCTAAGAATGTAAAAAGTAGTTTAAAAGCATATGTACCATGCATATTATTTACAATGTAGCAGAATCCTAAAATAAATTGGCAAAAGGATGTGAACGTATGTAGTGTTAATTTTAACACATGAAGTAAACTATTCTACTCAAAATCTTTCGCGAGAGGCTTAAATTATTTAGGGGTACACGGTTTGAAAAAATAAACAATTTATCTTTGCTGCGAAAAGGGTAATCGATTTGGAAAACCCTAAACTAATCAAATTTTAAAGCCTTGAAAAAGATTGTTCTAGCCATTATCTCATTAATACTTATTTGTAACCACGAAGGAGTCTCCCAAACTACTTTAGATAGTGGTTTGGTTGGGTTTTTTCCTTTCTCTGGAAATGCAGCAGATTCAAGTGGATTGAGTAACTCGGGAAGTGTTAACGGAGCCATATTAGCAGATGATAGATTTGGAAATCCGAACTCCGCATATTGGTTCGATGGTATTGATGACTACATCATTATAAACTCCTACACCCAAATGAGTCCGATTAGTGAAGTTAGTGTTTCGGCTTGGATAAAAACAGATCAGTCTCCTGGAGGAGCCTATACCGCTATTTATGATAGGCTTCAGGCTAACGATGGTTTCGCTTTAGTGATTCGCCCCAATGGTACGATTAGATTTTCAGTTAATGGAGGACTCGGTATAGCTACATCAAGTCAAACTGTACTGGATAATAAATGGCACTTTGTGGCGGGAACTTACAACAAGAACACAGGGCAAATGCAAGTATATATCGATTGTAACCAAGATGGTCAAAGTACGTACAATAGCGATATTACCTATTCTCCTGAACCTAGAAATAGTATTGGTGGTCCTGGAGGACTGTTTGATTCTTTCTTTTACGGCTCGATGGATGAGCTTAGAGTCTACAATAGGGAGATTGACTTTAGTGATATTAGCGACTTATGCATAGATACCTTATCAACAATAAGTTTAAACGAGAGAGTAGGATTAGTCAGTGATATCAGCACTTATCCCAATCCTACTTCGGGCTTAGTTTATATTGAAGGAGCAAAGCGAAGTAATATGCAAGTGTTTATTTATAACGCATCAGGTTCTTTTATATCCAAAAGCAGTTATAATGCCTCCTCAGAAGTGAAAATACTAAACATGAATTCTTTGAAGGCAGGAATGTATTTTTTGGAAATTATAACTGATGAAGGAAGGGTGGCCAAAAAGGTTTCAGTGAAGAATTAAAAGGATCATTTCCATTCTTTTTTCCTTGAGTGAATGATTTTACCTCGTATAAACGGATGAGTTGTCCTTAAAAATTGAATCTCTCAGGCGTGGCTCTATTATTTAAAACCAAAGTACACTTACTTAAGGATTAACTCATAGATATGAACGAAGTTCACAGAGTGTACAGATATATTAAAAAGCCAGAATGGGTAGTAGATTTATTCTACAAATAGTTTTGTGCTGACTTCTTTGTCGCCATAATTCAAAACCAAAATGTAAAGCCCTTGCTTTAATGTATTTACATCGATGGTGGTTTCTTTTACCGTACCGATCTCTGTTAATGTGATGTTAGAATACGTCAAATGTACTTTACCACTAAGATCAAAAATCGTTAAGTCTATCTTAGAGAATTCATTTTGAATATCCTTTATATGAATGCGCGCTAAATCCGTTACAGGGTTTGGATAAACGGACCATGAAAGCTTAGAGTTTGATATAGAGTTGAGGTTTTCTAAATCGTCAGTCTTTTTGAAAGCTGCAGTGTTACTGATTGCAGAGCTTAAGCTTGGTTCTTTAAAGCCATCATCATCCATGGTATGGTATATTCTGTATCCAAAGGATATATCATCAATGGCAAAATCTCTGTAGGCGCTTCCATTAATATGAAGCGAAAGGTCTATAGGGCCACTCAAATTACCCGAGTTCCAACTGTAGGTAAACTTTTTCCAAGATTTTCGGAAGTTTGGAGTAGTTCCAATAAGAGCATTATTCACATTTACTTCAATATCAAAATTGGCAGATGTATTGTCGAACTGATCTCTTACTCGAAAAGAAAAGTAGTACGTGGTATTGGGTTGAACAATAACTTTTTGCCCCCAAAATTCACGATGACTTGAACCAGAGGAATAGCCATCTACGATCATAAAATTGCCAGAAGATGTAAAATAAGGCTTAAAACTACATTTATCATGAGTGTCATCTCCAATACAATATGATCCTGCAGCACATTGGCAATTAGAGCTTAGTGTTCCTGTAGTAAAAGCGGTATCACCCAGCGAAAAATCACCATTTACAACGGCTTCTACAGTAGTGTAGGAAGCTAAATGAATTTTTTGAGCAAGCAATCCAGATGGAAGGCAGGAGATTATGGAAACGAATAAAAGAAAGGAAAAAGCTCTTTTCATGAGTGGTTGTTCTAATTTATAGAGCAAATATTTGTTTTTCAATTTTTTAACTGCGTGTTAAATATATGAAGTGTAGTTTCTAATATATAAAATGAACTGCAAATGCTTATTCTGAAAAATGAAAAAGCCCAAAGAACTAGTTCTTTGGGCTTTAAAAGAGTCAATTTTATTGAATCATTTTACTTTCTTACAAACTTCTCAGTAAAGCTTTTACCACCATTACCCAAATCAAGTTTTAGTTGATATACTCCGGCTTCTAAGGAAACAGTGTTCACGTTAATTTCATTTGTTCCTGTTGTTAGGTCAACCATACGTTCAAGTACTATCTTTCCAGATATATCATAAACACTCAAACGAGCCGTTGAGCTTTGCTCTTGCTCAACATTGATTCTTACCTTTAATTCTCCTTCATTTGGGTTTGGATAAAGACTCATTTTAGCCTTGTTCAAAGCTTTGGTATTGCCTAAATCAGATGAGTTATTACGCTTACCTTCAAGTATACATTCAAGGTCCGTTTCTACTTCTGTGCAGAAAACGAAGCTACAGCATCCGTCTCTATCTTGTGCGATTACAGTAACACAAACTTCATATACTCCAGAAGCAGTATATTGATGTGATGGACTCGCCAATGTAGAAGTGTTTCCATCACCAAAATCCCAGAAATACCCGATAATGTTTCTATTGTTACTCGTTATATTGGCAGAGAAGTTAAAGAAGCAGTTTCCAAATTCTTCAACGTCAATATCAGCACTTACCTCACAATCGTAGCAATAGCCAAAAAAGATATCATCAATGGCAAAGTCCCTAAAACTATTCCCATTGATCTGTAGAGAAAAAGGAATGTTTCCTGAAGTAGCTCCAGAATTCCAAGTATACGTGTAGGTTGTCCAACTGGTACCAAAGTTTGGTGTGAGCGCCACTTGAACATTGTTTACCATAACTCTAACGGAAAAATTCGCAGAAGAATTACTGTATTGATCACGAACGCGAAAAGAAATAGTATGCTCTGTATTCGCCTGAACATTTACGGTTTGCCCCCAGAACTCTCTGTACGTGGAACCCGATGAGTATCCATCAATGGTCATAAAATTACCTGTGCCAGTAAAAAAGGCTTTTGAGGTACACTTGTCATGCGTATCATCTCCTATGCAGTAAGAGTTAGCCGTGCAGGTACTACATCGTTGGGTAAGGGTTCCTGTTGTAAATCCAGTATTTCCAGCAGAAAAATCACCGTTGGTGATCAGATCAACAATACTGTCGCAGTTTTCAATTTGAGCTGTAGCATTTTGACTGAATAAAGCCAAAGAAAACAGCACGATAAAGATTCTCAAATTTTTCATGATAGTTTTTAATTAATTGAGTAGAATAAATTTTCATTTATAAAAGTATTTTTTAACTATTTGAAAAACAACAAGTAATACATGAAAGGGTTGTTCTGATCTATAACATGAAGGTATGAGTATATAAGATGAAAAAGGACTATTTTTGCTTAGAATTAGTGGTTTTTTGTAGTTAAAAAAGGCTAATTATTTTAGGAATCAGGTCCTTTTAATAGTAGTAAAATTGAAAACGAAAAACGAACACTTACTAAGAGCTTGTTACTTACAGCTTTTAAAAGCCGAAGGGTTTTAAAATAGGCTGGGCAGTTAAGGTTTTTCGTTGATGTAATGTTCCTTAAGTCTTTGAAAAAACTCGTTCTTTTTTTGAAGAGACATAAAAATGTTGGTACTGTCTTTAAGTGTAACGTACCCGCTCTTCCCACGAGTAAAAGACTTTACTTCATCTAGATTGATGAGGTGACTTTTATGAATTCTTAGAAAATTAAATGTTTGTAGCTGCAGTTCAAAAGTTTTAAGATTTTGAGAAGAGGTTATTTTGGTATCGTTGTTTAAGAATATTTCTGTGTAGGCACCCTGAGCTTCACATCTTATTATGTCATTTGAATCTATAAGTTCATAACCATTTTGATCGTAAACCAATATTTTCTTCTTTTTTACACGAGAAGCATTTCCTGCTTTTGACTCGAATTTAGCGAATGACCGATTAAGGGCTTCATCCAACTGTAGGAGATCAATGGGCTTAAGCAGATAATGTATCGCACATTGGTTAAATGCTTCTAAGGCATATTCCTTATGGGCTGTGGTAAAAATGACTTCAAAACTCTTTTTAGCAAAACGGTTTAAAAGATCTAATCCACTTGAACCGGGCATCGATATATCTAAAAATAGCAAATCTGGATTGTTTTGCTTGATGACCATAAAAGCGGAGTCGGCATCATGGGCAGTTGCAACCACTTGAATGATATATGAATAGGGCTCCAAATACTTTTCAAGGAGCATTACACTCTTAGGTTCATCATCAACGAGTACAGCTTTTATTTTCATGAATTTGATTTTAGCGAAGGTTTAAAAGTGAAATGAGCTTTGGTTCCAATAGGCTTATTATTTTCCTTTAATTCAATGAGAGAATAACTGGCAATGCCTAAATTCATCTGATTGTAGAGATCCACTCTTTGCTGGGTATTTTTTATACCGATAGAAGTTTGACCTTTGATTTTTAGGTCATTGTCTTGAGGTGTATGTAAGCCGATACCGTTATCAATAATCTTTACTTCAAAACCCTTATTCAATGCGTTAACTTGAATACTAAGATTTCTATTGTCCTTTTTGTTTAACAAGCCATGCCAGATGGCATTTTCTACACTGGGCTGAATGATCATAGGAGGGATGAGTGAGTTTGTTGTATCTAGTTTAGGATCAACTTTGAAGTCAATTTCAATGGGTTTATGTTCAAAACGATTTTTTTCAATTTCTAAATACAATTTTAAATTTTCTATTTCTGTTGCTAAAGGAATCAACCGCTGTTTGGAATGCTCTAGAATATTTCGCGTTAAGCGGGCTAGGTTGGCTACAAACTGATTTACGGCAATATGACTTTTAGATATAGATAGATATTGAATGCTATTAAGAGAGTTAAAGATAAAATGTGGACTAAGTTGTAGGCTTAGCGTATTGTATTGTGCTAGTGCAAAATCAAATTTCCGTTTTCTATTTCTATCTTTTTGTCTGTAAAAAAGATAGGTGCTCAAAATGATTAAGCTTAAACTACTCAGCACAAAAAGCATTTTAAACGATGATTTTTCGTAAAAATGGGGTGGTGCCCATATTTTGATTAAGGCAGGTTCCTTATTCCATACCTCATTGGCATTTGCAATATTAATAGATACCTCATTTAAGCCAGGTTTTAGGTTACCGAATGAGATGGAGTTGAGAGGAGAGGAAATCGTATTTTCGGTTTTGCCATTGAGCGTATATGAGTATGTTAAACCTTCACTATGTTTAACTGACTTTTCGTGAAGCACTAGATAAACATCTCTTTTTCCCTTCTTTAGTTCAATAATTCTTTCCGTTAAGGGACCTTCAAAATTAAGGTTAGGAAGCTGAATATCAAATGGTATAGTACTAGAATTGGTTTTTAAATCGTGAGTTTTGATATAACAAATGCCTTGATCTGTAGCTAGGTAAACAGTGCCATTTAAAATAGATACGTCATTGATATTATTTGAAATCAGACCATCGTCCACATTAAAAAGGGTGCTTTTTAGATCTTTTTCTCTTAAAATAAGTTTAAATAAACCTTTATCACTGCCCATCCAAAACGTGGAGTCATTTTGAGTGGCTAGTGTTCCACAATTGACGGGTATTTGCGCGTTTTTACCTTTCGAGTGATAGATCAATTCTTCTTTGTCACAAACAAAAAGCCCATTGTTGAGCGTGCTAATTAGTAAGAAGTTACCCGTATGCTCAATATCTTTAATATGACCTGAAATCTTTTCTGGAAGAAATTTTCTGTTCTCACCTGAATTTCGGTCTGTCGTATAAACGCCTGATGCATTTCCTACATAAAGCCTTTTCCTAAAAAAGTGAACTATGTAATTGTTAGCAATGGTATCCAAAGCCTGTTGCTTTTGTTGCTCCCAATTTTCTCCTTTGGATATAAACTGCACGCCATAACTCTGAGTGGCAATAGCTAGTGAGTCAGTACCTGGAATAAGTGTGATGTCCTTGCTGTTGGGTAAATGAGTATCTACCGGAACAAGCTTTGGCGAGCTTTTAAAATCTATACTTAGGCCTGAAGCTTGCAAATAGCCCTCATCTAGGTAGAGAAACTGAACCCCACTTAAGGTTTTGAAAAGCGGTTTGTGGGTTGTTAAGTGCTGTACTTGTAAATGATCTGGTCTTAAGAAAAAAGCCAATAGGGAGTCACTTGTTTCTACAAACGAGACGTTATTTTGATCAGCCGGAAAGTTTAATTTTTTAAGATATGGATTTGGAGAATAAAAAACTCCCTTGGTGGTGGTTGTAATCCAGAGTCCTCCAGTTTTATCAATAAGGGCTTCTGTGGTTACCAGGCTTTTTAGCACCGTATCCCTCTTCCATAAACCCTGCTGTTTATAAAGTAAAAAGGCTCCCTCTTTTGTGCAGATAATTTGATCCTCTCCAAAGCTGATAATACTTTGAATATTCTTAGAGAAGGCACTAACACTTATTTGATTTAAATTGGAATCGAGGTGAATGAGATTGCGTTTATAAGCTGTCCATATTTCACCCTGATGTTCATTTAGACAAAAACTTAAACCATCAGGGTAATCTTTATCTAAATCTTCGGTAAGGGTAAAAATAGAGAACAAAGAATCATTAAATAAAATTTGATTTTGAATAGAAGTATCTAAAGCTTCATAGTAAACTCTAGTTGTATTTAGTTTGGTTGTAAGTGCTTTATTGAATATGGGTTTGTTGTTGAGTTTGAATAGACTAAATCTTTTTATTCTAGAGGGCTGAAGGTTCGCATTCTTCTGAAGGAAAAAATCCCTAATGTCTGAAGATCCGATTCTGGTAATTGATCCATCATTTTCAACCTTATACACAAACGGATTTCTCTGTTTGCCGTAGAAAAAGTATAAGTCATTTTCATTTCCAAATATAAGGTACCTCTGTTTCTCAGCTTTTCCGTGTTCAAGTATTTTTGCGTTGAAAGGGTGTTCGTGAAGGGTATCATTTTCCAGATAAAAAATACCGTTTCTATAAGTGTTTACCCAAATGGTAGAACTTGAATCTTGGTAAATAGCGAATATAACTGCAGATCGAACTAAATCTTGCCTTTTAAAAGCAACAGGCTTAAAAGTTTGGCCATCAAAATGTTGTAAACCACGGTCTGTACCAAAGAGCATACTCCCGTCTTTATTCTCAAACACTGTATGTACTTCATTTGAGGACAAGCCGTCCTGATCTGTATAATTGATGAAATGATAGGACTGAGAAAAAGAGATTTGAGCGAACAAGCATAATGTAGAAAGCCAAAACTTGGAGCAAAAAGAAAGAACAGGGTTTTTGGAAATCATCCATTCAAAGTTACATAAGTATTTATGATACTGTAGGTTCGATTTGGGATTACCTATTTCTAGAAAGAATATGGTTTACCATAGACTTATAAACTATAAAGCATAACAATTAAACCATAACAAGTTGATGTAAAAAAGGCCCGCATCTTTTTACAGTTGCGGGCCTACACTTAGGATAGGTCATATAATTTTAAACCCATAAAGCTCTAGTTGAATTTACTTATCTAGCGATACTTGTTTACGGTGTGTAGTTCCATTGGCTTCCATTATTTGAATGGTGTATAAGCCATCTTTGTATTCACTAAGGTTGATGTTCGACTGAGATTGCAGAGAAACTCCAGAACGAATAATCTTGCCTGACATATCATAAACCTGAAACTGAAAGCTATCACTGTTTTTAACAAAAACGGTAAACTCGCCTGAGCTTGGGTTTGGAAATATTTGAATCTCTTCTCCTGTTTTGGAGAAAGATATTTTTCCATTGTTCGAGCGCTCGTTAGCTTGACCTCCTTCTTCACCACCAGACACTGATTCACTTGAAAGAAGATTGCGTCTTTCTTCCTCTTCGCAAAGACCACCATCGTAAGATACTATGTGTTTTATTACATAACATGTGCCAGGAGGGGTTAAGCCGGTAAATGTAAAGTTAGCTCCTGTACCACTTGCAATTAGCACCGGGCTGTTTGGATTCAAAATAGGCTCACTGTTATCGGTACAATCAGCACCTTCGTATAGCTCCCAAGTATGGGTTATTCCAGTTAATGTAGAAAAAGCAGTGGCTACAATTTCATTAGTTCCAGATATTGTTGTAGTAATTGTTGATGAAAAGGAGGTTTCATTACTTAAATCTGCATATACAGTAACTGTTTTAGTGAGTGTGGTAGTTACACAACCACAGGTCATTTCCAATACGATATTAACCGTTCCGGTAAATCCAGTTGGAATAACCAGATTGATTGAGTTTGTTCCTTGACCTGTAAATGTTGCTCCAGATACGATCCAATTGTAATCTACACCAGAATTGTTGGTTACGCTGTAATTAGGTGCCTCTGCAAAACCAGAAGTTGAGCATATAAAGGGAAGTCCAATTATTTCATCGTCTAGGCAGCAGTCATCCACTTGGTAACAATCTCTAATACAAGTATTGTCGATACGTCCACTCAAAATTCTTGTTGCACTACCTCCTGGGTTATTGGAGTGCTGTATGTAACTTAAGTTTTCAATTCCATCTGGAATGTCAAAACAATCACTGTAAAGTTCTGTATCCGTATCTGTATTGATTATGGTAATTCTTCCATTTACCCCTTGGATACGTTCCAAAATAATGCGATAATTTACATTTAAGAATACTTGAGGACTCAAGCCTAGTATTCCAGAATTCGTAGTTCCATTTTTTGCAATAACGCGAAAGGCCATGTCTGGTGAATTTGTACCATTATGGTTATATAAATACACCATTATTCCATCGTTGTTTGTAACAGCTCCCGTTGTTTCTCTCAATGGTTGGGATCTATTTGCTGTAATGGCCAGAATAGGATGAGCCACGGTACGATTATCATTTCCATCCCCAACACCGGTAATGATAAAATCAAATTCAGCTACCCAACTGTCGCATAAAGGAGAGCTAAGCTGCTCATACATCCGAGTATCGCTGGAGCCATCGGCTGTGGCTACAAAATTGAGAGTTCCGTTGCTGATGTTTATGCGGGGAGTTGCTCCAGTAAAAGGTAATCCGTTAGGCGATAGATCTACGGTTGTCCATCCGTTTGCACTGGAATAAGCTTCGTTATAGTTGCAAGTTTGACTGTACCCGAAAAAGCTAAATAGCAGGAGTGCGTAAAGAAAATTGTTTTTCATTTTTTGATAGATTTTATTAATAAAATTTAAAATTGAGTTATAATCTTCTCTGAGTCAATTTCAACTCTATAAACAGGGATAAATCTTTAACAAAGTATACCATCGGGTTTATAAACTGAAATTCAGCTGGGCGTGCCTTAAAACGCGCTTTTTCAATGCTTTTTAAGTTTAATTATTTGGATATTATTTTTTTAATCTATTTTAATTCGGCACCACGATTCTAGAACCCAAAAGCGGGAGATAACGATACCTTAAGGAGGCAATAGAGAAAATGGTAATGACTCGGTTTTACATGTAATCGGATAGGAGAATCTTTTAGATAAAGAACCATATTACATAAATGTTAACAAAATGTGGAAAACCCTTGTGTTTACAGGTGTTTGGGTTGTGCTAAAACCGTTTAAAAGCTCTAAATTTGTAAGAATACAATTTTTACTAACGTAAAGAATATGAGTGATTTAGGAAAAGAATACAGTGCCAGTAGTATCCAGGTTTTAGAAGGCTTGGAAGCGGTTCGTAAAAGACCGTCTATGTACATTGGTGATGTAGGCTTAAAAGGACTGCACCATTTGGTATACGAGGTGGTGGATAACTCCATTGATGAGGCGCTAGCCGGATATTGTAAAAACATTTTTGTAACCATTAATGAGAATAACTCCATTACCGTTCAAGATGATGGTAGAGGGATTCCGGTGGAGATTCATGAAAAAGAAGGAAGATCTGCTCTTGAAGTAGTAATGACGGTACTCCATGCCGGAGGTAAATTTGATAAAGATTCGTATAAAGTTTCTGGAGGGCTGCATGGAGTTGGGGTGTCTTGTGTAAACGCACTTTCTTCCAATCTAAAAGCAGAGGTTCATAAAAACGGAAAGCATTACGTACAGGAGTACCAAATTGGTGTTCCTCAGTACCCCATTAAAGAAGTGGGAACAACAGATATCAGAGGTACTATTGTAACCTTTGAACCGGATGTGAGTATTTTTCAGGAGACGGTATATCACTATGATATTCTTGCTGCTCGTATGCGCGAGTTATCTTATCTAAACAAAGGGATATCCATTACCCTTACGGATAAGAGAGAGGTAGATGAAGAAGGCAATATTAAGTCTGAAGTGTTTTTCAGCGAACGTGGATTAAAGGAGTTTGTAGAATTCATTGATATGAATCGCGAAAAACTCATGGAAGAGGTAATCCACATGGAAGGTGAGAAAAATGGTATCCCTGTAGAGGTTGCCATGCACTACAATACATCCTTTGCTGAGAATTTACATTCTTATGTAAACAACATCAATACCCACGAAGGAGGAACCCACCTTGCTGGATTTAGAAGAGCACTTACGCGTACTTTAAAGAAGTATGCTGATGAAAGTGGTATGTTGGCTAGAGAAAAGGTAGAAGTGTCTGGAGACGACTTCCGTGAAGGTCTTACTGCTGTAATTTCGGTTAAAGTGATGGAGCCTCAGTTTGAGGGACAAACCAAAACCAAGTTAGGTAACAGTGAAGTTTCTGGTGCGGTAGATCAATTGGTAGGTGAGATGCTAACCAACTATTTGGAAGAAAATCCAAATGGAGCTAAATCCATCGTGCAAAAAGTAATACTCGCTGCAAAAGCTAGAGTAGCCGCTCGTAAGGCGCGCGAAATGGTGCAGCGTAAAACGGTAATGGGCGGTTCCGGATTACCCGGAAAACTTTCAGATTGCTCTGAAACAGATCCAGCTATTTGCGAGATCTTCCTTGTTGAGGGAGATTCGGCAGGTGGAACAGCTAAACAAGGTCGTGATCGTAACTTCCAAGCGATATTGCCA
>CAZAJG010000026.1:39586-47110 GCA_964485405.1 uncultured Owenweeksia sp. | reverse complement strand
AGCCGCAAGAGCTCGTGAAGCAGCAAGAAAAGCTCGTGAAATGACTAGAAGAAAAGGTGCTTTAGATTTAGGTGGCTTGCCAGGTAAGTTATCAGATTGCCAGGAAAAATCTCCTGCTTTATCTGAAATTTTTATTGTAGAGGGTGATTCTGCTGGCGGCACAGCTAAACAAGGTCGTGATCGTAACTTCCAAGCGATATTGCCATTAAGAGGTAAAATTCTCAACGTAGAAAAAGCCATGCAACACAAGGTTTTTGAAAACGAAGAGATTAAAAATATGTTTACCGCTTTAGGGGTAAGTGTAGGTACGGAAGAGGATAGTAAGGCTCTAAACATAGAAAAATTACGCTACCACAAAGTTGTGATTATGTGTGATGCGGATGTGGATGGTAGTCACATTGCTACGCTTATTCTCACCTTCTTTTTCCGTTACATGAAAGAACTGATTGAGAATGGATATATCTACATCGCTTCGCCACCTCTTTACTTAGTAAAGAAAGGAGCTAAGCAGCAATATGCTTGGAATGATGATCAACGTGATTTGTTTATCGACCAAATGGGAGGAGAGAACAAGACCGGAGTTGGCGTACAACGTTACAAAGGTTTAGGAGAGATGAATGCGGATCAATTGTGGGAAACTACGATGAACCCGGAGTTCCGTACCATGCGTCAGATCACTATAGAATCTGCTGCAGAGGCAGATCGTATATTCTCTATGCTAATGGGAGATGATGTTCCACCAAGAAGGGAATTCATTGAGAGTAATGCGAAATATGCTAAAATTGACGTGTAATAACTTCAAATAGATTTTTCTTCAAACCCGTTTTATGTTCTTCATAAAGCGGGTTTTTTTTATCCTTTTTTAAATGAAAAAAATAAACCTAAACAAAAAGTTTCAACTCTTTTCAGAGCATTGGTCTCCTCGAATTATTGGAGAGTTAAATGGGCAGCATGTTAAGCTGGCTAAGATAAAAGGGGAGTTTGTTTGGCATGATCATAAAGATGAAGATGAACTTTTTTTAGTGGTGAAAGGTGAAATGAAGATTGAATTTAGAGACCGAGTGGTGGAGTTAAAGTAGGGGGAAGTTTGCATTGTGCCTAAAGGCATTGAACATAAGCCTGTAGCGGAAAAGGAGTGCCATATTTTGTTATTTGAACCCAATAAGATTGCTCATACAGGCGAAGTAGTGAGTGAGCTTACCCAAAATGAGGGTGAGTGGATTTAAGAAAAAGTATGCGTTTAAAACAATTCCATTTGCTTAGAAAGCAATTGCCCTTCAAAATTTAATAACCATTTTTTTCGCCATAATCCTCCAGCATAACCCACTAAATTACCAGTAGAACCGATTACTCTATGGCAAGGAACAACAATGGATATGGGGTTTTTACCATTCGCGTTACCCACAGCTCTTACATAGTTCGGATCACCCAGTTTGGAAGCCAGTTGCCCGTAGGAGCTCGTTTTACTTATGGGTATTTCAAGTAAAGCTTTCCAAACCTTATTTTGAAACTCAGTACCACCAAAGTTCAGGGGTAAATCAAAGCTGCTGCGTTGTCCTTTAAAATAAGCATTGAGTTGATTCAGGGCTTCTAGTAAAAGAGGGTTGTCTGATTCTTCTATTGGATCAGGATCTTCGTCCAAAAACTCAATACGGCTCACTTTATGTTGATCTACTTCAACCTCAAGCCATCCTATTTCTGTTTTCAAATATCCTTTAACCATAACTTTAGGATAGTACTACAAAACGAGCAGATTCTTTTACTGCTTGATCAATAAACTCTAATGCTTTCTCCTCACTCAACTCTCCATTTTCTTCTATATCGCTGATGCGTAAAATGGCCATAGGATTGTTTCCTAACCAATACCCTTTGTGGGGAAGTGCAGTAGGGTTGGGGTATTTTTCAATTCCGCCTTTTTTCCAATGGTTTACGTATAAATAATGCTCATCCGTAGTGGAGTCTGCCATGGCTAATCCCATCCCAATACTGGCGGTAGATTCTCCATTTTCATCCTGTTGAATGTCTGAAAGACCTCCTAAATCAAAATGATGCGGCCATGTGCGTAAACCTAAACCTACACTATGGTCGTGTCCATATTTTTCAAAAGTAAGTTGGGTAAAGTTTCTAAGATCAATGATTTGTTGAGCATTGGAGCTTTCTAGTTCTGGATAGGTATAGTCTTGCGGTTCAGTATAAGGAAGTTCAAAGTGAAGGGCAGCGTTCCATTGATTTTCATCTAAGCCGAGACCTATTAAAAGCTTGACCATTTCAGCTTCGATATCGCTGTGTTTCTTACCGCTTAAAAGGATGGCTTCAGCAACAGAATTATTTTGAAGTAGGTTTAAAGCAAAGGGAGCTACGCTCAATTCCAGTTGGATGTTTTTTGGTAAAAAATGGCTCCTGAAGCTTTCATTCTCGACATTCCATTCCACATTGGTGTGGCTATCATCTGCCTTTTCTTTTAGCCATGATTTGGAGGCTTTTGTTATAAGCTGTACAGCCCGATGAATGATCTCTGTATAGGTATTTAAGATGTTTTTGTTCATGACTTTGTTGTGGTGGTTAGTTAAGCTAACAGCCAAAATATGGCTTTTTTACGAGCTAAAGGTAGCAAAATGTGAACCAGAAAATTTGTTAGAGAGCAGACCTTTCATTAACCGTTAATTCCCGGAATAGTTGTTGTGTTTCCGGAAGTATGAAAAACTACTACTGCACATTTCTCATTTACTTTTTGTGTATACATATAAGTTACGGTCAAGTCAGTCAAATTGAAGAACAAATTGTATTAGAAAAATCGACTTCGAATACTTCAAACTCACAATCGGTGATCGATTCTGAATCGAGTTCAGCGGTTGACAATCTTATTTTACTGGACTCTTTTTTATTTTTAGTGGAAGCCACTACTTTTCTTTTTGTTGAAGGACAGCATTATGTTATGGAAAATAAGGAAGATCACCCTCATCTTTTTTCTATAGAAGCTTCAGTACTGTTTGGGCAGGATTTTGAAAATCTATCTACACTCACACGCCCAAAGGCTCGAGTGAACTACGGTTTATTTTACTCAGATTTACAGTTTTCCCATATCAATGATTTTTCAGGTCGATTAACCAGTTGGGATTGGCAGATGTTAGGTGTTCAACTTCCACTTTCTATAGTCGATTTAAGAGGAGCGCTAGGTTTTATACACATTCCGGAGTTTAACGTTTCTTACTTTGAAAGCTCAGCGGGTTTAGGTGTTAATCTATCTTCTATAAAAACAGTATTATCTTTAAACTACAGAGCGTCTTCTCGCACTTCTATTGGAAGCAGATACCGCGAAATGTTCGATTTTAGAGTAGACTATCAGCTTTATCAAAACAAAAGAATGCGTATTTCCCCAGCTCTAGGTTTTAGCCGAGAGCGCTATTTTGGAAGTACACATTTTTCGTTTTTAAAAGCGGGTGTTGTTTTCCGTTGGTATTAATTCGTTTCCCAAAATTTAACCCGGGTCGTTATCTACCAATTTTTGAATAAAATCATTTAAACCATTGTCCAACGCAGCTTGTAAAGTTTCTTTTCCCGCTACTTTAAGGGCTTCTATATTTTGAGGTGTAGCGTTAGCCATATCAGGCGAATATTTTCTCTTATTAGAAGGAACATCTACTCTTACATAATCTTCTTGATCTTCAATAGGTAGAGTTCCAAATATTTTATTCATTTGAAAATCTACGGTATCCAAAGCACCGTCCATCATAATGCTAGGCATAGATTTGGCCCAATTAATTACGCCCCATTTTCCTGCATTCTTTGGGTTGCTAATATCTAAGGCGCCACCTCCCGTACCAATGGAAAGTATCAACATATCATCAGCACTGGGTTTAGGGTTTTGAGCAAAATCATAGTCTCTCGATTCTGAATAGGCACACATGGTTGGGTTATTGGCAAAAACACCTCCATCAATGTTTATCATTAACGAACCTGTAGCTAAATTCTTGATTTTTGCTGGCGGAAAGTAAGTAGGCGCTGCTGAGGTAGAACGGGCTACATCGCGCACATAAAATTTCCTCATTTTATCGGCATGTTCTCGGCTGCTAAAAAAATGAGTGGTTTTCGCTTCTAAGTTAAAGGTGGGTATTAAGCACGGTTTTAAAAGTGAGCTAATCTCCGTATCGCCAAATTCGGTTTTGAAAATCTTTTCAATAGCATTAGCACTGTAAGCTGTCGCATCAAAAAGCTGTCGCATTCCAAACCAGGCAAATTTTTTGGAACCATTAAAAATACTATGTCCTTTTTGTGAGTAAAACTCTAATGCTGTAGACGCTTCAAACTTACTTATGGGTTGATCTGGAGCTTGGTTTGGATTGGGCATTAAATAAAAGCAGGTAAGGATTCCTCCAGTACTGGTTCCGGCCATCAAATCAAAATAATCCGCTAATCGTGCATTGGGGTTATTGCTAATGGATTGAAGTTTTTTCTCAATGTATTCCAAAACCGTAGCTGGAATAATACCTCTCATACCTCCTCCATCCAAGGAAAGGATTCTAATCTTTTTTTTCATGGTTTGGTTCAATTGGGCTTTTTATATTTCTGAAATATAATTAAACAAAACCGTAAAATGCTGATTATTAGTTTTTTAAAATATATCTAGTTTAAAATATTGAAAACTAGATTCTTGAGGTTTTACGTGTGTAAAATAGAGCTCATAGCTTGGTTTTAAAACCAAAGAATTTCAGAAAAATGAAGCACTTTTAAGGATGGTAGTAGTGGATAAAAACGATTTAAAAAGCATGATGTAAACTCAGCTGAATCTGGTTCTTAGCCAAGTTGCTTGTAGTTTGCTTCATGTAACCCAATTGAACCCTTAAACTTTTCGCAAAAGAATAACCTAAAGCTGTGTATAATCGGTTGCGATCAAAGAGTTGTACTGTTCTACTATCACCAATTTGATTTTCGCCATTTATAAATAACTCGTTATACAAAGCGATATATATAGCTCCGGCTTCTAGGTTGGTTTGGTTTAAGGGTAAGTTTAAGAAGATATTGTATCGAAATCGAGTTCTAAAATCTTGACTTTCTACAAATCGTTGTTCGTAACGAAAGCGATGTGTGAGATAAAAACGTTTTCCTACTTTTTGAGGCAATAAGGCTTCTTGATAGATTCTACTTTCTGAAACCGTTTCATCGCCATCGCCAAATTCACCGGTGGTAATGTTTCCATAACCTAAGGTGAGTTTAACAGATGTTCCTTGCGGTTTGTAGGTAAGCCCTCCTCTTAGTAACAACTGTTCCAAATCGCCTCCTAAATCCCAATTCCGGTATTGAACATCACCTTGAAACCCCCATGGACTTTCACCTAAAGTGGTATTCCAAAAGTACATATACCAAGCTCCGGTTTGGGTAGCATCCACTTGGGCAAAAGCACTTAATTGGATAAAAAGGGCAGCTAAAAGGGGTATTCCTCTTTTCATAAAATTTGGTTTGGTTGAGCTGGCTAATATAAAAATTGAGTATGAGGAAGGGTACTGTTTTATTTGGGATAAAGTGTTGTCGTGTTTTAAAACCATTTGGATTTGATTGACGTAAAAACGAGAAGAATAATAGCCCCGAAACACGCTTTAAGGTTGAAAGAGAGTTCTTCCTCATATTGAATAATCAGAATCCTGTTTTTTAGCGCTGATATTTCTTTTTATCCAGATTTAGTGAATAACAATTTGATACTTCTCCAATAAACCTGCTAAACCCAAATGACTGAACTTAGCATGTTTTAGTCGGTTTGCTTCAGGATCAATGGAGTAGTTTTTGGCGGTTACAAAGTTGGCTTTTTCCAAATTAGAAGCTTCAAATAGGGCTGACTTCAAGTTGCATTCAATAAACTCTGCGGCAGTTAAAACCGTTTCTGTAAAATCAACTTCAACAAGTTCACACTTCGTAAAAATGGTTTTTGCTAGTTTCAGCTTATAAAAACTACTATGGTTGAGTTGACAATTAGAAAATGCCAGCTTCAGCAAAAAAGTATTGCAATCCTTAAAGTTGAGCCCAAGCATTTTACAGGATTTAAAATCAACCTCTTTAAAGGCACTGTTGGCTATATTGGCATTACTTAAATCGCAATCTGTAAAAGTGCATTCTACAAAGTTGTAATTGGATAGATGGCCGCTAGAAAAAGTACAGTTTATAAAAGAACAGTTGTCATATTCCCCTTTTATCAAAGGTTCTTTACGAAAGTCTTTTTTTTCAAAAACTTGATCTTCAAAATAGTCGTTCATGGTTTCTACTTGGGTGTTCCTAGTAAATACAAAACTGCTCCCGGGCCAGATTTTAATCGTCCTATATCCCAATCAAATGTATTGCTATCGTTTAGCTGACTTACTAAGGTTTTCATTTCCTTCACTGAGTAGGTGCGAAGACAAGATACAATACCGTCCCAGAAAACAAAGGCGGGTACAATAGGAATTAAATAGGTGAAAAGAATACGCCCAAACTTAAAGGGTAGGATAAATGGGGTTAAGAAAACTACATTTAGGGGCGAGAAGACCATACCCAATATACTAAGAAGGCTTCTTTCCTGAGCTTCAAAGATGGCAATCGGGCTTTTTTCATTCACCGCATTTTGTAATATGGCTTTGGCCTCTTTCGGTTTAAAATGATGAAACGATAAAAATTGTGTACGAAAGCCTTTGAGTTCACTAGGAACTTCTTTGGCATCTACCTTTTCCTCTACATATTCAAAGTTATCAGCTTTCCGCTTGGTCCGTTTGAAAGCATCTATGTTTGGGTAGTAATCGGTTAAAGTAATTTTAAGCTTAGGGAAGTCTTTTTTTAATTCGGTATTCAACCAAAGTAATCCACCTCCACCGCCAGAAGCCAAGTCTATGATTTGTTGATTGCCAGCTTTTTCAATTCCTTTTTTAAGGATGGGAAGAGCAGCTTTATAGATTTTAGCTTTATTGGCTAAAAACTGTAAAAAATCCGTACCATAATCTCTCAGAAAAGAGGGAAACCATGGCAAGTCTTCAAATTAAAACAGATATACTCTAGCCATAACTCTGCTTTTTTTTTTGATAAAAGCGAGGCATGTTTAATACATGAAAATCCTGATACTATTAGTCTAAATTGACATTTATTACACCATTATTGATATAAATAGAATCATCTGGATTAGTATTGTTATACCCCCATCCCTGGAAAGTAGCTTTTAAAACAATAGGCCAGGGTTCAAACTTGGTGATGTTAATAGATCCTCTATTTAGAATATAATTTCCAAAAACCGTCCAGTCGTTAGAGTAAGTAATACCAATAGAAGAAGTATCTAAATCCTGAGATCCAGTGGTAGTTGTTTCTGGGATAAAAAATTTAAGGCCCATATCAGAAGAAATAGCATTCAATTGACTGGTGCCTCCAGAGCTGGCGGCACTGAAGCCTACACTATTTTGTGAAATACTAAATGAACTACCATCTATAGTGGCACTTACGGAGTAGTTGTTTGAATCATCAGAGGAATCATCATCATCTTCACCACTATCGAATCATTCCGATTGGTTTTTA
>CAZAJG010000026.1:27021-39576 GCA_964485405.1 uncultured Owenweeksia sp. | reverse complement strand
ATCATCTTTAGAGCATGCCCAAAGCGCAGCAAGGGCTAAAGTGGCAAGTACTATTTTTCTCATAAGTTTGATTTAAGAAATTTATTAAAGCACTAAAATAGAATATTTAGAATTGATGGTTTAGATTGAAGGTTAGGAAGGTGGTAAATTATGTATAAGAAAGGTAAGAGTTAAGTCCAAAGTATCATTTTAGACTTAACTCTATTTCATTCTATCAATAGGGAATTCTATTGAATAGTAGGGGTGTCGCTCACCAATTTCCAGGAACCATTTTCAGCTTTAGCCATTTGGATAAAAGACTTAAAGGTCATTTTTAAACCTTTAAATGTAACCTGCGCTATAGCTGTATTTCCATTGATCAAGATTTTATGAATGGTAATGGTTCTTGTATCTCCGCCAAATTCTTTGCTTTCTATTTTTTCAAGGTACTGTGCTCGATTCATCGTGGTAACCGCTTTGCTGCCAAACAATTGGTTCATAACAATTCGATAGCTGGGGTCTAATACTTCCTCCAGCACTTTGGAGTTGTTTTCGTCTCCTGCCAAAGCAAAGCTGTGAATCACTTTTTCAATAGCCTTTTCGTCTGTTTTTTGAGCGGAGGTTTGAAAACCAAAGATGGCTGCAAGGAGCACGGGTAAAATCACTTTTTTCATGGGTATTTGTATTTAAGTTATAGATTTTTTAGAGTTTATGGAGTAGAGAAGTTCGCATCATGGAGTGGTGTTGAAAGTCGTCTTCCCGGCTGTAGGCTAGAATAAAATGGTAGGACTGACCTTCGCTTAAATCTTTTTGATAAATGTTATGTGAAGTGGTAGGAAGGGAAAAGTAAATTTCAGAATGCCCGTCTTTTTCTGATCCATTTATATGGTCAACTTGAGGTTTAGAACCATAAAATGAAATGGGCTTATAATTTCCTGGAGAAGAGGTATAATGTTCTATTACATTTACTTTGCCATTAATTATATTTCCCATAATTAAGTATGCTCCTTTGGTTCCGTTAGCGGTGTTAAAGCCAAGAGTTACCCAACCATCTGTAGGTGCAGATATTTTAAAGAAAACTCTTTGGTTTTTATGGTACCAGTTTACTACCATTCCATTTTTTTCAATGATTTTGAGTTCTGGCTCATAGTCTATGGATGACATATTCATAAGGAGAAATAGGGTAAAGGATGTTAGAATCATAAGGGATTACTTTTTTGCGATGACTTCAATTTCAATAAGTAGATCTTCTCGAGCTAAGGTTTCTACTCCGATAAGCGTAGTTGCAGGTTTATAATGAGATTGGTATTTGCCGGAAAGTGCTTGATTTATCCAAGATCGTTTTTGAGTATCCAAGTCTTTTACATAAAACCGGATCAATACTACTTGATCAAAAGTGCTATGTGCTTCCTCAAGAATTTGCCCAACGTTTAAAAAGCTTTGGTCGAGTTGATCCTGAAAAGAGCTTCCGGTAAGTTTAAAGCTCTTATCCCAACCCACTTGACCTGAGAGAAAGATTAAACCACCTGCTTTTACAGCTTGAGAGAAACCGAGCGAATACGTTTGGTAAGCCTCTTCACTTTCAATCATGTGAGGCTCTTTTTTACAACTCATATTTAAAAGGACAGATAAGGGTAATAAAATTTTAAACATTATCAATTATTGATATATCAATTAATAATTCAAAAAAACACTACTTCAAATTTTCCTGAATTCGAATAAGGTAGTTTCTTAGGTTTTCTAATTCTTCTTTTTTAAAGCCGTTAATGCTCTGTTTTCTATGCTTGGTAATGAGTTCCATATTGTTCTTTACAAAATAGCTGCCTGCTTGAGTGAGCAGAACCTTGTATTGTCTTCTATTATCTGGTATGGATTCTCGAGATACTAATCCTTTTTTATTTAAAATATCTAGAGTGCGCGTAATAGAAGCAGGATCGCGCATAGACTTTTCAGCAAGCTCTTTTTGAGATAGAGTTCCCGCTTCTTCAATAATCTTTAAGAGCACCCATTGGTCAACTGTTATACCTAACTCCAAACGATCAAACTCCCTTTGAGAATATTGCTTGGCAGTTTTACTTGCTTTCTCAATTTGAAAAAGAATAACACTTTCGATATTGACATTGTCCATGAGGCAAATATACAAAATAATTGATATATCAATTATTAAACTAAAAAAAGACCATCCCTAAAGAGAGATGGCCTATAAATCACCCAAAGATTTAGTCTATAACACTAAAATTTTGCGATAGTATTTTAGTCTCATTGGCATAAATATGACATATATATTGACCAGTGGCAAGCTCACTTACAGGTATGGATACCTTATCCGATTGATATTTTAACGAAACTATTTTCACTAAAACACCTTGCATAGAATAGATCTTCAGATCGTAAGGTCCGGTTTTACTGGTGTGATAATCTACCGTGACAGCTCCTGTTGCGGGGTTAGGGTATACGCTAATGTTCTCCAATTTATCAGATGTAGAAGTGTTTTCACCTCCTAAAGTTTTATAAAGCACGGATGACCCACTATTACATGTAGCCTCGCAAGAAGGCGTTTGTCCTGGTATAACAGGGATGTTATAAGTTACACCATTGCATTCCCAGGTTACAAAGCTCGGTAAGTTTGGCGCTGCACCTGGAGTACATGGCATGGATAATACTTCATCCGATTGAACCGGACCACCTCCTAATGGAGTGAGTCTTATTATACAGCATGCATTTGTATCGCAGCTTATAAAATCATACCAATGATCTTGAGTTTCACCCGGAGAAAGGAAGCAATTCTTAAAAGCCGCTGGCGGGTCTACTTCAAACATCATATAACAGGATGTTTCTCTGGACATAACAATGGGTCCGAGCATATTTGCCAGAGCTCTTTTTGCAGATTGGGTGGTGTAATAGCAATCTTGAGGTTGATTTAAGCAACAAAAAGTGTTGCAACCAGACTCCAACCTAGCCATTAGGTCAACCATATCTACCTGGAGTTCCCCGTTACACATACGAGTTCTGATTTTGTAGATAAACGTATACAAACAAGTGCTCTTTTTTTGAGGCATAGTTTGCCCGGTGATTACAATGTCTTGCACGGGGCTCCAGGGGGCAGTACAGGTATCGCAAGAGCCCACCTGTGCATATGAAGCGGGACTGAGCGAAAAATAGACTACAGCAATAAGAATTAGAGATATCAACTTTTTCATTGAATAAGAGTTTAATGTTACCTACTCTATTTAGGCTTTTCGGTTTCCGCCTGATAGAAACTTTCAACTCAGTTAAAAGCTTCCCACTTGATTATATAGTGTTTAAGAGCTTTGTGAAACGGACATTTTTTTACCTAAAATTTTGATCAATAAATTTTTATTGGAATTTTTGTAGAGATTGTTCTAGTTGAGTGTTTTGATATTCTGTTATTTGTTTCTAGACTCTAGTCGATTAACGAGGGTGATTTTTTTTTGTCTTTCAAAAGCTATTTTGAATCCAAAAGGTTTTTTCTCGAAATTGTGTTAGCAATGTTCCGTGTAAAACTCTCTGATGAACTACCCTAACTCACTCATTTGCTCTAAATGGAGCTACGCAATAGTTCTCTTACTTTTTCATTTTGCTGCTTTGGCTCAGGAATCTAAAGCAGACAAAATGTTAGCTAGAATGCATGACTTTAGGGTTCAAGGCCAGTTGGAAAAAGCGGTTGTGTTGCTTGATTCTACGCTCTTTTATTATTGTTTAGAAAGTCCGGAGTATTGCGATCCCATGACCGTTTACCTTGGCTGGTTGAAGGCTCGAATGTTGTTAGCAAATCAAAGACCAGCTGATTGTAGAGCTATTGTCAAATCTTTATTGAATCGATATGACTCTTTAGTTGTTGAGGACGGATATTTCTATGCCCGATTATTGGCTGAACTAGGGAATACCTACCACCTGGAAATGGATTATAATAGAGCACGCAGGCATTATTACAATGCTTTAGCTTATCCTATAATTGATACGAATACTCTGATAATGGTCAATAGGACTCTATCAGAATCGTATGCGGTACAAAAAGACCTTGATAGTGCACTTTATTACAATCAAAAAGTGCTTTTTCTACAGCGAGTTAGGAGAGAAGAGAGTAGAATAGATGATGTGAATGAAGACCTGTTGTATTCGGCTATGCTCCAAGCTGAAAAGGGTGAGTTTAAGCAGGCAGAAAAGCGGGGCATTAAGGCGTTATCATCATGGAAGAATCATAAAAAAAATAGCTTGGGTTATTGCTATGCGCTTGCGCGGATGTCTCACATCTATAAAAAATCCAAGAAGTATGCAGAGGCATTAAAATATGCTCAAGAAGCCACTTCAATATATCGTTCTATAAATGGCCGTTCGGGTTGGTATTTTGATTTCTTAAGTGATGAAGGATTGATTCATCAAAGTATAGGAAATATGGACTCAGCTTACCATCGTTTTGTTCAAATACCCAAACTGGTTAGGAACTATACTGCTTTTAATTGTTCTTTCCTTTCTTTTCAATCCAAAGAAATATTCTCAAATCAAAGCAACGGCATTAGAAACGAGATGTTTACTATGCTTGAACGTTTAAATAATCGATACCCAGATTATAATCGTAAAGTTTTTGAGTTTGTAAACTTTTACAAAGGTTTTTCCAGAAAATCACTAAGCGGATGGAAAAAAAAGCTAGAAGATTCAACTGATACTCTTTGGATGGAGAGCTACAAAAAGTGGATATCTCTAAGAGAAGCATATTACCACCATATAGATTTGGAAAACTTTAGCCCTGATACCTTGACGCATTATGCTCAACTTATAGAAGAGCTTGAAATCAATTTGAACCATCAATTAAATTTAAAAGAGGCAGATGTTATAAGGGAGTATAACATGCATTGGGATTTATCCCAAGTTTTGCAAAAAGGAGAATCCGCGATAGAGTTTGTACGCTATAAAGATGCATATACGGAAGAGGTGAAGTATGGTGCTTTGATTGCGTCATGGAATTGGAAAACGCCTGTATTTGTGTATTTGTGTTTGGAGAGTGAACTAGAGTCTTTAGTGGAAAGGCGTTATGGTGAAACAGATTTCGAAATGGCTGAAAGACTCTATGATTGTAAAGGGCAACTATTCCATCATATATGGGAACCCGTTTTTTCAAGACTTCCAGAGCCAATAGAAAGGGTATATGCGTCCTATGCGGGGCTGTTGTTCAAAATGCCTCATGATGCTATTGTACAAGCTTCTAAATATGCATATTGTGATCTTTCTCAATTGAATTCTACTGGAGATATAGCACAATTTAAAAAGAGAAACAAGGTAGGCGTTCCACAAAAGGCACTGCTCATTGGAGGTGTAGAATACGATGATATACAGGGTGTTAATGGAGTGCTGAATGGCAAACGCTCTTCTTCAAGGTACTGGAAATACCTCCAAGCCACGGAAGTAGAGGTAAGGCAACTAGGAGAAAAACTGGAAGGGAAGGGATCAGATGTAGAGTTGATCATGGGAGAAAATGCATCTGAGGAACAGTTTAAGTCTAAAAGCGATAATAGAGGGGTTGACCTTATTCATATAGCAACCCATGCTTACAGTAGCTGCTCCATAGGAGACAAGCATGTTCTATCAAATCAAATGAGATATCTTAAATCTGGGCTGGTGATGGCCGGTGCAAATCGACAGTTAACTGCGGAAGAAAAAAACACTAGAGGTGATGGAGTATTAAATGCGCCTGAAATAATAAACTTAGACTTGAGTGAAACTGAGCTGGTTGTGCTTTCTGCCTGTGAAAGTGGATTGGGACAGGTAAGTTTTACGGAAGAAGTTTATGGCTTGCAAAGGGCGTTTAAAATAGCTGGTGCAAACTTTATAATCTATACACTTTGGAATATACCGGATGAATATACGATGCGGTTTATGCTTAGTTTTTATGATAAATTGCTTACTGGACAAACAATCTCGGACGCCCTTGCAAGGACTAAAAAGGACATCAAAAACATCCCAGGTTTTGAATCAGCTTATTATTGGGGTGCTTTTCAGTTGATATATTAGTTCTTAACCAATTTGAATTTACCAATATGTAAGACCTTGCTACCATTCCATAATTTCCAGTAATATGTTCCTGGCAATAAATCTTTTGAGTCAAGGTTGATGGATGTTAAAATATGCTCTTTCTCCAGGATAAGTTGATTCTTATTGTTCATTAAGAGAAGAGTGAAATCACGGCTATCAACTTCAGACCATTGAAAGTTGATATTTTCCCCATATTCGATTTCTGCTTCCTTTAACGGGGATACTACATTTATGGAAGAGGCTCTCAGGTTTAATTTCATTTGTGCTTCCAGAGATGTGTTGTCTGCGTATAATAAAGATTCAAGCCCTCTTTGATCTGAAAGTTGTTCTTGCAAATGAAGTATTGAATCTGATTTTAACTCTAGCTCCATAGTTAACTTTTCACTCAAGGAATCTGTGTTGATGGTTAAAATAGAAGTGGGTGTTTGCTTGCTTAATTGAGTCTGTACTTCTATCAATAATTTTTTGCTCTTCCATGAGTCAATGGCCATCCATCCGGAAAAAGATAAAAGCAAAATGATACTAGCTGCACTAAACCACGATAGGCGGTAAACCTTATTTGAAATCTGGTTTGAGCTAGATTCAGAATCATCTGCATCCAGGATATCGATTGTTTCAAAAATAGCTTGTCTACAATCACTGCAGTTGCTATAATGCTCTAGCCAATTGGATTTAACCAACTGGCTATTGCCATTATGCAGGGCTTCCGCAATTTGAGCGATTTCTTCAGTATCCAGATGTTTAAGATTTTCTTCCATCTCCAACAAAGTTAATTGTTCTTAATGCTAGTGTTCATTTTTCCTTCAAAGTATATTGTTAATAGAGCAGTGAGGCCATCTTTATTATAGAATCTTTTATCCTTGGAGCTGTTTAATAGTTCAATTATTTCATTTAAAGTTCTATCGATCCATTTTCGCATGGCTTCATCCCCATTGTTCTTTCCGTCTAAGTGGTTGAATAATTGGTTAAGAAGCGAAATGATATCCTTATCTGTTGGCTTTTGGTAAGAGTTAAGCTTTCTGATAAGCTCTTTTATCCATTCAAAATCATGGTGCTTTTCACGGAAAGGATTTAGTTCAACTTCGCTTAACGGCATCCGACAAAACCCTTTTAAGACAAATTCAATTTTCCCTTGCTTATTACCGAATAAGATCATTATTCGTTTTATGCGTTCAAGTTCTGCACGTTTATCCCATTTAATTGTAGCTTCTTGTATTTCCTCATATGGAATTGACCCAAATTTATTTAAGGATATGGAGGGTAGTAACTGTAGCTTATTTTTGCGAATAAATTCATGGGCATAGTTTCTCAAAACCGCTGCTAAATAGGTTTTAACCTTTGCATTTCCTTTATAATTAAATCTTATAGCAGGCAAATTCTCCATCAATCTAAGGGTGATGTACTGATACAGATCTTCCTCAGTGAAAGGGTGTAGTTTATTGGAAGCAGCAAACTTTTTGCTTACAACTCGAATCAAAGAATCAAATTGTACAAGAAGTTTGCCAATAGAGATATCTGGAAACTTGTTATTTTTCCCGTTCATGAGTTTTCAAAACTTAACAAGAGTAAACCTTAAAAATAGGATTGTCAAGTTTTGATGAATGAAAAATCGTTAAAGTATCTGGAAGGTAGTTGTTTATGTTTTTTAAATGAGTTTTACATCGGTAATAACTTCAAGTAAAGCCGGCCCTTTATGACTAAATAATTGCTTCATCCCATCTTCCAATTCATTGGTGGTCGTGGCTTTTATTCCCGTCATTCCGCAGTTGGTAGCGTAGTCGGAAAAACTAACGTTCTTAAGAGAGGTTGCCCAAACTTCAAAGTTACCAGAGCGTTGTTCTTTTGATATCTTACCTAATTCGCTGTTGTTTAAAATGATGAGTTTAATGTTCATATTATACTTAATAATAGTCATTAAATCTCCCATATACTGAGCAAAACCGGCATCTCCAGCTACCGCAATAACTGAGCGTTCATTTTTTACAGCTGCCCAAGCGCCCATAGAAGCAGGCAAAGCAAAGCCAATAGAGCCTAGATAGCCCGACATTAAAAAGCTGTGGTTTTGTGGTTCAAAGTACCGCCCGAAAGAGTAGGCATTGTTCCCTACATCTACGCACATTACAGCATCTTTGGGAGCCAATCTATTCATGGCATCAAAAACGGAGATGGAGCTTAATCCATTCCCAAAGCTCTCTTCCAGTCTTTTGGCTTTTTCAGCTCTCCATATTTTCCACCTTTCAGCAACCTCTGGTCTATGATCTATTGATTTTGATGAAGTCATTTGCTCCTGGATCAATCCAACAGTAACTGATAGTTCTCCCCAAACAGCACAATCAATTTCGTGAAATTTGCTGAGTGCTAAAGGTTCAAAATCAACCTGGATGGTGGGCTTTTTAGGTGTTATGCCCGTGTGGTTGGAGAAGGAAGCGCCTAGTACTAAAAGTAAATCGCACTCATTCATAAAATGAGAAGCTATTGGAGTTCCGCTTCTTCCTAAAACTCCACCCGCTAATGGATGATGATTGCTAATTAAACCTTTGGCTTTAAAAGTGGTTAAAACCGGACAGCCTAATTGTTCTGCCAAAGCAGTGATCTGCTCCATGTGAAAACGTGCTCCGTGTCCCACAATAATGACGGGTCTTTTTGCTCCGCTAAGGATCTTAATTGCTTCATCCAACTGTTCCTTAGGAGGGCTTATCGTTTGTGGCGTAATTCGATTTTTTGTGTTCTGCGCTTGGAAGCTTTCCGGATCTAGTTCCACCGTTTGGATTTCATCAGGGAAGGTAAGATGAGAAACATCGCGATTTAATAAACTGTGCTTAAGGGCCAAAGTCATCAGTTCGGCATGTTTAGAATCTTTTTGAACTCTATGATTGAATGCGGCTACAGAATCAAAAGCTCTAACCAGGTCCACCTCTTGAAAATTTCCCGTACCTACAACTTGTGTAGCTACTTGTCCACTTAACGCCAGCATCGGAACTCTATCTACATGAGCATCCCACATTCCTGTAAACATATTGGTAGCACCGGGTCCGGCAATGGCAAAACACGCAGCTGGCTTACCGGTAAGTTTTCCATAAGCCGATGCCGCAAAAGCCCCTGCTCCTTCATGTCTAATACCAATAAATTTTAAGTTTCCTTTTTCTTCTTGCCTTCTCAAGGCGTCCGCAAATCCTAAATTAGAATGACCAACCATTCCAAATACGGTATCTACACCCCAGTTGGTCATGGTTTCAGCCATTACATCTGAGATCGTATAGGGCTCTTCTATCTCTTCCTCAATTTTTACATACACTTCATCGCCTTCTAGTTTAAGCTCAAATTTTTCTATTCCATCATCAAAGCCAGGTGCATTTCCTGTACAAGGATCATAATCCCATCCATGCCAAGGGCATCGGAGTAAGCCATTTTCTATGCTACCTTCTCCTAAAGGGCCTCCTTGATGAGGACATTTATTGTCTAAGGCATTATACTCTCCTTTCCAATGGGTTAAGCAGAGTTCTTTTTTGCCGGCTAGCACAGACATTACCCGGCCTTCGGCCAATTTTTCTTTGTGATCTAAAACCTTATACCATTTGGTTTCCTTATTGGCCATTATTTGTTTTATTTAAAAAGTTAGCGTATTGTTCTTTTCGTACTCGAATCGCTCTCAATGCATAGGTAATCATGAAAATGATCGCAATAAAAATCAGGCTCACACCAATTAGCATGGGGTAAATAGCTGAAAAAGGCAATATTTGGAAGTCTGAGGATTCCAGACCATCTAAGAGACCTGAAAAAACCATCAATCCAGCTGCTATGTAGAGAGCAATCATAGCAAATGAGAGAAGTTGTTGTTGAGATATTTTATGTTTCACCAAACTTTCCTGGCAATCTTCTGCTTCTAAAAGCTCCTTAATTTCCGTATTTAGGGCGATAATGAGATTTGAAGTAGAGAGTAATAATAAACCCACACCCGGAAGTATTGTAATGGGTATATACCATTTTTCCATAGTTTGATTTTGATGTAAAACACTTGGAAAGTAAGCATTCTTAGCCGGTTTAAAAAGTAGGGTGGCAGACAATATTTAAGCAGTCTCATTCTCTGAAAAAGTGGCACTATTGCCTTAGTAGTTTGTCGGTAAAGCCTGTTTTGGTTGGTTTTGGCTTTTTTCACCTTTGAGTCTGTAATAATAAGAACATCCAAAAACTAAAAAATCATGAATCAAAACATTGTAAGTTGGTTTGAAATACCTGCATCGGATTTGAATCGAGCTAAGACTTTTTACGAAGCTGTGTTTGATAAAGAATTAATGTCCATGCAAAATGGGGATATGCATATGTTTGCTTTTCCTTGGGTACAAGGAGCACCAAATTCAGCAGGAGCTATCGTTAAATCAGAATATGCTAAACCGAGCGCAGAAGGTACTTTGGTATATTTAGAGTGTGAGGATGTAGCCAACGAATTAGCAAGAGTAGAAGAAAATGGAGGTAAAGTGGTGGCTCCCAAAATGAGTATTGGTGAGTTTGGCTTTATTGGTCAAGCCATGGATACGGAAGGGAATCGAATTGGGTTGCATTCGGCTAAGTAATTTATGCTTACAAAAACGTGTGCGACTATGGTTGTAGACGTTTTTGTATTTTACTCTCATCAATTTTAAAAGTGAAGGTTTGAAAGTAGGTATACTCGCTTTTCCAGAAGCTATTTCATCCAGCGTAACAGGTCCGTATGATATTCTAACAAAGGCCAATCTTTGTTTTAAACAGTTTTATCCTAGGTACGAAGGCGATAAGTTTGAGGTACAATTAGTAGGACATCCTTTAAATAGCATTTCAAACCATGCTCTTTTACCTATTTCTATAGTAATTGAGGAGGAGCATAATTTTGATTTATTGGTAGTTCCAGCTCCTTCACCAGAGCATATTCCTTCTGTTTTGGAACAAGGAAAACCGATGTTCGATTTCATCAAACAACAGTATGAAAAGGGCACAGAAATAGCTAGTATTTGCATGGGTGCCTTTTTATTGGCTTCTTCCGGTATTATAGATGGAAAAAGGGTAACTACCCATTGGATGGGAGCTCAAAATTTAAGAGAGTTATTTCCCAAGGTTAAAGTGGAAGACGATAAGGTAATTATTGATGAAGCTGGAATTTATAGCTGTGGAGGGGCTTTTACCTTTACTACTTTAATGATGTATTTGGTGGAAAAGTTTTGTGGACATGAAACGGCTGTGTTTGTAAGTAAAATCATGTTAATAGACCTGTATAAGGACCCACAGACATCCTACCGCATTTTTCAGTTGCAAAAGCAACATCAAGATGTAGAAATCATAAAAGCGCAAAACCTCTTAGAGCAAAAATTTAGTAATGGCTTTTCTTTAAATGATTTGGCAGATAAAGTATCGATGACTCGCAGAACCTTGATTAGACGGTTTAAAAAAGCAACTGGAAACACCCCGTTAGAGTATTTGCAACGAGTTAGAGTAGAGGCCGCAAAGAAGACTTTAGAGAATACCCATGAACCAATAGAAGCTATTCCCTCAAAAGTGGGATATGAAGACTATGGTTCTTTTTTAAATGTTTTTAAAAAACATACTGGAATATCTCCGTCTGCTTATCGAAAAAAGTACTGTAAAATAAGTGAGGTGGTAGCTGGTTAAAAGTTTAGGGTTTAAAGGTGGATGCCTACAGGTAGAAGTTTTCTTCTTTCTTTATGATCTCTAAAATACTGCTTTATAACTCGAGTCATAGGTACAACACGCATACCGGTTTCTTCTATTAAATCCAAAGTAGAAGCAATCATTTCAGAATCTTTTCCCGCTTCTACAAAGCTTTTCGGGAATTCTACGCGGGTAAGAAATACCTTCTTTTCTTGAACTTGATATTCAATAACAGCTAACTGCTCACCATGGGTTACTTCATAGTGTCTCATTTCCGTATTGTCAAAAACTTCCATATTGATAAGATCTGTTAATTACGCTCGTTTTACAAAAAGATTACAAATTTACGAATTACTGAGCATAAAATCCACATTATAACCTATTTGCAATAAGATGATCGTCTATTTTTAAGATAAGTAGATAAATGCTTTGAATAAAAAAGGGGATGATCTATTGATCATCCCCTTTTGGTGCATCCTAATAAGGCGTTTTTACTTTGTATTTTCCTTTTTTCTATCGTATGCTTTTTTAGCACCGAACCCTGCACCTGTGAGTAGCAATAGCTCTATTGCTCCAAATGGAACAGGAGAGTTGGGGCCTAGAGGTTGAGCCCAGGCAGTGGATGAAATCAAAGTAAGTATCGTTAAGGATAATATTAACTTTTTCATAATGCTTTGAACTTAAAAGGTTAGTGAATAATTTTTTTGGATGACGATGAATTAGAAGTGCTTACCGTTACCACATATACTCCATTTGTGCTTAGAGGTATATGGGTAATTTGATCATGCGCAAGCTTTCTATAAATCAGTTGCCCAGAAATATTTCGAACCGTAACAGTCGCTTTATTCAAGTCTCCTGTATTTACACTAATTCCACTTTCACTAT
>CAZAJG010000026.1:0-27011 GCA_964485405.1 uncultured Owenweeksia sp. | reverse complement strand
ACCAAGCACTAGATAATTCAGTTTCAGAAGTACCAATACTTCTATTGGCTCCAAAGTGAAGGATGAATCGATTGGCTTTGAAAGCCGTATCGTTGGTAAAGTAATAATCAGACAGACTTAAGTCGTGAAGATTACCCGTTTTAAGATCTTCTAGCTTTACCGTACCGTAAGACTGTAAGCGATTTAAACCAGCATTGATTATTAACTGTTCTCCATCTATAGCATGTTCTAGGTAAACCGGGAAAGAAGTCATACCGTCCGTTTTACTCACTCTACAAATAGAATATGTATTTTGATTAAACTGTGTATAGATGTTTGGTACACCGTACCCGTTCAGTAATTTTCGTGCATCGTATTCCAGATCAAAGCCAAGGCTTGTATTTCCATCAAAACCGATGAACAAATAATCGTTTACGCTATTGTTTGAATCAAAAATATTTAGATCTACACCGTCTACCACATAGGAGTTTGTCTTTCCTAAGGATGGACCTTGACCTGTTACGCGATTGTTTTCTGAGAAAGTAAGATTGCCGGGTGTATTAGCGGTAAGCTGAACAAAGAAGGCTTGAAACGGAGCAATATAACGAGATGCCAAGCCCGCCCCTTGAGAATAACTAGTATAATTTGTTCCATCGTAACGATATATGGCGGTGGCCATATCCGTAGGAATGGTTTGGTTATCCCAATCATAAACGGCCGGGAACGGGTTGGCTATTAGATTCCAACCCTCTGTATCATTGGTGCTGGTTCCACCAACAAAATTCTGAGTATCTCCTTGCCCATTAGTCGGTGATCCCTGACCATCGTGATAAGAGAGTGCTCGGAGCACATCTGTAGTAGATACGGTTCCGCTTACTTCAATGGTTCCTGCTGTACCTCTTATAAAAGTACCAAAGGTATTGGTCCCCGCATACATAGCGAAACCCTGTCCGCTTGTTGCCGTATTACTAATGTTGCTAGGGGCTGTCCAAGTAGAAGTTGAAGCATCCCATTCCCATACGGTACCGGTAGCACTATTACTCGCTACCATAGTATTTCCTTCATTAAAATCAGAAAGAGCAGCATTTGTAACTGGAGAGCCCAGGTAGAAATAACGGGCGGTACTTCCATCAATACCGGTTAAGAAGCCTTGTACAGTTACATTACCCGTTACCGTTCCGTCTCCTACCAGCTGACCATAACTACTTGCAGAAGAAGCAGTAAGTGTTAAAAGACCTGAAGTAGATAAGGTGGTTCCAGAAGCTACGGAAACCACACTTTCATGAGAAATGGTATTTCCGCTAAGGGCTGCTGTACCCGCTTTATCAAAAGTTATCGTTCCTGTTGTTGTTATGCCACTTCCGTTATTCGCTACATCGCCACTTACGGTAAGGTTGTTTGCACCTAAATTAAAGGTGATGCCATTGTTGATGGTTAAATCTTTACAGGCAATAGCCGAACTTAAAGCTGTACTTGAGGCAATTACCGCATCAACAGTGTTTGTTGGCACGCCATTGTCCCAAGTGGCTCCATCCCATGTGGTTGAGGTAACGGCAGCATCTCCTTGAACAATGAAGGTGTCGAAGGCCATTTCTTCGCTTCCCCCGCTTGAAAGGATTTCAATTCTAACATCCATGGTAGTGGCGACTCCGGTAACACTAAAGGTAAAAGCTTGAAAAGCTTGTGTGAGAACCGTACCGTTTCCTAAGCCATCTAAATTAGTATCTTCAGAAAGATATGTATTTCCTCCGCCTCCTACAGTTTCAAAGGCGCCTAAGAGTTCATACGTACCATTGTTTGTTTTATCTATATAAATACGTATATAATCTCCGTTTTCAAAAGTTCCTACTGTAGGACTTGGATTGTATGCAGCGAAGCTACATACAATCTCTACATTGGTAAAGCTGGAGACATCAATGTCGTTAAAATGGACACCAGAAGTAAGAGCGGTTGAACCAAATTCTCCAGTAGTATTTGGGTTTTCTGTTGGTCGATCCACATCCTCTCCAGTGTAATAGTAGCCAGATGTATTGGTGAACGCAATTTGACCACTTGCTGAAGAGACAGTGCAATTTGTGTCCGTACTTGTACCATTTGCTCTTACAAAGTAATCTGAACTACCATCGGAGTAAACCCCAAACTCGTTGTAGCCTACTCCACAGTTTTCAAAGTCGTTGCTTGTAATGGTGTCGGTTTGTGCCATTATTCCAGGGCTAAACCCAAGGCAAGCCATCAAGCCAATTAAAAGTTTTTGAGTAATCTTTTTTGTCATGGTGTAATTCATTTATGGGTGTTACAAATAGAATTAAGAGTTTATATGCATAAATAGGGGTTCGTCCAACCCGATGTAATGGTGTTTTCGGTTTTTGGCTCATCCGTTTTTAAGTCGTCCAGAAAAACATTTTCTTCATTTTGAGTATCGGTAAATCCTTGTGCGCTCCATCCTTTTTGGATTTGTACAATAAGGGGTATTTCTTTAGTGCCAGAATTTAGGTAGGCTTTGGTATTCGCAAAAGCCAGTAAACCTATCCAGGAGTCTGCCGGATACTCGTTTTGCAGATCAATGAAATATTTTAAGCCACCTACATATATGTTAGGATAATCTTCTTTATTGTTTTCAGGTAAGCTCAGGCAAGAAGTCATTAGCGCGAGGTTTGGCGATTTTTTAGACGCTTTTAGTATAGAGTCTATATTGGAATACGTATAATTTGCAAAAATCAGATCTGCTTTCTCTGCTTCCGCTTTTTTAAACGTATTCTGACCAGCACTTGCGAGCTCATCATCATCGTTTTGACAAATATGGTAGCCAACAATTTCTCCTCCGTTTTGGGTAAAGCCACTTTCAAAGGCAGAAGCAAAAGGAAATCCGGAGTGAAAAAAGTCAGAACTAACCAATGCTTTTTTTCCAAGATTTAAGGAAGCATAATACCCTAGGTGCCAATAAATAGTAGATAAACCAAAGCTTACTGAACTTACTATGTCGGGATTATCCAAAACTGCTTTTTCAATCCTTGAGTTGGTGCCAAAATCTATGAGTACCAGTTTCTTATTGTACGATTTTACTATTTTGATAAGCTCAGCTGTAATCTGGTGCCCAACCAAAGCATAAATTACATCTACTTCTTTGTAAAGGAGTAGGTTTTGTGCTTTCTCAATTATTTCAGAGGGTTGAATACCTAGGCCAATATTTTCATTATGAAATTCAGGATTGGATTCAGTCTCTGCGTAGGCTTTTTTTATTCCAGAAAATAATTCCTTGGTAAAAAGTGGCCTAATGTTAGATATTGGAATTAATAATCCAACTTTTGTCATTTTCGTGATAATTGGTAAAAGTTCGTCTAATATAGATATAATAGGCTTTTTTACCCACTATTATTAGGTAAAAATACTTGATTCTATGTTGAAAATTTCATCGAATTTTTGACCGGATAAGTAACCTTCATTTGTGTGTATTATTTTTAATAAAACACATTTTTTATCTAAACACCTAACAATCAAGTCTTTGTTTTGCTTAAAAATAAACCCTGGTTTTAATGAAAAATCAGAATAATCCTGTGTGCAAACTTCTACCTCACAAACCCGAATTGGATTGCCGTTTAAGAATGTAATGGCGCCCTTATTCCATGGATTGCAAGCTTGAACGAGAGCTTTTATCTCTTCTGCTGTCATTTGATCCCACTTTATAAGTATATCGTCTAGCTCTGCATTAGAAAGTAAATTCACGGTTTTTTCATCCTGAGGCTTAAGTGGTACGTTTCCTGCTGTTTGTTGCCATATATTGACCAAGTTAATCATAGTAGTAACACAGAGTTGAGCGAGTTTACTCATGTGTGTTCCGTGGGTTTCATCCTCTAAAATGGGTAGTTTTTGTTGAAGAGCAATAGGACCGCTATCCACTTTTTCTGTGAGCTTGTGTACGGTTATTCCACCAAAAGGCTCTTGATTCTTTATTTGCCAAAAAATGGGTTCTGCACCACCATATGCAGGTAGCAGAGCAAAATGAAAGTTGAACCAACTGATCGCAGGATTGGAGAGAATTTCCTTGGGTATGATAACAGGAAAAGTCATAACTAGAATAAGTTCTGGCTTTTCCTTTTTTACCCATTCTTGTATTTGTTTCTTACTGTTTTGAGCCGTTATTGCGGTGAATGGATGCTGGTAGTTCTTACAAACGCTTTTAATATCCTGTATTTCTTCGTTATCCGATTCTACAAGAAGAACACTTGTGTTGATCTTATTTTCTAAGAGCGTTTGGAGAGATGGGAGGCCTAACCTGCTATTGACTAATAGACCTATTTTCATAAGCTTTTATTTGGGATAAAATTAGTACTTTATCGTTATGATTTAAGTATAATATTTTTCACTCCAATTCAAGGGGAAAATATCACGTGCTAAATGTTTTTAGTGTTGATTATTAGGTAAATAGAATAAAGTAAAAACAATACTGTGGTTAATAAAATTAAATTACCAATGGTGTATGATGCTTTGAGGCTTAAACAAGAATTAGATGTTTTTCCTTCTGAAGCGTGGTTGCCACATTTCAATAGTAATTTTTTTACTGGAGATTGGAGTGTGTTGCCTTTACGATCCATAGGGGCAGAAATACATCGAAGCTTCCACAATCCAGCAGAGGAAACTATATTTTTGGATACACTACACCTAGAGAAGGTGCCTTATGCAAAGAGTATTATAGATTCGTTCAAATGCGAAAAAACAGCCGTGCGCTATATGAAGTTAGGGGTAAATAGCAGCATCAAGGAGCACAAGGATTACCGTTTGTCTTTGGAGGATGAGGATGTACGAATCCATATCCCTGTTCAAACGCATTCAGAAATGGAATTTTGGTTAGATAGTGAGCGAATTCCCTTAAGAGATGGAGAATGCTGGTATATGAACTTCAATCTAAATCATAAACTCTTTAACCCTGGGCCAATTCCAAGAGTTCACTTGGTAATAGACTTAGTGATTAACGACTGGTTAAGGTCTGAGTTTAAGAAATGGTCTCCAGCTCTAAGTGGGGTGAGTCCATCATAAAATATTTAGACTCTATTCTGTTACCGGATTTAAAAACTTGATTGAGGTTTCTATTGATGGTGAGTGAAGACTCAGAAGGTTTGAGTTTAATATCCTTATAAATATCTATATGGGTAGAAAGAACGTAGTAGTCGAAAGTTTGGTTGAGAGTTATCGTTTTTCCGGTTAGAGATTCTGTTTCCTCCTTATTTAGAGGAGTGTCATGTAGATGCTTGAATAGAGACTCTTCTAAATCAAAAACACAATCAATTTCTGTGGCTTTTTGAGGTATTCCTCCATCTTGATCTGAATTATTTTGGACTTGCTTTCCGCCTAAAAACAAACGTACGTTTTGCGGTATGAAAACAGTTTCCGCAGGTGTTTGTTGTAGTAGATTCAGCATAATGCTAGCTTGTGGTTCATGCATTAAGCCCGCAGTCATAGTCTCCGAAACAATAATATCTGGAATCTTGGTTCTATCCAGAACAAGGGTTGAAGCATCTTCTAAAACATATTCACTTACCAAATTACTGGCATTAAGCCCTTCTAGAAGCTTTTTTGCCGCATCTAAGGATTCCTGATGGATATCGATCAGGGTAAATTCTACTTCTTTTGAATTTAGAAAAGGAGCAATAACGGAAAGCAAAGTAGCGTAAGGGCCACATCCAGCATAAAGAACTCTGACCTTTTCTTCCATTTGTTTTCCTTTTTTGTCTTGAATCGCATGGAGTAGAGATTGGGAAAACCTTTGTGTTCTGAGTAAATCGACCATGCAAAAAGCCGCTACACCCGGGCTTAGAGCTGCGCCTGTTTTTAAGAGTGTACTGTCTTTAGAATGCTCTTCAATACTAACTCCTGTGAATTCGCTGAAGATCGAGTACAATTCTCTAGTTACTTTGAAAAGTTCTCCAGGATAAGTTTTGGAATCAAGAATGATGGAGCTCAAAGAAGAGGTTCGGCTCATGGATTAAGAAAATAAAAAATTAGAGACCTAAGCTAGTTACTAAAATAAAGAAGATAATAAGGTTTACGCTTTCTTTTTAGATAGATTGAAAATGACTGTTTAAAAAGTAACAAATCATTTTTATTGAATGTCAAAGGGTTGGGTATATGAAAGTAAGTAAAACAGGAAAAAGAAAACCAACTAATGCAATTGTGTATACGCCAACAGAGATTTAAAAGAGACGGTTTGTGAAGTAATAATTAAAAAAGTGTGTAGAATAGTTTTTTTATTCCTGAAAACATTTATTTTTGCAGCCCTTAAATATTAAGGTCGCGTAGCTCAGCTGGATAGAGCATCTGCCTTCTAAGCAGACGGTCATAGGTTCGAATCCTATCGCGATCACACTCAAAGCCTCATTTGCATACTTTGCACCTGGGGCTTTTTGTTTTATCTAAATTGTCAATGAGTAAGCGAAATATAGGATGTCTTGAATCATTTTATCCGCATTTGTTGTTTGTTACTTTCCTTAATCATAAAGACTCGGAGACTAAACTGTAAGTCTGTTTAAATCTTTCTTATTAAAAATTTATTTCGATATAATTTACTTATAATGAGGTGACTGATTAGTTTGCGTTGAGAATTAGGATAATGTTGTTTTTTTCAGCAAGAGCAAGGGATTCTACCATTTTTATGATAAAGGATCATTCGTTTTTTAGTAAAACCCCAGTAACTTACAATTCACATTAGGGTGTATTCATTCCTTGGAATCAAAATTTGTTTTGCTTATTATTGTTCACATTTTTCCCTAAAATTAATTAACATTTAAGCTTTTATGAAAAGAATTTTACTATGTCTTGGTATTCTGTCTTGCTGGACATCGAGTGCCCAACTAGTGGCTCCTGTAACGGAGAGTTTTGACAATACCACGGTTCCTGCGGGATGGAATCAATCTGCAACAACTGGGGGTCCTTGGTTGTTTAGTGGAAGCAACAATAGCGTAAACTGCCCTGCGGCAACGGATCATACCGGGAACTCCGGTAATTACGCATGGATGGATCAATCCGGTGGCGATGGAGGCGTAATTCTAGAAATGGATACGGTTGATGTTGGAGCGCTTACCACAGCTTATTTAGAGTTTTATTATTGGATGTGCGGGGCTGGTTATACGCCTCCCAATATTACAGTAGTAGAAGCCTATGATGGAGTTTCCTCATGGGGTATGGTAGCTACCCTAAATTATGCAACTACCGGTTGGAAAAGAGTAGGTGTGGATGTATCCTCTTTTGTTTACGGAAACAACCGAGTTCTTATTCGCTTTAGAGCAGAATCTGGTGGAAGTGGTTCCGATTTTTTTGGAGATAATGCTATCGATGATGTTTCTGTAATCGATGCTCCTGCATGTCCTGGAGCAGCTGGTTTTGCTGCATCTAACATTCAGCCAACCACAGCGGATTTAGTTTGGGTACAGAGTACAAGTGGTACAGATTGGGACGTGATTTGGGGAGCACCTGGATTTGATCCTCTTACTGCGGGCACAACGGTAAACTCTAGTGGTAGTTTAGTGAGCTTAACCTCATTAACTGGAAACACCTCTTACGAAGCTTACCTGATACCAAATTGTGGAGCTACAGTTTCTCTTGATACAATGGGACCTGTTGCTTTAAGAACGCCATGTGTGGCTGAAGCTGTTGGATATAACAATGGCTTTGAAGCTGACGCAGCGAATAGTTCTCCTTTATGTTGGACACCTTACATTCAAAATACCAGTGCGAATATTACAGTTGTAACTTTCCCTACTCCTTACGCTGGTAGTAATCATTTACGTCTAGGTAGCGGTTTCGCAACTAGTACAGATACAACAATGGTTATCAGCCCGGAGCTACTAAACCTTTCTAGTGGTAACAACCAAATTCGCTTTTTCACTCAAGCTGATGATATAGCTGAACAGTTGATAGTTGGAACCGTTTCGGATCCTACTGATCCAGGTTCTTTTAGTTCTATTGATACTATACGTTACACTGCTACTGGAAGTAATGAGGAGATTATTATCCCAATTTCTACTGCGAATGGATATAATGGCACGCACTCTTATATTGCATTTAAGCATAGTATGAACGCTACATTCAATAACATGTTTATTGATGAGTTCAACTATGAAGTTATTCCTCCATGTCCTAAAATTACCGCGGTTTCGGTAGTAAGTACTACGGATAGTAGCGCCACTTTCAGCTTTAGCAGTTCAGGTACTGCAGTAGGTTTCGAATGGGGCCCAGTAGGTTTTCAACAAGGAACAGGTACAAACGATACAATTCAGGCTTCTAGCCCAATTACCATTGACGGTATGATAGGGAATACTACCTATGATATCTATTTACGTAACGATTGTTCTGATTCTTTAAATGGAGTTTCAGTTTGGACTGGTCCAATTACTTTTACTACGGCTTGTACAGCTTTAACAGCTCCGTATTACGAAGACTTTGAGAGTAACACTCTAGGTTTTAGCAGTGGTGCAGACAATTGCTGGAGTATATTCGGGAATGGTGCACATGAGTGGGAGTTAAGAAATGCTGTTCAAACTACTTCCGGTGGTACGGGAGCGGCTGGAGACAATACTTTATACCCTTCTATTGGCGGACAATTCTTCAATTCTGATGTTTCTTTTGGAGGGTCTGGAGATTCTTCTGTTTTAGAGTCGCCAGTAATAGATATTAGTGGATTAACTACTCCAGAATTAAGATATTATTTACATCGTTTTGGTTCCAATATGGGTGAATTCCATGTGGATATTTTTGATGGAACGAATTGGAATTATAGTGTACAATCACTAACGAGTCTTACAGGAACACAATCTGCAAATGCAGATCCATATACCTTATACATTTTAGATTTAACGCCTTATGCCGGTACTACAAATCTGAGAGCTCGTTTTAGAACGATAACCAACGGATGTTGTGCTGGTGATAACAGTTTAGATGATATATCCTTTGCAGATGCTCCAACTTGTAACGCACCATCTTTTTTAAGTTTGGTTAATAGAACAAGTAACAGCATCTCAGTAAACTGGATTACTGGTGGTACTGCGGTTGCAAGTAATATTGAGTATGGAGCTACTGGATTTACCCCGGGAACTGGCTCTATGTTAGTTACTACCGATACTATTGATACGATTAGTGGTTTATCACCAAATACTACATACGATATTTATGTACAAGACTCTTGTGGTGCAGGAAATGGAAACAGCCTTTGGATCGGACCTTTAACGGTTACTACAAAGTGCCTTATTTCTCCAACTAGCTTACCTTTCTTTGATGGTTTTGAAAGCTACACTGTAGGTCCATATACTGGAGATAATGACTTCTGTAACCCTACCTACATTTGGGAATTTGCTCCACAGTCTACAAACGGTAGATTAAGATTTGCTGCGGGAACTGGCTTCCAAAAAACCGGTGTACAAGCAGCTACTTTAGATCAAAGCATTTTTACAACAAGAGAGACTAATTTCCTTACTTTAAATGTGGATCTATCCAATTATACAACTGCCAATGGTATTGAGTTAAGCTTTAGCGTCTTAGCAACTTCTCAAGAGTCTGATCCGGATAACCGTGTTTGGGTAAGAGGAGCACAAGCTGATCCATGGATCGAGATCGTAAATCTTGAATCATTCACTACCAGTGGTTCTTACGTTGATATTGATAACGTTGATATTGTTGGGCCATTAACAGCTGCTGGACAAAGTGTGGGTAGCGAAACACAAATTCGTTTTGGACAGAATGGTTCTGCTCCTGCAAACTCGATCACTTTTTCTGATGGATACACATTTGATGATGTAAGCTTGGTTCAAGTTACTTGCCCTACGCCTACAGGATTGTCAACAGGTAATGTTTCTGATACAGCAGCTACTTTATCTTGGAATACCAGCAATGCAGCGAGCACATATGAGCTTTGGTTTGGACCAGCTGGTTTTTACCAAGGAACAACTACTGGTGGCGGAGGTAGTAGAGATACACTTACCACGGGTAGCATAACGCTTGATACACTATCTGCAAATACCTGCTATGAATTCTTAGTAAGATATATTTGTGGCCCTGGAGATACATCAAACTGGCAAGGTGTTCAAAGTTTCTGTACTCCATGTTCTCCGTTCTTTGCCCCTTACCTGGAGGATTATGATGCGCAGACACTTAACGTAGCTCCAAGTTGTTGGACAAGTCTATTGGAAGGAGCGGGAGGACCGTTTGCTGGAGTAACTACCGTAACTTTTGGTACGCCAAATTCGCTTCCTAATCAAATGGAAATTGATAACTGGACTGGAGGAAACACGGTTATTGCTTACACTCCGCTGTTAGGAGATTTAGACGTGGGCGATAAGAGAGTAACTTTCTCTTCTAGACAAGCGTTTGGTACCGGAGCTACTCTAATTGTAGGTACTTCTGATAATCCGAATAGCAGTACAAATTTTAATCCAATTGATACGATAACGCTAACGGCCAATCATTTAGAGTATCAGATAAATCTAGATGCTGCAAACGGTTATAATGGAACGGATAAGTTTGTAGGTATTCGCCACGGACAACAAAACACTTTCCAAGTGTTGTATGTAGATGACTTTGTTTATGAAGTAATCCCAACATGTCCTAAGCCACCAACTCAAAGCTTATTCATTCAGAATATCGCAGCTACTACTTTAGAGTTAGAGTGGGATGCAGGAACAGCTGGAAATCAAAACTTTCAGATTAGTTATGGATCCGGTATTACAGCTCCAACTCAAGGAACTCTATCCGTAGTTACGGGAGATAGTGCTTTAGTTACAGGTTTAACTTCGAATACTAACTATTGCCTATGGGTAAGAGAGATATGTGGTGTTGGTGATACCAGTACTTGGACAGGCCCAGTTTGTCTATCTACTTTATGTACACCATTTACAGCTCCTTATTTCCAAGATTTTGAGAGTTCTACTTTGGGTCATTTTGATGGATTGGAAAACTGCTGGACATTGTTTAGTAGCAACCAAAATATGGTAACCAATACTTCAGGTTATTCTTGGGAGCTGAGAAATTCTGTTCAAACTACATCAGGTTCTACTACAGGTGCAGGTGGTGACAATACATTGTTCCCAGCTATTGGCGGTCAGTTCTATAACGCTGATGTTTCCTATGGGTCTTCAGGTGACTCTTCCGTATTGATGTCTCCAATCATTGATATTTCAGGATTAACAAATCCTGAATTAGAATATCATTACCATAGATTCGGAACCAACATGGGTGAATTGCACTTGGATATTTTTGATGGAACGCAGTGGATAAGGGGTGTGAACTCTTTCACGAGTCTTACAGGTACGCAAACATCTCATGCAGATGCTTGGTCTGATACTACTGTATCTCTTGCAGCATATGCTGGAACAACTAATCTTCAAGTAAGGTTTAGAACAGTTTCTAATGGATGTTGTCCGGGAGATAATGGTTTAGATGATATCCGTATTTCTGATCCAGTAACCTGTAATCGTCCAATCAACTTAGCTTCTAGCAACTCAACAGTTTCTGGTGCTGAAATTTCTTGGGAATCTGATAATGGGAATACAAATGGAAATTATCAAGTAAGCTACGGCTTAGGATTAAACAATCCAGCATTAGGTACCATGAGTATGGTAAATGGTGCAGATAGTTTAATACTAACGAGTTTATCTTCAAGTAGCGCTTACTGCTTCTATGTAAGAGAAACATGTTCTGCGGGAGATACAAGTGCTTGGTCAGGTCCATTCTGCTTCAATACACTTTGTGCTACAGTTACAGCTCCTTACTATCAAGATTTTGAAAGTTCAACTGTAGGTTATTTTGATGGAACCGATAACTGTTGGGATTTTGTTTCCAACAATCCTGGAACTACTCCAAGTGGCGGTTATTCTTGGGAAGTTAGAAATTCAGTTCAAACAACATCCGCAGGTACAGGGCCAGATAGAGATCATACTCTAGCTCCTGCCATTGGAGGTAAATTTTTAACGGCTGATGTATCCGGTTCTTCAACCATTGGACCAGATTCGACTATATTAACTTCTCCAGTTGTTGATATTTCAACTTTGACCAATCCAGAGCTTAAGTTCTACTTGCACCGTTTTGGTTCTAATATGGCGGAAATACATGTGGACGTTTGGAATGGTACATCTTGGGACAGAGGAGTTCTATCTTATACTGCTTTAACAGGTCCACAAACGGCTACTGCAGATCCTTATGATGAAGAGAATGTGAGTTTATTGGCTTACTTAAACCAAACAGACTTACAGGTTAGATTCAGACTGATTACCAATGGATGTTGTGCAGGAGATGTTGCTATTGATGATGTTTCTATCGATAACGGTAACCCTTGTCCTGATCCAACTGGTTTAGATACAGCTAATGTGGTATGTAGTGGTGCAGACCTTATTTGGATTAGCTCGGCAAATACAGTTTCTTCTTCCGTAGAATATGGAGTTACAGGATTTACGCCTGGAACAGGAACTCTTATGGGTAATGCTACTAGTCCATTGAATGTATCGCTTATGGCGGGTACAACCTACGACTTCTATGTAACGGATACTTGTGCATCTGATACTAGTGGTGCTGGTGGACCATTTACTTTTACTACACCATTATGCCCGTCTTGTCCTGATCCAACTGGTTTAGATACGACTAATGTAACTTGTACTTCTGCAGATCTGCTATGGAATAGTGGTGGAACGGTTATCGGTTCAGCTCTGATTTGGGGTCCTGCAGGATTTAATCCTCTTACAAGTGGTACTCTTGTTGCAAGTGCGAGTAGTCCGGAAGCCATTAGTGGTTTAACACCTGGAACAAATTATGAGTTCTATGTAGTTAACTTCTGTGCTACAGATACCAGTGCTTCTGTAGGGCCATTCGCTTTCACTAGTGCTAGTGGTCCAATTACTGCTGCTTTTGGTGAGACTGTTAACCCTGCTACACTTCCAAGTCAAACGGTTGATTTTGATGCCTCAGCTTCTGTTGGAGCTACATCATACGCTTGGGACTTTGGTGATGGAAACACAGGTACTGGGGTTAACCCAAGTCACCCATACACTACCAATGGTATATTTACAGTAAAACTTACCATCACAGGAGATTGTGGTATAGATTCTGTTTCTAAGGCAATTACCACTGCTGGTATTAGCTTAGAAGAGAATAGATTAGGACGCAGTTTAGAGCTGTATCCAAACCCTGCCAGATCTACGGTTAATGTTAGTTTTGACGCTGAAAGTAGTGGTGATGCAAGAATTACAGTTCTTGACCTTAGTGGTAGAATTGTAATGGAAGTTCAAGAAGCTAATTTGAACGGTAAATACAAGGGAAGCCTTGATATCCGTACGCTAGCTAAAGGAACTTATATGCTTAAGATTGAAAGCGGTGAACTTAGCGTTCAACGTAGAATCATCAAGCAATAATTCTTTAGAGAATAAACATTCTTTATATAGAAAAGTCCTCCGAGCAATCGGGGGACTTTTTATTTTTGCACCATGTTTAAGGAAGGAGATACTGTAGCTTTTATTGATGATATAGGTAAAGGGAAGGTGCTTGCTATTAAGGGCGACCTTTTATTACTTGAACTAGACCATGGTTTTGAGCAATGGATTGGTAAAGATTTGGTTATTAAAACCAATGCTTTTCTTGTAGATAGAATCGTAAAGAAGGATGTGTCTTTTAAACGGGCTGTTTCAAAAACGGATAGGAAGGATAGGGGAATTATTGAAAAGGATCTCCACATTCATGAGTTAACCGATAAAGCCCATGGCCTTAGCAATTTTGATATGTTAGAAATGCAATTAAATACGGCAAGAAGCACTATCGAAAAAGCAAGAAGAGCTCATGCTAAAAAAGTGATTTTTATTCATGGAGTAGGAGAGGGCAAGTTACGTGAAGAGTTACATAAACTACTAAATACCTTAGGCAACCTAAACTTTTACGATGCGAGTTTCGTTAATTATGGTGCTGGTGCAACCGAAGTGGAGCTTTGGTAAAAAAGATAAGCATCCATCTTAAATTAAGCCTTAGTTTTGCTCTTTAAACAGGCCGCCTTATCGCTCTTCTGATGCATTTCAGCGGGGAGGAAAGTCCGGACAACGCAGAGAGCCATGCTTCTCAAAAGGAAGGTGCTTTACTGGTGACGGTAAAGTAACAGAAAGTGCCACAGAAAATAAACTTCCATACTTGGTTATGGTAAAGGTGAAAAGGTGATGTAAGAGATCACCGCTCCAATAGTGATGTTGGAGGCACGGTAAACCTCGTGGGTTGAAATGCCATGTATACCAGGGCTTGAGAGCTTCTCGCTCGATCCTGGAGGGTAGGCAGAGTTAGATAAATGATAAGGATTCCGATATTCGGAATACAGAATCCGGCTTATAGGCCTGTTTATTTTTTACAATAAATACACGTGTTTAATAAGTATCGAAGCATATTAAAAGAGGAAGGTTGGAAAGGCCTTGTTAAAAAGGAAGGATGGAAAGTAGCGGTTGTACTTTTCCTCTTTTTTTTGATCAAAGGATTACTTTGGCTGGCCTTAGGATATTTTGTCTTTAAAGAAGCAACATAAAAAAAGCCCCAACAGGGGCTTTTTTCATTTTATCTAATAGCTTTTTATCTAAGCTTCAACTTCTACTTCATATTCTTGAAGGTATCTTTCTGCTTCAAGAGCGCCCATACAGCCAGTACCTGCAGCGGTGATAGCTTGTCGGTATATTTTATCCTGAGCATCGCCTGTAGCAAATACTCCAGGTTTGTTTGTAGCAGCAGTTCCTGGATTAGTTATAATGTAACCAACATCATCCATATCTAATTGACCCTTGAATATACTGGTGTTAGGCGTATGACCAATGGCTACAAAGAATCCTTCTGCATCTATAACAGATTCTTCACCGGTTTGGTTGTTTTTAACTTTTACACCTTCTACTGTTTTGTCGCCTAATAGTTCAACCGTTTCCGTATTGTACATAACCTCAATGTTGGGCGTGTTCATTACGCGCTCTTCCATAATTTTAGACGCACGGAAATGATCTTTACGAACCAACAGAGTTACCTTCGGACAAAGCTTTGCTAAGTAGGTAGATTCTTCCGCAGCAGAATCACCTGCTCCTACTACCACCACTTCTCTGTCCTTGTAAAAGAAACCATCGCAAATGGCACAGGCTGAAACCCCATGCCCCATCAAACGTTGCTCCGATTCAAGACCAAGGTATTTCGCAGCAGCCCCTGTAGAAATAATTACCGTTTGAGCTTTTATTTTTTTGTTTTCATCCTCATCTATAGTCAAGGTATGGTACTCTCCAGGAACATCGCTAAACTCAACATTAGTAACCATGCCAAAACGGATATCTGTTCCAAAGCGTTGTGCCTGCTTCATTAAATCTTCCATCATAGCCGGACCTGTAATACCGTCAGGATATCCTGGGAAATTTTCCACATCGTTTGTTGTGGTTAATTGGCCTCCCGGTTGTAAGCCTGTATACATAATTGGGTTCAAGTTTGCTCTTGAAGCATAAATAGCCGCAGTATATCCTGCAGGACCAGAGCCAATAATTACGCATTTATGTGTTTCCATTCTATTAATCTAAAGTAAATTTTGTAGATCAAAAGTAAAGGATTCTATACAGATGGAAGTCATAATTTAGACAGGATTGGTTTTTTTGATGAGAAAATTTGTTTCTCCTATTTTAAGGCTTAAAACATGAAGAAATTAGATTTTCATCTCCGCTAAGCGAAGAGCTTATTGCTTAACAAACTTAGCTCTACAGGCTTCTATACAAGCATAAAAAAGGGTTATCTCATTACCATTAACTTCAAATGCTATATCACTACAGTTGTTGATTGTGATAATGGAGTTGGTAGTAGAATATGTACCGCTACTCGAGGAGTTAGAGTTTATACTCATAGAGCATAAGTCACCGTTTGAAGTTACAATTCCAAGACTGTTAAATTCAATTACTTTACTACTGTTTACAGCTTGAAAAGTGCCACTGCCATCTCCTGGGTCAGCTAATACTTCAACCAGCCGATATTTCCCTTGAGGCTCTGTTGAAACGTTGGAGCTTTCTTCTTTACTGCAGGATAATAACAGAGCTACAACTCCGAAAAGGATTAGGTTTTTCATAATCTTACTTGTTTTCCAAATAAGATGCGGATCGAAACGTATGGTTGCGTTCCAATAGATCGAAATCTATTGAATAAAGCCGTTTGCTAATGCTTTTCAACCAAAATGTTTTGAGATAAACGCTCTCCATTTATGTGTAAAATATAAATACCTGAAGCTAAAGATTCAACAGAGAGTTTGGTTTTGAAAGCATTTTGACTTTGTTGATGGAGTACTTGGATCCCTGCAAGATTCACTAAAGAAATACTTCCAGAGAAGCTGGAGTTAAAATCTAATTTCAGTTCGTTTAAAACAGGGTTTGGATAAACTTCTAGTTTGAGTTGAGCTTCAGATTCTATGAGTTTAATGCTACTGTTACAATCGTATGGGGTTTTACTGGTTTCGTAAGAAAAGCCTTTACTTAAATTTTTATAGCAGACTAAATCAAAAGAAGCTTCAAAAACATTAATACTTGGTGAAATAGGGTTGTTAAACTCCACTTCACTGCCTATTCCTTCTATCCATCTATCCGTTCGGGATGGATTGCCTGTAAAGTTTACTTGATCGTTGATTTTTACATCTAAGTAAAGTCGCTTGCTACCATCTATAACAAGACTGTCTTTAGTCAATACAGTCCAATAAACAGGGTTATTATTATAATCAAATCCTGTAAATAGGGTATCGCCAACATTCAAGCTAAAATCATAATACAAGTATTCGCTATTAGGTAGAGTTCTCATAAAAGTATAATCTAAATGTCTAACATATACCCTTCTGGCAGCGGTGTCTTCTCGAACTAAAAAGTCTTTGTTAAAAGGACTTCTTGCATTTGAATAGTGATCAAATTGATAGTATGTAGAACCATTTATAAGTGTGTCTTCCAAATGATTGTAAAAAGCCCCGACATACTCCGTGTAGATGTTGTTATCGAATTTATGAATATACCAAGCTCGCCATTCTGCGCTATCGCGCGTTATGGGAATGTATTGAGCAAAGCCAATAGAAGTAATAGTGAAGAATAAAAATAATAGTAGTCGTAGCTTCATAGTGCAGGTTGATTACACATAAGTTAAAATAAAACGATTTCTCTGCAATTAAAGTTGGGTAAGGTTTAACTTTCGATATGCAGAACCGCATTTTTGTAGGTGTATGGCTAAACTAACTTTTTAGTGCGGGCTTTAAAAATCCCTACATTACATGATCTCTAAATGATCCCATGCCTTCATTTTGCTGAATCGATTTAGTTTAAAATATTTTTTGGTACAATTTTCCAGTAAAGTATTAAATTTACTGGCTTTGATCCTCGCTAAAGAGATTTTTAAGACTTAAGAAAGAAGGAAAACCATATAAGGAAAAATTAGGAAAATGATTGAAAAGAGAAGCTACGTCTATGTGCTTTGTTTTGTGATTCCTTTTATCATAGTTTTCAGCTATAAATACACATCGAAAAAAGCATCTGAGGCAGTAAGTAATGTGTCTGACCTGCGGCTTAACGAATCGGCTATACCGGATGAGATCGATTACATTTTCCATGTTAAACCCATTTTATCAGATCGATGTTATTTGTGTCATGGACCAGACGAGGGGACTCGTGAAGCGGGTTTAAGACTAGATACCCAGGAAGGAGCTTTTTCCGCCCTAGGTGAGAATAAAGAACGCTTTGCCATTGTTCCAGGAGATACTGCAACGAGCATGCTCGTAAGTCGAATACATAGTGTAGATCAGAATAAAAAAATGCCTCCCGAAAACTCGAATCTGAGTTTAACAGATTATGAGAAGAGGATACTAACCAAGTGGATAGAACAAGGTGCAGTTTGGAAAGACCACTGGGCTTTTGTCTTACCTGAAAAGGAAGAAGTACCTCAAGTTACTACTCCAGCTAAGACGGCAAATGAGATTGATCATTTTATCCTACAAAAACTAGAGTCAAAAGGGCTTACCCTCTCTGAAAAGGCAAATAAGGAAAAACTCATAAGACGCGTATATTTTGATCTGACAGGGCTGCCACCTACTTTAGAAGAAATTGATGCTTTTTTAAGGGACAACGCAAAAGGTGCGTATGAAGATGTAGTAGATCAATTGTTAAACTCCAAAGCCTATGGCGAGCATATGGCAGCGAGTTGGCTGGACATTGCCCGCTATTCTGATACACATGGGTATCAAGACGACCTTGAGCGAGTGATGTGGCCTTGGCGGGATTGGGTAATTAGCGCTTTTAATCGAAACATGCGGTATGATGAATTTGTTACCTGGCAGTTAGCAGGCGATCTATTTCGAGACGCAAATCTGGAACAAATTTTAGCAACGGGTTTTAATCGAAACCATAAAATCACCCAAGAAGGAGGAGCCATTGATGAAGAATATCGTGTAGCGTATGTGCTGGATAGAACCAACACCGTTTCCAAGTCTTTATTAGGATTAACTATGGAGTGCGCGCAATGCCACGATCATAAATACGATCCCATTTCGCAAAAGGAATATTTTAGCTTTTATGGCTTTTTTAATAAAGTAGATGAAAAGGGTAAGATCGATTACGATGAAATACCAGAGCCAAACATAAAAATCACTCAAAAGGAAGTAGAAGAGATATTGTCTTTTATCCAAATGCCGGATAGTGTAGAAGAGTTAAGGCTTATGGTAATGAAAGATAATGCGCCAGAACGTACAACTTATGTTTTAGAAAGAGGCGCTTATGATGCACATGGAGAGGAAGTGCAGCCCGGAGCGCCATCGGCCATACTGCCTTTTACCAAGGCGTATGAACGAAACCGCATGGGTTTAGCAAATTGGCTGTTTGACGAAAAGAACACGCTTACAGCGCGCGTAGCAGTAAACCGTTTATGGCAACAAATATTTGGAACAGGAATAGTTTCTACCAGCTCAGATTTTGGCAATCAAGGAGCGTTACCTTCTCATCCTGAACTATTGGATTGGTTAGCAATTACGTTTAGAGAAGAGGGCTGGGATATTAAAAAAATGCTTAAACGTATGGTGCTCTCCAATACCTACCAACAAACTTCAAAAACCACCCCAGAACTATTGGAGCTAGACCCTTCCAATCAATGGTTAGCGCGAAGCTCTCGCAGCAAACTTTCAGCAGAAATGATTAGAGATAATGCACTTCATGTAAGTGAATTGTTAGTAGAGAAAGTAGGCGGCCCCAGTGTAAAACCTTACCAGCCTGAAGGACTATGGGCAGAGACCACCTCAGGTCAAGGATTAACAGAATACATCATGGATTCAGGAGAGAACTTATACAGAAGAAGCTTATATACCTTCTGGAAAAGAACTGTGCCCCCTCCATCCATGGTTACATTTGATGCTGCAACCCGAGACTTTTGTATGGTGGAAAGGCAAAAAACGAGCACGCCTTTGCAAGCTTTGGTTATGCTGAATGATCCACAACTTCTTGAAGCAGCAGAAGCTTTAGCCACTCTAGTTCTTCAAGATAAAAAGTTAACGGATGAGGATCGAATTGTGAATATTTTCAGGAGAATAACTTCAAGAAGACCCGATGCAATTGAATTGGATAACCTCGCTACATTTCTGGAGGAATCTCGTATGAGTTATCAAAAAGAAAAAGGAAAGACGTTGAAGAATGCTACCTTACTCAAAGGACAAGATATTGAAAACGATAAGGCCTATGCCTTTAGCATGTTGGCAAGTTTGGTGTTTAATCTAGATGAAGCCATCGTAAAAGGATAAGATTTATGGAAGAAGTTTCAAAGCATTTTCTCAATAATACGCGAAGGCACTTTTTAAAGAAGTTAGGCTTAGGTATTGGTGGATTAGCAGCAGCTTCAATGCTTGATCCATTTTCTCTTTTTGGAGATGCTACAGCTGCCTCACTTGGTGGAAATGGTTTGCCTCATTTTGCTCCCAAAGCCAAGCGGGTTATTTACCTTTTTCAGAGTGGTGGCCCGTCTCAATTGGAGCTCTTCGATTACAAGCCTCTTCTAAATCAAATGAGAGGACAAGATTTACCAGATTCAGTTCGAAAAGGCCAAAGGTTAACTGGAATGACAGCTGATCAAGATCGTTTTCCTTTGGTAGGAAGCAACTTTGCTTTCAATCAATATGGAGAATCTAGAGCATGGGTAAGTGAACTGATGCCGTACACAGCAAAGGTGGTAGATGAGCTTTGTTTTATAAAATCCATGCATACAGAAGCGATCAATCATGACCCAGCCATTACCTTTTTTCAAACAGGATCTCAACAAGCTGGTAGACCAAGTATTGGTTCCTGGATGAGTTACGGTTTGGGTAGTTTAAATGATAATCTACCCACTTTTACAGTTTTACTCTCTAGAGGAACAGGAAGGCCGCTAGCCCAACCTTTATATTCCAGGTTATGGGGAAATGGCTTTTTGAGCTCTTTGCATCAAGGTGTGCAATTTCGCTCAGGCAAGGATCCAGTCTTATACCTGAAAGACCCAGAGGGGATGACCCGAACGGAACGTAGAAAAATGCTAGATCACATCAGTGAACTCAACGCTAAACAAGAGAAAGAGTTTGGAGATACAGAGATCAACAGCAGGATAGCTCAATATGAAATGGCCTACCGCATGCAAACTTCGGTTCCCGAAACGATGAATATTGAAGAAGAGCCCGATCATATCCTAAAAATGTATGGTTCTGAAGCAGCCGTTCCTGGCACTTATGCTGCCAATTGTTTGTTGGCTAGACGCTTAGTGGAGAAAGACGTTCGTTTTGTGCAGCTATACCATATGGGTTGGGATCAGCATGAAAATCTACCCGGACAAATAGAGAAACAAGCCAAGGATATTGATCAAGCTACGGCAGCCCTGATTTTAGATTTAAAGCAACGTGGGTTGCTAGAAGATACGTTGGTTGTTTGGGGTGGTGAATTTGGCAGAACCAATTACAGCCAAGGTACCCTTACTGCTACAAATTACGGTAGAGATCACCATCCTAAATGTTTTACCATGTTTATGGCTGGAGGAGGGGTGAAACCGGGTTTCACCTATGGGCAAACCGATGATTTTGGTTACAATGTGGTGAAAGATCCCGTGCACGTTCACGACTTACAAGCTACAATGATGCATTTGATGGGAGTGGATCACACCAAGTTTACTTATAAGCATCAAGGAAGAAGATATAGACTTACCGATGTAGCTGGTCATGTGGTAAAAGATCTTTTGATATAGATGAGTCGTAGAAAATTTCTCAAACAATCCGGATATTTGGCCATGGGCCTTTTAAGTCACCCTTTTACAAGTGGTGCATTATCTTTAAATGATAAGGAAGATGTGATCATTGGCCATAATTCGCATCGGTATAAAGTGGATTTAAACTGGGGAAAGTTAGACGCACTAAAAACACCCGTGCAAGACTGTCATGAAATGGTTCAAGACTCTAAAGGAAGAATCCTTTTGTTAACCAACCATACCAAGAACAACGTGATTGTTTATGATAAGTCAGGTAAACTATTAGAAAGCTGGGGAACAGAATACCCTGGAGCTCATGGCTTGAGTTTACTCAAAGAAAATGGAGAAGACTTTTTGTTGATTACGGATTACGAACGCCATCAGGTAATTAAAACTACACTCGATGGAAAAGTGGTGTTTGAGTTAGACTACCCCAAGGAAACTGGCAAATATCAATCTAAGGAGGAATACAAACCTACCGAAACCGCAGTAGCGGCAAATGGAGATATTTATGTAGCCGATGGTTACGGAAATCAAAATATTATTCAATACAACCACAAAGGAGAATTGATTCGCATTTTTGGAGGTAGAGGAGAAGAAAATACACAGTTTTTGAATGCCCACGGCATCTGTTGCGATGATAGAGATTCTAAAAATCCATCTCTACTGATAACCGCAAGAGAAATGAATGCTCTGAAAAGGTTTAGCTTAAAAGGAGAGTTTTTGGAGACTATTCCTGTACCTGGAGCTTTAATCTGCAGACCTGTAATTCATGGAAAGGATATATACTTTGCTGTGCTTCGCTCTAAAAGTGCTTTCCATGATGATTCTGGTTTTATCCTTATTATGAACGAAAATAATGAAGTAGTATCCTGCCCTGGAGCTAGCTCTCCTTTGTATACGGATAACCGTTTGGAAGAACTTTATCAAACCATTCGCTTATTTCAACATCCACATGATGTTTGTGTAGACGATGACGAAAATCTATACGTAGCGCAGTGGAATTCCGGGCAAAGCTATCCCATTAAACTAAGCCGAGTATGAAGGTGAAATGGCACATATTTGGCTGGTTCTTTTTACTACTTGGATGTGTAGAATCTGAGCCGAAGCTGTTTCTGCAAGATCAGCAAATAAGTCTCTCTCCGCCACAGCTTAAAACGAATAGCCTCATTATAGATTCAAGCATTACCCTTACCGCTGATTTAAGATTGGAAGGTGTGAAAATCTTCTACAGTAAAACGGAAAACCCCGATAGCTCATCTCTTCTTTACAGTGCGCCATTACAATTAAATGAAGCTGGAACCTATCGTTTTAGAGCCTTTCATCCAGATTTCTTGCCTAGCGAAACCGTAGAAGTTCAACTATTTGAAAAAGGTGTTTCTCCAGATGATCTTAAATGGTATACGCAGGTAAGTTCTCCGTATCCCGGATTGGGAGATTCAACACTAATAAATAATAAAAGAGCAAGCTTGAGTTTTAGAGACTCTCAATGGGTAGGTTTTGATACGGTAGCGAGCGCTCAATTGTACTGGGATAATAGAACATTTGTTAAAAGCCTTACCCTTGGCTTTTTGGTTGATACAAAGTCGTGGATTTTCCCGCCAAAAGAAATCACTTTGATACTAAACGGAACGGATACGATACACAAGCGAAATATAAAAACTCTGGAGGATGAAGATTTAAAAATGGAAGCCATCACCATACCTATAAGTAAGGATTTGGATTCGATTAAGATTGAGGTGAGAAACTTGCAACAATTACCTTTTTGGCATGCAGGAAAAGGAAACAAGGCCTGGTTATTTATGGACGAATGGATTTTGAATGAGTAAAAGCAATCGAACATACAATCGCTTATTTTATTTTGTGATCATTGGCCTAGCCTTGGCTACGGCCTATGCTTTAAAACAAAAGGAAGTTCCGCGTTTTATTCTCTTTTTAGGGCGGTTTCATCCTCTTTTATTGCATTTACCTATAGGTGCTTTGGTGCTTACCTTTTTTATTGATGTACGAGGAAGGTTTCAAAGAAATTATCCATCCGCCATCGTAAGAAGTATGCTCGGTTTTACGGCTCTATTTGCTATTTTAACGAGTTTCTTTGGTTATTTCCTGTCTCTAGAGGGGGGATATTTAAAAGAAACACTCGATCTTCATCTTTATACCGGGATACTTACTGCTGTTTTGACAAGTACCTTGTTTTTTGTAAGTAGGAAAGAGAGATTTCAAACTCGACTATACTTTTTCCCACTTTTTGTACTCACGCTAATAAGTATAAGCGTGGCGGGGCATTTTGGTAGTGTTTTAACACATGGGGATCAATTTTTAACGGAATACGCCAAAGCCCCAGAGCAAGAACAGACGATTGAACAAATAGATAGTTTACGACTCTATAAGCACGTAGTCGCTAAAATCTTGGATCAAAAATGTGTACAGTGCCACAATGCATCCAAAAGAAAAGGAGAATTATCTCTTCTTACCCAAAGTGATATTTTAAAGGGAGGAGAGCATGGGACCATTCTTAAAACGGGAAATGCTTTAAACAGTAAATTATATACCTATTTAACGCTACCCATTTCCGATGATGACCATATGCCACCAGAAGGAAAGGAGCAGCTGACCAAAAAAGAGATATGGTTGATTAAGCATTGGATTGATAACGGAGCGAGTTTTAAGAATTACGCAGACGTAGCTCAAGGTGGAGATACTTTAGCTCAATTGCTTGAAAGCTATTTGGTGCTAAACGAAGAAGAAATACCCATAGCAGCGGAGGATGATGTGGAGGAAGTAATAGCAGCGGGCTTTCGTGTAGTAGAGATTGTTCCCGGAAAAGGCGCTCTACATGTAAAATGTATACAAGCCAAGCCTTTCAAAAAAAACCTTGATGAATTAAGGAAGCTAGAGGATCAAATTGTAGAACTCGATTTTGGAACATCCGAAGTTTCGGATGAAATGACAGACGCACTTCAAAAGTTGAAGCGTTTAAAATCGTTACGAATAAACAGCAAAAGCATCACCGATGTATCTCTAAAAAATCTAAAAACACTGAAAGAGTTAGAGGTGCTAAACCTGTATAATACGGATATTAGTGGAGAAGGGTTAAAAGACTTATTGGCAAGCATTCAACCGCGTAAACTGTATGTCTGGAAAACTAAGGTTGATCTTAAAGCTTCCGAAAAGCTAGCTTTAGACTATGGTATTGATATTCAAAACGGTCTTCAATCAGGTTTTGTAGAAAATAGCAGGTTGGAAATGCCAGGTATCAAGCCGGATGGCAACTTGTTTACAGACTCTATTATGCTAAATGTATCAAGTAGATTGAAGAATGTAAACTTCCGATATACTTTAAATGGAGATGAACCTGATTCTTTATCCAATAAGCTGAAAAAGGAATTGATATTAAGAGAATCAAAAACGCTCAAAATAGCAGCTTTCAAAAAAGGCTGGGATGCAAGCGCTGTGCGAGTAGAGGAATATGCAAAAGTATTGGATCAGGTATCTGATTTCACCCTTCAAAATCCATCAAGTGAAAACTATGCGCCAGGAAATAAACTGTTTGATCTGAAAGAGGGCAGCTTAGCCTTTGCAGATGGAGAATGGACAGCTTACTTTGGCCCAGACCTCATAGCTACAATAGATTTGGGAAAAAATAATGAGGCCAAGAATATTGCCTTTAATTGCCTAGAGGATGTAGGGAGTTGGATTTTATACCCTAAAGAAGTCATTGTTTACGCTTCATCCTCCAAAAACAGCGGCTTTAGAGAAGTAAACCGAAGGCAGCTAGAAAGAAAAGGAGAAGGAGGAGAGGCCAGTATAAAGCGAGTTACATTATCCTTAAACGAATCAAAAGCACGATATTTTAAGATTCATATCAAAAACTATCGCGTATTGCCTGATTGGCACCCAAGTGCTGGCAATCCATCTTGGCTTTTTGTAGATGAGATTTACTTCTGGTAAATGCAAGTTTACTCACCGTTTTATTCAACCAATCGGTTCACTTCATTTTCACTTACACCGGATGGATTACAAAGCTTAACCGCTCCTTCTTCTATCCAGTAGAGATGATTTTCTACATCTCCCTCTCTAAGAAGGAATTCTCCTTTTTTAAAGTAGCCGAGTTTGCGATAGTTGAGAAAAAGCGGATAGTATCTCTTGGGTAAAACCTAAATGCTTAACGCGGGTAGTCATATTTTACATTCCTTAAAGCTAACTTATACATTATTAGAAAAGTTTTAAATAAAAGACACTAATTCTCTTCGTAAAGCTTGAAGAGGTGCGTGTTTTGCGGTGGGTGGATATGTATGAATAAAGATATGCTATCTTTTTTTATTTGTTTTTTAAATCTTTTCATCTAAAAAATAGTTGGTTAAAGTGTTTTTTTATCCAGTAAAAATAGTGCGTTATAGTTGTGGTTTAACCTTTTTAAAATGCGCTGAAATTCATATATTTAAAGTTGAACCAATATTTACCCCTAAGATGTTCATTCGAAAATTATCTTACTTTTTTTCAGGTCTTTTAATAGTTTCCTTATCGGCTTGTAATACTCAAAGTGCTGAGCAAATTGCAGATGACAACACAAAAACAGATGAAGCTCCCGTTGAAACGGTGCTTACACAAGCTTCAGAAACAGAGTACGTTTGCCCCATGCGTTGCGAAGGCAGTGGGCAGGATGAACCTGGTACCTGCCCTGTATGCAATATGTTAGTCGTTCGCTCTGTAGAAGTGGAAGACTTTGAAGGGGAAAATCGTAAATATACCCGAGGATCAGTGTATAATTTAAAGTCGAACTGGGTTACACAAAATGGAGATCAAATAGAATTAGAAAGTCTTTCTGGTGATTTTCAACTGGCTTGTATGATTTTTACAAATTGCCCGGAAGCTTGTCCAAATTTGATCGGTGATATGCTGACGATAGATGAGGCTTTAGAACCTGAAACGAAAGAACGATTAAAATACCTCTTAGTTACCATAGATCCGGATAACGATACTCCGGAGCAATTAGCGGCATATGCTAAAGGACATGATTTAGATACAGAGCAGTGGACCCTATTACAGGGAGAAAAGGAGAAGACAAGAGAACTTTCAAATCTTTTAGGTGTGGAATACAAGCAATATGAGAATGGCACTTTTGGCCACACCAACTACTTGATTTTGCTCAATGAGGAAGGTGAAATTATTTATCGCTTAAATGGTATTCACGTGCCAAATGAGGATTTGGTAGCGTTTATGAATAAGCACATTTGATTTCAGTTTAAGGCATTTCTCGCTTTTAGAATCATCTATTGTTTTGGAGTTTATAGCATTCGTCTGAATTTATAACACAAATAAAGTTGTGCTCATATCAATTTCAGGCTCCCTAAAATATTTGAACAAGAAAAACCCCCAAGAAGATTTCCTCTTGGGGGTTAAAAATTATCCACTATTTATAGTCTTAAAACAATTCGTTTCAGAACTAAAAGGTAAGATTAGAATTGCACCGATGCGGTTCCTGTCCACACTGGCATAAAAGGTCCAGTACCCGTGCAGTTTGGAATCATCACGGTGGGGATTCCACAAATCGCAACAGAACTATTTGTAGTTCCTTGAGGACATCCTATCCCAGGCATGCATTGAGAATAAAAAACATGGTACCAAGCAAATGCTGGACCTGCACATGGTGTAAGTGATACCGCAGAGCCTGATGGAACCATAACCCATGGTGTTGCACAGCCTGCCGTTAGCCCTGATCCGGTTTGTCCTTGAACCCAAATTGTGCAAGGGGTAGTATTAATGACCATTAATGGAGCTGGTTGAGCAAAGGCTTCCGT
>CAZAJG010000025.1:40142-63020 GCA_964485405.1 uncultured Owenweeksia sp. | reverse complement strand
TGCCTTTGGCTTGGCAAGCCTGTAAACCGCCAATAACGTAGGGGGTAGTGCCGGATGCGGCTATGCCTATCACCACATCGTTTAGGCCTAAACCTTTTGTTTCAAGATCTTTTAAAGCCTGTTCGGTATCGTCTTCGGCAAACTCTACGGCATTGCGGATAGCCGTATCGCCACCGGCTATTAAGCCTACCACCCAATTGGGGTCTGCGCCAAAAGTAGGAGGGAGCTCAGAGGCATCTAATACGCCTAATCGCCCGCTGGTGCCAGCGCCTATATAGAATAGGCGGCCCCCTTTTTTCATTTGGGTAACAATGGCGGTTACCAGTGCTTCTATTTGAGGGATTTGTTGTTCTACCGCTAGTGCAATTTTCTGATCTTCTCGATTGATGTTGGTGAGTAATTCATTCACCGACATTTTCTCCAAATCGTTGTACAGACTGCTACTTTCGGTCGTTTTCATTAGGATACACGTTTAATGAGCGCCATGTAAAACCCATCGGTGTCTTTAGATGGATTTACACGATCTTCTTTTACCAATTGAAAATCGCCATTTTCAGCTAAAAACAGATCTACCTGATCTTCATTTTCAGCGGGTAGAATGGAGCAGGTGGCATAAACCATGAGGCCATCCTTTTTCAGCATTTTAGAATAGTCGCGGATAATTTGATGTTGAACACCCATTACACGCTCTAACTCTTCCGGCTGCAGCTTCCATTTGGTATCGGGGTTTCTTTTAATCACACCGGTTCCGGAACAGGGCACATCCAACAACAAACGGTCTGCGCGGTTGTGTAGGCGTTTTATGGTTTTAGAAGATTCAATGTGGCGCAATTCTATATTGTGTACTCCGTTTCTGCGGGCTCTTTTCTTAAGTTCATCTAGCTTCCAAGCTATCACATCCATAGCCACTACAGAGCCTTTGTTTTCCATTAGGCTGGCTAAGTGAAGTGATTTACCTCCAGCGCCAGCACAAGCGTCTATAACGCGCATACCGGGCTTAGGATCTAAGTAGGCTGCTATCAATTGAGAGCCGCCATCCTGTACTTCAAACAAGCCTTCTTTAAAAATGTCTTTGATGAAAATATTGGTACGTTCTTCAAACACCAACCCTATATCGTTTCGGCTGAAGTGACGTGTGGCTATTTTCTCTTCTGCGAGGCGCTTTTTTAGAGCGTCTCTATTGGTTTTTAAGGTATTGGTGCGCACGATTAAGTGCGCAGGACGGTTGAGTTCTTCGGCTATGGCATCCCAATTTTCACCCAATTCTTCGCGCATCAATTCATCCAACCAAATGGGGAAAGATTGTAATGTGCCGGTTTCTTTAGGGAGCAGGTTTTTAGCGTGTTTTACATCAAAATCTTCAATGGCTTCAAAGCTCCGCCAATCCGTGGGTAGGGAATGACCTTTGGTCATCCACCAGATTCCGAAAAGGTGATAGAGATCCCGTTTTTTGGTGTTGGGCTGTTTGCCGTAAAGCTCCCAAAGGTATCTCCACCATCTTACCATTTCGTAGGTGGTTTCGGCAATAAAGGCACGATCGCGGCCTCCCCACTTTTTATTGGATTTTAAGAGTTTTTCTAAAACTCGGTCTGCATATAGGTTTTCTCCAAAGATGGATTCTAATGCGTGTATTACTGCATCTACCAGATTTTTATGAAGACGTGGGGGATTATTTTTCAAATCGTGTTTTTAAAGTATAGACTAATAAATAGTCGGATAAGCAGATGGATCGTATTCGTTCATTAAGGCATATGCCGTTTCGAATATATCATCTACACTAGGCTTGCTAAAGTAGTCGCCATCGGTTCCGTAAGCCGGTCTATGGGCTTTAGCGGTGATGGTGATGGGTTTGCTGTCTAAGTGTTGGTATCCGTTCTGCTCTTCCAATATTTTTTGCAACATAAAAGCACTGGCACCTCCCGGTACATCTTCGTCCAATACAATTAAGCGATTGGTCTTTTTCAGGCTTTCTACAATCTCGTGGTTTACATCAAAAGGAAGTAGAGATTGTATGTCAATTACTTCTACAGAAATTCCAAATTTATCCAGCTTTTCAGCGGCTTCTATCGCAATGCGGCAGTTGCTACCGTAAGTAACCATGGTAATTTCATTTCCTTCTTTAATCGTTTCGGGTACACCTAAAGGTGTTCTAATATCAGATAAGTTATCTGGTAATTTTTCCTTCAAACGGTAACCATTCAAACATTCCACAATCAGTGCCGGATCATCCGAATCTAAGATGGTGTTGTAAAAACCTGCGGCTTTCGTCATGTTTCTAGGAACGAGAATATGTATTCCTCTCAATGCATTGATGATTGCTCCCATAGGCGATCCACTGTGCCAGATGCCTTCCAATCGGTGGCCTCTGGTACGGATAATTAAGGGTGCTTTCTGTCCGCCTTTGGTACGGTATTGAACCGTAGCCAAATCATCACTCATAATTTGTAGGGCGTACAATAGGTAATCTAAGTATTGAATCTCTGCAATGGGGCGCAAACCTCTCATGGCTAAACCAATACCTTGCCCCATAATGGTGGCTTCACGAATACCGGTATCAAAAACACGATGCTCACCGTGCTTGGCTTGCAGTCCTTCTAAACCTTGGTTTACATCTCCAATCTTACCGCTGTCTTCCCCAAAAATCAATACTTCTGGGCGTTCGGCTAGCAAACGATCAAAGTTTTCTCTTAATATGATTCGAGCATCCACATCTTCAGATGTGTCTGAATACTGTGCGTCAACACCATCGATTTTCATCGGACTATGATCCGATTCGCTGATGAGATAATCGTTGTAACGATCTTTATTTACCGTTTTTGCGCTCTCCAACCATACCTTGAGCTCTTCCTTTTTAGGATGATCAACATGGATAAGGTGGTGTAAGGCTTGGCGGGCTGCTGTTACGGCATCTTTATGTAAAGGATCTGGCTTGGATTTAATATCGTTGGCCATGCTGTTTAGCAAATCCGCATTGGTAGAGGAGGAGGCTAGCGCTTCTATAATCCCAGCTACTTCAGTAACTTCTTCTTTTATAGGGTTTAGAAAATCTTTCCAAGCGGCTGCTTTCGCCTTTCTGGCAATAGATTTAGCGTCCTTTTCAATGGCTTCAATTTCTTCTTCAGTAGCAACGGTATGTTGAATCATCCATTCCTTCATCTTCTTCACACAATCAAACTCTTGCTCCCATTTTAAACGGGCTTCGTTTTTATAACGCTCGTGCGATCCAGAGGTAGAGTGACCTTGTGGTTGTGTGATTTCGCGAACGTGAACCAATACCGGTACGTGCTCTTCGCGGGCTATTTTTTCTGCTTTTTGATAGGCTTCTATCAAAGCGGTATAGTCCCAACCTTTTACGCGTATAATTTCATATCCATCTTCATCCTTGGTGCGTTGAAAGCCTTTCAGGATTTCGGATATGTTTTCTTTTGTGGTTTGGTATTTACTGTGAACGGAAATACCGTAGTCGTCATCCCAAACGGATATCACCATAGGTACTTGTAAAACACCGGCTGCATTAAAGGTTTCAAAGAATAAACCTTCACTCGTGGATGCATTTCCAATGGTTCCCCAAGCAATTTCATTTCCTCCATTGGAGAACTGTGTCCAACTCTTTAAATCTTCATTTTCTCGATATACTTTGGAGGCTTCTGCTAATCCTAAAAGACGTGGCATTTGACCAGCGGTAGGGGATATATCAGCAGAAGAATTTTTTTGATCGGTAAGCGATTTCCAATTTCCGTTTTCATCTAAACTCCGGGTAGCGAAGTGCCCGTTCATTTGCCTTCCGGCAGAAGCGGGTTCGTTTTCTAAATTGGTATCGGCATATAAGCTGGCAAAAAATTGTTGGCTGGTAAGCTCACCAATAGCCATCATAAAAGTTTGATCTCTGTAGTATCCAGAGCGGAAGTCACCGTTTTTAAAAACTTTTCCCCAGGCAATTTGTGCTAGTTCTTTTCCATCTCCAAAAATTCCAAACTTTGCCTTTCCGGTTAAAACCTCTCTTCTTCCTATTAAACTGGCTTCGCGACTTTCAATGGCAAGGGCATAATCTACCTTTACACTTTCTTTAAACTCATCAAAAGAAATGCCTTTACCCATTTTGGTTTTAGATTCACTCATACGAGAAGATTAAATGATTTTTTGGGAGTGCAAAGGTAGCCAAAATGAGGCCTTTTTGTATCTATGGGGATATATCCTTAACTAATTTAGGTTGACTTTGTAGTAGATACCTAGGAAAGCTTAGAATAACTCCTTGATTATAAAAGGTTTTCGGATGAAGTTTTTGCTTAGTTTTGAGCACCTTGTAAAGGATGAAACAAATGCTACACGATAAATTACTCTGCTTAGTGGATGATGATGAGATCTACCAATTCATCGTTCGGAAGATTATTGAAAAGAAAAACCTTCCTTGCAAACTGATCGTTTTCAGTGATGGAGAATCTCTTTTAGATTATTTACAAACACACAAAAACGAAGAATCTAAGCTTCCACAGGCGATATTGATTGATCTTCATATGCCATTGATGAATGGCTGGCAACTTATTGATCATTACTGTAAAATTCAATCTGGACTTTGTTTAAAGAGTAATGTTTATGTGGTTACTTCATCCATAAGCGAAGGGGATCGCAAACGAGCAAAAAGCTATGATGAAGTAAAAGATTTTGTGGAAAAACCCTTTGATGAGAACCGACTCAATCAAATTATAGAGGAAGCGCCTTAATAATATCCTCTTCTTACTCTTTCGATGATTTCACTGATATCCAGATTCAATACAAAACGAGTGCTGCTTAGGTAGTTTGTTTCTTGTAAAAAGTTTTGATCTTGATTTTGAATGGGCAAGTACAGCTCCATAAAATCGGTGAAAATGCTCAACCTCAATCCATAATCCCAGTAGGCTTGGTCTAAATTGTCTACTACACCAACATCTCCAAATAGGCCTAAGTTGGGCGCTAAACCTTTGTAAGTAAAGATGTTCCAAATGGGAACAACTAAGTTGGTGGTAAGCATAAAGTTATCAGAGAATACATCGGTTCTACTTTTAAAACCACCATCTGTCACAAAAAACTGTTGGCTCCAGATTCCATTTTCATCCGATCGACCAATAAGCTCGTAATCGAAGAGATAGTCTCGGGTACCGCTAAGGCCCATGCTGTAGTAGTTGTTGTTAATACCTTGACTGGAAAAGCTATTGTTTAGAAAAACGCCTCCAAAGTTTCTCCAGATTAGCCATTTGCGGTTGGGCAACATCCAACGAAAATCTGCTGTAGTGCTGAACGAGCTAAACTCTTCACCCAATTGAAAATCAGCGGTAATGGTATAAGGTTTCAATACATTGATGTTTTCTAAACTGTAGGTGGTGGCGAAAATAGCGTAGCTGGCGTTGTTGATTTCATTGATAGGAATATCATCTACATTAGGCAATTCCCGCTCCAGCCAAACGCCTCGGATGCGCATTTTTTGGATGATATTACTGGCTGCGTAGTTTCTTCTAAAAAACAAATTGAGCGAGGGTGAAATACGTAGAAAGGCCAGATCTCTATCGTAATGGTTATAACGTGCATAAGCTCCTGTAGAGATGCGGTGAAAAGGCCCTCCGGAAGGCGCAAAGTTGAACAATCCGCTGGCATAGCCGGTCATTTTTCCTGTTCCGGTGCTGTATTCAGGACTTATTCTATATTCAAAAGGTTTTCGAACAAAGGCTACCGATCGGTTATGAAAAGTAAAACCCAAAAGCAGTTTATCGTAAGCGTTAAAGTTTCCAGAAGGCATCCAATAGATTTGGGTAGCATCCGGGTTTTCAAAACTATTGAAGAATTGAAGTCTTAAAGGTTCTGCTCTTTTAAAAATACCATGGGTTCGGATGCGGTTGTTTTTTTGTGAAAACTCGGGTACGTTTTGATGTTTGTTGAGGATGACTTCATCAAAATCATCGTGATACATCTGTACGCTCTTTTTTCCGGTATGTCCGGGAAACCATTCAGTGATGACCTCTTTGCCATCCTTAATACCGGTTAAGGAGTAGGGGATGGGAGATGTTTTTCTGTTTCTTACCGTGGCCGTGCTGATAGTAGGGCAATAATCCGTACTCACCAACTGATAGTCGTGTTCAAAATCAGTGGTTACAATGTCTTTAAAAAACCAATCGATATCTCTAAAAAAGAAGAAGGCGAAGCTTTCTTTTAGATTTTGCGGAGATGCATTCATTCCCGCTCTATGTTCCAGATAAAACTTATTCATAGACCGCCTAAAAGCAGTTTGTCCCATATATTCCTGGAGGTGACTTAAACTGAGGTAGGTTTTTCCTTCAATAATGGCATCGTAGTTAAATCGGCTTAAAGAGTCCGCAGCCGTATTCATGGGTTGATCCAAACCTTGGCGGTTGATGTAGAGCATCAAAAACTGGTTTTGATAATCGTAATTGAATTTATCAAGCTCAAAAAAACGACCTACAAAAGAGTTGCTATAAGGGAGCCACTTTTTATCAGGATATTGCGTAGAGATGAAGGTGTATTTGTAGAAATAAGGAATTCCTCTGGCCATCCACACATTTTTAAAACCGTTGGGTGCCATTTCATATCTAAAGAGTTGTTGAGCACGAGCATGCGCCAGTTCAGTACTAAAATCGAAAGTGGATTTGGGATAATCCATGCTGAGTATTCCATCGCTTTGAAATTCACCAATCTTATCCTTAAGAATAACCAGATCATATGTCTTCTTGAACTTAGAACCAATTTGTTGAGTAAAAAAGGTATTTATCTTTTCATCTAGCGAGGGCAGGATGGAGGGTAAATAAGGGTCTGTGAATGTGGTATAAAGGTTTACGCTATCGTTTATCGCATAGGTATTGAAGCTTTTAGAAACATAAAACTGTAAGGATGAAGATTTGGAACTATGAAAGGTTTTCATATGACCTCCATCATCGTGCTCTTTGTTATACAACTCTCTAGCATTAGAAGCTATGACTAGGTTCTGATCTGCAGGGATTTTCCAATCCACATAAAACTCGTCTTTGAGTTGATAAAAATCGCTTTGAAAAGTAACAGGATTTAGGTGCCAACCTTCTTCGTCATAAGGCGCTAATCTGGGTAGCCAATCAATAAGGCGGTATACTTCTCCATCAAACCCAATCCCGTTAAAAGAGGCATCCGCTATTTTAATGGTAAACTCCAGGTCGAGGTATCTTTCTTCACCTTTAATGGGAATAATTACAAATTCACAATCTGTACAAACTTCAAAGTCTTTCTTGGCTTCTTTTGCTTGGTTTACCTTAATCCACCCCTTTTCTTCTTCTTGTGCGTAATACAGTCTTACGTCCTGAAAATCAATGAACTGTTCGTCTAAAAAAGATTCTTTCCACTCCAATGAGCGTGGAGGTAAGTGCAAAACCAAGCTATCTGTATTTTGATAGTAGCTTTCGTTGATTTCTACCTGTAGAGATCCTTCCAATAGGTGTAGAGAATCATTTAGCTTAAGCTGATAATGATAAGTGTTAACCTGCGCTTGAGACAAGCAGAGGAACAAAGCACAAAAAAGGGTTAGCATAGCGCGCAAGCTGTATTATTTTTTGCAAATATAACAGGCCTTATCTTTTGCCTGCTATTCTTATAAAAGTAAAAGGCCACTCTTTTTTAAGAGTAGCCTTTTTCCGATTTTACGGATTATTTAGCTTGGTTTAAACTTTTGCGAGCTTATCCTTTAAATTACCAAGTATAAAAGGAGTTTGCTTTGATTTTGAAATAAGAGTAGCCAGTTCTAAGGGAGCTTCTTCCTCTTCTATTTCTGGTACTTCTTCCGTTTCTTGAATTACCTCTGTTTCTTCGGTGGCAGATTCCAATTCTTCAGGTATTTCTTCTTCCTCTTCTTCGGAACCCGGACAGTCAGTACATTTTAGTCCTCTTTTGGTCATTTTCCAAGTGTGATTCACCATATCAAAATCCCAGTAACCGTTTATGTTGTCTATGTCATAAATGAGATCTACCATATCCTCACTAAGAAAAACTGAAGTGCCTTCTGGAAGGTAAAGTGTCAGTTTAATTTCCTGACCTCTGTACTTATCGTTTTCTCCGATTAAATAGTGGATATCAAAATTTAAGAGGCTGTCGTTTTGCTCATAAACATATTGCGCTTTTTGAGCATTTTCTCTAGCTGTTCTTCGCTTATTACCCTTGGCATATATCACTTTTTTTATCCGAGCTACACCATCTTCTGATTTTTCAATATTGAGCTCAACATTTTTAAAAACGTTGCCATCTAAGGTTTGCATCCAATCTGTATTAAAGCCTTCCTCCTTATAGAGATTGTATACTTCACTTTTACGTACGTTTAAATAGAGAGTATCACTTTTACTACTTACTCTTTCTGATGCTACATAGTAGGAACGATCGTCAAACTCTAATCCTATTCTAATACTCGAAACGAGCACCAAAACAAAACCTACTATGGCTACACCGGTTAAACCTTTACGGGCTTGTCCACCCAATGGATCTAGCTTAAAAATAATGCGAACACCTAAATAAATGATCAGCACCAAAGGAGCCAGAGTAAGCATAAACACACCAATGGTAAGCAGGTTAAGATGTGATTGACTAGCTGTTACCAACTCAAGAAATTCATATAAGTCGTAAAAGTTATATCCGCCATCTATAATATGGAAACCACCACTAAACAAGCCAATTACGATGGCAAAAAGGGCGATAAAACCAAGAGCTAAAAAGGCAAAGCCAATCAGTTTAAAAGCAAAACTGAATATAAGTTTTATGGCATTGATGATAAAATCAATGATCTCTTTTAAAAAATTGCCAGCTTGGTTTGCAGGCTTACTGTAATCGTAATCTGTTGCTTTTCGGGTAAAGTTTTTTACATTTTCCCCTAAACCACCTAGTTCTTCACGAACTGATTTTTCGATGTTGGAGACGTTTACGGATTCACCTCGCATCTGCAGCTTTTCTGCAGTAGTTATTGCTTTAGGAATAACTACCCAAAGAATAACATAAAACAGAATGGAGAAACCACTAAAGGCCAATACTACAAATAGGATACGAATCCAGATGGGGTCAATATTGAAGTAAGCGGCTAGACCAGAAGCTACCCCTCCAAATATTTTATCGTCTGTATCTCTGTATACTCTGCGGTATCCTTTACCTCTAGGGCTTTGGGTATGATTTGTTTGTTGCGCTGGTTCTTCCTCACCATCTAAGTAATCTTCCGGCTTACCCATAACGCCAATTACTTCGTCTACATCAGATTTTGATATAACTTCTTTGGCTTCTGAGGTGCGCTCTTTGAAAAGCTCTGCAATACGGATTTCAATATCCTTAATGATTTCAGATCCACCTTCCGTAGCAGCAAACTGCCTTTTAAGTGTAGAAAGGTATCTTTCCAGTTTTAGGTAGGCATCTTCATCAATGTGAAAAATGAAACCGCCTAAATTGATATTTAATGTCTTGTTCATGGCTATTTGGTCTTATTCGTGGTTCGGTCAACAGCTTCTACTAGGTCGTGCCAGGTTGCATGTAATTCATCTAATATTTTTTGTCCGTATTCGGTAAGGGTATAGTACTTACGCGGTGGACCAGATTTTGATTCCTCCCATCTATAGGAGAGAACGTCAGCGTTTTTTAAGCGTGTAAGGAGTGGGTATAAAGTACCTTCTACAACTATCATCTTAGCCTTTTTTAAGTGCTCAATAATGTCGGATGCGTAGGCATCTTCACTTTTAAGGAGAGATAATATGCAGAGCTCCAAAACACCTTTTCGCATCTGAGCTTTGGTGTTTTCGATATTCATCAGGCAGCGTTTTTAATTTTTAGTTTTCCGTTTATGGAGAAGAAATATGCACGGTTGTGGCTATCTACAGTAAGTACATGTACATCTTCGTAAGCACCGTTTATTTTCTTTCCAAATATTTTAAAGTATTTGATGTCTGTATCTATCTCTTCATCTTCCAGATCCAGATTAATTTTAGGGTAGCCTGCTTTGGTAATTTCAGAAGAGAACTTTTTAGCGATCATCATTCCACTGTCTTCTTCACTAAAAACAATGAATTTGAGTTGGTGTATATCTCCGCTTACATGTTTTACTTCTTCTTTCCAATCAAAATCTAAATCCACGGCATCCATCATCTTCTTGTTTAGAGTGAGGGAGAAGGCATCCTTGCGATTGGCAAAATGACCAAAGGCTTCGTTAAGCTCGGTTTTGTTTTGTGCCATTGCGCCACCACTTGTGGCGAGTATGGCTAAAAAAGCGATGATTTTTTTCATTTGGTTTTCGTTTATATAATTCTTGGTTTAGCAAAGATATATACAAAAGATGGTACTATGCAATACAAAGTACCTTTTTATTTTATAAAGTACTGATTTAAAGTAGAATAAATTTTTTATGAAAATAAAAAAGAAGGAGAAAAGCTGAGAATAGATACTTTTCGAAAGTCAGATTGTTATCAATATTAGACTTTTTTAGTCCAAACCGGTCATGGTTTTGTTGTACGCTCCAATGATTTTTGCGGCTTCCTTATGCGTAAGAGGTTTCTCTCCACGCTTTTTAGCGTTTAACGCAATGAGATATTGAATTCGAAAGTGGTGATACAGGCTTTTCCAAGCAAAGAGCAAGCTATGCCTTGGATCATAAATATGGGCTGGCTCTGAGTTGGCGCCATTAATCTCTATTACAGAAAAGTTCTTAAGTTGTATGAGTTCTTCCCAGCTGTTAAAGCATATGTCTAGTCGGCCGTATTCCAAACCTTCTATTCGCTCACAGAGCTTGCCAATGGCTTCCTCTAACTCTGGCGATAACTTATCCTGACAATCGATAAACTTGGTCCCTAAGCGGTGGTTTCCAATTTTATCTAAAATGTATTCTTCTCCTTTTTTTAGAATCAGATCTCCCTTAAAGTAGATGCTCTTTTTCCATCGCTTAAGCTGTAGGAAGGTTCTGGAATCCTTTCGAACAAGTTGCTCTAAAGTGCTTTTACCATCTCCAATAACTTTAGGAAATCCTCTTTCCATAATGGAGCTTACTTCCCAGTTTTGTGTTTTTGGATGCTTGTAGGCAAACAATCCTATTTCTAAAGGGAAGTCTTTAAACTCTTGAATGAGATAGGTGAATCTTTTTTCAGGTTTATAGTTGGTAAGATCTTCTAAACAATCAATTTTATCAATACCCTTTCCTCTCATACCTCTTTCTGGTTTTAGGATAAGGGGTAATTGCAAATCGTTTTCTTCTAAAAACTGCTTCATTTTTGAAGCATCGCTCTCGGGTTTAAATATCAAGGTATGCGGTGTAACATCCTTCGGCATTTTTAAATGCATATCCCATTTAGACTCTTCCACAATTCCACCATATTCCATGTAAGGCCTGTTTATAAGCGTAGGGTAGGCAAAAGATTTTATACGCAAACTTTGAAAGAAGTATTGGATAAAAACGGGAATGTATACGATGGCCCAAGGCCAATATTCCCAATGGGAAATTTTGATAAGGAAGGCGCGAGCCCGATCTCTAAACCCCATTACAGGTTTATGTTGATTTGATCTGAGCGATCGTTAACAATATCATGGTAGAGCATAGTGGCATGTTGTTCCGCAACGGAAATTTGGGTAAGGCTTAAGGTTTGTAAAATGCCCCTTCTACTCATAATGAGATCGTTTTCGCCATCACCATCGCCAGCATTTAGGTGAAAACCTTGGATATTCTCTTCGTTTATTTCTGGGTCTTTTTGTAACCAATGGTTAAACCATTGTTCTCTTTTTGATCGTACTTCTTTGGTATACAAAGTGGTGCTGGACCAAATATGAGATTGAGTAGGATCTACGATAGTAAGCTGATTATTTGCTTCATTATGAACGACACAATATAAGTCAGTTTGTGTTCTTATCAATAATGTAAAAGGCTCGATATCTGAAAAGTCATAATTCTGGTTGAATTTTTCAATATCATCAAACTCAAAACTCTCTAATACGACAAGACCTCTGCTTTTTCTGTATTTGTTTTTTCTTGCGTAGGCTTCGCTCCCTCCATTTAATAGACAAGCTGATCGGCCATCCGAAAAGGCAATCCAACTTCCAAAAGCTTCCAAATCTTGCGGAAAATAAAGTGTTTTATCCGATCCTTGTTTTTCCTGTATATCCGGGCTCGTAGGTCTGTTGTTCCTTTCATCTCGGTTGTGCGTAAAGATGTAACCTGTAGCTTTAGGGATGTAAGTAAGTGTACACATAAACGCTAGCTATTTGTTATCATCGTGAACGCATGTAGGAAAAATCGTGAAAAATGATTCCTTTCTAATTTGTTCAATTCCAATATTTATCGGTTCCCTGTTTATTTAAAACCGCTGCAATAAACAAATTTTTAAAGGGACTACCGCATAGCCAGCAGACATTTCAATCTTGATCCGCTCCTTCAACAATACTTGGTGCTTGCTTACTCTTACGGTGAACGGGACGTATAATGAGACGAATTTTTTTATCGTAGCTGAAATAGTTGATGAACCAATTCATTAAAACAATGGCCTTGTTTCTAAAACCTACTAGTCCAATTAAGTGTACAATCATCCATAAAACCCATCCGGCAAAGCCTTTGAACTTTACTTTGTTTAGATCTGCTACCGCTTTGTTTCTTCCTACGGTAGCCATGGTTCCCAGGTCTTTATAAGCAAAAGGTTTAGGCGTTTTTTGATTGGCCCAAAGTTGTATGTTGTTTGCCAGGTTTAAGCCTTGTTGAATGGCTACTTGAGCCAGCATAGGGTGCCCGTTTGGTTCTTTATCGCTAATCATAGTGGCTACATCGCCAACAGCGTAAACGTTGGTGTAACCTTCTATTTGATTGAATTCGTTCACTTTATAACGGCCTCTATGCAAACTCTTCTCATGGAGACCATTCATTACATTTCCGGTTACGCCAGCAGCCCAAATTAGAGTGGATGCGGGTAAACTCTTTTTGTTGGTATTCACCATGGCTCCATCGTAGCCTTCTACTTTGGTGTCTAACCAAACGTTTACGCCCAATTTTTCTAAATACGAAAGCGCGTTTTTAGAAGCTTCTGCGCTCATAGGTCCTAAAACTTTTGGACCAGCCTCCAAGAGGTGAATGGACATTCTTCTAAAATCCAGATCGGGATAATCGTTTGGAAGCACATGGGTTTTAAGCTCAGCTAAGGCTCCAGCTAACTCTACTCCCGTTGGTCCAGCACCAACAATTACAAAATTCATCAGCTTTTCTCTTTCTGATAAATCGGAAGTGAGAGAGGCCGCTTCAAAGTTTTGCAACATTAAGCTTCTTAAGTTTAAAGCTTCAGGAACAGTTTTCATGGGCATGCTTTCCTCTTCCATATCCTTCATGCCAAAGTAGTTGCTATTACTACCGGTAGCAATAATGAGGTGATCGTATTCTAAATCTCCAATGTTGGTGCGTAGTATTTTCTCATCAGCGGCAATTTTTTCGGCCATTGCCATCCGGAAGAAGAAGTTTTTTTGTTTCCTGAAAATATTCCGAATGGGGTAGGCGATAGAGTCTGGTTCTAAACCAGCTGTTGCCACTTGATACAAAAGGGGTTGAAAGGTGTGATAATTATGCTTGTCAATCATCACAATTTGAAAAGGCTTGCGGTTGAGTTTTTTAGCCAAGTTTAGACCTGCAAAGCCGCAACCAATAATTACTACTCGGGGCAAATTTGTATCTGGAATGTTTAAGCTCTTCATAGTAGTATGGATTATTAAGCAAGGTTTATTTATCGGATTCGTTTGTAGTTCTCAAATTCACCTAATCTCTTGCCCGCTAAAAGGTGGGTCTCAATCCAGGTTAAAATTCGGTACTTGGTTTTTTCGTGTTTTGGAGGGTTTATCTTTTTTCGTCTTTTACCAGAAAATTGCAGCTGATCTTTCCAAAAAAGTTTGCTTACCCAATCCTTCATTACGGCTGGGTGCTCTCCGGTAAAACGTTTTGTTTTATTCAAAGGGCCATAGTCAAAATCGGTTTCTTCGTGTTCAAAACGTTTTTTAGTGGCCTCTTCGCCATGGTAGGTGATGCTTGCTGTTTTACGCTTTTTATTCATCATTTCCGGAGGTCTAACCCATCCGTAATGATAGATTTCAGCTTTTATGCGAGCTACGTTCAGTTTCCGTGTATCCTCTTTTTGCTGGTAATTTTCAAAGCTTGGTGTAAAGCCTTTTAGATGGTAACGAAAGGATTGTGCATCTTTCCAACTATGGATTTCTGGTAGATTGCGAATGATTCGGATTTCTTTTGAGTAAAAAGTGTGGGAAGGATTGTAGTGCTCAAAGTCACCCCAAAAGTGTTTGTAGCCAAAGAGTAAGCCTTCTACTTCGGTGTCGCTGTAATACTTTTTACAAGCAGATTGTATAACGGGAAGGTAATCCTCATGAACGGCTTCATCGCATTGAATGTAAAAAAGCCAATCCCCAGAACATGCTTCCTTGGCAATATCCGTTTGCTGAGCAAAAATGGTATTTTTTGGAAACTTTTCGCTTTCCCACTCGGTGTGAATGAATTTGATTTTGTTGGAGTTTAAAGATCGAATTTCTTCTTCTGTGGTATCGTCCTCATCACCCTTTCCGATGGCTACAATAAACTCATCTACAATAGGCAGTATAGAAGCAATAGCTTGTTTAGCTGGGATGTATAGCTTGGTTGCATTTTTAACAAAAGTAAAACCGCTAATTTTCATCTATTCTGCCATTCTTTTTAGATTAACTAGAATGATCTGCCACAATTTGCCACTTTCCATCTATCTTTTTCCATACCAGTAAATAACTACCTCCTAGTGTGTCAGAACTACGTAATAAGGTCCAGCTGCCAGCTACCCAAATCCCTTCAGACTGTATGGGCTCTATTCTTTCATTTTTGAAAAGGAGTGTGCCCATTTCATCTGCATTCTTATAGCTTTTTTTGTAGTTAGATAGTGTGGTGTTCCAACCATAGGTAATGCCACGGCTTCCAATAAAAAGCAAACTATCAGATTTCCAATAGGGTTGCATAAAGCTTTCCAAGTCTCCAGAACTCCAGGCCGTTTCCTGCTTTTCCATAATGGATTCGATGCGTTCTACATCTTTTTGTGTAACGCTCTTTGTAGCTAACTCCGTTTTATGCGTACAAGCAACTAGAGATATGACAACCATTATGGAAAGAAGGTGCTTCATTAATATCTTTCTTCAAGAACTTTAAGGTGGTGTAGCGAATGTCCGGCCATTATAAAACCAAGACTGTTTGGTGTAGTTGGACTTCCATTGGCGTCACCTATTCTAAAGAGGTCCGTTTCGGTAAGCTGCGATAAGGTGTAAATAGCAAAGTTTCTCAAAGCGATGAACTCTGAAATAAGATCAGACAAGCTTACTTGGCTTAAATCTGCTGCGGCTGCCCAATCGTTTTGCTCAAAACCAGGAAGTGATGTTTTATCGTTTCTAGCTATGGTTACTGCACGATAGATAAAAACCAAATCAACATCAATAATGTGCCTGGCTACTTGTTTAATGGTCCATTTACCATCTTCATACGCGTGATTCTCCTTTTGAGGAGGTACATTCTCCAGCCAATCCACAACTTCATCGGTGCTATCTTTTAATGCTTCGATAAAATCGTTGTCATCTACTTGATCAATATAGGCTTGGTAATAGGGGTGGAATTCACCTTCTTGAGGTTTTCTCATGGTTTTATGTCTTTAAGTTTTGATTCGTATTCTTCCGAACTCATTTTGTTTTGCAGCGCTTCCTGATTTAATTCTGCTAGGCGTTTGAGTTTCGACAGTTCTTCTGCTTTAGGTTCCTCATTAAAGTTACATACCGGGCAGAGTGTTTGATATTTCGTTCGTGTTGGGATAAGGGGAATGAAAAAAAGACTGATAAACTCTGTCGTTTTTTGAAGAAGCCAATGTTTGTTATTCGAGCAATTCGGACATTCTCTTTCACCGATAGGGCCCAGGACTTTTCGAACAGGATGGTATCCAACAACAAAAATCATTTGGCAAAGTTAAAATCAAATTTATACTAGCGTGGTAATCCACAAACTATAATATCTATCTGCTTTGTTTTGAATCTTATTTAAACCTACTCTAAACAGTAAACCCCTATATATTTAAAATCAAACAAAGCGAATTTGTTAGTTTTGAAGCATGGCAACAGATAGAGAAAAATTCCTCAAAGGAATTCGTTTTATGGCAGTAGGGTTTCCGTTCATTTTTATGGGACCAGCATTACTAACTTGGTTGGGAATACCTGCTTATCATAAAGGTAATTACGTTTGGCTAGCCATAAGCATAGTGCTTATGCTTACAGCTGCCTTTTTCTGTGTAAAAGGGTTGCGTACTATTTTAGCTTCCCTTTTTGATGGTGATAAAAAAGCTTAAACGCTTTGGTTTACACCTAATTTCTCTGCTAAATACTTAGCCGTATAACTTTCCTTTACCTCTAGTAATCCTTCTGGTACGCCTTGATATACTAGGTTGCCGCCTTCATTTCCCCCCTCTGGACCTAAATCAATAATCCAATCTGCACATTTCATTACATCTGGGTGATGTTCGATGACTACGATGGAATGTCCTTTTTTAATCAATGCGTTGAATGACTTTAAGAGCTTCTTTATATCGTGAAAATGTAAGCCTGTAGTAGGCTCATCAAAGATGAATAGATTGTGTTGTTCATCCTTCCCTTTTCCTAAAAAAGTAGCCAGCTTAATTCGTTGTGCTTCACCACCTGATAAAGTGCTGCTGGATTGACCTAGAGTAACATAACCGAGCCCTACATCTTGTAAAACTTGGAGCTTGGATGATATTTTTCCTTGAGCATGTTCATTAAAGAAAAGAATGGCGTCATCAATGGTCATCTCCAAAAGATCAAAGATGTTTTTCTCGTGAAATTTCACATCCAGTATTTCCTGTTTGAACCTTCTTCCATCGCATTCGTCACACTTTAAATGCACGTCTGCCATAAACTGCATTTCAATTGTGATTTCGCCTTCTCCTTGGCATTTGTCACATCTACCACCATCTACATTAAAAGAAAAATGCCCAGACTTAAAACTCCGTGCTTTTGCGAGTGCCTGACTTGCAAATAGAGAGCGAATATCATCGTAGGCTTTGATGTAGGTAACCGGATTGCTACGGCTGCTTTTGCCAATAGGGTTTTGATCTACAAACTCTACCGCTGTAATCTTGTCCCAATCTCCCTCAATAGATGTATGTTTTCCCGTCTTATCGCCATAACCACCAAGCTTTTTCCTGAGGGCAGGGTAGAGCACTTTTTTTACAAGCGAGCTCTTGCCCGAACCACTAACACCTGTTATAACCGTTAAACTGTGAAGTGGGATATCCACATTTACATTTTTGAGGTTGTTCTCACGGGCTCCAACAATCTGAATGAATTTACGGGCTTCTTTTCGTTCTGTAGGAACAGCTATTTCTTCTTCACCATTTAAGTATCGTGCGGTATGGCTTTCTACCTCAGTCATTTCGTTTGGCTTACCAGAAAAAACAACTTTACCGCCATTAGAACCTGCATCTGGCCCAATGTCTATGATCTGATCGCTTTGAAGCATCATATCTTCATCATGCTCCACAACAATTACGGTATTACCAATATCTCTTAGGTTTTTGATAACGCTAATGAGTGTTTCCGTGTCTCTTTGATGCAATCCAATACTTGGCTCGTCTAATATATAAGTAGATCCAACCAAAGCACTACCAATGGAGGTTGCGAGGTTTATTCTTTGAGACTCTCCTCCCGAAAGTGTATTGCTTACTCGGTTTAGGGTGAGGTAACCTAATCCTACCTGCTTTAAATAGTTAATTCTGTTGTTAATCTCAATGAGCAGTCTTTTCCCAATTTCTTGATCATAGGTGTTGAGTTCAAGCGTATTAAAAAAGCTAGACAATTTATCGATTGGCATAAGCACCAGATCGGTGATGGATTTGTTTCCAATCTTTACATAGTTCGATTCCTTTCGCAATCGAGCACCAGAGCATTCGGAGCAAACTGTTTTACCACGATAGCGAGAAAGCATTACGCGGTATTGGATCTTGTAGCTTTTAGATTCAATGTATTTAAAGAACTGATGGATGCCTTTAAAACCTTTCCCTCCATTCCAGAGCGTATTCTTCTCCTTATCTGTTAATTCAAAATAGGGGCGATGAATGGGGAATTTTTCTGCTACTGCGCCTGCAATAAAATCCTCCTTCCACTCTTGCATTTTCTCTCCTTTCCAGGCCACCACCACATCTTCGTAAACGGACAGGCTAGTGTCTGGGAGAACCAGATCTTCATCAATACCTATTACTTGCCCAAAGCCTTCACATTTAGGACAAGCCCCAAAGGGGTTGTTAAAGCTAAATAGATGCACACTTGGTTCTTCGAATTCCATTCCATCTTCATCAAAGCGGTTAGAGAATTCTTTTTCGGTATCTGTTGAGGCATTTAAAATTCTACAAACTCCTCTTCCTTCAAAAAAGGCGGTTTGTATCGAATCGGCTAAGCGGTTTTGATTCTCGTCTGTACTTAGATCTGCTGTGATTCGATCTATTACTATTTCGAGGGTATCCTTTTTTTCATTTAAGCTTTTAGCATCGATCTCATCAATCCTTGAAATATCACCGTTTACTGAAACTCTGGAGTAGCCCTGTTGCTCTAAAATATTGAGTTGAGCTTCTAGTTTCCTATCGTGGAGTAGAAGAGGGCACTTGATCATGATTCGCGTATCGGGATCAAAGCTCTTAATATGTTCAACAACATCTTTAAGCTCGTGCCTTTTTACTTCTTTACCACTTACAGGGCTGATTGTTTTTCCGATTCGAGCGAATAAAACCTTTAAGTAATCGTAAATCTCTGTGCTTGTACCTACTGTAGATCGAGGATTCCGTGAGATTACTTTTTGCTCTATAGCTACTGCTGGAGATACACCTTTTATATATTCAACATCAGGTTTGTCCAATCGGCCCAAAAATTGTCTGGCGTAGGAAGAGAGACTTTCTACGTATCTTCTTTGTCCTTCTGCATAAAGTGTATCAAAAGCTAAGGATGATTTTCCGGATCCACTTAAACCTGTAATTACGGTTAGCTTTTTATGTGGAATGGCAACATCAATATTTTTTAAGTTGTGGACCTTAGCTCCTTTAATAATAATATGTTTTCTAGGGTCTAGTTCTTCTATTTTGTCAGGCATCTAATTCTAAATCTGAGGGAATGCAAAAGTATTAAACAATAGAAAGTTTGGTTTGTTGAAATAAAAATTTATATATTTGATTTTGCTGGAAAGAATTCAGCACTAATTTCTAATTAAAACGAATCGCTTATAGCATAGATCTACTTGACAATTTAATTTTTTAGGTACTAACCCAAAATTCAGGTAGATTATGGATTACTCAAAGCACAGCGATAGTGAATTAATAAAAATTTACTTAACCGGAAAAGAGTCTGCACTGGAGTTTTTGATCAAAAAGCATCAGCAGAGAATATTTTCTTATATCATCGTAAGGATTCAAGATGAAGATTTAGCGAATGATGTATTTCAAGATACTTTCGTAAAGGTTATCAATACACTCAAAAAAGGCAAGTATAACGAAGAAGGCAAATTTTTACAGTGGGCTGTAAGAATTGCACATAATTTGGTTATCGATCATTTCAGAAAACAAAAACGTATGCCTACGATGAGCCCATCAAACGAATTTGATGTATTCAATATTATCAAAGATCCCAGGCTTAATGTAGAAGCAAATATCATCAAAAGCCAGATTGAAAGTGACTTACACAAGTTAATTGAGGAGTTGCCGGAGGAGCAAAGAGAAGTTTTAAAGTTGAGACATTTCTCAGACTTAAGTTTCAAGGATATTGCGGAACAAACTGGTGTGAGTATCAATACTGCTCTTGGTAGAATGCGGTATGCTCTAATCAACTTAAGAAAGCTAATGGAAAAAAACCATGTGAGTTTGCTGCAATAAGTTTTATGGGATGCAATATGAGTTAAAGGTAGGCGTTACTTAAAAGTAAAACTTTAAATCCTGCCTATGGGAAGTACTACTACTGTAAAGAACATACCTGAGGCTCAATGCAAGCCCAGGAAAGAAACTGTTCAATTTTTATTGAATTACTCCAAGAGTTTGGAGGTCAAGAAATCTCCTTCAGGACATGAATATATGTTTCTAAAGAACTGAATTAATCCCCCGATTTGATCGGGGGATTTTTTTTTGACAATTATCCAATAGTGAATGTTGATCCAATGCCTGCTAGGAAAACTTTAGCTTTGGAGGTATAAGATTAATATTATGAAAGCAATCTGGAACAACACAATAATTGCGGAAAGTGATGAGACTATTATTGTAGAAAACAATCATTATTTCCCAGCCAACTCTGTAAAAAAGGAGTTTCTAAAAAAAAGTGAAACCCATACCACTTGCCCATGGAAAGGGGAAGCCAGTTACTACAGTGTAGAAGTAGATGGGGATGTTAATACGGATGCCGCTTGGTATTATCCGCAAACCAAAGCGCTTGCCAATCATATTGAAGGTCATGTAGCTTTTTGGAAAGGTGTAGAGATTGTTAACTAAAGGTTAAATTTTTGATTTCCCGATACTTGGCAAAAACGTGATTGTTATTATTTTAACTTTGCGCTTTATTATTTTATCACAATTTTAAGTTATGCCAAAAGGAGTAATTAAGTTTTTTAACGAATCAAAAGGATACGGATTTATTAAGAACACCGAAACTCAGGAAGACATTTTCGTACATGTATCTGGATTAAACCATGAAGTAAGAGAAGGAGACGAAGTGACTTTCGAAATTAAAGAAGGAAAAAAAGGATTAAACGCAGTTAATGTGCAAGCAGATTAAAATTTTTTTGAATTTCTTTGAAAACAAAAGCCCTCCAATTTGGAGGGCTTTTTGTTTTTTAAAGCTTTTGGAATCGCTTTGTGGCAGGTTCTGATTTATTTTGAAAGTTTAGTCTTACTGTGTAAATACCCACAGGAAGATTTGAAATATCTATTTCAATATCTGTGTTGGATAAGCTTGCTGCATCTCGGAAAATAACCAGTTTTCCAGTGCCGTCATATACTTTAATCTCAGCCTTACCATTATTTAAGCCGGAATAACGCAAGGTGATTTTATCACTACTTGGGTTTGGGAATAGATTTAGGTCGTTATTCGTAAGCCTATTTTCATTTATCCCAATAAAGCTGCAAGCTCCTGCCACTTCTTCGAAACATATATCGTCAATCGCCCAGCCTTCTTTATGAATGGTGCTATTGCTGCCAAAGCGAAAACGGAATTGAACATCTCCGTCTTTCAGAAACTTGACAATCTTTTGTGCTTTCTCCCAGCCCATAGAGCTTCCAGACCATCCCGATTTAACTGCATCAAGCGACTGTATAAAAGGCGTGTTAAACCAAGTAGTATCTGAAATGCTGCCTAAAGTATGCCAGGTGGTACCTTTATCTGTGGTGTAGTCTATCGTGCCTCCATCCAGGTTATATTCCGTGTCAAACCAATGGTAAAAACTAAAGTTATAACACTTATATACTTGTACTTTAAAATAGGGTGTAAACAAATATTGATCTTGTAAAGGGCCGTAAGCGGAATCTGAAGTATACCAAGCTTTACTACCACTGTAAGGGGAGTTAATTAGAACTTTGTCATTAAGACTACCATACTTCCATACACTATCTATTCCTCCAGAAGAACTATATCCAACAAAGCTCTGATTACTTTCCAAATCGGTACAATAAGGCACTGTATCTATTAGGGGTAAAACCGAGATAGTCATTATCAATGTATCATCGAGAGTAAAGTTATCCATTCTGGAATTTGGATCTGATGTAATTACTTCAATGGTGTTGATTCCAGTGTTGAAATTAACGGGAGAGCTAATGGGAATATTCATTGATTTACCACTAAATAGAGGTGAACTAAAATTGTGGTACTGATTTGTGACAATGTTGTTTCCATTTACGTCAACCGTAATATTAACTTCTTGGAGTGGGGCGCCACCCGTATTTTGTACGTTAACGGATAGATTATTAGTCCCAAGAGCAGGGAACCCGGAAGCTGTTGCAAACATAGGAGCAGCTGAGTTTTGAGGCGGAACATGGATTTCAAAGTTGTCGATAGCCCAACCCTCGGCTGATGAGTCGCCATAGAATAAAAATCTAAAACGAGTATTTCCTTGCTTTTGATTGAGGTTGCTCAAGCGAATGGACGAAAAAATCCATTGGTTAGACTTACCTGAAAATGCTTGCCCTCCATATATGTTGTTGAAGGTGGTATTCCAATTGTAAGAACTTGAGGAAGTATTATTAGCCAGATCAATCCAAGTTCCTTGGTCTCTATATTGTACCACACCATATCCGTTGCCAAAGTCGTGATTATGCCAGAACCTGAGTTCAGCTTCGTAAATCGTGTCAAAACCTGAAAAAGTTGGCGTGAGTAGAATCTCTTGTGCACCGGTTATTGGATTTTCCGTAGCGTTGGTAATCCAACAGTTTTGGCCACTGTAGGCGCTAGAAATATTGGTTTTATTCGGGCTTGCGTTCTCCCAATCTAAAACTCCCGAAATTCCCGTAAAATCTGGGCTACAAGCATCAAAGTCGTTAAAATAGGGAATAGCTGCAGTAGGAGTTACAATAAGGGTCCTTCTAATCGTATCGTTAAACTTAGCATTGTCGTTTAGTACGTCCAACCAGACTGTCATATCATAAACTCCTGCCGTAACAGCTGAAGAATATACCATAACCGCACTGGCACTTTTACTCTCAGCGTAATTAGCGAAAAAAGGAAAGTTAGAGGTATTACCGGTAATTATGTGAGGAGTACCCGTATTGCATTGTTCTACTAAACGTACACCTATACTGGCATTGTGTCCTGTTACACTGGTAGAAGCATTTATAATTGTGA